>NZ_WOTO01000107.1 GCF_010993775.1 Fodinicola feengrottensis | reverse complement strand
GAGGTTTTCGCGCGGGCGGCGTCCAGGACCGCGGTAACGCATCGGCCGCGTCGGCCAGTTTCAGGTAGGACAGGTGGCGCGTTGAGTGTGCTCACGATCGAGTTTCCTTTCGCGGTAACGCATCGGCCGCGTCGGCCGGCGCGGGTCGCGAGCCGGTCAGCGGCATTGACGTAAACGGAGAAATCGATCACCACCTTCGATGCCGGGTCAGGGGTCGAATGGCCGCGTAGGCGATCAGCTTCGGCTAGCGCGGCGGCCGACGGTGGTCGGCGGGTTTTGTGTTTGCAGGGCGGCTTATCGGTGAACCCGGCCAGGACCTTCTTCTCTAAGGCCGCCACGTGGCCGTCGTCTCGGACCACCCGCCCCGCGCCGTCCAGGGCGCGCGTGTGCGCGGCCACGACCGCGCCGGTGGGGGTGGCGATGCGCACCAGTTCGGTGCCCAACCGGTGCGTGAGCAGCACCCTGGCACACGGTCAGGCCTGGCGGCACCGA
The DNA here is from genome assembly GCF_010993775.1 of Fodinicola feengrottensis. Lineage (GTDB taxonomy): Bacteria > Actinomycetota > Actinomycetes > Mycobacteriales > HKI-0501 > Fodinicola > Fodinicola feengrottensis. The sequence continues at coordinate 9,827 of NZ_WOTO01000107.1, read as the reverse complement.
GTAGGAGTTTCCACGCCAGGACACCAATCCTTGCGCGGTCACGGTCCGCTCATCGGACAGCCGGCCGGGAACACCACCCCCGGCGGGGGACGCAAAGGTTCAGCGTCAGCCAGCGCGCCGACCGTGGTCGGCGCCCCGTCGAGCATCCGCTTGCGGGTGTCCAACCGGGCGGTGAGTCGATCCAGCAACGCCTGAGCCTGGGCCGGCGTGGTCTCGTCCGGTAATGTTCGCCACCATCGTTGCGCGGCGGAATGATTCGCCTTTTCGACAACGCCTTTGCGGTTTCCCCGCCTCGGTGGGCAAATAACGACGGTGACTCCGTAATGTTTCGCCACTTCACCGAAACTGGGCAGTACCGCACCGGTCGGTGGATAGCAAACGGTGGACATCCGGTCGAACCGCCACACCTTGGTCAGCCCACCCAGGCGCGCCACGACAGCGTCCATCGCCTCGACCAGATGCGGGAAATCCTCACTGGTAGCCAAAACTCCGCGCCACCGCGAGGAATGCGCGAGAGCGCCGACCAGTAGATGCGCGTGCTTTCCCAGGCCCCACGCCGAACGATGGTGGATCAGGAAGTTCCAACCAGTCCCATTGCGTCTCCGCGCCCGCCGGGTGCGCGATCACCGCGGTGTCACGGCCCTTGGACCGGTCACACGCCTCGCAATGCGGACGCAGCCCCAGGTCGCGGATCGCCGCGGTCAGCGACGGATACGAACCAGTGAACCCCAACGCGACGACCTCGTCGAACAACGTCGACGCCCACAAATGCGGATCATCAACCAGCCGCTGCCGGCAATACGGCACGAACTCCGCGATCACCACCGGCTCGGACCGGACCCGCTTACCAGGCTCCCGAGCGCCACTCAAATACGCGCGGATCGTCTTCCTGTCCCGGCCCAGATGACGAGCAATCGCCGAGATCGACCAACCCTGCCGGCGAAGCGCGTGCGCATCCACCTCTTCCTCCACGCTGAGCATCGAGGCCCCCAACAAGTCACATAGCGAACACAGTCACTACGCACTGTCAGTAGAACCATCCTGACCAGCGCGAACGCCACGCCGGACGACACCCAACTGGGGAAAATGATCTAGCAAAAGTGGGGAATTTCAGCTAGCGCCATCATCGTCGCCGCTGCGCACGACAAGATCAACCCGTTGGACATGGTGGTGGCCAACCGCAGCTCGATCTTCAGTTTCGTGCTCAGCTTCCTGGTCATCGCACGGTTCTGGACCGCTCACCACGAACTGTTCACCGAAGTCGCGAAACTGACCAGACCACTGGTCTTCTTGAATCTGGCGTGGCTTCTGACAATCGTCTTCCTGCCGTACCCCACCGAGATCGTCGGCGAGTTCGACAGCCACCAGTATCCGTTCGTCGTCTATTTCTACATCGGTACGACCCTGGCCAGCAGTATCTGCCAGAGCGTGATGGCGTGGATTCTTTACAAACAACAGCAGCGAAATCCCGGCAGCGGCTCGGTCGACCAGCACTTCCTGATCGGATCGTTCGGCGCCACGGCGGGCCTGCTGGGAGCGTTCGTCCTGATCCCGTTGGGCACGTCGTACTACGGCCTGCTGCTGCTCTTGATCATCCCGCAGACCGTCTCGTTCTTCACGCGCCGCACCAACAAAACGGCCAAGACCACCTAACTAAGCCGCCGGGATGACCTCGACCTGCTCCGGCTCGTAGCGGATCATGATGGGCTCGTCCGTGTCATCGATCTCCACAGCGACCGTCACCGAAGCCTTGGTCACCCCGTCGGCGCGGATCACCATGCCCTCGACCAGGGTGGACGCGAACGACACCCGCACCCGGTCACCGGGCTTAAGACGCCTACTCATCTCCGCACCCCTCACCACGGCGACACCTTTAACGTGTCCTGGACATGCCGTTTCACCACATGATCCATCCCCACCACCAATCCGTCCAGCCCGGCGCGCCAGCTTCGCGCCGACGCGAGAGTCAGCGGCCATCCGGCTGCTCGGACGACGCCGAGCTTGGTCTGGTCGTCGTGCGCAATTCCATTCCTCGCCGCGTTCAGCAACTCGAGTTTGCGCCGCCAGAGCTCCCCTTTCGCCGGATAGGTGCTTCGAAGCGCATCCCAGATCCGCATTCCCAGCAGCCCGAAAATCGCTGCCCAGCGCCGAGGGATCCGCATTGCCACGGTCCAGTCGGCGGCCATGTTCGTAAGGGAACCGCACCATCACCTTCAATCCATGGTCACCACGCGACAACACGTCAGCGACAAAGTCCACCGCTTCGGTGTGCAGTTCGCGGCAGAAGCCCTGGAATTCGCTGGCGAGGCGTAAGACGATCGCGTGGTTGAGTTCTTCGGCGGCCCAGCGCCGGCCGGAGCCCGAGCCGGCGACGATGACATGGGTTTGCATCAACCGATCGAGCTTCACCGCCCGGTCGGTATGCCATTTGCGTAGGGAAATTGACGTCACCAGAAAAGCGTATGGCCTGCAAGAGCCGTTCCCGGGTTTTCCACAACCTGACTTTTCGCCACGCTGGCGGCCCCTCTCAGCCAAACGAAAAGGCCGGCGAGAGAAGTCGCCGGCCCTTGTTCGTACCCGATCAGACGCTGGGACCCTCGGCCCGCAGCCGGTCCACCTCGGACATCGCGTCCCGCAGGCCCTGCAGCCAGTCGTCAGTGTGCTGGCCGACCAGCTTCACGCACCACGCCAGCGCCTCCGAGCGGGACCGGGCAACGCCGGCGTCGACCAGCGTGTCCAGGACCTGACGGTCGCCCTGCCGGAGCCGGGTCATCACCGGCACCGAGAGGTTGGTGAACAGCTGGCGGGTGCCGCCGCACGCGGCGCCCCCCACGAGACCTTCCGACCGTAACGGTGCTCGACCTGCTGGCTGATGTAGATCCGCGCGTTGCGGGTGTCCTCGCGGAACCGGGTGATCCGGCCGTTCTCCGCCGCGGCCCGCTCGGCCCGCGACTGCGTGTCAGTGGCCGCCCCATTACTAGGGCCGCTGGACACCGCCTCGGACAATTGCACGGTCTGGTCGTCGGTTTCTTCTGATTTTTTCGAGGTCAACGGCTGCCCCGTCGCTGGGACGTGCGGCCGCCGAAGCGTCCGGCTCGGCGACCCGGCCCACGATCACGATCTCTTCCCGGTCGACGGTCACCTCGACCGGCTCGGTGAACCACCCGTCCGGCATCCGGCCACGGATCCACGCCGACGCGTCGTCGGCGACCGGAAGGTCCGCCTGCTGCCATCCACCCTGCCGGCCCAATCCGGGGTGCCTGCGCTGTCCCGACATCTCTTGCTCCTCCTGCGCTCGCCCAGGCGCCTCCGCTCTGGCTACCTACATGATTACACCGTTACAGCGCTTACGTCAGTACATCACTGGTACGACTTTAACGACAGGTGTCGGCGAAGTGTCCGATCCGGCCCGTTCGCGCAGGTCAACTGCCCGATAACCGGGCGGCGGCGAACCCCTTGGGCAAGCTCAACGAGGGCACCGTGCGGCGATGATTACACCTCAGCTGGCGGCTGGGACCGCCACCGCCAACGGGGTCTGCTCGGAGCCCTGCCCCAGCGGATTGTCGGCGAAGAGCTTCTCGAAGAACACGTCCGGCCGGTTGGCGTTGGCGCCGAGGATGTTGCGGCCGATGTCGTTGGCATCGATGACCACCACGCCGGCGAGCTTCGCCGCGACGCTCTCATGACCGCGCTCCACGAGCGCGTCCCGCAACGCGGCGACCAGCTTGGTCGCCACCTGCTTGGGCTTGGCCGGCGCCAGTTTCGCGGAGACGTTCGACGGGTACGCCGAATACTCGGTCGGGCCGTCAATCGCTCGTACGGAATGACCGGCGACCTGGTAGAAGAGCCCGCGGCGACCGATCACCTTGCCGGCCGCGCCGGCCGCCGACGCGACCAGGATGCGCGGCAGGCCGGCCTCCTGCAGCGCCAGTTGCATCGTCCACGGGCTGCCGAGCCCGATGCCGTACGGCGTCTTCACGACGAACTTGCTGAGCGTACGAGCCCACCAGTTTGGCTGGATGTCCCAAATAAAATACGACCGGCCCTGCGAGATCGCGATGACCTTCTCGCTGACCAGCAAATACCACTCATGCTCGAAACGGTCGGCGTAGCCGCCGTCGGACTCCATCGAGGTGAAGAAGTCGTTGATATAGCCGGAAATCAGCTTCTCGAAGTCGTCGCCGCGGGCGAACAGGTCGGTCCGGACCGGGAACCGCAGCCACTGCTCACCGTCGACGTCGATCAGCAGTTTCTTGCCGTTGTTGGCTTCCAGCGGACCCTTGATCGCGACCGGCGCGACCTCGTCCGGCTTCGGGTCGACGAACTCGGCCATCCAGAGCTCGACGTTGAGCAACCGCCAGAAAACCGCGGCGTCGGCATTACGGCCCTTGATGAAATCCTCGAAGGCGACCAAAATCTCCTGCTGCGCGAACCACGGCCGGGTCGTGAACGACTCTGACAGGAAAGTGCCGTAGACACGGTTTTTCAGCCGCAGCAACCATTCGGTCACCGGAGCGGCCGGGCGCAGTGGACCGGCGGCGGCCCGTACGCGCGGAGTCAACAGCGCGGCGACCAGCTCCCCCGGGTCGGCCGCGGCGGCCGCGACCCGGCGAACTTCGCGGTCACAGAAGGGCAACCGGACCGGGACGCCGGTGTGCGCGCCAATCCGGTCGGCCACCCGCAAGGCCACCTCTGCTGCGCTGCCGGGCTCAGCGGACCCGCCGTCCACAGTGGACAGCAGGCTGGCAACTTCGACCGTACGCTTGGCTTTTGGTGTCTCCACAGACAAACGCAGCGCTGTGTCAGCGCCGGCTGGGTCGACCAACGATCCCTTGGCGGCCCGCGCCGTGGCGTAGAGCGCGTAGGCGGCGAGGTCCGGCACCGGTTCGCCGAGCAGCCGGACCAGATCGGCCAGATCGGTGCCCAACTGGTCCCCGGAGGCCTGCACGGTGACCGGCGTACGACCAAGCGCGGTCGCCACTGTCTGGCCGGTGTCGGCGGTGGAGGTCGGGCCGGCGGACAAGACGTAGACAGGTGCTTCGGCCAGCCGGGCGGCGGCAAAATACGCACCAGGCGCGCCGTGGCTCAGCCGTACGCCGCTCGCGCGGTCATGCGAAGGCGCGAGCACGGTGTCAATGGCCTCAACCAAGTCGGTGCCGGTCGACTCCGGCACCTTGTACGCGGCCGTCGCCGCGCCGCTTTGCAAGGTGGTCACATGACCGGCCGGAACCCGGGAGATACCGGCAAAAAAAAACGTCCGTTCGCCCTGGTCGCAGGCGCCGGTCAACAGGTAGCCGCGGACCACCTCGTCGTCGGGTGCGGCGGTCAGCTCCGGCGCGGCGAGCAGCGCGGTCGGCTCAGACGCGTACGCGTAGGACTCACCAACACGCGCGTAGTAGTAGAGCGCGCCAGCGCCACTGGCGTCCACGGCGAGGTGCGTACGACCGTCCCGCCGGTCGTTGACGGCCACCGCCCACCGCCCGGGCAGTTGCCCGAACGCGTCCGTCCCGGAGGCCTGGTACGCGGCGAGGACCAGCTCGGCGTCGGTCGCCTCGGCCGGCGCGTCGACCGCCTTGCGGACCGCGTCCGGGTCCGCCAGTTCCCCGTCGAACGCGAGCGACACCTCGCCGGCAGCCGCGAAAAGGGCCGCCGGCCGGTGTCCCTGCTCGGCGGCGATGACCGCCGCCAGGGCGGACTCGCCGCCGTGCGCGCGCCGGCGATGCCGGACGCGCTGGTCAGTGCACTGTCGAGACGGGAGTCGCCGGTCGGGTCGCCACTCATCGGTCGGGGATCTCCGGATCTGGTCGCCAGCAAAGACTCTCCGGATGGTAGCCAGCCCCACTCCCGCCACCGGCTCCGCCCCGTCCGAGTCAGGCGGGCGGAATCACCGGGCGAGGGTTGTCGCGCAGGTCCGCCTCGGCCTCCGCGGGCGGCGGGAACAACATTTGCGCGCGCTTGCGGATCGCCCGTTGCATCACCAGGCCGACGAACTTCGTACCGGTGAACATGTGCACCTGACCAGTGGAAAGGTCCACCACCACCGGCCGTTTCTCGGCGCCGAAGTCCAAACCCGGCTTGGCCGTGGCGGCCGGGATCGCGTCCGGCTGGACGACCGGGGAAACCAGCCCGGCCAGCGTCACGATCAGCGTCCCCATGCCCTTCACGCCATTGGTCGCCTGCCTCGCGTGCTGCGCCGCGTGACTGCTGAAATCTTTCACGACAAAGGCGTTGATCTCCGGCACCGTCGCCGCGACCAGGCAGAAATGGATCTGCCCAAGGGCCGCGCCAGCACCGGCGTACATATTCGCGACCATCGCGTTGATCGGCCCGATCGGCGCGGTGTAAAGCTTCCCTTTGTTGCGACTCGCCCGAATCGCCACCGCGGACAAATAGTCTTCGCCACTGAGCACCAGAAACCTCCCCGTATTTGGCTGCAGGTCAGTATGCCCGCCTTCCTTTCACCGCGGGCCGAAACGGGTTGGATGGTTGGTGAGATGGGGCGGTACGGGACAGCGGCCGCACGACGGGCCCGCAGGCCAGTCTGTCGGGTCAGGTGCTACCAAAAGGGCCGGTGACGGCCCTGGTCAGGGTGTCGCTCGTACCAACGCCTGATTAAGCGACGGACGGTACGCGACGGGTGTTGGTTAGGAGCGGCGGACGGTACGGGACGGCGCCCTGGTTAGAAGCGGCGGACGGTACGGGACGGCTCCTTGGTTAAGAGCGTTTTCTGTGAGGGTGCGGCGTCCCGTCTACCAGCCATCGGAAAAGCCCGCCCCGCCACCAAAGACCGGTGGCGGGGCGGGCTTTTCCGATGGTTACTGCCGATGCCGCCCTGTGTTTCTGGCGCCTTCGGCGCGGGCGCCGTCGACTACGGCTACGAGAGTCCGCCTTTGTAGGCCCGCAAAGACCGCGGGCCTACAAAGGCGGACGCTCCTGCCGGAGGGGCGACAACATCGGCCTGGCGGCCGATGGCGCCGGACGGGGCTGGGTCCCGTCTAAGTTGACCAACTTGGGTGTGAAGGTGAAGGGTCCGCACGGGGTGGGGGGACAGCGGGGCTGGGTCCCGTCTAAGTTGACCGACTTGGGTGTGAAGGTGCCGGGTCCGCACGGGGTGGGGACAGGGCCTGGGTGCCGTCGGAGTTGGCCGACTGTGGGTGAAAGGTGCGCTCGCGCGGGGTGAGCTACGTGCGGGCGGGGGTCATCCAGCGGATCATGGCGTATTCGACTAGGCGGATCAGGGTTTGTTTGGTGGATTCGCGGTCGCGGGCGTCGCAGGACATGACGGGGACGGCGGGGTCGATGGTCATGGCTTCGCGTACGTCGGCGAGGGTGTGGCGGAGTTGGCCGTCGAAGCGGTTCACGGCCACTACGTACGGCAGACCGCGCTCTTCGAAGAAGTCGACCGCGGAGAACGAGTCGGCGAGGCGACGGGTGTCGACCAACACGACCGCGCCGATGGCGCCGCGGACCAGGTCGTCCCACATGAACCAGAAGCGGTGCTGCCCAGGCGTACCGAACAGGTAGAGGATCAGGTCCTCGGCGAGCGTACGACGGCCGAAGTCCATCGCGACGGTGGTGGCGACCTTGTCCGGGGTGGCGGCCAGGTCGTCAACGCCGAGACTGGCGGTGGTGATCTGGGCTTCGGTGGTCAGCGGCGGGATCTCCGACACCGCGCCGACGAAGGTCGTCTTGCCGACCCCGAAACCGCCGGCCACCACGATCTTCGCCGAAGTGATCCGGCTAGATGCGACGGAGTCCACTCAACACCCTTTCCATCAGCGCCAGATGCGCGTCCCGGTCGTTGGCCGGCGCGTTCCGGTGGACGGCGATCAGGCCGGCGTCGGCCAGGTCGCCGAGCAACACCTTGGCCACCCCCAGCGGCACCGACAGCGCCGACGCCACCTCGGCCACCGACCGCGGCTGCGCGCAGAGCCGGACAATCGAGCGGTGCTCCACCCGCGGCGCCGCCGTTTCCGTAGCCTGCTCGGTCGTCGATACCAGCGTCTCAATCTCCAGGTCGATGGACGACTTGGTGCGCCCGCTCGTCCATGTGTACGGGCGTACGACGGTAGCGGCTGTGTCCACGGTGATCGCCTGCGCGGGTGCCTCGACATCCTCCGGCGGTGCCGGCGGGGGCGACTGGAACAGGTCCTGACCAGCGACTTCGGCTCGTACGGCAACGATCGGGGGCGGCTCCTGGGCACGCTGGCGCCGCTGCCGGCGCCGGCTGCCGAGGCTGAAGGCGTTGACCACGTCCCCGAAGGTCGCCTCCGACATGGCCGGCCTCCGCCGATCACGCGGCCGCCGACCGGCCGCTGCGTCGGCACCACGATGCGGCGTGCGCGGCACCCGGCACCCGCTCGGTGAAGGTGGTGACCAACCAGCCGAACTGGGCGATGGGCGAATCACTCCCGGTCATCCACTCTCCCGTCCTGCCCCGTCCACTGTGGTGTCAGTACTACCAGCCGCGCCCCACCGACCGGGCCTGCCGCACGCCGCGTTGGTAGCTGGCGAATTGGTCACGTACCCGCTCGGCGCTCTGCCGGGCGATCGGCGCGACCTTCGCGGGAGGCTCGGCGGGGACCACCGCGGCCGGTGCCGGGGAGGACGCGGTGCCTGGTACGAGCATCGCTCGCGGCACCCGTTTGGGCAGCCCAGCGGCGGTCACCTTGGTGGGTTTGCCGGCCAGCGCCCGGGTGACCGCGGCGATGTCGGCGTCCGCGGCCGTGGTCCACGACTGGGTGGCCTTCTGCGGAGTTTTCTCGTCTTCTTCGGCGAACCAGCCGGTCTGCATCTGGTTGAAGATCGGGGTGCCCTCCGGCGGCCCGGCGACCTGGTCGGCGGCCGGCGGCGGGGCGATCAGGATCTCGCCGGTGTGCTCGGCGTTGGTCGCCCACTCTCCGGCGCGAGGCCGGCGACCTCCTCGACCGCGGCCGCCGCGGCCGCGATGGCCGGCGAGATCGCCGAGATCGCCGAGCCGTTGACCGGGGGCCGGCGAGAGACCTGCTCGGGGCCGACCGGCGGCGGCACCGTCCGAGGTGCCTTGGCGAGCCGCCGCGCGCCGCCGTTTGGGCAGGCTGGCCAGCAAATCGGCGCGGTGGCCGCCGTTGAGCACCTTCTGCCGCGGCGGCGACGGCCGCCACTCGTCCGCCGGGCCGGCGTGCTGGGCTTCGCTCTCCGGCTGCAGCAGCGCCGCCGGCAGCGTGATGGTCGCTCGTACGCCGCCGAGCTCCTCGCCGGAGTGCAGCAGCACCCGCACGCCGTGCCGGCGGGCAAGCCGGCCGACCACGAACAAGCCCATCCGGCGGGACGTGCTCGGCTCCATCTCGGCGGTGCGTTGGAAGCCTCGACCTGTTCCTGCGTCTGCATGCCAATGCCGTGGGTCGAGGATGTCCAGGCGACACCGCCGCCGAGCCAGCGGGCGGCGGATAGCAGCTGACGGTGACCTGTGGTGCTCGGCGGGAGAACGCCGGTGGCGTTGTCTCAGCAGCTCGGCGACGGCCAGGCGTACGACATCACCGGACCGCATAGGCCGGCGACGGCCAGCGCGCGGCCGGCGGCCCGACCACCACCACGCTGGTAGTGCTCGATCTCCGGAGACCGCCGCGCGCAGAACGTCCTGATAGCCCGACGACAGGACGGGTGAACTGCTGCCTGGTCCACGTCCGTACCGGAGAGCACCGATCAGGTTCTCGTTGTGCGCCGCATCCGGCCACCAGTGGCCAGGTGGTCCAGCTGGAAACCACGCGATCGCACATGCTGGTCCGGGTCCGTCCTCCGTCCTGCTCCAGCTGCTCACGATCAGGGCCAGCTGGCGCTGTACGAGC
>NZ_WOTO01000105.1 GCF_010993775.1 Fodinicola feengrottensis | reverse complement strand
ATCCGCTGGGCGCCTTCGCGGCGCGTCAGACCGCGAAACTGGGACGGCTGGTGATCAGCACCGCGAGGTCGCTTGCACGCCAGCAGCGGGGCCGTACGTGGTCGCTGTCCCGAGCGTTGTCCAGCAGGATCAGCAGCCGCCCGGCCGGCCAGCTCGCTGCGGAACGCGGCCGCCCGGGCGTCCAGGTCGGCCGGGATCCGGTCCGCCGGCACGTTCAGCGATCGCAGCGCGGTGTCGAGTGCGTCGGCCGCGGGTACGGGTGCGCCGGGGCCGAAGCCGCGCAGGTTCAGGTAGAGCTGGCCGTCCGGAAACCGGTCGCTGACCCGGTGCGCCCAGTGCACCGCGAGCGCGGTCTTGCCGATCCCGGCGGCGCCGTCGATCGCCGAGATCACCACCGCGCTCGGCGTCCGGCCGGCGACCGGCTGGATCAGCGCGTCCAGGGTGGCCAGGTGGTCGGCCCGGCCGGCGAAACCGGCGATGTCCGACGGCAGCTGCCGCGGCGGGCGTACCAGCGCGGTCGGCGAGGCCGGTGCGGTCTCCGGCACGGCCAGCGACGCTCGGTCTTCGAGGATGGCCTGGTGCAGGTCGGCGAGATCCCGGCCGGGATCCAGACCAAGCTGATCGCGTACGGCGGTGGCCACCGACCGGTACGCCTCCAGCGCGTCGGCCCGCCGGCCACCGCGATGCAGCGCCAGCATCAGTCGCTGCCAGAGGGCTTCCCGGAGCGGATAGGTGCTGGTCAGGCCGCGCAGCTCGGCCAGCACCTCGCGGTGCCGTCCGTTGGCCAGGTCGAGATCCAGTCGACGTTCCAGCGCTGACAGCAGGTCTTCGGTGAGTTCGGCGGCGGCCTCGCGTTGGAGCAGGTCGGACGGCACGTCACTGAGCGGGTCGCCGCGCCACAGGGCCAGCGCCTGGTGCAACAACTCCAGCTCAGCCGCCGGCTCGCCGGCGGCGCGGGAGGCTCGCAGCAGGTCGCGGAACCGCAGCGCGTCGACCGCCAACGGATCGACCCGGAGCAGGTAACCGGGTCCGACGGTGACGATCGTGTCGGTGCCGAGCTGGCGGCGGAGTCGGGCCACCACCGTCTGCAGGCTGTTGCGGCTCGGCGGCGGCTCGGGCCACGCGTACTCGGTGAGCGCCCGGTAGGAGACGACCCGGTTGGCGGACAGCGCGAGCGCGGCCAACACCGACCGCTGGCGGCCCTGCACCACCGCGGGTTCCGCGTTGACGAGCACTTCGAACGGGCCCAGGACATGAAACGCCAAAGACTCGCTGATCAAGGCCTGCCTCTCGATCCACCGGAACCGCAGTCTAGGCCGTGTTGAGTTCATCTTGTCTTGACGTGTGGTGGGCCGCACCAGTTTGGTCGCGGCGGTTCGGTCGTGGGCCTCTGGTAGACCTGGGTGCGTGAACGAGGGGGAGGGGCAGCTCGCGCTGCGCGGTCTGGCCGTGCGCCCAGCGCGCCGCAAGGCCACGGCCGGACCGGAGCCCGCTGAGCGGCTGCCGGTCGCCCGGGTGGCCGTGGACATGTCGCTGGCGCACCTGGACCGCCCGTTCGACTACCTCGTGCCAGCCACCGCGGACGAGCAGGTGGTGCCAGGCGGGGCGGGTCCGGGTGAGGTTCTCCGGACAGCTGGTGGATGGCTTCGTGCTGGCCCGGCTGGAGGCCAGTGAACATCCCGGCAAGCTCGCATTTCTGCAGCGTGCGGTGTCCGCTGAGGCGGTGCTGAGCACCGAGATCGGGACCGTGGCGCGGCAGGTCGCCGATCGGTATGCCGGCACGCTCGCCGATGTGCTTCGGTTGGCGGTGCCGCCCCGGCACGCGCGCGCTGAGAATGCCGCTCGTACGACGGACGAGCCGTTGCCCGAGGTCGCCGCGCCGGCTGCTGACGGCTGGCAGCGCTATGCGACCGGAGCGGCCTATTTGACCGCTCTTCAGGACGGCCGCTCGCCGCGGGCGGTCTGGGGTGCGCTGCCTGGCGAGGACTGGCCGGCTCGGCTCGCCGAGGCCACCGCCGCGTGCGTACGTTCCGGTCGTGGCGCTGTTCTGGTGGTCCCAGACCAGCGCGATCTGGATCGATTGGATGCCGCGTTGACCGCCGTACTGGGCGATGGGCAGCACGTCAGCCTGTCCGCCGCGCTCGGCCCGGAAGCTCGGTACAGGCGCTGGTTGCGAGCCAGCCGCGGGCAGGTCCGGGTGGTCGCCGGCACCCGTGCGGCGGCCTTCGCGCCGGTCGCCGACCTCGGTCTGGTGGCGATCTGGGACGACGGCGACGACCTGCATGCCGAGCCCCGCGCCCCCTATCCGCACGCCCGTCAGGTTCTGTTGACGCGCGCACAGCACGGCGGCGGCGCTGTCCTGATCGGCGCGTACGGACGGACCGCGGAAGCGCAGCTGCTCATCGAGTCCGGCTGGGCGCATGAGCTGGCTCGCTGACCGCGCGGTGGTGCGGTCCGCCAGCCCCAGGGTGGTACCGGTCGGCGACGAACGTGACCAGGAGCGGGACGCCGGCGCAATGGCCGCTCGGCTGCCCACTATCGCGTGGCAGGCCGCCCGCAAGGCGCTCGCCGACGGCGCACCCGTCCTTGTCCAGGTCCCGCGCCGGGGCTACCTGCCGTCGATGTCCTGCGAGCGCTGCCGGGCCTCGGCCCGCTGCTCGGCCTGCTCCGGCCCGCTGGCGCTGTCCAGCGGCCACGCGGTGCCCAGCTGCCGCTGGTGCGGCCGGTTGGCGGGCGATTGGACCTGCTCGGAGTGTGGGTCACGGCGGCTCCGGGCAGCCGTGGTGGGCGCCCGCCGGACCGCCGAGGAACTCGGCCGCGCCTTCGCAGGCACACCCGTACGCACCTCCGGCCGTGACGGTGTGCTCGCGACCGTGCCGGCCGAAGCGGCCCTGGTGATCGCCACGCCCGGCGCCGAACCGGTCGCCGACGGCGGCTACGGAGCCGCGTTGTTGCTGGACAGCTGGGCTCTGCTGACCCGGGCCGACCTGCGCGCGTCCGAGGAAACCCTGCGCCGATGGGCGAACGCCGTCGCGCTCGTACGCCCCGCCCAACGCGGTGGGATCGTCGTCGCGCACGCCGATGGTTCGGTGCCCGTCGTGCAGGCGTTGCTTCGGTGGGACCCGGGATGGCACGCGAGCAGCGAGCTCGCCGACCGTACGGCCCTGGGGTTCCCCCCGGCCGTGAGAATGGCCTCCCTGACTGGCCGCGCCGACGCCGTCGCCGACTTCCTGCAGGCGTTCCACCTCCCCGAGGGCGGCGAGGTGTTAGGGCCGGTGGCGGTGTCCGATGCTGAGGATGAGGACACCGAGCGCGCGCTGGTACGAGTGCGGCGGGGCGCGGGGTTGGCATTGGCGGCCGCCCTGCACCAGGCGGCTGGGGTGCGAAGTGCCCGCAAGGCCCCTGATCCAGTTCGGATTCAGGTCGACCCGTCGGAGTTGATCTAGGTCTATTGGCCGGGTAGGTCAGAAGTTGGGGCTGGATTTACGTCGAGTGCGGGACAATGTCCCACTCTCGACGTCGAGAGTGGGGTTTTGTACTGCACTCGACGTCGGACCGCTTCCTACAGGCGGCAGTAGGAAGTGGCGGCTAACCAGCGTTTGCCGGATCGAAGATGTGCGACAACGGCTCGCTGGAGGCCGGTGTCCTGGGGCAGCGAGTCGAGATTCGTACCCGCGTACCGGAACACGAACTCGAGAACGGCGGCATCGCCGGGGGACTGCTCTCCGCTCGAGGTGAATCGGTTTTGGAACGCCATGATGTTCGATTCGGCCGGCAGGTAGTCCGCCAACTGTGTGTCCATCAGCCATGAGCGGCACACGGCTAGCTCGTACTTCTCGGCCGGGAAGTGCTCGCGGTAGAACTTCGCGGCAGCGGCGAACGAAGCGTCACAGGCGGCTGGAAGTAGCGGGCCGGTTTCTGGGATGTGGACGCTCAGGACCGGGTCGCCGAGGGCGAGTACGTCGGGGACCGTCACCCGGGAGTGTTGGCGCTCGAACTGGAGGCGGCCGAAGGAGAAGATCTGGGCGCGGAAGTGCAGGGTCAACCACGCCTGGGTGTGCAGGCCGCTGACGCCGTCGAAAAGGCGGCGGTGGACGGCGATTTGGCGGCCGACGTCCTGGAGAATCTCCCGTGACTCGGCGTCGGTGATGCCGTGTTGGGCGTGCCAGTCGCGGATGGCCGGCAGTGCGGTCAGGAAGACCCAGACGTAGAAGAAGCGGCCGACTGGGCCGTACGACGTGGGCAGCTCGGGCCAGGGAAGCATGCCTGGTGATTGGTCGATGTCAGCGACGAGTTGCGTGTGGCAGCGGTCCAGAAGCCAGCGCAGCTCGGGCTGGGCCGGCCGGGCGGCGAGGATGTCGGCGCGGTCGGCTTCGAGTACGCCGAGGTCACGTAGTTGCTGGTCAGCGGTATGGTCGTCGGGAAGTACGACCTCGGTGGCAGCGAGGTTCTGGATGCTGTCCAGCCACTCGTTCGCCGGCGGCGCGAAGCCAAGTGAGGCGCGGGGGTCGGGCACGGGTCTCCTCGGAAGCGGGTCGGATGACGTCCATCCTGCCAGCCGGATATTTGTCGCTGACGACAAACCATTTCCGTCAGCGGAGTTCTGTTTGTTTTGTTCTTCCGAAGCGCCCCACGTGGTGGTTATTTCCGCTATCCTCATGCTCATCGCAAGACGGGTCCCCCAAGTCGTCGAGCGCCGATAAAGAAATCAGTGTGTTGAGCAGGGCACAGAGCGAGCGGACGTGCAGAGGCCCGTCCGCTCGCGTGCTGTTCGCAGTGCTGACCGCGGTGAACAAGCCCGCAGCTCGCTGCCTAAAATGTCACCTGGTTAGCTGTCCCGATTCGTGCCGGGTCGGCCGGAGGTGAGGAGACCCGTGTGACCGTCCAGTCGATCCGCTTGTTTGGCGATCCGGTGTTGCGTACGCCGGCGGACCGGTGCGTACGTTCGACAAGGAGCTGCGCCAGCTGGTCGCGGACCTGATCGACACCATGCACGAGAAGGAAGGCGCTGGCCTCGCCGCGCCCCAGCTCGGCGTCGGTCTTCGGGTGTTCACCTTCGACATCGACGACGTGGTCGGCCACATCGCCAACCCAGTGCTGGAGTTCACCGACGAGGAGGAGCAGGAGGGCCCGGAGGGCTGCCTGTCCATCCCCGGGCTCTACTTCGACACCAAGCGCCGGCAGAACGTGATCGCCAAGGGCTTCAACGAGTACGGCGACCCGCTGCAGATCGTCGGCACCGGGCTGATGGCCCGCTGCCTGCAGCACGAGACCGATCACCTGGACGGCGTGCTGTTCCTGGACCGGCTGGAGGGCGAGACCAAACGGGCCGCCATGAAGGCGGTACGCGAGGCGGAGTGGTTCAACCCGGACGCCCCGCCGGTCATCAAACTGAGCCCGTCCGAGCTGCATGGGACGATCCGCTGAAACTCGTCTTCGCCGGGTACGCCGGAACCCGCACTGCCCGCCCTGCGCGCGATCCAGGCCTCGGCTCATGACCTGGTGGCGGTTGTCACGCGGCCGGACGCGCCAGCCGGCCGTGGCCGGCAGGCCCACCGGTCGCCGGTGGCCACCTTCGCTGACGAGCTCGGCATCGAGGTGCTGAGCCCGCGCCGGCCGTCCGAGCCGGAGTTCCAGGAGCACCTGCGGGCGCTCGCGCCGGACTGCATCCCGGTGGTCGCGTACGGCGCGCTTATCCCGCGCAGCGCTCTCGACATCCCCAAGCACGGCTGGCTGAACCTGCACTTCTCACTGTTGCCGGCCTGGCGCGGCGCGGCACCCGTGCAGCATTCGCTGTTGCACGGCGACGACATCACCGGCGCGAGCGTCTTCACGATCGAGGAGTCGTTGGACACCGGCCCGGTGTACGGCACGGTGACCGAGCAGGTCACCGCCGGCGACACCTCCCGGTGACCTGCTCGCCCGCCTGTCTTTGTCCGGCGCGAAACTGCTGGTCGCGGTGCTCGATGCGATCGAGGCCGGCACAGCGGTGGCGGTCCCGCAGCCGGCCGATGGCGTGTCGCTCGCGCCGAAGATCAGCGTCGACGACGCGCGGGTGCGCTGGGAGGAACCGGCTCGGGCCGTCGACCGCCGGATCCGCGCTTGTACGCCGGCACCGGGTGCCTGGACGACGCTGGGCGGCCACCGGGTGAAACTCGGGCCGGTCAAGCCCGTCTACCAACCGGCGGTGATCGGGCTCAAGCAACCCGCACCGGGGGAACTCGTGGTCTCGAAGAAGCATGTTCTCGTGGGGACGGGTACGACTGCGCTGGAGCTGGGTGAGGTGCAGGCCGAGGGCAAGCGGGCGATGCCGGCCGCCGACTGGGCCCGCGGCTTGCGCCTGAACGGCGGCGAGGTGCTTGGCCGATGACTGGTCAGGGCCCGCGCCGGCCGGCGCGGAAGGCCACCCGGCCGTACAAGCCGCCGCACCGACGCGCCCCGCCGGGCCGCCTTCGACACTCTCGTCGCGGTGACGGCCCGCGGTGCGTACGCGAACCTGGTGCTGCCGGGCATGCTGGCCGACCGGCGGATCGTCGGCCGGGACGCGGCTTTCGCCACCGAGCTGGCCTACGGGACCCTGCGCAGCACCGGGCAGCTGGACAAGGTGCTGGAACTCTGCAGTTCGCGGCCGCTCAAGCAGGTCGATCCGCGGGTGTTGGAGCTGCTGCGGCTGGGTGCGTACCAACTGCTTCACATGCGGGTGCCGGCGCATGCCGCGGTCGCCGCCACCGTCGAGGTGGCCCGGGTCGCGGTCACCGACGGGCCAGCGAAGTTCGTGAACGCGGTGCTGCGCCGAGTCGCCGAGCGTGAGTTCGACGCGTGGATGGTCGAGGTGGCGCCGGATCCCGAGAAGGACCCGGTCGCGCATCTGGCCATCGAGCACTCGCATCCGGAGTGGATCGTCCGGGCGTTCGCCGACGCGTTGGAGAGAAGCCAGCCGGGGGCATCGGCGCGCTGGCCGAGACCGCCGCCGCGCTGGCCGCCGACGGCGCGCCGGCCGCCACCCCACCTGGTGGCCCGGCCGGGCCGGATCGACCGGGACGAGCTGCTGGCCGCGTCCGGCGGGACCGCTGGCCGGTTTAGCCCGTACGCGATCTACCTTGACGGCGGCGACCCGGCGGCGATCGAGGCTGTCCGCGACAACCGCGCCGCCGTCCAGGACGAGGGCAGTCAGCTGTGCGCGCTGGCGTTGGCGAACGTCGAGCTGGCCGGTGCGGACGAGCGGTGGCTGGACCTGTGCGCTGGGCCGGGCGGCAAGACTGGCGTGCTGGGCGCGCTGGCGGCGCAGCGAGGGGCGTCGGTGGTGGCCGTCGAGCAGGCCGAGCACCGCGCGAACCTGGTGGCTCGTACGACCGAAGGCCTGCCGGTCACGGTCGTGGTCGCCGACGGCCGGTCGGTGGGCGAGGATCCGCGGCTGCCCGAGGGTGGCTTCGATCGAGTGCTCGTCGACGCGCCTTGTACGGGCCTTGGCGCGTTGCGCCGCCGCCCCGAGGCGCGGTGGCGGCGGCAACTGGCGGACGTGAAGCCGTTGGTGAAGCTGCAGCGGGAACTGGCCGTCGCCGCACTGACGGCGGTTCGGCCGGGCGGTGTTGTGGGGTACGTGGTGTGTTCGCCGCACTTGGCGGAAACCCGGGTCCAGGTCGCCGATGTGGTGCGTCGTACGGGCGCGGAGCTGGTCGACGCCAGGCCGTTGCTCCCGGACGTACCGGACCTCGGCGCCGGCCCGACGGTGCAGCTGTGGCCGCACCGCCAGGGCACCGACGCGATGTTTCTGGCTCTGTTGCGCCGGAAGTAGTTACTTCGTGAGGGTCAACAGGAACTCGATCTGACCGCTGGGGTCGACCTTCACGAAACTGGCGATGTTCGGCGCCTGCACGCCGTAGTCAGCAAAGGTCACCGTAATGGCACCCTGCACCTTGATGCTGTCGCCGGAGCGGGTTGCCTTGATCGGCACCGAAATCTGCTTGGTGACGCCGTGCACGGTCAGATTGCCGGTCGCGGTGGCGTCCATCGTCTTGCCGGCCGCCGGGATGGAACCGAGCGCGATCGGTTTGGTCACCGCGAAAGTCGCGGTCGGGAATTTCGCTGTGTCCACAATGGACAAGAAACGCGCGTCGCGCTGGGTGCGGTCGCTCTTGATCGCGGTCATGTCTACGGTGAAGCTGCCGGTGGTGACGTTCGTACCGCTGATCGCCAGCGTGCCGGTGACACCGGTGCCACGGCCGACCGCGGTGACACTTTGGCCGGCGAGCGTCTCGTGGACGCGATAGCCCGCCTGTGAGCCGCTGGAGACCTTCCAGCTCCCGTCGGCCGAGACGGCGCTCGTCGATGTGGAGTCCGACGTGCCGCTATTCAGGCTGAGGGCGGCCGGCTGGTCGCCCTCGACGAAGTGAATGTATGCGTACGGCACGCCCACCACCAGCGATCGATCGCCGCGGCGACCGCGCCGACAAGCCACGCTTTCCAGTGCTTCCTGATGTTCATACGGGTCGATCCCTCCGACTGGCCGGGTAGTTGAACCTTCAACGAAGGATGTCAGCTGGTCCGGATATGTGCCAGTTCCGCGATCTGTCTCACAACCGACCCGGTGTCCGGGTTTGTTGTCAAGGTAGCTGAGAAAACGATCGATATAAGGGAAATAGCGGAAGCTTTCAGGCAGCTCTTACATTCGGCTGACGAACTTCTCAGGGGATCAGGGCCACTTTGAGGCGATTTTTGGCCGGCCGGAGAGCGGTCAGAAACGCGTCCTGGAGGCGATCCAGCCCGAACGTGTTGGTCACGTAGGCCGCACCCAGCTCCGGCCGGGCCGCCAGGAAGATCTCGGCGGCCGCGAGGTGCCGCGGCCAGTCGGAGGTCACGCCGGCGCGGAGCGTGAGGTTCTTCCGGAAGAATCGCCGCATCGGCATCACGTAGCGCTCTTCTGGCAAGCCGAAAGCGAAGATCTCGCCGTGCGGGCGTACGGCCTCGACGCAGTCTTCGAGAATGTCGTGCGAATGCCCGATCGCGTCGATGACCACGTCCGGTCTGTCCACATCGGACAGTTCGGCGGCCCATTGCCGGGCGTGCCCGGTGACCGGCTCGTCGATACCGAAAAGCGGGGCGACATCGGTCCGGTCGACTCGGTCGACGCCGGTCACGTACGCGCCGCGATCGTGCAGCACGGCGGCGAAAAGCACGCCGATGGGGCCGAGCCCCAATACCGCGACGCGTTTTGCCCGTACGTCCCCGATGCGCTCGGCCGCGCACAGCACGGTCGCGAGCGGCTGGACGCTGGTCGCGTGAATATCGTCCAACCGCGGGGAAAGGACGTGCAGGCGGTCCACGGACGACGGCACGATTTCCAGCAAAGCGGCTGGCCATGCCGTACCGACCACCCTGTCACCAATCGCGATGGTCGGCGACGCGGAGAAAAAACCACGTCGCCGACGAACTCATGCAGCGGCGCCCCGACCGTGCCGGTCTGCGGAAACTCCGCGCTGCGCACCCCGGTGAAGGGCGGCAGGTCACTGCCGCAGATCGCGCCGGCCCGGAACCGCGCGAGCACCGCGCCGGTCCCGAGGGTGGCCGGATCGGGCGCGGGCACCTCGATCCGCTCGAACTCGTACGGCCCCGGCTGCCGCCACGCCCACACGGTGTTATGCCAACACTTTGGCGAGTGGCTCCAAAACCTCCGGACCGGCGTCCAGCGGCAGGTTCATCACAATCAGATCAACGCCGGCATTTCCGTACGCGGCAGCCGTTTCAGCGGCCCGCTCCAGCGGCTCGGCGGGGTCGATGCGGACGTTCACCGAGCAGGTGATCTCGGCCGGGTCGCGACCCACCTCGGCGCACACGGGTGACCAGAACTTCCTTGAGCTCACGCCATTGTTCCGGGCTTTCGGTGATCGCGTTCCACTGCTGCGCCCACTTCGCGACCGCTCGCAGCGTTCGGTTCGGGCCTTTGCCGCCGATCACGATGGGCGGGTGCGGGCGCTGTACCGGCTTTGGTTCGCAAAAGGCTTCGGTGAGTTTCACGTACTGACCTTGGAAAGTCGTCTGCTCTTGGGTGAGCAGGCCAATGATGGCCTGGACACCCTCGTCGAAGCGGTCGAAACGCTCCTTCAACGGCGGCAGCTCGATGCCGTACGCATCACATTCCTGCTGGTTCCAGCCGGCACCGACGCCGAGTTCCAGGCGGCCGGCGGAAATAATGTCGACACTGGCGGCGATATTGGCCAGCAGCGCCGGATGCCGGTAAATCATGCCGCTCACCTGGCAGCCAATCCGGATCCGCCGGGTCGCCTGGGCGAGCGCCGCGAGCATGCTCCACGCTTCCAGGTTAGAGCCGGCCGGATCGCCCGACAGGGGATAGAAATGGTCCCAGTTCCACGCCGATTCGAAGATCTCGAAGTCGTCGGCGGCGATCCAGACATCCCGGATCCGCTCCCAGGTGGTGTGCTCAGGCCGGGTCTTGATCGCGAAACGCACCGTGTCCTCCTCGTGAGTTTGGTCTCCCGCCTGAACCTACGCCCTCGCCGGTGGTCTGGCAGCGAGGTTAGCCTCGCGCGTAGACGATGGTGCCGGCGGTGATGGTGAACTCGACCGAGGCGTCCGCTACTTTCCCGTCTGGGCATTGGAAAAGGTCCTGGTCGAGCACGGTCAGGTCGGCGCGCTGGCCGACCGCGATGCGGCCGGCCTCGTCGTCGTAGTTCACGTAGGCCGAGCCGCTGGTGAAGGCTGTCAGCGCCTCGGACAGTGACAATGACTGGTGTGGCAGGAAAGGATCGTTCTCTCGGTCCTCCGGGCTGCGGCGGCGGACCGCGACCTCGATCTGCGCGAGCGGGTCCGGAGTGGACACCGGCCAGTCGCTGCCGGCGGCGATCCGGGCTCCGGCCGAGCGTAGGTCGGCGAAGGGATACATCCGGTCCGTACGCTCGTCGCCGAGGAACGGGCGGGTCAATTTTTCCAGCTGTCCATCGCGTTGTGCCCAGTACGCCTGCATGTTCGCGGTGACACCAAGGTGACTGAACCGCGGCAGGTCGGCTGGGTCGATCAGCTGGATGTGCGCGATGTGGTGGCGGTTGTCGGAAACGCCGTTCGCGGCCTGGGCGGCCGCCACCGCGTCCAGACTGTCTCGGCAGGCCCGGTCGCCAATCGCATGCATGTGTACGCCGAAACCGACTCGATCCAGCTCGGTGACCGCGGCCGCCAGCTCGTCGGAGTCCAAATAGGACAGCCCAACGTTGTCGCCGCCACAACCGTCGTGGTAGGGCTCAAGCAGCGAGCCGGTGTAGTTTTTTCCAGCACTCCGTCGGTCATGATTTTGACCGTACGCACCGAAATATTGCCTCCCGATCCCCAGGACGCCTGCTCCGTGAAGGACCGGATCTGCTCCAGGCCCTGATGCCGTTCCCACCAGAGCGCGGCCGCGACCCGAGCGGTCAGCCGGCCGTCGTCGGCCAGCGAGCGGTAGGCCGCGAGGGTGTCCGGGGTGACCCAGGCGTCCTGCCAGCCGGTGATGCCCAGGCTGTGCAGATATTCCTGCGCGTGCAGGATCGCGGCTTCCCAGTCCTGCCTGGTCAGTACGGGCAGGAAACGGTCCCGGTATGTGTAGGCGGCGCCTTCCTGGAGCATCCCGCTGGGCTCGCCGTCAGCGGTCCGCTCGATCCGGCCGTCGGCGGGATCGGGAGTGTGCGCGGTGATCCCACCGATCCGCAGCGCCGCCGAATTCACCCAGGCGCCGTGCACGTCTCGGTTGAACAGGAACACCGGCCGGTCCGGCACGATCCGGTCGAGGTCCTCTTTGGACGGTGAGCCGCCGGGGAAATACTCCATCGCCCAGCCGCCCCCGGCGATCCATTCCTCGTCCGGATTTTCCCGCGCGTACGTCGAAATGGCGGCCAGGTAGGCCTCCTTGCGGCCAGGTCGTTCAAATGTACGCGGAGCAGGTC
>NZ_WOTO01000106.1 GCF_010993775.1 Fodinicola feengrottensis | reverse complement strand
AACGCTGGGCACGGCCGGACCGAGATCGCCTGAAGCCGCCGCCCGGCAGGCCAGCACGCTCGGCTATTTCCCGGTCTGGTCGTACGCGCATCCAGCGGCCATCGAGCTGGCCGAGCGGCTGTCGACTTTGACGCCCGGTGATCTCAACCGGGTTTTCTTCACCAGCGGGGGATCCGAGGCCGTCGAGAGTGTGCCTGGAAACTCGCCAGGCAATATCACAAGGTCACCGGAAATCCGCACAAATTCAAGATCATCAGTCGCAACATCGCGTATCACGGCACCACGATGGGCGCGTTGTCGATCACCGGAATTCCGTCTATCCGCACGCCTTTCGAGCCGCTCGTGCCCGGCGCGGTCAAGGTGCCGAACACGAATTTCTATCGCGCCACCGAGCACGCCGACAATCTTGACGAATTCGGCCGCTGGGCCGCCGACGCGATCGCGCAGACGATCGAGATCGAGGGACCGGAGACGGTCGCCGCGGTGATCTTGGAGCCCGTGCAGAACTCTGGCGGCTCGTTCCCGCCGCCGCCCGGATATTTCCAGCGCGTACGCGAAATCTGCGATGAGAACAATGTGCTGCTGATTTCCGACGAGGTGATTTGCGCCTTCGGTCGGTTGGGGGAGTATTTCGCCGCCAACCGCTACGGCTATGTGCCGGACATCATCACCTGCGCCAAAGGTCTCACGTCCCGGCTATGCGCCACTCGGCGCGATGATCGCCAGCGAGCGCTTGGTCGAGCCGTTCCTGAGCGGCGAGAACAGCTTCTCGCACGGCATCACCTTCGGCGGCCACCCGGTGTCGTCCGCGGTCGCACTGGCGAACCTGGATATTTTCGAGAAGGAAGACCTGAACGGCAACGTCCAGCGCAACCAGGCCGCTTTCCGCGCCACCCTGGACAAACTTGCCGACCTGCCGATCGTCGGAGACGTACGCGGCGACGGGTATTTCTACGCGCTGGAGCTGGTGAAAGACAAGGCCACCAAGGAAACCTTCAACGACGACGAGGCCGAGCGCCTGCTGCGCGGCTTCCTCTCGGGAGCCCTGTACGAGCAGGGCCTGCACTGTCGCGCCGACGACCGCGGCGACCCGGTCATCCAGCTCGCGCCGCCGCTCATCTGCGACCAGTCCCATTTCGACGAAATCGAAGGCATCCTGCGCTCCGTCCTCACCGAAGCCTGGTCCCGCCTATATAAAAGGTCGTGAGGGGAGCGGGCTCGGTCACCTGCCCGCGAGGACGAAGATGGCCGGTGACAGCACCACGAAGACCAGCCAGCCGGCCAGTGTCCACGGCCAGCCGCGGCGAGGTCGAGACCGCTCCCAGACGACTCCGACGGTGCCCAGCAGGACTCCGATGACGCAGAAAATCGCCGGGCCGATCATGGTAAGTGTGTACACCAGATCTGATCGGCAATAGAGCGTTTCCGGCAGCCCCGGAATGCAGCGAGGGCCATCCGCGAATAGGACCGTGACGACTGTCCAGAGGAAGGTGATCGGCAGGCCAAGCGCAGCCTCAATAATGACCATGGCCAGCAAGCCCCGGTGCACCCGCCTGCTGTCCCCGGTCGCTGTCATCTCTTCAGCTAACAGGCTGGCCGCCAGATCTGTAAGACCAGTCGAGCAGCCGCGAGGGCAGTTATCGGCACCGCCCCCGAAGTCACACCTTCTGGCCTTCGGCGGTGTCGGCGCCGCCGGTCGGCGCGGTGGGCAGGGTCGACTGGCGTAGGTCGCGGGCGGCCAGCCAGCCCAGCAGGGGCGCAGCAGTCGCGTACGTGCTCGCCTGCCAGCCGAAGCCGAGGCACAGCAACAAAGTGCTCACGCCGGCAGGCAGCAGGAACGGGATCGCGACGACCACGGCGATACACGCGACACAAAGGGCGATCTCGGTCCAAGCCTCAGAGACCCAGCGCAAGCGGCTCGACGTCGTCCGGAACTTGCTCGTACGCCGCCAGAGCGCGCGGCTTTCCCAGCAGCACGCTGAAAGCCGCCGTGGAGATCGTCGGTTTCACCGCCATCAAAGCGATCGCGCCGCCCATCATCTCCGCGAGGCCGGTGCCCACGTACGTACGGAAGATCAGCCATCGCATGATCCGGCGCCCCAAAAGCACGGCTACCAACGGAATCAGGAGGACTGGGCTCAGCGGCAGGGCTTCGTGATGCACGATCATCGAGACGAGCAGGGCGACACCTGCCGGTAGGCTCAGAACCGTACTTCCCGTCACCAGCACCAAAAAGCCATAGTGACCGTGCCGCAAGCGCTGCCGTCCGGTCAGCTTCGACGGCTTGCCGCCGAGCCAGCCCGGTAGATAAAGCCGCGCGTGCGCCTTGAATTCCTGGCCCGGTCCGTACGTCCACCGGAAGCGCTGCTTCTTCAGCTCGGTCAGGTTTTCCGGAATGAGACCGAAACCGTACTGGCGGCGCAGGAAGATGGAACGGTAGCCGACCGCGTGCGCCCGGATCGCGAACTCCGAGTCCTCGGTCTGGCACCACCCTGCCCAGCCGCCGGCCACGTCTAGTGTCTCCAGCCGGATCATCGACATTGTGCCGACCGTGAGACCGGCGTCCTGCTCGTTGCGGGACACCATCTCCGTTCCCTGGGCCCACATGTAGCCGGTGTGCACCATTCGTGCGTACGTCGAGTGTTCGAAATCGCGATATCCGTGCGGGCACTGGACGAAACCGAGCTCCGGGTCCTCGAAAAAGCCCTACCGTCTCGGCCAGCCACCGCGGCGTGACCTGGTAGTCGGCGTCGACGAGCGCGACCAGTTGGGTTCGTGGATCGACGTGCTGGCGGGCCCAGTTCAGCGCGCCAGCCTTCGCGCGCGGTAATGCCTTCCACGTGCAGGAACCGAAAACGCGGACCCAGCCGTTCGCAGTGTTCCTGGACCGGGCGCCACAGTCGCTCGTCGGCGGTGTTGTTGTCGATCAGCATGACCTCGAAATTCGGGTAGTCCAGCCGCGCGATCGCGTCGAGGGTGGCGATCACGATTTCTGGCGGTTCCGCGTACGTCGGCACCTGGACGGTCACGAAAGGCGCGTCCGCCGCCGGCCGGCACCGCGCCGGTTCGCGGATCCCGGGAGTGCCGCCAGACGCGGCGAAGCGCGACCTCCCAGTTCTCGAAGGTCTGCATGAGGCTCGAGGGCGTACGCAGGACGCTTATCACCAGGCCAGCGCCGATCAGGATCGCCGTCGTCAGGCTGGCCGTCATGCCGAACAGGTGCAAGAACGCGACGACGATGCCGGTGACCGTACTGGCCAGCAGCGATGCCCACGCGACCGTGGCCGCCGGCCGAAAGTCAGCGGCGCGCCAGGTCACGAGCAGCGCGACCACCGCCGCGGGGACAGTGACGACCCCGACCGTCCACAAGTCCATGCCGGCACCTCCGGCGACCAGCCCGCCGGCGACGAAACAGCCGAGCGGGTCGGTCCAGTCGGCGCCCGGACGTTGGCGACCGCGGCGTACGTCCAGGGTGAGCAACAAGATGGCGCACAGGTGGGCAACACCCGTGACGACGAACAAGACCTCGCCAGCGGCGAGCGGCAACACGGCAACTCCTGGGGACTCAAGCGTGATTGGAACGTTTCACCACGTTCCACCCCAGCAGTGTGACAACCGTCAGCAACCGGGCGGCGACCCCGATTCCCACATATTGGGACGAGCCGACAGCTCCGGTCAGCCACGGATGATTGGCTGGATATCAGCGATTCAGTTGAGCAGAAAGGCAATTACACACAAGGGGCCGAACAGGCGACTGACCGTCGGTTCGCCTGCCAAGTGGAGGTGCTGAAGCGGCCCGATTGTCGCCATGTGCGTCAGGGGCGGGGTGGTTGGGGGCCGCGATGTGGCTGTCGTGCTGGCGTTGGGGGATCGCCGGCTGGTTGTCGGCCGGGTGGGGGCGGACGGCGGCGGGCCGCGGGGAACGGCTCGGCCAGTTGTCCCTGTTGCGAGCCCCAGGCGGAGCGCGGCACGGTCGTTGCTGGTCCGGGGCCAGGTGGTACGGGAGGTTGCTGGGAGGCTCTGGCCGCTGGCGCGGCGCGCGTCGGGCCGGGCTCGCCGCGGCGTCGTGGTTGTGCGGCCGTACGAGCGGCTTGGGCGTCGATGCTGTCCGCGTGCTCGTTGATCACGAGATGTTGGCTGTTGACGTGCGCGTACATGTGGTCCAGCCCGGCCGCGTTCTCGTTTGTCGCCCGTAAAGGGTGTCATGGCGTTCGTTGAGGTCGTTGAGACCTCTCGTCACGTCGTTCGTCGCCACCTGAGTGTCCTCGACGCGTTCACTGAGATCGGCCTCGACCCGACTGACATCTGCTTGTAAATGACCGTCCGCCGACTGTCTCTCGGACCTTTCGGTGGCGGCCTGACTGGCCAGCTCCGTGATGGCGTGTTGGCGGGTTTGGCTTTCGTGCCGCAGTTGCGAGTCGAACTGACCGATTCTTGCGTCCTGCTGAGCGATTTTGGCCTCTTGCTGGGCAATTTTGGCTTGGTACGGTGCGACGGCCTCAGCGACGGCCTGGTTGATCGTTTGTTGCATGTCCGCGCGGCTGACGTGCGTCTCTTGCATCGCGGTGATGGTGTCGGCGACATCGGACATCTCGGTGGAGAGCTGCCGGCGGTCGTCTCGCAGCTGTGTCTGCAGGTCGCGGTCGCGTATCTTGCCTTCGTGCTCTACTACCCGGTCCAGTTCGGCCAATGGCTGGGCTTCAGGATTCTGCCCGCGATCACGCTGAACCTTGAATTTCTGCGACTCCTTTTTCGCGCCGCGTACGGTGAAAATACGCCTGAGCGACGAGTTGCAGGCCAGCCCCGCCGAGGAGCTTCAGGGTGGCCTCGGTCATCGACCCGGAGAACGCGGCCCACCCTGAGCTGAACCAAAGACTCAGCGTGGTTGCGGTAGTAAACGCCAACTGCGCCGGCATTGTCCTGGCAGTCGTCGTTAAACTGTCCCTGAGCTTCTTGAGCGCATTCTTCTGCGCCCCCGGATCAACCACGTCTGCCTTAACCAGCAGATCGGTTTTCCAGTTCGCGAGGCCGCTTCTGGAAAAACTCATGATGCTTGTAAGAATCCGCAGCGGTTAGCGACGATCATTGGCAGAGCCTGAGCGACGTTCGTCGCGACATCGTCGGGGCTTACCTCAATTTCCTCGGCGTACGCGACTACTGCGTCCCAGATCGAGCGATGATAGGCAGCATGCACCAGATCGCATAGACCGGTTGGTTCGCGCGGATCATGATGCGCCCTTCACGGGCGATTTGATAGACGCCTGGCTCGTTTTCGATGGCGCCAAAGCCATCGGCGAGAGGGAAGAGTCGATGTGACTGGAGGAACTCGGCGGGCTTGTCAGTGTCCAGTTCGGCAAGGAGGCGGTCGTCGACGAGAGCCTTCGTGTGTTCGGCCGCAGATGCGATGCCCAGTTTCGTTGACGCCTGGATCAGCCGGTCGCGGCTCAGCGTGAGTGAGGCGGCTGACTCAAGATCTGCGAACGCCACTGTCCAGACTTTCCAGACGTCTGGTGGCAGTGGGGCGTAGCCGCCCGGCAAGATCACTTCGTGATGCTGGCCACCGCCCTGGTAGCGAGGTCCGGACTCGAAACCGATCGGGATGAGGACGGTTGGCATGCGGCGAGCCTAGCAGCGATCTTGGCGGTGCGGAGAGTTACCGTTTTGTCTGACTCACGAAGGCCTGCCACGCCGCCGACGAGAAGAACAAGGCCGGCCCTGCCACGT
This sequence comes from Fodinicola feengrottensis, assembly GCF_010993775.1. Lineage (GTDB taxonomy): Bacteria > Actinomycetota > Actinomycetes > Mycobacteriales > HKI-0501 > Fodinicola > Fodinicola feengrottensis. The sequence goes on along the minus strand of NZ_WOTO01000106.1, from coordinate 5,977 downwards.
TCTTGGTGTCCCGGACTCCGACCGTGAGGGCGGCCACGCCGACCTCGACGCACTCGGCTTGGCCGCCGCTGCGAGTGCTCTTACGCCAGCTACCGACCTCCACGCACTCGGACTGGCCAGTGCTGCGAGAACTCTTGCGCCAGCTGACAATTAGTGTCATGTGTCGACTCCCCTGATGAGTTCGATGGACTCTTCTGGGGTCAAGCATGCACGACTAACGCGATCGAACATAGCCTGATACCGCAAGATTCTTTCGCTTGCGGTGACGTGAAGTTCCTTCGTCTCGGTTTCCACCACAACGACCTGTGGTGCGTTGCCTATGTCGAAGATGTAGAACGAGTTCAGTGGTGCCGACTCGTATCCGAGAACTGCTCCGAACGGCAGGATTCGGAGGTTGACGTTCGGGTGAGCGGCCGCTTCGATCAGATGCTCGAGCTGTTCAGCTTGTACGTCGGGCGGCGCGCGGCCGTTCTACGCCGGATAACGCTTTCGTCAAGTACGACAGCATATTTCGTGGGGCTGTCGTCGCGGTCCAGGATCTTTTGGCGCTCCCGGCGGCCAGCGATCGCCGCTTCGTCGTCCACTGGCATCGCGGCTTCCTTGTCCGCATAACGAAGTGCCATGTACGCGGCAGTTTGCAGCAGTCCGGGAATGAACATCAGCGAGAAGACCCGCAGTCGGCGGGCCTCTGCTTCCAACTCGGCGAAGGCGGCCTCGCGTTCGGGCATGTTGCTGGTTTTCCACCAGCCGCGGTCGTTTGCGTCGCGGGCCTGCCTGATCAGGATTTTGGCCTGGTCCGGTGGCGTTTCCAGTACATCGAGGATTTTCATCACCAGTGCCACGTCCGGCGTGGCCTCGCCGTTCTCCAGGCGCGAGATGCGCGTACCGGAGCAGCCGCAGCGGTTGCCCAGCTCGATCTGGGTCAGCTTGGCCGCGATCCGCAGCGTACGCAGCTCGTCGCCGACCGACCTTCACCCGACCCATTCGCGGCACTGATCCCTTCTCCGTAATTTTGCGATAACGCGTGCGATTCGACCCTGCTTCGTCGGTCATCGCCAGCCTCCCCGTATTGTCCGCCCATGAAAATCCGGTGATACCGTCGCCAACATGGCAGAGATTCGCGGATTTCACAAATAGTCGTCTGGCGCATAATTCGAATACGAGAATTTACGCTGCCATTAGCAATGGAGTGAGCATGAGTTTCGTTCTTGTCGTCGCGCAAGGTCCGTCAGCCGCGGCTGTTTGTCTGGAGTTGGCCACTCGTGGCATCAGACATGCGCTGGTGGATGTGACGCGATTTCCCCGGAGAGCGACGTTGCGGGCGCGGCTCGAGCGGAACAAGACCCGCGCGCTGTCCACCAAATGGGCCGGGACCCTTTGCGCTGGCGGAGATCCCATCGCGCTCGAGGACGTCACCGGGATCTACTGGGACATCCCGCTGCGCGTCGCCGATGAGGCAACTGCCGCTATTACCGGTGTGCTCTGCACGCTTGACGTTCGATGGGTCAACTACCCGCCCGCCGTTGCGGCTGACAGTTGGACCCGCCGTCTGCACCGAGGCACCATGCTGTTCGGGGCGAACCCATCTTTGATCACCAACGACGAAGGCGCGGTGCGGCAGTTCATCGCTGAGGCCGGCGGATCGGTCTCGTCCAAGAGCCTGTTGGACGGCCGGCGCGAGTCCTTCAAGGTCACCAACCGGCCGCGCAAAGGGCGATATCTCTATACCAAGCCCGTCAGCGTCGAGCGCGTGATCCACTTCTTCGTTGTCGGCGAACAGGTCTTCGGTCTCGCCGTTTTCGAGGGCAGGGAGACCGTTTTCGACGTGCCCGAAGACGTCCGGTTCACGTTGTCGGGCTACGCGAAGGTCGGCGGGCTGGTTTACTCGACGGTGACTTTCAGTGCACCCAAGATCCGAGAGCTGACGACATTCCTCGGGTCCGACGCACTGGGGGACTGGGCGTCGTACGCCGACCGTCCCGGCCTCCCGATCGCGGCCGCCATCGTGGACCTGCTCTGCCCAGCCGATGAGGCGCCCTGATCACCGCGAACGCCAGATTTTGTTGACCTTGGCCAGCTCGCGCTTTCGAAATGGGTGGTGGGTCGCCGAGTGCGGGACAATATCCCGCAGTCGGCGGGAGCGTCCAACAGGTGGGACGGTTTGACTCGTGGGGTGGGATGCGCAAAGCTAGGCACGTGCAGGTGAAGATTCTCGTACTCAGCTAGCGCGTCGCCAGGTTCCCACCAGGCGTCGCGCTAACCCCGGTTGCTTCGGCAAGCGGGGTTTTTTGTTGTCCAGCTCAACTGTTCAGCCAAGACTGTCCAGCCAAACTAGGGGTCAGGAACGATCATGAGCTCACCCGGACAATCCGGAGTCACCGGCGCGCAGTCGCTGGTCCGCTCGCTGGAATCGGTTGGCGCGGACGTCGTGTTCGGCATTCCCGGCGGCGCCATCCTGCCCGCGTACGTACGACCCGCTGCTGGACTCCACCGCGGTAAGGCACGTCCTGGTCCGGCACGAGCAGGGCGCGGGGCACGCGGCTGAGGGATATGCGCAGGCCACCGGCAAGGTGGGCGTGTGCATGGCGACCTCCGGGCCGGGCGCGACCAACCTGGTCACGCCCATCGCGGACGCGTATATGGACTCCGTGCCGATAGTGGCGATCACCGGGCAGGTGCCCAGCGGGGCGATCGGTACGGACGCGTTCCAGGAAGCCGACATATGCGGCATCACCCAGCCGATCACCAAGCACAACATCCTCGTACAGACCGCCGAGGAGATCCCGCAGGCGATCGCCGAAGCTTTCCACCTCGCTGGTACGGGCCGGCCCGGGCCGGTGCTCGTCGACATCCCGAAGGACATCCTGCAGGCGCGGACCACCTTCCACTGGCCGCCGACGATCGACCTTCCGGGCTACCGGCCGACGCTGCACCCGCACGCTAAGCAGGTCCGGGAGGCGGCGCGGCTGCTGACTGACACGGCGAAGCGGCCGGTGCTCTACATCGGCGGTGGCGTGTTGAAAGCGCGCGCTTCGACCGAGTTCCGGGTGCTCGCCGAGCTGACTGGTGTGCCCGTGGTGACCACCCTGATGGCCCGCGGCGCGTTCCCGGACAGCCACAGACTGCACCTGGGCATGCCCGGGATGCACGGCACGGTCGCCGCGGTCACCTCGCTGCAGAAAGCGGACCTGATCGTGGCGCTCGGGACCCGGTTCGACGACCGGGTGACCGGAAAAAAACTGGACAGCTTCGCGCCGTACGCGACCATCGTGCACGCCGACATCGATCCGGCCGAGATCTCCAAGAACCGGACCGCCGACGTGCCGATCGTGGGCGACGCGCGCGAGGTGATCGCGGAGCTGGTGGTCGCGGTGCAGGCCGAGATCGACGCCGGCCGGGTCGACCCGGAGCGGCTGACGGACTGGTGGACGCAGCTGGACCGGACCCGCAAGACGTATCCGCTGGGCTGGGAAGAGCCGCCGACGGGGCGCTCGCGCCGCAGCGGGTGATCAAGCGGATCGGCGAGATCGCCGGACCGGACGCGCTCTATGTCGCCGGCGTCGGGCAGCACCAGATGTGGGCCGCGCAGTTCATCTCGTACGAGAAGCCGTACACCTGGCTGAACTCCGGCGGCCTCGGCACGATGGGGTACGCGGTGCCCGCCGCGATGGGCGCGAAGGTCGGCCGGCCGGAGGCGACGGTGTGGGCCATCGACGGCGACGGCTGCTTCCAGATGACCAATCAGGAACTGGCGACCTGCGCTCTGGAAGGCATCCCGATCAAGGTCGCGATCATCAACAACGGCAACCTCGGCATGGTCCGGCAGTGGCAGACGCTGTTCTACGACAAGCGCTACTCGAACACCGACCTGAAGACGCACAAACACCGCGTGCCTGATTTCGTACGGCTTGCGGAGGCGCTGGGCTGTGTGGGCCTGCGCTGCGAGTCGGCCGACGACATCGACTCGACTCGACGATCGAGAAGGCGATGGCGGTCAACGACCAGCCGGTCGTGGTCGACTTCACCGTCGGGCAGGATGCCATGGTGTGGCCGATGGTGCCGGCTGGTACGAGCAACGACGAGATCCTCGCCGCGCGCGATGTGCGCCCGGTGTGGGGCCCGGACGACGTGTGAGGACACGAAAAACATGAGCAGGCACACACTTTCCGTCCTGGTGGAGAACAAGCCCGGCGTGCTGGCCAGGGTGTCCGGGCTGTTCTCCCGCCGCGGCTTCAACATCGACTCACTCGCGGTTGGCCCGACCGAGCATCCGGAGATCTCCCGGATGACGATCGTGGTCACCGTCGAGGAGTTCCCGTTGGAGCAGGTGACCAAGCAGCTCAACAAGCTGATCAACGTCATCAAGATCGTAGAGTTGGAACCGACGGCCTCGGTGCAGCGCGAACTCATGCTCATCAAGGTGCGTGCGGAGCCCGCCACCCGGTCGCACGTGCTGGAAACAGTCCAGCTGCTGCTGTTCCGTGCCAAGGTCGTCGACGTGTCCACCGACGCGGTCACGATCGAGGCCACCGGTACGCAGGACAAGCTGGATGCGTTGATCCGCGTCCTGGAGCCGTACGGGGTCAAGGAGCTGGTGCAGTCCGGGGTGGTCGCGGTCGGCCGCGGCGCCCGGTCGATCACCGGCCCGGTGGTGGCGCTGCGAAGCGTCGAGCGCCCCGCCTAAGAAAAGCCATTCAAGAGAGGGAAGTAATGCCAGTCACCATGTACTACCAGGACGACGCGGACCTGAGCATCATCGGTGCCAAGAAGGTCGCCGTGATCGGGTACGGCAGCCAGGGCGAGGCGCACGCGCTGTCGCTGCGGGATTCCGGTGTCGACGTGACCGTCGGTCTCGCTGAGGGTTCCAAGAGCCGCGCGAAGGTCACCGACGCGGGCCTCAAGGTCGCCACGCCGGCCGAGGCGTCCGAGTGGGCCGACGTGATCATGCTGCTGGTGCCGGACCACGTGGCCCGCCATGTGTACGCCGAGTCCGTCGAGCCGCACCTGACCGCCGGCAAGGCGCTGTTCTTCGCGCACGGCTTCAACATCCGCTTCGGCTACATCAAGCCGGCCGCGGACATCGCCGTCATCATGGTCGCCCCGAAAGGCCCCGGCCACCTCGTACGCAGGCAGTTCGCGGACGGCAAGGGCGTGCCGGCGCTGGTCGCGGTCGAGCAGGACCCGAACGGCGACGGCCTCGCGCTTGGCCTCTCGTACGCGAAGGGCATCGGCGCCACCCGCGCCGGCGTCATCGAGACGACCTTCACCGAAGAGACCGAGACGGACCTGTTCGGCGAGCAGTCGGTGCTGTGTGGCGGCGTCTCCTCGCTCGTACAGTCGGGTTTCGAGATCCTCACCGAGGCCGGCTACGCCCCGGAGATCGCGTATTTCGAGTGCCTGCACGAGCTGAAGCTGATCGTCGACCTGATGTACGAGGGTGGCATCGCCAAGCAGCGTTGGTCCTGCTCGGACACCGCTGAATACGGCGACTACATCTCCGGCCCGCGGATCATCGACGACAGCGTCCGGGAGCGGATGCGCGGCGTGTTGGCCGACATCAAGGACGGTTCCTTCGCGGCCCGCTTCATCGCGGACCAGGACGCCGGCGCACCGGAGTTCAAGAAGCTCCGCGCGCAGGGCGAGGCGCACCCGATCGAGGAGACCGGCCGCAAGCTCCGCCAAGCTGTTCATTCGAGCTTGGGTCGCCGCTTACGACGACACATCTTTGTCCCCTATCGCCGTGTTACCTACTGTCCGTCGGGGGTACCCTCCTAGCTCCTCTTAAATGCGCTCAGCGTTTTAGCTAGAAGGGGTCCCCACTCGGGCCCCGTATTTATCGCGCTTGGCAGGGCCAGGCGGTTCGGTAGACGTCTCAGTTCTCACTCTGTCAGAGACAATTCTGCTCAGCCGTCTTCAGTGGTCTCCGTCACAAGATTCGGCCGTACGAGTAGGTGCATGGTGTCGGTGTCCGGCTCGT
>NZ_WOTO01000103.1 GCF_010993775.1 Fodinicola feengrottensis | reverse complement strand
GCCACCATCGTGCGCGGCGGAAATGATTCGCCTTCCGACACGCCCTTTGCGTTTCCCCCGCCGCGGTGGCACATAACGAGGTGACTCCGTTAATGTTCGCACTTCACCGAAACTGGGCAGTACCGCACCGGTCGGTGGATAGCAAACGGTGGACATCCGGTCGAACCGCCACACCTTGGTCAGCCCCACCCAGGCGCGCCACGACAGCGTCCATCGCCTCGACCAGATGCGGGAAATCCTCACTGGTAGCCAAAACTCCGCGCCACCGCGAGGAATGCGCGAGAGCGCCGACCAGTAGATGCGCGTGCTTTCCCAGGCCCCACGCCGATGGTGGATCAGGAAGTTCCAACCAGTCCCATTGCGTCTCCGCGCCCGCCGGGTGCGCGATCACCGCGGTGTCACGGCCCTTGGACCGGTCACACGCCTCGCAATGCGGACGCAGCCCCAGGTCGCGGATCGCCGCGGTCAGCGACGGATACGAACCAGTGAACCCCAACGCGACGACCTCGTCGAACAACGTCGACGCCCACAAATGCGGATCATCAACCAGCCGCTGCCGGCAATACGGCACGAACTCCGCGATCACCACCGGCTCGGACCGGACCCGCTTACCAGGCTCCCGAGCGCCACTCAAATACGCGCGGATCGTCTTCCTGTCCCGGCCCAGATGACGAGCAATCGCCGAGATCGACCAACCCTGCCGGCGAAGCGCGTGCGCATCCACCTCTTCCTCCACGCTGAGCATCGAGGCCCCCAACAAGTCACATAGCGAACACAGTCACTACGCACTGTCAGTAGAACCATCCTGACCAGCGCGAACGCCACGCCGGACGACACCCAACTGGGGAAAATGATCTAGCAAAAGTGGGGAATTTCAGCTAGCGCCATCAGCTTTTAACCAGGGCGCCCATCTCCCCAGCCCACACCGCTTTTAACCAGGGCGCCCATCTCCCCAGCCCACACCGCTTTTAACCAGGCCGCCCATCTCTCCCCGGCACACACCGCTTTTAACCAGCGCGCCCACCGGCACTCACCGCTTTAACCAGGGCGCCCACCAGCCCACACCGCTTTTAAGCAGGGCGCCCACCACCCCAGCCCACACCGCTTTTTAACCAGGCCCCCAGCACACACCCCCCTTAAACAGGGCCGGCACCCCCCCGCAGTCCCAGTCGTCGACCAAGCCTCACTCAAGTAGCGGCATGACCCAGGTCACCCTCTCGTTCGTACCCACCAGATCATGGCCGGATTCTTGCGGGAAGTGGCTTGCGGGCCACTCGTGGGCGGCGCGCGAACTCCGGATCATGGGCGGGTGACCTCGACTCCCACCCGCGTGCCCCGACAGCGGCGTACCCGTCTGCATCCCGCCTGGTTTGTGGCGGCGGTCGCGTTTCTGGCGGTGATCGGCGCGGCCGGCTTCCGGTCTACGCCCGGTGTCATGCTGACGCCGTTGCACCAGGAGTTCGGCTGGTCGGTCGGCACTATTTCGGCGGCGGTGTCGGTCAACCTGGTCTTGTACGGCCTGACATCCCCTTTCGCGACCGCCCTTATGGAGCGCTTCGGCCCGCGCAAGGTGGTGGCGGCAGCGCTCGCGACCGTCGCGGTCGGCAGTGGTGCGACCGTCTTCATGACCGCGCCCTGGCAGCTGATCCTGTGCTGGGGAGTCCTGGTCGGGCTCGGCACCGGCTCGATGGCGCTCGGATTCGCCGCGCTGGTCACCGACCGCTGGTTCGTGGCCCGCCGCGGCCTGATCATCGGCATCCTCACCGCGGCCGGTGCCACCGGCCAGTTGGTCTTCCTGCCGCTGCTGTCGACGCTGATCTCCACGTCCGGTTGGCGCAGCGCGGCGCTGGTCGTCGCGGCGATCGCGCTGCTGGCCGCGCCGCTGGTCTGGTGGCGGCTGCGCGACCGTCCCGAAGACATCGGCGTGCTGCCGTACGGGGCCACCGAGGCCCCGGCCAAGGTCGCCCAGGTCGTCGGCGGCGGGGCGATGCGGGCCGTCACGGCCCTGGGCCGGGCCGCCCGCAAGCCGGTTTTCTGGTTGCTGGCCGCGAGTTTCGCGATTTGCGGGGCGACCACCAACGGGCTCGTGCAGATCCACTTCATCCCGGCCGCGCACGACCATGGCATGGTCGAGACGACGTCCGCGGGCCTGCTCGCCATGGTCGGCGTCTTCGACATCGTCGGTACGGTCCTGTCCGGCTGGCTGACCGACCGTTTCGACTCCCGGCTGCTGCTGATCGTCTACTACACCGGCCCGGCCGCGGCCTGTCGCTGCTCGTGCTGCCCAGCCTGTTCGCCGCCACCCTGCGTCCCGACATGGTCATCTTCATCGTGTTCTACGGCCTGGACTGGGTCGCTACCGTGCCGCCGACGGTGGCGCTGTGCCGCCGTTTCTTCGGCGCCGACGGACCGGTCGTTTTCGCTTGGGTGCTGGCATCGCACCAGGTGGGTGCCGGCATCGCGTCAGTGACGGCCGGCGTCGTACGAGACGCGCTCGGGAACTACGACCTGGTTTGGTACGTCGCCGGCATGTTGAGCGTCCTCGCGGCGATCATCGTGCTCGCCATCCAGCGTCGTCCGCGTACCGTCGTCGTCGCAGCTTGAGGGACCTCCCCCGGGAGTGCTCTACAGACTGTCGAGGACTATTCTCCCTGCGGAGGGGTGGAGACCTCTCGCTCGCTCGCCGACATGCTGGAGGGGTTTGGTGTCCACGGCCGACAAGCAGGTTGAGCCGACGCCCATCGTCACCCGGCCGTGGCCGGTTCGGCAGTCCGTGAAGGGCAGCGTGCTGCTCAGCCTGATCCGGACCACCGACGCCAAGACGATCGGCCTGCTCTACCTCATCACGTCGTTCATCTTCTTCGGGATCGGCGGTGTGCTGGCCCTGCTGATGCGGGCCGAGCTGGCCCGGCCGGGGCTGCAGTTCCTCACCAACGAGCAGTACAACCAGCTGTTCACCATGCACGGCACGATCATGCTGCTGCTGTTCGCGACGCCGATGGTGTTCGCGTTCGCCAACTACATCGTGCCGCTACAGATCGGCGCGCCGGACGTGGCGTTCCCGCGGCTGAACGCCTTCTCGTTCTGGCTGTTCGCCTTCGGCGGCACGATCGTGGTGCTCGGCTTCATCACCCCGGGCGGGGCCGCCGACTTCGGCTGGTTCGCGTACGCGCCACTGAACTCGGCGATCAACTCGCCCGGCGCCGGCGCCGACATGTGGATCATCGGTCTGATGATCTCCGGTCTGGGTACGATCCTGGGCTCGGTCAACATGGTCACCACGATCATGACGCTCCGGGCGCCCGGCATGACGATGTTCCGGATGCCGATCTTCACCTGGAACATCCTGGTCACCGCGCTGCTCGCACTGATGGTCTTCCCGGTGCTGGCCGCCATGCTGGCGGCGCTGACCGCCGACCGGCACCTGGGCGCGCGGGTCTTCGACGCGGACAACGGCGGTGCGCTGCTCTGGCAGCACCTGTTCTGGTTCTTCGGCCATCCAGAGGTCTATATCGTCGCTTTACCATTCTTCGGCATCATTACCGAGGTCATTCCGACCTTCAGCCGCAAGCCGGTCTTCGGCTACAAGCCACTGGTGGGTGCGACCCTCGCGATTGGTGCCCTGTCGCTGACGGTGTGGGCGCACCACATGTTCGCCACCGGCGCGGTGCTGCTGCCCTTCTTCAGTTTCCTGTCGTTCCTGATCGCCGTACCGACCGGCATCAAGTTCTTCAACTGGATCGGCACCATGTGGCGCGGGTCGATCACGTTCACCACGTCGATGCTTTTTGCGATCGGCTTCCTGGTGACGTTCCTGTTTGGTGGGCTTTCCGGCGTACTGCTGGCATCCCCGCCGATCGACTTCCACGTCTCCGACTCGTATTTCGTCGTCGCGCACTTCCACTACGTGCTCTTCGGCACCATCGTCTTCGCCGTCTATGCCGGGATTTACTACTGGTTCCCGAAAATGACCGGCCGAATGATGGACGAGCGGCTCGGGAAGCTGCATTTCTGGCTGACTTTCATCGGTTTCCACACCACCTTCCTGGTGCAGCACTGGCTCGGCGCCGAGGGCATGCCCCGCCGGTACGCGGACTACCTCGCGTCCGACGGGTTCACCACCCTGAACACCGTTTCGACGATCGGCGCCTTCATCCTGGGTGCCTCGACGCTGCCGTTCGCCTGGAACGCCTGGAAGTCGTACAAACTCGGCCGCGTCGTCACGGTCGACGACCCCTGGGGCTACGGCGGCTCGCTCGAATGGGCCACCAGCTGCCCGCCCCCTCGGCACAACTTCACCCAGCTGCCGCGGATCCGGTCCGAGCGTCCCGCTTTTGACCTGAAATTCCCCGACTACGCCCCCGGCGCCCGACCAGTCGCACCCCCCCCCCCCCCGAAAAAGGAAGTCACTACTTCCTCGAAGTAGCTCCTCTCTTCAAAACTCGCCGGCTGGCCCTCCCAGGCCGCCGGCGAGTTTTTTTTGTTCCCCCCATTCCCTGCCACCCCCCCCGCAGTCGACGTCGAGTGCGGGACTGACGGGACGGGACCGGGCGGGACCACACGTGGCGGCGAGGGCGAGCTAGGCTCACCACGTGGCTGAACCGATCCGGGTGGTGTGTACGGTCACCGGCGCGGACCGGCCGGGGGTGACGGCGACCCTTTTCGAGGCGTTGACCGCGTACGAGAGCGAGCGCGTCGAGGTTCGGGACGTTGAGCAGGTGGTGCTGCGCGGCAAGCTGGTTCTGGGAGTGTCGCTGGCGGTGCACGGCGATGCCGGCGCGCTGGCGGGGCATCTGCACAAGACCTGTGGTCGGCTCGGGTTGACCGCGGAGGTGCTGATTGGTGGCCCGGCGACGCCGAGCGTCGAGCAGCCGAGGCGCCAGCACGTGATCCTGTTGGGGCGACCGCTGACCGCGCCCGCGATGGCCGGGGCGGCCGCGCGGATCGCTGAGCTCGGTGGCAACATCGACCGGATCACTCGGCTGTCGAAATATCCGGTGACCAGTCTGGAACTCATTGTCTCCGGAGTGGACGGCCCCCACCTGCGGGCGGCACTGGCCGAGTCGGCGAAGGCGACCGGTACGGACCTCGCTGTCGAGCCGGCCGGGTGGGCCCGCCGGGCGACCAGGCTGGTGGTGTTTGACGTCGATTCGACGTTGATCACCGGCGAGGTGATCGAGATGCTGGCCGAGTACGCGGGCCGTCGCGAAGAGGTCGCGAAAGTCACCGAGCAGGCGATGCGCGGCGAGCTCGATTTCGGCGCTTCCCTGAAGGCGCGGGTCGCTGAGCTGAAGGGTTTGGACGCGAGCGTCATCGATGCGGTACGCCACGATCTTCAACTCACCCCCGGAGCCCGCACTTTGGTACGTACGCTCAAACGCATGGGTTATTTGTGCGGAGTCGTCTCCGGCGGCTTCACCCAGGTCACCGACCAGCTGGTGGCAGATCTCGGGCTCGACTTCTCGGCCGCGAACACCCTGGAGATCGTGGACGGCCGGCTCACCGGCGAGGTGGTCGGGGAGATCGTCGACCGGCCCGGAAAAGCGACCGCGCTGCGGAATTTCGCCGAAAAGGCGGGCATTCCGATGAGCCAGACGGTGGCGGTCGGCGACGGCGCCAACGATATCGACATGATCAGCGCGGCTGGGCTGGGCATCGCCTTTAACGCTAAACCGGCCTTGCGTGCGGTCGCTGACACGTCCCTCAACCAGCCATATCTGGACGCCATCCTGTTCTTCCTGGGGATCAGCCGCGACGAGGTGGAAGAGGCCGATGCCGGCAGTTGACCAACTGACCGCCCTGCTGGAGCCGATGGTCGAGCGCCACAAGCGGCTGATGGCCGGCGAGATCGAGCCGGAAACGGACGTAAGAGCGCAGCAATTGGTCGTACGAGTGGAAAAAGCCGACCCTCCTGCGCACACTGACGCGCTGACGGCGGCGGCGCGGGCGGTGGTCGTGTTACTCGCCGATCCGCGCTCGGCTGAGGGCGGTGAGTGGCATGACGAGGTGCATGCCTGGATGACCGACCGGATCCGCAAGGTCGTCCGGCGGGCTCGTGGCATCCACTGGCGGGTGGCCGAAGGGCTGCCCGGGGTGACAGTGCGGGTTGGTACGGCGCAGGTGCGCGCCTTCCCGCCGTCCCTGGTCACCGAGCTGCCGAAGGAGCTGTCCCGGTTGCAGGTCGCCGGCATCGAGCTGACCGACCCCGATGCCGCCGACCGTGACAATCGGATTCCGAACGTAACAACGCCGACGCTGTGGTTGACGCCGGAAGCGACGATGACGACCGGCAAGGCGATGGCGCAGGTCGGGCACGCGTCGATGCTGCTCGCCGCTTACTCCGACCGCGACCGGCTGGCGGCCTGGGCCGACGCCGACTTCCCGGTGTTGGTACGAGCCGCCACGAAGCCAGAATGGGCCGAGCTGGTCACCAGGAAGGACGCGGTGGCCGTACGCGACGCGGGTTTCACCGAGGTCGAGCCGGGCACGATCACGGTGCTAGCCACCTGGTGAGTGCGACCGCCGGATGCTGGCCCCGAAGCCTTCCAGCAGCCGGTCGAGGCCGTGCTGGAAACCGCGCTCAGCGCGATCCGCGGCATGTGGCTCCGAGGCGTCCAGCCACATGCGGCTGATCAGCGGAAAGTCTCCGCTCGCCATAACCGCTTGGGCGTACGCCGCATGCGCGTCCATCCAGGCCTCGGCATCGAGCCCGGACCGCTGGATGGCCCACTGCTCGGCGACCTCCCGCATCGCGAAGCCCTGTACGTACGCGTCGAGGGCCTCGGCGATGATGTACATCTCGTCGATCGGCAGCTGGAGCCCGTCGACCGCCCGCAGCGAACGCTCCTGAACGACCAGCCCGCACGGCCCGACGGCCGGTCGGCCGGACACCGTCGCCATCCACGGATGCCTCACAAACCGCGCCCGTTTCCAGGATGCGAGCTGGCGAAGATCCTCCACCCAGTAGCCCGTCGGAATGGGTAGCTGCTCCTCGCCAAGGACGGCATCGACCATCACGTCATAGAGATCGTCCTTCGACGACACGTATCTATAGAGCGAGGTCGTACCGGTGCCCAGTTCGGCGGCGACCCGCCGCATCGACACCGCGTCGATGCCCTCCGCGTCCGCCACTCGTACGCAGGCCAGTGCGATCTCGGTACGACTGTGGGCTGGCCTCGGGGTCCGCGAGACGCCCGCTCCGGCCGCATCCAGATGACCACCGACCACCTCCAGAAGGCTAATTGCGAACAGTGTACTCAGTTTGCTAGCGTGGCCTTACTGAGTACAGTGTTCCCTGGTTTGGAGACGATCATGACCATAGATGTAGTTGTTGTTGGAGCAGGTCCGGTTGGCCTGATGCTGGCCGCCGAGCTGAAGCTGGCCGGGGCGAACCCGGTCGTGCTGGAGCGGCTGGCCCGCCCGTCCGGCGAACCGCGGGCCCGTGGCATCGGCCCACTCGCGACCGAGGCGTTGCAGCGGCGTGGGTTGGGCGAGCTGATCGCGCGGCACGACGAGGCCGGGCGTGCGGACAAGGCCCGCGATCACGGCAGCGAGAAGGCCCATTTCGCGTCGATTTTCAAGATCGATGCGCTGGAGCGAAAGTCCACCCTGATTTGGCAGGTGGAGCTGGAAAAGATCCTGCTGGAGCATGCCGTCGGAATGGGCGTGCCAGTCTGGTACGAGCACGCCGTGACTGGTCTAGAACAGGATGAGGACGGGGTCACTGTGCGTGCCGGCGATCGCGAGATCCGGGCCGCGTACGTGGTGGGCTGCGACGGCGGCCGCGGCTCGGTCCGCAAGCTGGCTGGCTTCGACTTTCCCGGCACCGCACCGCTGATGACGGTCCGCCGGGTGCCCGCGCACATCGAGGATGTGAGTGAGCTGCCGCCGCCCGGCCGGGTTGAGGGCGGCACGCTGTTCTACGGCCACGGGATGGTGGCCACCTTCGACTTCGCGGACCCGGACCGCTGGGACGGCCCGATCACCGTTGATGAGATGCAGGCCAGCGTCAAGCGGGTGTCAGGCGTCGACGTGACGATCACGGACGTGCAGGATGGCCTCCGCTTCACCGACCAGGCGCGGCAGGTGACGGCGTACCGGCTGGGTCGGGTGCTGCTGGCCGGCGACGCGGCTCACGTCCACTCGCCCAGCGGTGGCCAAGGCCTGAATCTCGGCCTTATGGACGCGGTCAACCTGGGTTGGAAGCTCGCCGCCACGGTCGCCGGCACCGCCCCGGAGGGGCTGCTCGACTCGTACCACCGGGAGCGCCACCCGGTCGGCGCGGACGTGCTGCACAACACCCGGGCGCAGTCGGCGCTGCTCCGGCCAGGCCCGCACACCGACGCGCTGCGTGACATCGTCGCGGATCTTATGGACATTCCCGAGGTCAATCGGCATTTCGGGCTGATGATGTCTGGGCTGGACGTCCAGCACGAGCTGCCGTACGAGTGTGACCACCCGCTCGCCGGCCGGCCCTGCCCGGATCTGGCGTTGACGCTGGTCAACGGTGCGGACGCGCGGTTGTCGGAGCTGACCCGCGACGGCGATGCGGTGCTGCTCGCGCCCGCTGGCGCGGTGCCGGGCGCCGTCGAGGTCCAGTCCACCGGGCGCGACGACCTGGTCGCGCTGCTGGTCCGGCCCGATGGCGTGGTCGCTTGGGCGGCGGGTCCTGGAGACGCGTACGACACGCTGGATGTCGCGTTGCGTGCGTGGTCGGTGGACTCATCTCGCGTTCGGGCTTGACTTGGAGCGCACTCCAACTCCTACGGTCTAGTGGTGAGCTATTCCATCGCCCAAGCGGCACATCAGAGCGGACTGTCCGCTGACACGCTCCGCTACTACGAGCGCATCGGGCTGGTGGATCCGCCGGCCCGCGACTCCGGGGGCCGGCGGACGTACTCGGACGCGGACATGGCCTGGCTGAGCTTCCTGACCAGGCTGCGGATCACCGGGATGCCGATCCGGCTGATGGTGGAATACGCCACTTTGCGGCGCGGCGGCGTGGGCACCTCCGCCCGCCGCCGGCAGATCCTGCAGCAACACCAGGCGGACGTACGTGCGCGGATAGCCGACCTGCAGGCCTGCCTGAAAATCATCGACTACAAAGTCGAGAACTATCTAAACGTTGAACAGCGGCTGGGTCTCCTGGCGCAGGTAGAGCAGGACTCCGCATAGTAACGCCCCCGCTGCTTGCGAGAGGCGCAAGCAGCGGGGCGGTGCGGACAAAGTCGGTGGGTCAGGATTTGAGGAGGGCGAGTTCCTCTTCGACCTGTTTTTGGTGCGCGGCGGCGTCTTCTCGGGCGCGGCGCGGGCTCCACCGGCCGGCCATCACGAAGATCAGCGGGATGAAGACGATCTCGCCGCCGACGCAGACCCACCACCAGTTCTGCCATTGGCCACGGGTGGTGGCGGCCGCGCCGGCCACCTGAGGTCCGTACGTCTGCAGGAAAGTCAGGTCGGCCTTGGGAACGGCGGCCACTGCCTGCAGTTTTCCGACCGCGGTGGCGGCATCCACGTGCTGGGCGGTGGCGATTTCGCCAACCGCCTTGGTAGCCGCGGCGGTGTCCTGCGGATTTGCGCTCAGTGCGGCCAAAGTGGCCGGGTCAATGGCTTTGAGAGTGGCCAGCTGCGGTGCGTATTTCGTGCTCAGCTCCTGCACCTGAGCGCCGTACTGCACGAGCGGTTGTCATCGAGCTGATCACGAAAGGAATGGCGGCGATGCTGACGGCGACGACGATGCGGACGATCCAGCCCCAGACCGCCAGCCCAGTCGCGGTCAGCGCCGGGGTACGGCGTTCCACCGTCTCGGTGAAGCTCGCCATCCACGGCGCGTACGCGATGGCCAGGAAAACGGCCATGATGCTGATGATCCAGACGAACGTGTAGTAGCTGGTCTCCGGATGGTGCACCCGGTCGGCGAAAACGATCGTCATCACGACCGAGCCGATCGCACCGAAGATCATGAACGGTTTTCGGACCTTGGTCAGGTCCGAGACGATGCCGACCACGATCAGGGCCAGCGCGTCGAAAGCCCAGAACCAGTTTCCCAGTCCGTTGGCCTCGGCCAGGCTGTAGCCGAACAGCGTGGTGAAGTAAATCGTGAAGAATCCGACCGCTGTGTAGTAGATGATCAGGAACACCGCGATCGCGAAGGCCGAGCCGATGATGTCCAGGTGCAACATCTGTCGCCACGGATTGCGCAGACTCTGGTTGATGTCGATGCCTTTTTTGCCTTCGCCTCGACCAGTTGCCGGTCGCGCAGACTGACCATCAGTTGGTCGCGCAGTCGGGGTGAGAGCTCCCGGAGTCCGAAGAGCGCGACCACGAAGACGACCAGCCCGGCAATGCCGCAGATGATGAACTGCGACTGCCAGTCCGGCAGGAAACCGATGGTGTTGCTGGAAACTTCCGACAGGACCAGGCTGCCGACCACCGGTCCGAGCGTCCAGAAGCCCATCGCGGAAGCCCTGCCGAGCTGCGGCGAGAAGTCGCGTACGAGGGCGGGCGTGGCCACCAGGACAATGCCCTCAACGAACGAGACCACCGCGAACACGATGCCGTACGTGAGTTTGTCGGGAGCGTTGGGAAGCGCGAAGAGGATGAGGACCCCGGTCACCGCGAGGCCGTACGCGACCAGGTTCGCCCGCCCCCAGCGATCGGCCAGTCCGGCCACGATCGAGGCGACGCCCCTATCAGGTTGCCGAACACGGAAATGTAGACATAGTAAGGAAATGACATGTGATAGTGAGCGATGATCGCGGGCGCGACGGCGCCGCCGACATAAAGTTCGTAATAAAGGACGACGGTCGCGATAACCACAATGCTCAGATAGAGCATGCGCTTGCCGGTGCTGGGATAGTGGTCGAGCTGTCGGTGCCAGAGCCCGCGGGTCCACCCGCCGCTGACATCCCCCGCGGTGCCCGAGACGACTGCGGTCATCAGACCGCCTCCTTCGATTCGCCGAGATACGAACCCTGGACGGCCGCCGCCGCGGCCGGAGCCTGGTGAGGGAGCTGGCACCTCCTGTTTTTACTTGCGGTACGGGGTTGATCACGTGGAGACTGCCGAGTGTCGCGCATCACAGGTACGCGCTCGTACTCTAGAAGCGAGGGGGCCATGAGGCAAGAGGGGTCATTGGCCCGTACGCACGAAGGTGAGCCCGGCCTGCCGCGTGGCAGGTCTCGGTTGCCGGCCGCTCGCGTGCGGGCCGCGCAACGCGAGCGGATTATTCGCGCGATTGTGGCGGTGGTGGCCGAAAACGGTTATGCCGCCGCGACAATCGCCGATGTAGTGCGAAATGCAAAGGTGTCCCGAGCTGCTTTTTATGCTCATTTCAGCGACAAAGAGGACTGTTTCCTGGAGGCCACCCAGGAGGGTGGCCGGTTGATGATCGGCCATATCGTGGCCGCGACCCATGGGCTGGCGGACGACGTAAGTCCGGAACAGGCCATGCGGGTGGCCTGCCGGGCATTGCTGGAGTTTCTCATCGCCGAACCGGCTTTCGCGCAGGTTTTCTACGTCGAGATGCCCGGCGCGGGCAGGGTGGCGCGGGACCGCATCGACGCCTCGCGGCACCGCTTCGCGCATCTCAACCGGGCCTGGCACCAGCGTGCGCGGGCCGTGGATCCGTCCTGTCCGCAAGTGCCCGAGCACGCATATCTGGCCGCTGTCGGGGCCACTACTGTTGTCCGCGCGACCGTCCACAGTGGACGATTCGACGCGCTGGCCGAGCTGGAGGACTCGCTCGTCGCGCTGCACCTGGCTCTACTGGCCGCGAAGGCCTGGACAAAAGGTACGCCTTAGGGTGGAGCTGGAGGAGTTCCCCCGGCGAAAGGCATCGGATGCGTACGGTCAGGTTTCACTCGTACGGTGACCCGGACGTGCTGGTGGTGGACGAAACACCCAAGCCGCTGCCTGGTTTCGGTGAGGTGCTGGTCGAGGTCGAGACCGTCGGCATCACCCTGCCGGTGGTCCGGCTGGTCCGCGGCGACGGGAATGGCGGCGGCGTACCGCTGCCGGCCGCGCCCGGCGGCGAGGTCGCCGGCCGGATCGCCGCGGTTGGTGCCGGAGTGACCGGTTGGTGCGAGGGGCAGCGCGTCACCGGCATCACGATTGTCGGTGCGTACGCTGATTTCGCTCTGGTGCCGATGGGATTTTTGACCGCGGTCCCGGACGAAGTCGACTTGGACGACGCGTTGTTGCTCGTCCGCAGTGGGCAGGTTGCGAGCGGTGTGGTGCGCTGCGCCGGGGTTCGGGACGGCGAGACCGTACTGGTGACCGCGGCGGCTGGTGGCGTTGGGCATCTCGCGATCCAGCTCGCCCGGTGGCCGGCGCCGGGACGGTGATCGCGGTGGTCAGCTCGGCGGAAAAGCGCGAGTTCCTGCTCGGGTTGGGCGCCGATCGGGTCATCACGTACGAAGATTTGAGGCTGATAGCCGAAAGGCCGGTGGATGTCGTCCTCGACGGCGTCGGTGGTGAGGCGCAGCAGCTGTGCCTCGACGTGCTGGCACCCTTCGGTCGTTTGGTGTCGTACAACGGCGACGGCGCCATCGCGAACGTCAACGAGCTGCGGATGTACGCGCAGACCGTCATCGGTTTTTCGATGGCGCCGTATTTCCAGCAGCGGCGGCAGGAGTACGACGAGAACCTCCGGAATCTCTGGTCGCTGCGCGCATCCGGAGCGCTCCGGCCGGTGATATCCACCCGGTTGCCGCTGGAACGCGCCGCCGACGCGCACCGGATGGTGGAAAACCGGCAGAACCTGGGGAAGATCGTGCTGCGACCGGACCTGCCGGCCAGCTAGCTGGCGGCGATTTTCCGAGCGTTGGTCTGGATACGCGGCACGTACGCGAACATCGCGCCGGCTTCCAGAGCGAGTCGATTACGCTGTCACGTCGACGCCGGCGGCTCGCAGCTGCGCGATCGCGCGCTCGTCGTCACCTTCCTGAAGATTGACGAAGCGGGTGGCGGCCAACGGTACGGTGACCGAAAAACCCAGCTCCTGGGCGTCCAACGCGGTCGCTTTCACGCAGACGTCGCCGGCCAGGCCGGTGACGACCACGTGCCGTACAGACGCGTCTTTCAAGAGATTTCCCAGCTCGGTCGCCCGCACGTCACCGGAACTGGGGTCGCGGACCGAAACCGGCGTGAGCCTCCTCGCTTGACACTTTTCGCACTATCGGGC
>NZ_WOTO01000104.1 GCF_010993775.1 Fodinicola feengrottensis | reverse complement strand
ATCGCGAAAGCCAGCGCCCGGGTTAAGAGCGGTGCCGATCGCGAAAGCCAGCGCCCGGGTTAAGAGCAGTGTCCACCGCGAAAGCCAGCGCCCGGGTTAAGAGCGGTGTCCATCGCGAAAGCCAGCGCCCGGGTTAAGAGCAGTGTCGCGAAAGCCAGCGCCCGGGTTTAAGAGCGAAAAGCCAGCGCCCGGGTTAAGAGCAGTGTCCACCGCGAAAGCCAGCGCCCGGGTTAAGAGCAGTGTCCACCGCGAAAGCCAGCGCCCGGGTTAAGAGCAGTGTCCACCGCGAAAGCCAGCGCCCGGGTTAAGAGCAGTGTCCACCGCGAAAGCCAGCGCCCGGGTTAAGAGCGGTGCCGATCGCGAAAGCCAGCGCCCGGGTTAAGAGCAGTGTCCACCGCGAAAGCCAGCGCCCGGGTTAAGAGCAGTGTCCACGAGGGTGTGGATGCCTCGTCTACCAGGCACGGAAAACCCTACCTCGACACCAAAGACCGGTGTCGAGGTAGGGTTTTCCGTGCCTACTGCCGATGCCCCCGATATTTCTGGCGCCTTCGGCGCGGGCGCCGTCGACTACGGCTACGAGAGTCGCTCTTTGGAGGCCCCGCAAAAAGCGCGGGGCCTCCAAAGAGCGACGCCCCTGCCGGAGGGGCGACAATCGGCCTGCCGGCCGATGGCGCCGAACGGGGCTGGGACCGTCGGAAGTTGACCAACTTTGGGTGAAAAGTTGCGGTTCCGCGCGGGGTGAGGTGAGCGGGCTGGGTCCCGCGTGGGTGACGTGAGCGGGCTGGGTCGCGTCGAGTGTGGGATAAAAGCCCGCACTCGACGTTGAGTGTGGGGTTTTGTCCCACACTCAACGTCGAGTGCGGGCGCGGCGGTTATGGAGCGGGTTGGGTTAGGTCGTAGACGGTTTCCCCGCCGACGGTTAGTGGTTTGAAATGGGCGGTAACCCAGGAGGTGATCGCCGGGTTTCCTCGCCCGAAGCCCGCGAAACCGCTGCCTCCGGCCCGGCTCGCGGCCGCGCTAGCCGGGGCACCAGGTCCAGCGGGTCCACCACCACGATTGCTGGGGATGTAGTAATGCACCTCGTTTTGGGTGACGTACTGCTGGAACTGGGCCAGGGTGGGCGCTGGATCCCCACCGGAGAAACCACCGATCGCCATCACCGCAGCCTTGCTGGAGAGCTCCAGCGGAGCCGCCTCCTGCGACCCCACCGTCGCCGCTGCCCAACGGGTTTTACTGGCCTGCAACAACTTCACCAACGCACTGTTAGTGGTGCCCCCCGCGATCGCCAAGTCCGGCGCCAGCAGCGGGCTGTCCGGCGCGGTCGCTGGACCCGGCGATCAGCGAAACCACCGGCAGGACCTCCCCCATTACCCGGGAAGCCACCACCGAAACCGCCGCCGCCCGGCCCAGCGGTCGGGCTCCCGCCGGTGTGCGCGGTGACTGCCGTCTGCCCCGCGTACGCGGCAGTGCCGGTGAAGGCCGTGACCACCGCGAGAGCCACTGCACCGATCACCAGCCAACGCCTCCCGGCCAGCCCGAGCAGGAGGGCCATCGCGGCCAGAATTCCAGCGACGGCAGCGATGTAGGCCAGTGCCGGAGCCCAGTTCGTCCGGTTGATCAGCACATACGCCCAACCGCCGGTGACTACTGACATCCCTGCCAAAACGATCCGCGGGATCCATTCCGCCCTTCGACGCCACAGATAAACCACCGTCATGCCCGCTGTGGCGGCGATGCCCGGCGCCATCTCAATGGTGTAGTACGGGTGGATAATGCCTTGCATGTAACTGAAAACCACCCCGCTTACCAGCATCCAGCCGCCCCACAGCAGCAACCCGGCTCGGACCAGATCGGTACGCGGCGCGCGCCACGTCAGCCACAGCACGGCAGCGAGCCCGATCAGTGCGGCCGGCAGCAGCCAGGAGACCTGGGTCCCAAAGCTGTCACTGAAGAGTCGGGTAATGCCAGTCGCACCACCAAAGCCACCAAAAGCACCACCTCCAGATCCGCCGCCGCCACCAAAACCGCCAGCAGCGGCACCCTGCCGACCAGCTGCTTGGCCGAATTCCTGAGCGATCCGGGCCGGCACCCCACCAGCACCACCACCGGGCCCGCCGTGCTCACCGCCGAAGATTCGTTCCAGGCCGTTGTAGCCAAAAGCGAGCTCCAACGGAGTGTTGTTAGTGGAGCCACCGACATACGGCCGCTGCGACGCCGGCACCAGCGCGACGATCAGCAGCCACCAGCCGGCCGCCACCACGATCGCGCCACCGGCCGCGAGCAGCTGCCAGATCCGCCGCCACAGCCCGGTCGGCGCGGGCCACCAGGTAGACCAGACCGAAGGCCGGCACGACCAGGAAGGCCTGCAACATCTTCGCCAGGAAGCCAAAACCCACCGCGGTTCCAGCCAGCAGCAGCCAGTAGGTGCTGCCCTTCTCCATTGCTCGTACGACACAGTAGCCAGCGGCCACCACCAACAGCGTCAGGAAAGCGTCCGGGTTGTTGAACTTGAACATCAACACGGCGACCGGGGTGAGCGCGAAGATCGCGCCGGCGATCAGCCCGGCCACCGGCCCGGCCCATCGTTTCACCGCCGCGTACAAGAGAAAAACAGCGGCGACTCCTTCTAATGCCTGCGGGACCAGCATGCTCCAGCTGCTGAAGCCGAAGATCCGGCCGGACAACGCCATAATCCAGAAGGCCGCCGGCGGCTTGTCGACCGTGATGAAGTTCTGTGGATCCAGCGCACCGAAAAACATCGCCTTCCAGCTCTGGGTGCCGGCCTGCACAGCGGCGGCATAGAAATCGTTCGCGTTGCCGGACGCACCCAGATTCCACAGATAGAGAATGGCCGTCACGGCCAGCAACACGGCAACAGCCGGCCTGATCCAGACCGGCTGTTCGGCGGGCCCGCGCCACCCCGCGCGGGCTCTTTCCACTGTCGTCACTTAATCTCCTGAATCGCTTTGCCAGTCTTGAAAACCCAACCACGGAGCAGTACGAACCGCAGCATCGTCGCCACCAGGTTCGCCACTACCAGCACCCCCAGCTCCAGCCAGCGGACCGGCTCGGCGACCAACTGGTGCAGGACGAAAAGGCTGCCGCTGGTCAATGCCAGGCCCAGCGCGAAAACAAAGAGTCCCTGCAGCTGATGCAGTCCGGCGCCCTGGGCGCCACGAATACCGAAAGTGAGCCGGCGGTTGGCGGCCGTGTTGGCGACCGCGGTGATCAGCAGGGCCAGCAGGTTCGCACCCTGTGCGCCGATGACCGTACGAAGCAGGATGTAGAGCACCGCGTAGGCGGCCGTGCTGGCGACGCCGATCCCGCAGAATCGTACGACCTGGCGGAAAAATCCGGCCGACACGTTCGTCGGTGGCTGTTCCAGCGGTGCCCGGCCGAGCTGCCGGTAGACCTGGCTGACCGGGATCGCGCCGGTGGCGAGGCCACGACCGACCCGCCAGACGCCTTTGAGGTCGGCGACCGCGGTGGACACGATGTCGACCCGGCTGTCCGGGTCGTCCACCCAGTCCACCGGGACCTCGTGGGTCCGCAACCCGGCCCGCTGCGCGAGCACCAGCAGCTCGGTGTCGAAAAAACCAGCCGGTGTCCTGCACCATCGGCAGCAAATGCTCGGCGACATCGGCCCGAATGGCCTTGAATCCGCACTGCGCATCGGAAAACCGGGCGCCGAGCGCACCGCGCAGAATGAGGTTGTACGAGCGGGAAATGAACTCCCGCTTCGGGCCGCGGACCACCCGCGATCCGCCGGCCAGCCGGGTACCGATGGCGAGGTCCGAATGGCCGGTGATCAGCGGTGCCACCAGCGGCAGCAGAGCGGCGAGATCGGTGGACAGGTCCACGTCCATGTACGCCAGCACGGCCGCGTCCGACTGGGTCCAGGCCGCCTTCAGTGCCCGGCCGCGGCCCTTCTCCACCAGCCGCAGGAAGGCCACCTCGGCGTACTGGTCGTCCAGCGCCGCCGCGACCGTCGGGGTCCGGTCGGTGCTCGCGTTATCCACGATGGTGATCCGGTACGGGTAGGGGAAGTTCGCCGCCAGGTAGCCATGCAGCCGGTGCACCGACGGCCCCAGGTCGACCTGCTCGTTATAGACCGGGATGACCACGTCCAGGACGGGTCCCGCCGGGTCCAGCGCCAGTATTCTGGCGCCGGCCGGCTGGGATGAGGATGTCGTCGTCATGCCTTTGACGATCTGGTTCGCGGCTATGGCCCCCATATGGTGCGGCTGTGAATCACCTATGAGTGCCTTCATCCGTTTCATCCCGGTTACCAAAACGCTACCTTTGGCGCTCCTGGCGAGGCTTTCCTTGCCATTACTTGGTAAATTCATGACAGGTCGTAGAGCGTCACGCCGCCAACGGTCTGCGCCTTGTAGTGCGCCGCCACCCAAGTGGCGATCTGCTGCGCCGCGTCGCTGCCGCCGCCGGACGCGGCCCTGCCACCAAAACCACCGCTACCAAAACCACCGCCCGAACCAATGAAGTAGTGGATCTTGTGCGCGGCCACCTCGGCCTGGAACTGGGCGAGCGTCGGCGCCGGATCGGTGCCGTTGAAACCGCCCACCGCCATCACCGGCAGGCCGCTGGCCAGCTGATAGCCGGCCGCGCTGTTCGACATGACCACCGCGGCCGCCCACGTGTACGAGCCGCTGTTCTGCTTCAGCAGCGCCGTGACGGCCGCCGGCGGGGTACCAGCGTCGAGCAGCCCGCCACCCGCACCGCCGCCACCGAGACCACCCCGTCTACCGCCAGCGCCGCCACCGAACCCACCCGGGCCGCCAGCGACGGCCCCGGACGGCCATTGCCCAAGGTGGGCGCCCCCGGCTGGCCAGCGCTCCCAGCAGGCGGGTTATTGCTCGTACCTCCCGGAGCACCCCGGAACCTGCCGCCGCCGGCACTGGCCGGGCCGGCGGACGGGATCGCTCCACTGTGGACAGTCGCGGCGGTTTGTACGGCATAGCCGGCGGAGCCGCCGACCATCGCGACCACCGCCACCGCGGCCCCGGCGGCGACCAGCCAGCGCACCGCGCGATTGCTGGTCGCCAGCGCGATCATCGCCACCACCCCAGCCACCACCACCACCGCATACCGCAACCACGGCTGCCAGTCGCTGGCCTCGGACAGCAACGAAAACGACCAGATCGCGGTCACCCCGACCACCGCGGCCAACACCAGCCGCGCGTCGAGTTGTTCGCGCTGACGCCAGAAAATCACCGCGCCGATGCCGATCAGCGCGGCGATCGCGGGCGCCAGGGCCACCGTGTAATACGGGTGGATGATGCCCTGGGAGAAGCTGAAACCAGGCCGGTGACCAACAACCAGCCACCCCACAACAAAACGGCCGCACGAGTACGGTCGGTCCGCGGCGCTTTTCCGCTCACCCACAGCAAAGCAACCAGCAGCAACAACGCGGCCGGCAGCAGCCACGAGATCTGGCCACCCATTTCCGAGCCGAACAGCCGAAACAGCCCGGCGTCCTGGTTCAGGTTGCCCAACCCGCCGGTTTCGTCACCGGTCAGCCGACCGAAACCGTTGTAGCCCAAGGCAAGTTCCAGGATGCTGTTGGTCTGCGAGCCACCGATGTACGGCCGGTCCGCGGCCGGCCACAGCTGGACGATCGCGAGCCACCAACCGGCGGACCCGACCATCGCCAGGCCGGCCAGCAACAACTGCCAGATCCGTTTACGCAACGGTGTCGGCGCCGCCACGAGATAGACCAGACCAAAGGCGGGTACCACCAGCAGCGCCTGCAACATCTTTGCCAGGAAGCCAAAACCAACGCACGATCCGGCCAGCAGCAGCCATTTGGTGTGCCCGCTCTCGACCGCCCGGGTGCACGCGTACGCGCCAGCCACCAGCAAAAGCACCAGCAGCGCGTCTGGATTGTTGAAGCGGAAACATCAAAACCGCGACCGGGGTCACCGCCAGCGCCGCTCCGGCGAGCAGCCCGGCCGCTGGGCCGAACCACCGGCGTACGGTCGCATAAAGCAAACCAACGCAGGCAATCCCTTCCAGCGCCTGCGGAACCAAAATGCTCCAGGAACTGACCCCGAAGATCCGGGCCGCGATCACCATCGGCCACAGTGCCAGCGGCGACTTGTCCACCGTGATCGCGTTGGCCGCGTCCGACGAGCCGAAGAAGAACGCCTCCCAGCTCTGCGTACCGGCCTGCACGGCGGCCGAATAGAAGGAGTTCGCCCAGCCGGATGCACCGAGGCCCCACAGATAGAGGAAAGCCGTGCCTACCAACAAGACCAGCAGCGATGGTCGTACCCACCACGCGTCACTGCGGGCCTGGGGTCGGCGCGGGCTGGACGATATCGGCCGGGAACACATCGGTCGTCATGCCTACCTAGCGTCCAGACGGCGGCTGTGCCGGCTATGTGGACGCCCTGTGTCCGACCTGTGCGGATTTAACGCTTGTCTCCAAGCACGCCCTAACGCAGGCCGCCGTCGACTCGCAGGTTGGTGCCGTTGACATAGCCGGCCAGCGGACTGGCCAGGAACGCGACCGCGGCGGCGATGTCGTCGCCGGTGCCGAGCCGGCCAGCCGGATTCGGCGCGTACGCGGCGGCCAGCTTCTCCCAGTCGTCGCCGCCGGCCCGCTCCTGGAACATTCGCCGAAGGCCCGGCGTGAGAATGACCCCGGGGCTGACCGTGTTGGCGGTGATGCCGGTGCCGCTCAGGTGCCGCGCGAGGCTCCCGGTCGCGTTCACCAGCGCGGCTTTGGCCGCCGAGTAGTCGACCATGTTCTCCAACGGGCTCACCGCGGCCCGGCTGCCGATGGTGATCACCCGGCCCCAGCCGCGCTGGCGCATGCTTGGCAGCACAGCCTGGACCACCCGCACGGTCGAGACCAGGTTGCCCTCGAAGCTGCTCGCCCAGTCGGCCGGCGTCGTGCTTTCCCAGTCCCGTTCAACAAAAGGTCCGGCATTGGCGACCAGAATGTCCGGGCGCCAAGCCGTCGCATACGTGCAGACATCCGTCGCCGAAACCGGGTTGCTCAGATCCCCGAGAATGGCCTGCGCACCACCGCCCAGCTCGCGCGCCAGCTTCCCCGCGCGGGCCGCGTCACGGCCGTGCAGCAGCACCGCGCAGCCTTCCGCGGCCAGCCGGCCGGCGATCGCCGCGCCGATGCCACCCGTGCTCGCGGTGACGAAAGCCCGTTTCCCAGCCAATCCAAGGTCCACCCGGGAAAACCTAGTGGGTGACCCCGACAGTCAGCACGTCGTCAAGCACCAGCGCGATGCTGCCGTCCGGGACCGCGAAGCTGGCCAGGTAGACGGCCTGCTGGGAAGCCACCTCCGGATCCGGGTCCAGCGCCCACCAAGCGGCGCCATAAGCGCAGGCCAGGCGGTAGAGCGTCTCGTCGTGACGGGCGTTCGCTCGTACGTCCCGGCGGGCTTGGTCGATCGCCGAGCGCAGCGGACCGTCGCCGTACTGCCCGGCTTCGAGCGCGGCGAGCAGGTCCAGCCGGTGGTGGGCGGAAGTCGCTTCGCCGGCCCGGACAACCACCGCGTGGGCCGCCTTTCGCTGCATCCGAGCACCACTGGCGCTCAGTCGGCGGGAACGACTGGCGTCGAGCGCGTGCAACCGGCTGGTCATCGGACTTCCTCCACATCAATACCCAGATTTTCCAGCGTTGGAAGGCAATGTGGGCAGAGCCCGGAACCAGCCGCCATCGCCTCGACCCGCAGTCCCAGCTCCGGTCGGACCGCGGCTTCGCGCTCGACGTGCGCCACGATCCGCAGCGCCGCGTGCATCACGCCGGGTGCGACCGCGTGAATGAATGTCGGCCGCGGTCAACGACCCGTCGATGCCCTCCGGCAGCTCGCCGCGGCCGTCCGCGCCGAGCACCTGGTATCGCCGGTCCTGGCCGTCGACCACCACCGCGAACACGATCCCCCAGGCGGCCAGGTGGCGGGCTCGGTCGGTGATGCCGGCCTTCCACTCGTCCCGTAGGGCCAGCTCCTCGCGGATGTTGACCGGCAGCGAGTCGGCGGACCTCACGTCGTACGCGCTCAAATAGTCCTCGTCCATCGGCCGCCGCCGATCTGGCCGTTGGACCAGCCAGACACCGCTCGGTGGCAGGTGCATCAGGACCATCGCCGCGATGGCGAACAGGCTGCCGCAGCCGCTGACCAGGAACGGTGCGCCGACGAAGGTCAGGGCGACTCGGGTCCAGGGGATTCCCCGCAGCAACCCCCATCCCAGACACCCAACGGTGAGGGACAGCAGGAAAAGACCGATGAAAAACGGCAGCCAGTCCGGGTCTCCACCCGTACGCAACCACTGCCCAACAAACCACAGGGCCAGCACCACGCCCACCGCGCCGAGCGCCATCCACAGCCCGGCCGCCACCGTCAGGATGACCGGCCGAGCCAGTACCGAAGGCACGTACGCGAGCCCGTGCGAATTCCAAGGCGGCGCGGTCGCTTCATCGGTCGGCGGGCTCACCGGGAAAGGATTTCACAGCTTCGCCGGGAGGGGTCCCGTTTCGGTGTTAGGTCAGTCCTCGCTGGGTATGTGGACCGCGAACTCGGTGTGGCCCGGCCGGCTGGTCACCGTGACGTTGCCGCGGTGGGCGGTCACCACGGCGGCCACGATCGACAGGCCCAGCCCGGTGCTGCCGGCGGCTCGCGAGCGGGAGCTGTCGCCGCGGGCGAACCGCTCGAACACCTCCGGCAACAGGCTCGGCGGGATGCCGGGGCCGTCGTCGGTGACCGAGATCCGCACTTCGCCGGTGTCCAGCTGGGCGATCGCGACTTCCACCGTCGTCCCGGTCGGCGTGTGCGTACGCGCGTTCGCCAGCAGGTTCGCGAGCACCTGCCGCAACCGCGGCTCGTCGCCGGGGACGATCACCGGTATGTCCGGAACGGTGATCCGCCACTTGTGGTCCGGCCCGGCCACATGCGCGTCGCTGACCGAGTCGACGGCCAGCTGGGTCAGGTCGACCGGCTGCCGGCGCAGCGGCCGGCCGGCGTCCAATCTGGCCAGCAGCAACAAATCCTCGACCAGCGCGGTCATCCGGATCGACTCGGACTCGACTCGGTCCATCGCCCGGGCGATGTCCGGCGGCACCTTGTCGCCGGACCGGCGGGTCAGCTCGGCGTAACCGCGAATGGCGGCCAACGGCGTACGCAACTCGTGGCTCGCGTCCGCCACGAACTTGCGGACCCGCATCTCACTGGCATGTCGTACGGCCAGCGCATTGGCTATATGGCCCAACATCCGGTTGAGCGCGGAGCCGACCTGGCCTACTTCGGTACGGGGATTGGTGTCCCGGTCCGCCACTCGTACGGACAACGCGACTTCGCCGCGTTCCAACGGCAACTCGGCCACCCGGCTCGCGGTCGCCGCTACTCTTCGCAGCGGGGTCAACGTATAGCGAATGATCAGCTCACCGGCCAAAGCAGTCAGCAGCACCGCGATCAACGCCACCCCGAGCATGATCAACCCGGTGGACAGCAAAGTGCTGTTGATGTCGACGACCGAGAGTCCGACAATCAGGACTCTGCCGGGTGTCCTGTCGGAAGCAACGGCAATGACTTGGTGAGCGCCGAGCGACCCGCCGAGATCCACCGTACTCGGACGCTTGCCGACCTGCACGGTCTCCATCGCGGCCAGCGCATCAGGCGGCAGCTTGACCGGTTTTCCATAGTTCTGCTGGTTGATCGTGTACGCGTCCGTCACAGTCCCGTTGTCGATCACGACGATCGCGGTTCCCGCCCCACCACCCAAAAACCGAAGCCGTCCCGAAGTCGGCGGCCCGAGCGGCAGCTGCCCTTGGTCCCCCTCCAATCGGCGAGTCCACGCGTTGGATCGAGCCAGCGAGCTGACCGTTGAGCTTGTCGAGCAGGAACGTCCGCAGGCCGACCTCGGTGACGACCCCCATCACGACGCACGCCACCGCCACCAATGCGACCAACTGGCCCAACAACCGGCCGCGCAGCGACCAACCACCCGGGTGCAACGCGCGCCGAAGCTGACCGGACACCGTCTGGTCGGCTTCGGGTTTGGCCGCGCTGGTCACGATCCTTGGTCCGCTCCCGGCTTGAGCACGTAGCCCGCGCCGCGCATGGTGTGGATCATCGGCGGCCGCCCAGCGTCGATTTTCTTGCGCAGGTAAGAGATATAGAGTTCCACGATATTCGCCTGGCCGCCGAAGTCGTAATTCCACACCCGGTCCAGGATCTGCATCTCAGCACCCGCTGGGTTCGCATCAGGAACCAGCAGCTCGAACTCGGTCGCGGTCAGGCTGACCAGTTGCGCATCAGGAACCGCTGATGTGTCGGGCGCCGAGACGGCTGGGCGCTGCAGCGACCGCCGCGGTGATGTTGGTCACGCACGCAGTCGCCCAGCGCAACGGCTTGGTCGACTCCTCGACGAACGGCTTGGCGGTCACGTAATCGTCGCCACCGGCGGTCAGGCCGGCGATCCGTCCTCGACGGCATCTTTCGCGGTCAGGAACAGCACCGGAATCCAGGGAGTGTCGGCGGCTTGGTCGGCGGTAATCGTCGCCACCGTCCAGGTCGACGTCGATGTACGGCGATCCGGTCCTCGAGTACATCTTTCGCGGTCAGGAACAGCACCGGAATCATCGTTGCTCGCCTGTTTGGTGACAGGTTGGCCCTGGCGCGGCATTAAAACCGTCGACATGGTCCCCATTTTGGCCGCGCCCGATGTGTCGGGCCTGTGGGCTTCCTGTGCCCGGTTATTGTGCGACGCCGGCCAGCCTCCCCAGATCTGGCTCGTTCCCCGCCCAATTGGGTGGTTTTGGTGTGTCCGAGGTCTGCCCGTACGGTGACGACATGACTGCAGTGCGGCCAGGACCGCGAGCTTTGGACCAGGTCAGCCAGCTGGCTGGCGTCTGCTGCGGCGGTGGACGAACTCGCGGACCAGCTGCTTTCCGATCTTCCCCATGACAGTCACACGGCCAACAACTCCGCCGGGCTCCCCCGGCAGGAGAGGTGCTGCCGGTGCTCGTGAGGACAACCTCGCGTCGCTGCTGCGCATCCTCGCGCTAGTCCTCGAGCAGTGGCGAGCCGGTTGGCGTCGGCCACCTCTTCGACACCGCCCGGGCAGACCGGCCGGCTGCGCTGCCGAGCAGCAGGTGCCGCTGGACACCGTCCTTTCCACGTACCGTCTCGGCGGTCGGTTCGTGCTTTGGGAAGCGCTGGTCGACCTGGCCAAACGCGACGACGGCATCGACCGCGACTCGTTGTTGGATTGGGAACCTAGCCAGCACGGTCCTGGGCGATGTTGGACTCGGTTTCCGATGGAGGTACGGTGACCGTTGGTGGCCGGCGCGTATCGGCGGTGCCGAGCTGCCAGCTGCTGCGGACGGACGGACAGCAGCGGCGGTACGCGCTGCTCTCGACGACCTGCTGGCGAACCGCGGCGAGGACACTGTGTCGTGGCCCTCGGCCGCCGCCGACGCGGCGCTGGATCTGCCGGTCGACGGCCCCACCTACGTTGGTGGTGACGCGTCGGCGGCCAGCGAGGACGGGCGGCCGAGCCTGCGTACGCCCGGGGGGACATGCTGGCGATCGCGGCATCCGGATCGCTGTGCAGCAGCGGTCGGAAACACCCTGACCGGCTGGTGGTGTGGTGCCGCAGCCGGCGCTGACCGGCCTGATCATGCTGTTTGGAGCGGATCGCCCGCGGCCCGGCGGTCGGACTGTCGCCGCGGTTCGCGGCCTGGTCAGGTGGCGAACCGGTCGCTTCTGTCGTGGCTGCTGTGCGCTGCGGAACCGTACTCCGTGCGCCACCGGCTATCGGAGCCTGGCGCTGCTATGGCGCTGCTGGACCGCCACGCCGTGGGCACCACCCAAGTCGCGCGAGCCTGGACGACCGCCTACAGGAGAGGACTGCTCTGGCGTACGAGGTGCTGCCAGAGGACTGGCCCGCTCGGCTGGTCAACCTGCGCGCTCGGCCCACTGTTCGCGCCCCCGTGCTGCCGCAGCGGGAGAGCGACATGCGTCATCGACAGCGAACCTGCGGGCCTGGCTGGACGCGAACTGCTCGGCCAGCAACAACCGCCGAAGCCTCTAATCGCCACCGCAACACCGTGCTGAACCGGCTGCCGCGGCTCGAAGATCTGCTGGTGGTGCCGATGTACGACCCACGCGGACAGGTTCGCTCCGACTCGCATTAGCGGCACTTGAGCTGCGATAACACCGCATCTGCGGATCTGCTCCCGCCGTCCGCTTGGGCGATCTGCCCAACAAACCGACACCAAGACTGGGCGTCCGGTTTAGGGGATTAGCCCGATTTTGAGGGTTCAATATGCATCTCAGGTCCGACGCAAAGCCCCCGCGCCGGTCCGCCGGAGCCGCGTGGCCGCTGCGGGGGCCATGCGGTTCGCCCACGGTGACCGGGCCGCCGTTCGCCCCCGGCGATAACGCCAAGCCGCCGGCAGCACCCGGGCTGGGCCTTATCTAATCGTGGCCGCCGTGGTGACCGCGGCGGATACCAATCGCCAGCTCTCCGCGACCACCAGCTATTGCCGATTGCGCTGACGCTGCGTACGTTATGTGCCCAGGTCTCAGCCTTTCCACTGATGACCGACGCG
>NZ_WOTO01000102.1 GCF_010993775.1 Fodinicola feengrottensis | reverse complement strand
TTCCATGCTGACTGGGAGGCCGGGTTTTCGGTCTGAACAGCACGTTGGTACGGCAGGGTGTCTACAACCTGGACGAGTTCCGCGACGCGATCGAGCGCATGCCGCCGGAGCTCTATCTGCGTTCTTCGTACTACGAGCGGTGGTTCTACGCGATCCGCACTTTGTTGGTACGCAAGGGCGTGCTGGCTGAGGGTGAGCTCGATGGCTGAGCGGTTCGGGTCAGGCGTACGGGTAAGGACAATTGCCGTCGATCCTGCGCACCACACTCGGATTCCTCGCTACGCGCGCGGAAAAAGTCGGGTGTGGTGGTGGAGAGAGCGGGGGCGTCACCCGCTTCCGGACGTACGCTCGCAGAACCTGCCGGACCCGCCGGTGGAGGCGGTTTACGCGGTGCGTTTCGCGGCCCGTGATTTGTGGGGGGCGGGCGATCACTGGGTCGTGGTCGACTTGTGGGAGAGCTACCTGGAGGTGGACGGGTGAGCGGCGAACATTCCGACGCGCTGATTTCCCGGCAGGTCAGAGATTTGGAGACTTTGTTGGAGGAGCGCGGGGTGCTGGGCGGCCATGCTCTCGACGAGGCTCTCGACGCGTACTTGCGCCGCGCCACCCCGGCCAACGGCCGGCGGATCGTCGCGCACGCGTGGCTGGACGACGGATTTCGTGAGCGTCTGCTGGAAAATGCGAACGTGGCGATCGAAGAGCTCGGGTTCTCCATGGGCGGCGGGATTCAGGAGCAACGGCTGCGGGGGAGAACACCGCGGAAATCCACAACGTCGTGGTGTGTACGCTCTGCTCCTGCTATCCGATCTCGCTGCTCGGCCCTTCGCCGGGCTGGTACAAAAGCGAGGCGTACCGGTCCCGAGTGGTGCGCGATCCGCGAGCAGTGCTGGCCGAGTTCGGCGTGACCTTGGACGGGGGTGTCGACGTCACGGTGTGGGATTCCAGCGCGGAAACGCGGTATTTGGTGCTGCCACGGCGACCGGCCGGCACGGACGGCCTTTCTGCGGATGAGTTGGTCGACCTGGTTACCCGCAACGGTCTGATCGGCACCGCTGCGGTGTGAGTCACATCAGGCGGGTAGGGGTGGACCGAACCGGACCGGGACGCCGGGGGAATAGAGGACGCTGACCGGTGGCGTGGTGGGTTGCGGTAGGCCGGCGGCGCCGATCAGATGGTCGTCGAGGGAAAGTAGTTCCGCGCGGTGCAGCGGCCAGGTCGGGTGTTCGTTGGGGATATAGCGCGCGTGCGACCGTACGAGAAGACGTGTAAACCCCAGCGTGCGGTGAGAAAGTGCTCCAGTGTGGTGGGTTCGGTGATGCGTTCGCCTTTCCAGGCCACCACTGCGCTGGTGACGGCTCGATGTCCCTGCCGCCGTCTGCAGGTGTAAGTGAAAACGTCGCCGGTGCGTCGCATCTGCATCGACGACCAGATGTATGGCAACGACAGCCCTAGACGGCCCGCGACGACAGGCGCCAACCGGGCCGCGTCCAGCGAGCGGAAGACTACTGCGCGTCGGTCGTCGGCGTCGACTGAATAGAGCCGGACGTTTGTTTCCCAGAAGGTGCCGAAATACGGTAGACCCGGGGTCGCCAGCAGGCCGACTTTGTCCATCTGGAAGGGGACAAGTCCCACGTACGTGACGCCATCCAATAAATCCGGGCGGGTGCCGGCCGGCAGGAGCGGCGCCACCAGGGCCGGTTCTACCGGCCAGTGCAGGAAAGTGAGGTCCCGCCACCACTGGGTGAGAGCATCCGCCGGCGGACTGGCCGGGGCGTCAGGGCGGTGATCGGCTCAGGTGGCATTCTTGCGCTGCGCGTACGTCCGCAGGGCGCGGAGGAAGTCGATGTGCCGAAATGCCGGCCAGTATGCGTCGCAGAAGTGGTAGTCCGAATGTGCCGTCTGCCACAACAGAAAACCGGAGGCGCGGACCTCGCCGCTGGTCCGAATCACCAGCTCCGGATCGGGCAGATCGCTGGCGTAAAGGTGTTTGGCGATGTCGTCGGGAGTGAGTGTTTCGGCGACTTGTTTCAACGTACGGCCGGCTTCGCCGTTCTCCGTCAACAAAGAACGGACGGCGTCGGTGATTTCCTGGTGGCCGTCATAGCCGACGGCGACGGTGACGTGCCCATCGACCTTGCGATCGCGGGTCGCGTCGACGGCGACTTTGAGCGCGTGCGCGGTGGAATCCGGGAGTGCGTCCAGCCGGCCGGCCACCTGCACCCGCCAGCGGCTGGCCGGCCGGGCGAGGTGGTCGGCAACCACATTTTCGATAATATCCAAGAGAAACTGGACCTCGGGCGCGGCCCGGGAGCTCAGATTGTCCAGCGAAGCGACGAAAACGGTGACATGATCGATGCCGGCTTCGGCGCACCAGCCCAGCAGGTCCTCGACGTGCTCGGCGCCGTACCGATGACCGACGCTCGGATTGTCGAACCCCATCTGCCGGGCCCACCGCCGGTTGCCGTCCATGATCAGCCCGACATGCCGCGGGAGTGGCCCTTTCGTCAGCTGGCGGGTGAGCCGGCGACGGTAGAGGCCGTATGCCAGGTCCTTCAGCGCCATTCAGGAAACCTAACACGGGGTATCTGCGTACGAGCGTGTGCAGATTTGGCTCCCCCGGATGGTCCCACCCTCGGGGCTGGGTACGACGAAAACGGCGACGAGCCGAAAACGGCGACGAGCCGATAACGACGAGCCGAAAACGGGGACGAGCCGGAGACAGCGACCCAGACGAAAACGGCGACGAGCGGGGTTAGGGTTCCGCGAGGTGGTCAACGGCGGCGAAAGGCAGTGGCGATGGATCTCGGGCTGACCGGGCGGGTGGCGCTGGTGGGTGGCGCGTCGAGCGGGTTGGGGTTGGGGATCGCGACCGCGTTGGCGCACGAGGGGGTGAAGGTGGCGCTTGGGGCGCGGGGGTGGAGCTCGTACGGGAGAACGCGGAGCGGTTGCCGGGCGCGATCGGGGTGTCGTTGGACGTACGCGATCCGGGGAGTACGTCGGTGGCGGTCGCGGAGACGGTCGAGCGGCTCGGACCGGTCGACATTCTGGTGCTGAACGGTGGCGGGCCGCCGCCGGCGACCGCGTTGGACGTCACCGAGGAGATGGCGAGAGACGCCGCTGAGCTGCTGCTTTATGGACATTTGCGGCTGGTCAGGGAGTGCTTGCCGGGCATGCGGGAGCGTGGGTGGGGGCGGGTGATCGCGGTCAGTTCGACGTCGATCGACCAACCCATCGAGGTGTTGGCGACCTCCGGGATGTTCCGCAGCGCGCTCGCCGCCTACCTCAAAATGCTGGCGGACCAGCTCGCGACCACCGGAGTGACCGTCAACCTGCTGCTCCCGGGCCGCATTTCGACCGCGCGAGTAGACGGAATGGACCAGCTCGCCGCGCAGGCGCAGGACATCGCCGTCGAGGAGGTGCAGTTCCGGTCGCAGCGGTCGATCCCGGCCGGCCGTTACGGCAAAGTGGAGGAGTTCGCGGCGGCGGCCGCTTTTTTGTGCTCGCAGTCGGCGGCGTACGTCACCGGCCAGCGCCTGCGGGTGGACGGCGGACTCGTCCGCGGTTTTTAACCGTGACGTTGCGGGGGTATAGAACGGGTGTCACCCTCGGGATGAGTTCAGCGGGTGACGAGCCCGGCGTCGTACGCGAGCAGGCCGGCCTGGGTCCGGTTGTTGCAGTCCAGCTTGACCAACATCCGCGACACGTACCCCTTGACGGTCGCCTCGGACAGGAAAAGCCGGCGGCGATTTGGGCGTTGGAGAGGCCTTCGCCGAGGCAGGTGAGCACGTCGACCTCGCGTTCGGTGAGGCCGCGGACGAGTTTGCGGGCCCGGTCGCGCACCTCCTGCTCGTCGGCGGAGGCGGCGACGAGGCGACGGGCGGCCGCTGGGGACAGCACGGTGTGGCCGTCGGCGGCGACCCGGACCAGGCCGATCAGGTCCTCTGGTGGTGTGGACTTGACCAGGAATCCGGCCGCGCCGGCGCGCAGGGCCCGGATGACGTACTGGTCGGCGTCGAAGGTGGTGAGGGCGACGACGGCCGGCGGGTCTGGCAGCTGGCGGATTCGCTCGATCGCGGTTAAGCCGTCTACGCCCGGCATCCGCAGGTCCATAAGGACAACGCGCGGGCGGTGGCGTACGACCGCTTCGACGGCGGCGGCGCCGTCGTGGGCCACGTCGACCACCTCGATGTCGTCGGCCGAGCCGAGGATTGTCCGCAGATGGGCGCACACCATGGGCTCGTCGTCGACGACGATCACCCGGATCGGGTCAGTCATGTCGCTTCCTCGTGGTCGATGCGGAGCACGCCGATCATGTCGCGGAGTTCTTCCAGCGCTTCGCAGCCGACCGTACGCAGGTCCTCCGCGGCGGACCGAATGGTGGGGTCCACTGTGGACATCCGGACCGCGCCGGCCTGCAGCACCATCAGGCTGATCCGGTGGGTGACCACGTCGTGCAGGTCGGCGGCGAGCCGCATCCGCTCCTGCGCGCGGGCCTGTCCGGCGGCCAAAGCGCGATCCCGTTCGGCCCTTTCCGCGCGGTCGGTGGCTTCCCGGAGCAGTCGGGCCCGGGCCGCCAGGTATGCGCCCAAAAGTGCCGGCACCGCGGCGAGAGAGACCCCCGCCGTAGAGCACCGAAAGGGACAGGTCCCACGGCCGGGCGGCGACCAGCGTGATCACCGCGAGCAGCCCCCACACGTACCGGCCGCGGCGCGAGCGCTCGCCGAAATGGATGACCGTGTTGGCGGTCATGCTGGCGGCCAGGGGCAGCCAGGCATCAATTTGCAGGGGCACCGAGAACGTCGCGCCGGACGGGTTCGCGATGACCGCGAGCAACACGACCAGCAGGAGGATCGAGCTGACGGTGACCGGATATCGGCGCCGCCACAGCAAAACCAGGCTCGCAGGCACTTGCAGGCCCACCGCGATCCACTGCCATGGCGACGTCAACCGGCCATCCCACGGCAGCAGGCCGACGACCATCACCAGCACACCCACCAGCAGCAGGCCGGTGGCGAGGCCGATTTCCCAGCGGGCGTCCGACCGCGACTGCCAGGTGGGCAGTCGCAGCCACGCCGGCCGAGTGGACGCCTGGGCTGCCATCGACTCCACGGTAGACCCGGGCGCGGTCATCCGACCGCCGTCGGCACGTACGCCGGCAGGGTGACCTCGACCGCGAAGCCGCCCTCCTCGTTCGGGCCAGCGTGAAACGAGCCGTGCACCAGCTCCACTCGGTGGTGCGGAGCCCAGTCAGCCCGCTTCCTGAGCCGGTGCTGGAAAGTGCCTGGTCAGCGGGGCGTACCGGCGCATTGTTGCGTACGGTCAGTCGCACTTGGTCGGCGCCGTAGCGGACCTGCACGCGTACGTCCGTCCCCGGTGCGTGTTTATGCACGTTCGTCAGGGCTTCCTGGACGACTCGGTACGCGGTCCGGCCGACCGCCGGCGAGATCATCAGTGGGTTGCCGGACTCGTCCAGCGACACCCGGATCCCGGCGGTAGCGGAGTCGGCGACCAGCGCGGACAGGTCGGGCAGCGACGCGGGCAGGTCTTTGCGCTCCGAGTTCTCGTTGTCAGCGGGCGGATTTTCCCGCAGTACGGCGACCAACTCGCGGAGCTCATCGAGGGCCTGGACGCCGGAGCTGCGCAGATCCTCGGCGGCCGAGCGGGTGCTGTCGTCGCTGGCCGCGACCCGCAGCGCCCCGGCCTGCAGCACCATCAGGCTGATCCGATGGCTGACTACGTCATGCATTTCGGCCGCGAGCCGGGTCCTTTCCTCCGCGCGGGCCTGCTCGGCGAGCAACTGTTGCTCGCGCTCGGCCCGCTCGGCGCGCTCGGTCAGGGCCCGGATGAGCCGCCGCCGGGCGCCGATGTAGAGGCCGAGTAATGCTGGTACGGCAGTGAAAAGCAGTCCGCCGCTGACCGTACCGAAATCCGCCTGCCACGGCCGGACAGCAATCGCGGCGAGCGCGACGATCAGCATCCACGCGTAAATCCGCCGCCGGCCGGTGGGGGTGTAGACGATCGCCGAATAGAGCACGAAAGGCATTTCCAGCGTCGCCCACGCACCGCTCGGATCGTCCGCCGGCACCAGGATCGTGCCAGTGGTCGCGAGCAGGCCGATCGGGGTGGCGGCAATGGCGATCAGTTCCAGCAGGCAAAGCGCCACCGGGACACGCCGCCGGAGCAGCAAAGTGGCAGAGGAGACCACGTGGCTGATCAGCAACAGCCACGGAACGTCGAGCACGAAGCGGTCCTGCGCTGGATGCCACGAGACGATCGTGATCAGGATCGGGATGCCGCCCACGGCCACGCCGGCG
Source organism: Fodinicola feengrottensis (assembly GCF_010993775.1). GTDB lineage: Bacteria > Actinomycetota > Actinomycetes > Mycobacteriales > HKI-0501 > Fodinicola > Fodinicola feengrottensis. The sequence continues at coordinate 8,922 of NZ_WOTO01000102.1, read as the reverse complement.
GCCAGCGCGATGTCGATGAGGGCATCGCGCCGGGATTCCCAGAATGGTCGCCGAAACACGTACGCCAAGGTAGTGGCCGCTGTGCGCGTGGCGGCAGGGATCGGCGCGGACACCCTACGAAAGTCGCACGCCAGCTGGGTGAACGCAACTTTCGTCGGCGCCGCCCGATTCCTTTCCAGCTGGCCGGCCCGTCCCCGAACCGCCAGGATCACCCGTATTCTCGGAGGGAGACGGTGATGGTCGAGGTGCAGTTGCGGCCGCCGCGGCATCGGGTGCAGCGCCGGGCGATCGCCTGGTGGAGCGTAAGAGCGCTGGTGGTCGTGCTTCCGCCGGCGGTGGTGTGTGGCCGCGTTGGCGGCGTTGATCGAGCCGGCGCGTACGGGCCTGCTCGTCGCGTTGGCGGCGGTGGTCATCATTGTCGGAGCCGGCTATTTGATCGTGATGCCGCAGTGGCGTTATCGGGTCCATCGCTGGGAAACCACCGCGGACGCCGTCTACATCGCGTCCGGCTGGATCTGGCAGGAGTGGCATGCCGCGCCGATGACCCGGATCCAGACCGTCGACACCGTACGCGGCCCCCTGCAACAACTTTTCCGGCTGGCCGGCGTCACGGTGACCACCGCCTCGGCGGCTGGCGCGATCACCATCCAGGGCCTGGACCGCCAGGTCGCGGCCGATCTTGCCTTGCAACTGACCGAAATCACCCAGGCCACGCCCGGGGACGCGACATGAGCGGCGGTTGGCAGCGGCTGGACCGGCGGATGTTGGTGCCATCGCTGACCGCGCTTTCGCTGCCCGTGCTGGGAATGCTGTTCGCGCTGACTCTCGCCGGGTGGCAGGTCACCACTGGGGTCGGCGTCACGGCCATCGTGATGGCATCCGTTCTGGTGGCGTTCCTGATGGTGGCAGTGGCCCACTCGGTGCGCTATTTCACTACCCGCTACCAGATCAGCGACGAGCGGGTCGAGCTGCGCTCCGGGCTGGTTTCCCGTACGCACCGGTCGATTCCACGCGCCCGCGTCCGCAGCGTCGACCTGACCTCCGGGCCGCTGCACCGACTTTTGGGTCTGTCGGTGGTGAAAGTCGGCACCGGCCGGCAGATCAAGGACGCGGACAAGGACGAGCTGGAATTCCATGCGGTCTCGCAGCGGCAGGCGGCGGTGGCTCTGCGGCAGGAATTGCTGCACCGGACCGAAAATGCTGGCGACGTACGGGTCATCGCCACCCTTGACCGGCGGTGGCTCCGGTACGCGCCGCTCACGCTGTCGACGGTCGCGGTCGTTTACGGGGTGGTGGGCGGTGTCACCGAGCGGGTAGTCGAGGCGGCGCCATCGCTGCCTTGGCTCTTTATCCAGTGGGTGGCCGGATTCCTGTCCGTCTCGATCGTGCTCGCGGTGCTGATCGTGCTGGCTGGCGGCGCTTTCCTGATCGGGCTGGTCGTGTCGGCCGTGCAGTATGTCGAGGGATGGTGGGGTTTTCGGCTGGAGCGTGAGCACGGCGACACGCTGCTGGTCACCCGCGGGCTGATCACCACTCGCTCGGTCACGCTGGAGGAACGGCGGATCCGCGGGGTGGAGATCGCCGAGCCGCTGCTGGTCCGCTGGGCCCGCGGTGCTCGTACGAAAGTTGTCGCGACCGGAGTGAAATCGACTCGCGAATCGCGCAACCAGGATGCCTTGCTGCCGCCGGCCACTCGGGCCGCCGCGCACCAGGTCGCGGCCGCCGTGCTGCGGGAGCCCGCGGACCCGACCCGTACGCCGCTGATCACCCATCCGCGGGTGGCGCTGCGCCGCCGGTTGGTACGAGCCGCCGCCGGCTGGCTGGTAGCTGTGCTCATTTCCCTTGTCCTACCAGTATTTTCGACGACGTTGCCGTCTTGGTTGCCGTGGATTGTCGCGGTGCTGGGGACTCCGGTGGCTGTCCTGTTCGGCATCGACGCCTACCGGAATCTCGGGCACGGACTTTCCGGGAAATATCTGGTCACTCGCTCCGGAACAGCGGTCCGTCGTACCGTCGCGTTGCGCCGGAGCGGGGTCATCGGGTGGCGGGTCCGGCGATCGCCTTTCCAGCGCAGAGCCGGATTGTGCACGGTCATCGCGACCACCGCCGCGGGCAAATGCGCCTATCGGATCCGGGATGTCCGGCTGACCGACGGGCTCGCCTTCGCCGAAGAGGCGGCACCGGGCATCCTGACTGATTTCCTTAGTTCTGGTGGAAAGTCAGCTGATCGCCGCCGGTCCGTGGCTAACGCAGGGCACTAGCTTTTTTGTCGAGCCGGCGGGACGCCAAGATCAGGATCAGGGCGACCACTGGAACTCCCACGTCGGCCAGCAGGATCGTGCCGACGTTCCCGGGCTGGATGTCATTGTTCACCACGAAGTTGTAGACGTGCTCGATGGCGGCGCCGACCAGGAAGATCAAAATAGGCGACCATGCTGACCTCGCGAGCGTGGTCTTTCACTCGTACGCACCAAAAAAAACCCGACGACCGCGAAGCCGAGGTTGGCGGTCGCCACCTCCCATTGGAACCCGCTCGTCTGATAGCCGATGACCGCCGCGAAAGTGTCCGTCGCGAAGAAGAACGCGACGGCGATCCAGAGCGCGCCGAAACCGACCGCTGCCCCGAACCACCAGCGCAGCCAGGTCTCCAGCCGCTCCGCCGCGTTCGCCGGCCGGCGAACGGTCGTGCTCACCAGTGCGCCGATCACCGCGACTGTCGGGAAAACCATCGGCATCACGTTGGCCTCGATAACGTACGACATGTCCCACTCCTTAAAGCGAAGGCGATTGCGTTAACGTCAAGCTAGCAAGAACAGCGGCTAAACGCAACTATCTTCGTGTTAGGTTGTGGTGGTGACGACAGATCGAGCGCGGAGCAGGCCAGGTGGGCGGACGGCCGCGGTACGCGAGTCAGTGCATGCGGCGGTGCTGGAGCTGCTGGCCGGCCAGTCCTGGGCAGAAATGACGTTTCCGCTGGTCGCGGAGAAGTCCGGCGTACATCCGGCAACGCTCTACCGGCGCTGGGGCAGCGTTTCCGGGCTGCTCGAGGATGTCATCTCGGCGCGTCTGGAGCGCCTTTCCGCGTTGCCGGACACCGGCTCGCTGCGGACCGATCTGGCCGCCTGGGGAGCTGGACTCGCCGCCGATCTGGCCGGCGTTCCGGGCCGGGTGTTCCTGCGTGCCGCGCTGCTCGCTCAGGAACCCGGCAGCAATGGCGGATACATGACTGGGCGTACGAATGACATCCAGACGATGCTCGACCGCGCAACCGCCCGCGGCGAGCACTCACCGAGCCTGCAGGAGGTATTCGAGATCCTGATCGCGCCGATCTACGCGTACGCGCTGTTCAACTGGGACGACGTCGCCCCCAACCGAGTCGTGGCCCTCGTCGACCGGCTCTGTCCTTCCTGACCCGTCAGGACTCGCGGAGGTCGGCGCGGGTGCGGGCGCCGGATTTGTGCAGGACGCGGGCGACGTGGTGTTCGACGGTTCGCGGGGACAGGAAAAGGACCTCGGCGATTTCCCGGTTGGAGTGGCCGCGGGCGAGCAGTCGGGCCACGTCCTTCTCCCGTGGCGACAGTTCGTCACCGTAACCGCGGCGGCCGCGGCGGGGGATCGTACGACGGTGCCGTGACCGCGCAGGGCGTGCTGGCAGCGGGCAGCGTCGCGGGTAGCGCCGAGGGCGGCGAAGGTGTCGGCGAGCGGGCCGAGCTGTTCGGTCGGGTCGGCGCCGCGGGCGACGGCGGCCAGCGCGGCCCGCTCGGTGGCCAGCGCCGCGTCGTACGGAGCGGGCAGCGCCTCGTACGCCTCGGCGGCGTCGCGGAGGCGGCCGGTGGCGCCGCGTACGTCGCCGGTGAAAAGGCGCAGGATGCCGCGGCCATGCAGCGAAGCGGCCTGGGCGAGGGGAGTGTCGCTGCCGGCGATGCCAGGTCGTACGCGTCCAGGAGGGCCTGCGCGGTGGCGATTTCGCCGTTGCGCGCGTACGCCTCAGTGGCGGCCGGCAGCAGCTCGGCGGCCCACGCCCAGACGCCCTTCGCGCTGGCCAGCGCGAGGCTGCGGCTGGCCGCGTGGGCCGCTGAGACGACGTCGTCACGGGACAGGTAGAGGCGCGTGCGGGCAGCGGCCGCGGAAATGACCATCGGGGCGCAGGACTCGGTGGCGCTGAGGAGGCCGGGCCGTCGAGCCGGTCCAGTGCCGCGTCCCACTCGCCGGCCGCGATGGCCAGCGACGCGAGCACCAGGGACAGCTCGTCGGCGACGATCTGCACGTCCAGGTAGCGGTCCAGGAGCTGCTCGCAGCGCTCGGCGAGGCCCTCCCACCGACCCGTCCACCAGTCCAGATGCGCCTCGGTGGCGTCGGTGACGCTGCAGACGTACGGGACTGCGCCGCCGGCGCCGGCCAGCTCCTGGCTGGTCCGCAGGAAGCGACGGCAGACGAGAAGTGTCCGACCCAGCCGCACGCGTCGGCCACGTTGGCGTGCGCCCTGGTCAGCGCGCGGCGCTCTTCCGAGTCGTCGCTGCGATCGGGCAGCTCCAGCGCCTGCGGGAGGCCGGCCGGGTCGCCGAGCTGGATGAGCGTATGCAGCTGGTTAGCGGCCGCGCTGGCCCGTACCGCCGGGTCCGCGGACCGCTGGATGCCCTTCTCCACCAGCGGCAGCCACCGCTGAGCCTCGCTCGCCGGCGTCTCGCCGAACTGGGCCACCGCGAGCACCGACATGCCCATCAGCGCGGAGGCCGGGTTCGAGTCGGCCAGTTGGGCGACCGCCTCCTCCAGGTCCTCACGGCCGGCGTCGAGACTGCCGGACCTGCGTAAGGACAGCAGCCCGCGCTGGAACCTCAGCTCCGCCCGAGTGGCCGAGGTCAGCCGCGGATCTTCCAGCAGCTGCCCCAAAACGGTGATCATGCCGCGCTCGCCCACCATCCCGAGCGCGGACTTGCCCAGGGCCAGCGCGACCCGGTTGACCTGCTCGGTGGAGATCGTCGGCTCGTCGATCAGCTCCAGCAGCAGCTCGCTGGCCAACGCCGAGTCGCCACTGTCGTGCGCGACCAGCGCCGCGCTCTCGGCGGTGCTGAGCCACTCGCCAATCTGCTCGGCGGCCCGCAGGTGGTTGGCGATCTGGACGTACGGTAGCGACGGCCCGGCCCGCAGCACCGCGGCCGCCCGGGGGCGTGCAGACCGCGTCTATAAGGGCCGTCGAGTGCGTCGTAGACGGCCTGCCTGGCCAACGCGTGCCGGAAGCCGTACCGGTTCGTGGACGCCTCCACCAGCACGCCGGCCCGCAGCGCCTGCACGATCCCGTCGTCGGTCTCGGCGGCCGGCAGGTCGGCGACCGCCATGATCAGCGCGGCCGACGCCGGCACCGCGAGCACCGCGGTCGCCTGGGCCACTCGTACGGCCGCGGGCGACAGCCGGTCCAGCCGGTCGGCCATCGCCTGCCGGAGCAGGGTCGGCACCTCCAGGTTGTCCAGCAGCCGCTCGGCGGCGCTACCGGTGGCTCGTACCGCACCCGCCGGGTCACGCAGCGCGTGCAGAGTTTCCTCGATGGCGAAAGGGATCCCGGCGGTACGACGGAACAGTCGGCCGGCGAAGTCGGCGGACACGTCCTGCTCGCCCACCAGCGCCGCGGTCAGCCGGCCGACGTGGCCCTCGTCCAGTGGCGCCAGCCGGATCACCGCGGACGTGGTGCCCGGGCCCTGCCGATGCGCGCCGGTCAGCGGCAGCGACGCGGACTCCTCGGGGCGGTAGGTGGCGACCACACACATGTTGTCGGCCGGCTGCGACACCAGGAAATGCAGCAGGTCGGTGGTGCCCTCGTCCGCCCAGTGCAGGTCCTCCACCACCAGCAGGGTCGGGCCGCAAGTGGCCAACAGCTCGCGTACGGCCCGGAACATCCGGTGTCGTTCGGCCCTCGCGTCCCCGAGCGGGGGGCGGGCTGCGCGGGCAGATGATCGGCGATCTCGGCCAGCATCGGTCGCAGCGCGCCGAGCAGCGGATTGAGCGGCGGCGGCCGGTCCGGCGTAGCCGCTCCAGGTGCTCGCCGGCGCCGCCGAGGGCGTCCACGATCGGCCCGTACGGGAACGGTTCGCGCAGCGGCTGACACCAGCCCATCGCCGTCCAGTGCCGGCGCAGCTCCGGCTGGGCCAGCAGCTCCTGCAGCAGGCGGCTCTTGCCGATTCCGGCCTCACCTTCCAGCAGCACCACCGCGGGTGGCTGGCTGGTGACGTCGATCAGGGCCCGCAGCTCAGCGGTCCGGCCCACCAGGACGGGCGAGCTGGCCCGTACCAAAATGGCCGAACCGGCGGGCTGGCTCGCCTGTTCCCCTCGCATGAGCACCCTCGCTCCCGGAGACGAGTGGTTCGCACTGGGTGAGATGAACCCTCGTACGCGTGGCAGATTCTCCCGAATTACGACGTAGTGTAGTAGCCCGATTTACATAACGCAGGGTGACGGTTGCCGGATCGAGTGGAGCGATTGCCTCGGGTATCGCATCAATTCATCCCAATTCGGACGATGGTCCCTGGAGTGGCCCGGTCTGGTCCTTAATAGTGCCGGACCGTGTCAACTCCCACGTTTGTGCCTTGCTGGCATGCAACAGGCAATACGCAGCAAAAGCCAGCATTAGATGGGTGCTGCCTACGCATTGTTTAGGAATCGTTATGGACCGAAAGTTGGTCCAATGCGGCCGTGTCACCCCGCTTCCTGCTCTCGTACGCCTCAGGACCTCGCGTCATAGCAGGACAGGTGGTTATCCATGACGGAGAGTGATCGCCCGGTACGGCTGCTCGCCCGGAACAACTGGGATCTTCAAGGAGGAAGCCGTGAATCCGATCGCCACCAGAGCCGTGCGTACCTTGCTCGCCAGCGCGGTTGTCGCGCTGACCGTGGCTGGCAGCGCGCTTGCCGGGATGCCTGCGCAGGCCGCCGGTGCCCGTACGACGCCAGCGCCCTATGTCACGCACGGCGCCAGCGCTGTCACCGGTGAATACATCGTCCAGGTGGCGCCCGGCGCGAACCCGGCCGCGGTGGCCCAGTCGATGGGCGTACGCCCCGAGCACGTCTACACCAAGGTGCTGCACGGATTCGCCGCGAAGATGTCCAGTCAGCAGCTCAGCACCGCCCGGATGCAGGCGACCGTACGGTCGGTCAATCAGGACGCTCGCATCCAGGTCGATTCGGTCCCGTCGTGGGGTCTGGACCGGATCGACCAGCCGAACCTGCCGCTGGACAACCAGTTCACCGTGACGGCCACCGGCGCCGGTGTCAGCGCGTACGTCATAGACACTGGCATCGACACCACCAACGCGGATTTTGGTGGCAGGGCTCAGATCGCGTACGACGCGACCGGCGGTGACGGCAAGGACTGCAACGGTCACGGCACCCACGTCGCCGGCACGATCGGCAGCACCACGTACGGGATCGCGCATCAGGTCAGTCTCTATGCCGTACGGGTGCTCAACTGCGCTGGCCAGGGCTCGTACCAGGATGTGATCGCCGGCATGGACTGGGTGGCCAACAACGCCCACAAGCCGGCCGTCGCCAACATGTCACTCGGCGGCCCGAGCGACTCTGGCGTCGACACCGCCGCCACCAACCTCGCCGCCTCCGGCGTCTTTCTGGCCGTAGCGGCCGGAAACGACGGCGCCGACGCCTCCGGCCACTCCCCGGCCGAAGCCCCCGGCGTCTTCACCACCGCCGCCAGCGACAACGCCGACCACAACGCCAGCTGGTCCAACTATGGCTCCCTGGTCGAGGGCTATGCCCCGGGCGTGAACATCACGTCGCTCTGGCTCAACGGCGGCACAAACACGATCTCCGGCACCTCGATGGCCACCCCGCATGTGGCCGGGGTCGCGGCACTTTACAAGTCAGCCAACGGTGACGCTTCCTCGGACGCGGTGATTTCCTGGCTGCAGAGCCACGCCTCAAGGGCGTCATCTCGAACGCACCAGCCGGCACGACGAAGGATCTGCTGCAGACCGCAGGCCTTTAAGACCTCGGGCGCCCGCCATTTCCCCGGCGGGCGCCCGATATTGTCGCCCGTGTCTCCCGGCCTGACTGCTACTCCAAGCGTACGAGCTGCGCATCGGATTCCGATTGTGCAGATCTCTACGTAGGGTGCGGCGCGAAATTGTCGTAGGTGTCTGTTTTTTTTTCCCCCTCCCTTTGAACGGGCGGGGGTGGGTTGAGAGGTAGTCCTTAATTTTTAGTTGAACATTGGTCCTCAAACCCGCCCCCCCCCCGTCACTGGGTGGGGGCAAATCTGCCGGAGGGGTACGACAGTTTCGCGCCGCACCCTGTGTAGAGCTGCACAATCGGACTCCGATTGTGCAGCGGGTGGGTGGGGTGCCCTGGCGGCGTTATTTGCGGAATCCGGTTACTGGCGGTGAAAGTTGACCTCAGGCGTCCCATGGGTCACCATGGCGCGAATGCAACGAAAATGGGACAAAAGCGAGCCGTACCGTTACATTCGGCGAGCAGTGGGGGGAGGGGTGAGGGTCAGTGAGGGAGCAGGGCGGCCGGGGCGCCGGCTGGTACGGCCGGGGATTTTGGGGATATCGCGGGAATTCGGGTGTAAGAAGTGCCCTGGGCGGGGCGTGGGTCGGGGTCGCCGAGGTTGGGCCACATGGAGAAAGCGCGTTCGGCTTGGGCGGTGATGGTCAGCGAGGGGTTGACGCCGAGGTTTGCGGTGATCGCTGAACCGTCCACAATAGACAGTGTGGGGTAGCCGAAAGCACGTTGGTACGGGTCGATGACGCCTTCTTCGGCGGTTTGGCCGATGGGGCAGCCGCCGATGAAGTGGGCGGTCAGCGGGATGTTGAAAAGCTCGCCCCAGGTGCCGCCGGCTTGGCCGTCCATTGTTCGGCGGCTAGTTCGGTGGCTTTGTCAAGCGAGAGGCTGGATGCAGCTTGGGTTGGGTTTGCC
>NZ_WOTO01000101.1 GCF_010993775.1 Fodinicola feengrottensis | reverse complement strand
AGTCAGCGCCTCGGTAGCGGGTCGAGCAGCAGCACCACACGCGAGCAGCGGCCATATCCTGTAGTGGCAGCCGCCCGCTCAGGTCGGGCTCGCCAGCATCCGCGGCACCCGCGCCTGTACGTCCAGCACATCCCGATGGCGGGTATTGCGTACAACCGCTGTCAGCGCCTCGGTAGCGGGCGTGCAGCAGCGGCACCGCTCGCGAGCGCGGCCATTCCGCGTCGGGCAGCCGCCCGATCAGGGTCGGGTATTGCGCAGCAGCCGCGGCACCCCCGTCAGCGCCTCGGTAGCGGCCAGCATCGAGCAACTCGGCAGCACCACTTCTGCTTGCCGGCGGACGCGGCCGCCAGGTACGCGCCGAGCGCCATCGGGTCGTTCTGCCCGTACACCAGGTCGACCTTCAGGCCCTGGGCCAGCCACTGGTTGGTGATCGTGGTGGCGTTGTCCTTGAGCCACTTGGCTTCCCGGTTGGCGAGGATCTTGACCTTCGGGTTGCTCTTGATGCCGTCCCGGAAGCCGCGGTCGCGGTCGATCTGCGGCTGGTCGGACAGGATGCCCTGCAGCTCCACCACATTGCCGCCGTTGGGCAGCAGTTGCGCGGCCAGCTGACCGGCCTTCTGCCCGGCGGCGAAGTTGTCGCCGCCGATGAACGCGGAGTAGCAGTCGGAGTTGACCGAACGGTCCAGCACGATCACCGGGATCTTCGCCGCGCAGGCCTGCTGGACGGCCGCCGCGAGCGGGGCCGGCTCGTTCGGCGAGATGATCAGCGCGTTCACCTTCTGCTGGATGAACTGCTGCACCTGCGACACCTGCCGGCCGGAGTCTTGTGCCGCGTCCGCGATCGGCAGCAGCTTCAGGTTCGGATACTGCTTGATGTAGTGCTCCAGCTGCAGGTTCAGCTGGGCCCGGTACGGCTCGGCGTTGTTCGACTGGGAATAGCCGACGACGAACTGCTGCCCGGCGCCGTTGCTGGCGGGTGCGCCACTGCTGCCCGTGGTGGACGCACAACCGGCCACGAGCACGAGGGGGCGGTCGCCGCGACGGCGAGGCGACCGATGCTGATACGGATCACGACTTTCTCCCAGTGTTCTTGCCGCCCGACGGACCGGGCGCCGCTGTGGAAACCGCGGCGGTGGCTAGGTCCCCGCCACCGCGGCCGAATGTTCGCCGGATGAAGCCGGCGAAGCTGGTGATCAGGTCCGGCCGCTGCAGCACGACCGCGACGACCACGATCAGGCCCTTGATGATCAGCTGCAGGTTGTCGCTGACAGCGTTCAGGCCGAGCACGTTGTCCAGCAGGGTGAGGATCAGGACACCGACGAAGGTGCCGATGATGCTGCCCCGGCCACCGGCCAGCGCGGCGCCGCCGATCACCACCGCGGCGATCACGTCCAGCTCGTACCCGCCGCCGGCGAGCGGATCGGCCGACGCGCTGTACGCCGCGTCGATCGGGCCGGCGAAACCGGCGAGCAGGCCGCAGATGGTGAACACCGCGATCTTCACCCGGTTGACGTTGATGCCGGACAGCAGCCTGCCGCTGTCTCGTTCCCGCCGACCGACCGCGTAAATATGCCGACCGAACGTGGTTTTGGAGAGGATCAACTGAAAAACCACGCAGGTGATGACGAAGGCCAGGACCGGATAGTAGACACCGGCGCCGAGTATACCGCTAAACAAATTGTGGCCGGGCGTACCGAACAGCTGGAACTGGTCGGAGTGCGCGGACAGTTTGCCAGTCGGCCCAACGATCTGGGTGCCCACACTGACGTTGTTGCTGATCTGCCGGTCCAGCCCACGAAAGACCGACAACGTCGCCAGTGTCATGACGAACGGCTGGATGCGCAGCCAGGTGGAACCGGCGCCGTTGCAGAAGCCCATCACCGCCCCGGCGACCACACACACCGGCAGGATCAGCACCGGCGGCAGATCCGCCTGTACGAGCAACATCGCCGCCACCATCGACGAAAGCCCCAACATCGACCCCACCGAAAGGTCGATGCCGGCGGCCAGGATCACCAGCGTCTCACCGACCCGAGGATGCCCCGGGACGCGAAGGCGCCGACCGCGTTGGTGATGTTCGACTGGCTGAGAAAGATGCCGCCCTTGGTGCTGATGCCCAGGATCAGCACCAACGCCAGCCCCACGTAACCCTGCAGCGAGCCCAGGGTGGAGAGCACCCGTTTCCACCGCTCGGCTCCGACTGGTTTCTCGGCGACCGCGGTCGCGGTCGTCTGGGTGCCCGCCACGCTATGTTTCCTTTCCAGTGCTGGACATATCTTCGGCGAGGACGACCTGCCGGGCCATCGCCGCCGCCAGGATCCGCTCCTGGGTGGCCTCCGCCCGATCGAGCTCCGCGGTAACCCGACCCTCGCAGAGCACGATGATCCGGTCGCACGTGCCCAGCAGCTCCGGCAGCTCGGAAGAGGCCATCAGAATGCCGGTGCCGGCGGCCGCCAACTTGTTGACCAGCTCGGAAATCTCCGCCTTCGCGCCCACGTCGATGCCCCTGGTCGGCTCATCGAGCAACAGCACGGTCGGCTTGGTCAGCAGGCACTTGGCCAGTACGACCTTCTGCTGGTTCCCGCCGGACAGGTTCGCCACCATGCTCGCGAGGCTCGGCGTCTTCACCCGCAGGCTGGCGACCTGCTCCGCGACCGCCTTGCGCTCGGCTTTCGCGTCCACCCCCCCGGACCAGCGGCGGAACCGCTTCAGCGAAGCCAGACTGGCGTTGAACCGTACGGTGTTCGACAGCACCAGACTTTGCGTCTTGCGGTCCTCGGCGACCAGCGCGACACCTCTGCGGATGGCTTCCTCCGGCGACCGCGGTGGATACGGTTTCCCGTCCAGCGCCAGCGACCCGCGGATCGCGCGCGTGCCGAAGACGCCGAAGATCGCCTCCAGCACCTCGGTACGACCGGCGCCCATCAGGCCGGCGAGCCCGACGATCTCGCCGGCCCGTACGGACAGCGAAACATCGTGCAGCGCCACCCGGCCGGCCCGCGGGTCGGCCGCCAGCGACAGGCCGGTCACTCGCAGCCGCTCGGCTCCGGCGGAGATTTTGGCGGAGTGCTGGAAAATCTCGCCGAGTGGCCGGCCGACCATCATCCGGATCAGCTCGGCGCGATCGGTCGCCGCCATCTCGCGAGTGCCGATGTAGCCGCCGTCGCGCAGCACCGTCACCCGGTCGGCGATCTCGTACAACTCCTCGAGCCGGTGCGAGATGTAGATGACCGCGACCCCGCGGGCGACCAGCCGGCGGATCACCGCGAACAGCAGTTTCACCTCAGCGTCGGCCAGTGCGGATGTCGGCTCGTCCATGATCAGTACGCGGACGTTCAGCGACAGCGCCTTGGCGACCTCGATCAGCTGCTGCTCGGCGATCTGGCACGTACGCACCGGCCGCCGCGGGTCCAGTCGCAGGCCCAGCTCGGCGAGCAGCCGGCGCGCGACTCGGCGTCCATCAGGGGCCGGTTGATCGTGCCCCACCGGGTCCGCGGCTCCCGGCCTAGGAAGATGTTGTCCGCGATCGACAGCTCTGGCACCAGGTTGAGCTCCTGGTGGATCATCCCGATGCCGAGCGACTGGGCGTCTTTGGGGGTGGTGGATGTTCGCCCGCTCGCCAGCCAGCTCGATGCTGCCGGCGTATTCGGTGAAGACGCCGGACAGGATGTTGCACAGCGTCGACTTGCCGGCACCGTTCTCGCCGAGCAGGGCGTGCACCTCACCGGCGCGTACGTCCATGGACACGCCGGTCAGGGCCCGTACGCCCGGGAAGGACTTGGCGATGTCACGCATCGCCAGGATCGGGGAGTTGCTCTCGGGCATCGGGTCAGGTCGCCTGCGTCAGGTCGAGGTAGTCCAGGCCAGCGAAGTAGCCCGCCGCCGACGCGTTCTTGCCGGTGACCGTCATCGTCAGCGTGTGGGTACCGGCGCTGAGCTGGTGCTGTCCATAGGACAGGGGTGGCGTGATCACCACGGCCCCCGCGTTGTAGCCGTCAACAGGTTCGCCCATCGTCGTACCGTCCAGAGCGAAGGTCACGATGCCGTAATCGACCGCCTTTGTCAGCACCATCGACAGGTCGTACGTGCCAGCCGTCGAGACACTGAACTGCAGGACCGCGTTTTGCGGCGCCGACTTCGCGGTGAACCACAGCTGCGAACCGTTCGACCAATGGACGTTGCAGCAGTCGCCCTGTGGGCCGATCGGGGCGGTGGCCGAGACGACCGGCATCGACTCCGCCTCGACCCGGAGCTTGTTGCCGGTGACCGCGCTGACCAGTGCCGACAGCGGGCCGGCGTGACCGGCCGCGTCCACCGCCCGGACCCGGTAATACCAGGTCTGTTTGGTGCCGAGATCGCCGTGGGCGTACGAAAGCAACGGCGTGGTAGTCAGCAGAGTGGAGCCGGCGGCGGTGAAGTTCGGGGTGGTGGAGCCGTACACCTGGTACTGCGGCGCGTACGTGTCGTCAGTGGCGGGCAGCCAGGTGACGTTGATGCTGTTGGTGTCCGTACCGGCCGCGTGCAGCCCGAGAGTGGCGCTGGGTGCCCGGCTGTCCACAGTGGCTGGTACGTCCGAGACCGCCGCGTAGGAGGCCGCGGTCCAGGCGGCGGAGCCGGCCGCCGGCGTCAGTGTCACGGTGATCGATGAGCGGCCGGCGGTCAGCGCGGCGGGCAGCTCGAAGCTGTCGTCCAGCCAGCGCAAACCCTGGTTGCTCAGGGGCTGCGTCCAGGTCCCGGCCGCGATGCCGTTCACACTCACAGTCGCGCTTTGGTAGCCCTGGTTCTGGTCGGACGTACGGCGAAGTTCGACGCCCCGGTTGTCCCGCGCGACCGCCAGCTGGAAGCTGACCGGCCCGGCGGTGGCCCGGATGCCGCGAGTGACAGCCGGCTGGGTGCGGTCGTAACCCTCGTAGCCGCTGGACACCGCGGTCACCGCGCCGGGGTTGGTCGACTTGTACTGATGGGCGCTCTCGCTGCCAGTGTCGCCGACGGTGAGCGAGTCGGTCTGGCGCATCACATTCTTGTCCTGGGCGTAGTAGTACGTCGTGGAGCCATAGATCGCCGGATCCGTGTCGTACGCGCCGTGCTCGATGCCGAACCGGACGGACGAGCCGTACTGCGCGCCTTCGGTGAGCATCAGCCGGTACGCGCCAGTGCAGTCGTACACGCAGCCGAGGCCGCGGTTCTCGTGCGCGGGATCGCCGTTGAACGGGTTCGTGTCGGTGCCTCGATTGAAATACCAGCCGGACTCGTAGAAGTCCTCGGTGCCGGTGCCGGACATCTGCGGGCTCACCGAGCCGTCCACGAACAGCCGCTCGTCGCCCTCGAGGTAGCCGCGGCCGGCGTCCTGGGCGAGGCCTTCCATGGTCTCGGTGACCCCGACCACCCGGCCGTGCCCGATGGTGTCCACGAAGGTGTGGTCCTGGCCGGGCGTCTCGATGGTCCGGTCACTGGCGGCGTGGAAGTAGCCGGTGGAGCCGTCCGCGCCGAGCTGCGCGGACGCGGGGGGCTGCCGCGGTGGTGACAGACAGACAGTTGGGCGCCGTTGATCGCGACCAGCGAGTCGTTGACCAACGTGACCGTGGCGCTCGACCGGTAGGGCATCTGCCACCAGGCGGACAACGTCTTGGTGGCCGGGTCGGCGCCGAACATCATCGCTCGTACGGGATAGAGCCCCAGGCCGGTGCCGAAGAACTCGCCGAGCGGCGCGTCCACGGTCTGCCGGCCGTCGAAGCTGATCCGCAGCCGGGTGTCACGCATGATCGAGTCGGAGGTGGCGATCTCGCTGGTGCCCGAGCCGGGGGCGGCGAGCTGCGGGATCTTCACGGTCAGCGCGGTGATCGCGCCGGAGCCGCTGCCGGCGGTCACGGTCTTACTCGCGCCGCGGGGCAGCGCCAGCGCGGTCGTACGGGTACGAGCCCCCGGCTGTGCGGGTTTCGGGTCGGCCGTGCCGGATGCTTTCAGCTTCGCGATCACGTCGGTGGCCTGGTCGGCCGGATCGAAGGTCGGGATTCCCCGTGGATCGGCGAAAGTGCGGTAGGTGACGTGGTAGTAGACGGGCTTGTTCTGGACCGTGATCAGCATCGACTTGCTGAACGTCATCGGCACCTTGAGGTAGACACCGCCGGATGACTGGTCGGCGTTGGCGACAAGTGGGTAGACGAAAGGCGCGCCCTTGGCGCCGTTCACGATGTCCTGAAGCGAACCGGAAAGCACTGTCTTGCCGTCTAGCTGGACGGTGATCGTGCCGGTGGCTGTCACGTTGCCGTCGTCGCGGGTGAACCAGATCGAGTCCACCTCCCCGGCGCCGGCCCGCTCCGCGATGACGCAGCCGGCCGAGGTCGTCCGCAGGCACCACGAGTTGCCGTCATCGTTGCCGCCGGCCCGGTCGAAGCTGGAGGACTGGAAGGTCCGGCTGTCGCCGGAGATGTCGGCAAGCCGCTCCGGGTGCCGGTAGGTGTCCCAGCCGATCGGCCCGTGGGAGGCCGGTGGAGGGGCCGCCGTGGCGGGCTGGCTAGCCGGCACGAACGCGGTGGCCACCGCCAATGCCACCACTGCGGACAGAGCGGTCAAACGACGTACGCCCCGCGCCATGGAACCCTCCGGGATGCGCTAGAAATCGATTTCCCGGAGGTTAGTGACCCAGATTACGCCGTGTCAAGGGGCTCTCGTACGAGCAAGCCGTGGAGGGCAGTGGCGGCAATCGCCAGAATTCACCGCGAAAGACGCATGCCCACCCGCGCGCGTGCCGCCCCGTTTCCTGGTCAGCCGGGGTCTGTATCGAGCACTAAGGAGTGCCGCTACCGACTCATGGCGCACCGAGAAGGTCCTACCAAGGAGGTCAGCGTTGTGCGGAAGGTGATCGAGTACGTCCTGGTTTCGGCGGACGGCGTCTTCGAAGACCCGGTAGGGATGGGCGTCGGCGAGTATCAGGACGAGGCGTACCTGCGCGACGGTTTGGGCTTGCTGAACGCATGCGACGCGATGCTGTTCGGCCGCCGCACCTACCAGGCGTTCGCGGGGCTCTACGGCGGCGGTGGGGCGCACAAACCGATGTGGGCCGACCGGCTCACCGCCATCCCGAAGTATGTCTTCAGCTCGTCGTTGGTGACGGCCGGCTGGGGTAACCCCACCATCATCGGCGGCGATGCCGTCGCCGAGGTTGCCCGACTCAAGCAACAGGAAGGGGGAAACCTGCTGCTCATGGGCCACGGCCTGCTGGGAGAGACGCTACTGAGGGAATGGCTGATCGATGTCATCGACCTCGCCATCTACCCCTTTATGGCAGGTAGCGGGAAGCAGCTCTTTCGAGAGGGTCAAGACGCCAAGCTGAGACTCGCCGCCGTCAAGACCTTCTCGAAGATCGTGAAGCTGACCTACGAGACGGATGTCAGGACATTAGACCGTCGAGCGTGACGAAACGGCGCGCTGGACAGCCAGCGCGCCGTTTCGTGACCTCCCGAAGCGGTCTAGCGGCCGTTCTGGGTCGCGGTAGTTGGAGTTGTCTGGGCAGGGGGAGCAGCCTGGGTCGGGGCAGTGGGGGCTGGACGGGACGCAGCGGGCCGGGCCGGCGCGGCGGGGGTAACCGGAGTCGCTGGCTTGTTGGCCGCGGCGGCCGCGTTCTTGTCGAGTACGTCGGTGGGCTCGTCTCCGAGCGCGTCCGGGACGGTCTGCAGGATCTCCCGTACGGACCCGAACTGGCCGACGAGCGTCGCTCGTACGTTCATCAACTGCTCGACGACCGATTTGGCGTGCGCGATGATCCGGTCCGACTCGGCCTTCGCGGTGGCCCGCAGCTGGTCGGCCTGCTTCTGGGTGTCGGCCAGCAGTTTCGCGGCCTCCGCCTTGGCCTTCTCGACCCGCTGGGTGCCCTCGGTGACGGACGCCTTCTCGCGGTCCTCGTGGACCTTCTGCGCCTCATCGCGGCGGCGTGCCATCGAGGTGTGTCGAACTGCTGCTGCAGGTCCTGGTGTGCCTTGCGGGCGGCGGCCAGCTTCTCGGCGGCCGCGGTGTCGGCGGCGGCGATCTTGTCCGCGGCGCTCTTCTCGGCCGCGGCGGTCTTCTCCCGGGCCGCCTTGTCCACCGCGGTCGTCGTCTCGGCGACGTACTTGTCGACGGTGCTGCGCTTCTCGGTGGCGTATTTGTCGGCGGCGGCCGTCTTGGCGGCGGCGGACTTCTCCGCGTCGCCGATCAGCTTGGTCGCGCGCTGGTCGGCGGCGGCGGTGATGGCGTCGGCCTTGTCGCGGGCGATCTTGTCGCGGGAGTCGGCCTGGATGCCGACCTCCTTGGCCTTGCGCAGGATCTCCTTGGCCTCGTCATCGGCGATGCCGAGGATCTGGCCGACCCGGGCACCGAGCGACTCGTACGTCGGGGCCTTCGCGGTCTTGAGCTTCTCGTGCAGTTCCTCATTCTCGGTCTGGGCGTCCCGCAGCTGCTGGCGGGCGTCCTCGAGCCGACCGAGCGCGCCGTCCCGGTCCGCGGCCGTGGATCGGTACTGCGTCTCGATCCGCTGGAATGCCGTGGTCACCTGATTACGGTCGAAACCTCGCAGCACCACATCGAAGGTGCCCGGTTTTTCCTGCATCGGGATCAGTTCAGTCCGGTGCTCGGACATGCATACCCTCCAGGGCAGTCGCTTCACTGGCGCCGCTCCGACGCCACTGTCGTGTGCAGGTCACCACCACAGCCAACCGGGGCGTTCACGCTTACGGCGTAATCGATCGGTTGCTGACGGCATTGGCCAGATCGGTTGATCGTACCGAGAGCCGAAGTCGGACTATCTATATGTAGATTTCGCTCTCTGGAGCAGAATTCCGACATTTTGCCATCACATTTACGCGTGGCCATTCTGTGACATCCCCGTCACGCATGCGTTAAATACATGGGAAAAATGTCGTAGCCGCATTTTTCCACCGACATAACGGCTTGCGGGTTTTCGAGCAGTGTCCCGGGTCGACATGGCGATCGCCAGCGGGCGTCCCTAGGGTTGGTTCCGTTCATCGCCCGTACGAATGGTGGGACCGCATGCGATACGGCTTGAAGGTCAATCCCGGCACCTGGCCGGAGGCTACGCAGTGGGCCGGCATCGCCGAGGACGCCGGATTCCACAGCCTGTGGACCGGCGACAACCTGCGCAATTCCCGAGACGCCGCCATCGCGGTGCATGACGGTCCGACACTGCTCGCCGCGTGGGCGGCGACCACCGTCGACATCCAGATCGGCCTGTTGATCGCGAACCTCGCGTACCGACAGCCGGCCCCGTTGGCGAAGCAGGCGGTGACCCTCGACCACATCAGCGGTGGCCGGTTCGAGCTCGGCATCGGCTCCGGGCTGTGGCCGGCCGACCACGCGATGGCCGGCGTGCCGTACTGGCCGGGCCCCGAGCGCGCCGACCGCTTGGCCGAGTTCGTGGGCAGCGTCGACCGACTGTTGGGTGGCGATACCAGCGACCACTCCGGGGCGTACTACAGCTACCGCGACGCGGCGATGAGCCCTGGCCCGGTGCAGGACCGCATCCCGCTGCTCGTGGCCGCCAACGGGCCGCGCGCCCTCGCGGTGGCCGCCACCTATGGCGACGCCTGGGTGACCTTCACCGGCGCGGCTACCGAGGAAGAGTTCTACCAAGCCTCTGTCGAGCGCGCCGACAAGCTGGACCAGTTGTGTACGGACGCCAACCGCGACCCCGCCTCGGTCCGCCGCATCCTGCTCGCGTACGGCTCGGTCAATCCCTGGGCCAGCCCGGACGCACTGGCCCAGATCACCGAGCGCTACCAGGCGATCGGGTTCACCGAGATCGTCTGCTACGCCCCGAAACCCGCCGAGCGCCCGATCTTCGACAAGGCCGTCGGCACCCTCTTCCCCTGACCGTCGATGCGAACGTCAGGGTGGGTACGGAAGGCACCAGCGGGCGACGGCGGCATGGAGGCCATCGAGGTCACGTTCGTCGCCGGCCCACGCGACATAGCCATCTGGACGGACCAGCAGGGCGGCCGTTGGGCGGGCGTCGTACGGGCGAATGACCACTTCGACGGGCCAACCGTCGGGCGATGGCCCGTACGGCTGGCCGGTCCGCGAGGTCGAGGAGAATCGGCTTTCCGTTCCGCAGGAAGGATTTCAGGGGCAGGGCGGGGACGAATCGGCCGGTGAGCGGGTGTCCGCCGGGGATCGTGTCGAACCGGCGATCTGAGCCGTCCATAAGTGCGACGAGGTGGCGCAGCGGCCCCGCGTACGTGAGAAGTTCGCCCAGCAACTCCCGCAGCGCCACGCCGTTGTCGCCAGCCGCCTGGGTGAGCGCGGCCTGCGCGCGGGTCTGCAGCAGTGCGCGTTTGGCGATGGGACGGCGTTCGGCCTCGTACGTGTCGAGCAGGTCGGCTCTGTCGATCAGCGCGGCCGCGAGTTTCCAGCCGAGGTTGACCGCGTCCGGCAGCCCGACGGTGAGCGCGCCGCCGGCTGGGAACAGGTGCGCCGCGTCTCCGGCGAGGAAGACCCGGCCGTCCCGGTACCGCTGCGCGAGGCGGCCCTGGACGACCACCTGGGACAGCCAGATCGGCTCGCCCAGCGGTAGCTCGCCACCCAGCACGCGGCGGGCACTGGCCTGCAGCTCAGGCAACGTCAACGAGGCCTTGTCCCGCGGCGCTTCACCGGGCTCGCGTACGCCGGCGATCACCACTCCAGGCTGTAGGGACATCGCCAGCACCGCTCCTCGGGGCGTCCGGTTCCAGCCGCGTTGGAGTCTCCCGAAGCCCGGCACGTCGAGGCCCGCATTCGTATACAGCCCGGCGGCCTCGGGCGCCCGGAAGTGGCCCATCCGGAGCACCTCCGGGTCCGCCGAGCCGGGAAACGCGATGCCAGCCTGTTGGCGTACGACACTGTGCCCGCCGTCGCATCCGACCAGATAGCGCGGGCTCAGCTCGTACGAGTCATCGTCCTGTCGGACTTGCACCGTCACCCGGTCGGCGCTCTGCGAGAAAGCCGTTACCTCGTGGCCGCGCCGGATGGTCGCTCCGAGCTCGACGGCCCGATCGGCCAGCAGCCTTCTAGCTCCGGCTGCGGGATCAGCAATGCCGGCAGCCGGACGTCTGGAATAAGGGAGAGGTCCATCAGCACATCGCCGAACGGATACGACGGCACTGGACCGGCATATCTGCCGGCGCTGAAACCGGCTAGCAGACCTCGCAGCTCGAGCAGTCGTACGGGTTGACCAACTATCCCGTTGGCCCGTGGCACGACACTGTTCTCCAGCCGTTTTTCCAACACCACTACCGATATGTCGGCCAGCGCCAACTCGCAACTGAGCATCAGGCCGACCGGCCCGGCGCCACAAACCACCACGTCCATTGCCGTCACCAACCTGTCAGTTTGGATTGACATCACTTGTCAGTTTGGGTTGACAGATGGCCGCTGTCACCCCAAACTGACGGACATGGACAGTGACCTCGCCGAGCGCATCCGTTCGACCGACCCGGCCGTGGCCCTTCGCGCCGTCGGCGCGTTGCACCGGCTCGCCGAGCAGGTGGAGGCCGCCGCGGTGACCCGCCGCGCCCGCGAACAGGGGTGGTCGTGGGAGCAGATCGGAGACGCCCTCGGCGTGTCCCGCCAGTCCGTCCACACCAAAACACGGGAAGTGAGTGACATGGCCGATCAGTCCACCGCAAGACATCCGTTCAGCGTCGTCGTGAAGGCGGCCCTGGACGAGGCACGCCGGCGAGGGGATCGCCGGACGGGCACCGAACACCTGGTCCTCGGTCTGCTGAGCGCCCCGGACACCCCGCCAGCGCGGGCGCTCAACGTGGACCTGGCGACCGCTCGCGCAGCGTTGCAGTCACTGGACAAGGCCGCATTAGGATCGATCGGCATCGACGTGGCGGACTTCCCCCCGGTGAGCGTCAAGCCGCTGGGCAAGCGCCCGCCGCTCACCTCCGCCGCCCGGGCTGCCCTCGCCGCGGCTGTCGGCGCGACCACGATGAGAACGCGTCGACTCGCCCCGAGACAGCTGTTGCTCACTCTGCTGGAAAGCCGCTCGCCCGACCCGGCCGCGGACCTGCTGGCAGCGCTCGGTGTCGACGGCGTGGTCGTACGGGACCGCCTGGGGTGATCCTTTCGACATCCCGGAGACACAGTTAGGATTCTGTTGATTCCGGCCTGGAGAGGACCATCCGCGTGATCATCGACGTACACAGCCACTTCTTCCGTGATCACAGCCATTTCAGCGAGTCCTTCGTGGCCCAGTCGTCTCGGTCCCGCACCGAGCCGGTGGACCTGCGGGTGCGCTGGGAGGACTACCTGGCCACCGCGCCGGGGACACTCGGACCATCGTTTTCGGTGCCAAGGCACGGCTTTCCGGCCAGTGGGTGCCGGACGAGATGGTCGCCGAGTACATCGCGGACCAGCCCGACCGGTTGATCGGTTTCATGGCGCTGGACCCCACCCAGCCAGGCTGGCAGGACGAGATGCGGGTAGCGCACCGGTCGCTGGGCCTGCGCGGGATCAAGCTGATGCCGATGTACGCCGGTTTCGACCCGGGCGACGAGTTCTGCGACCCCCTGTGGGCGTACGCGCAGGAGAACCAGCTGCCCGTCTTGCTGCACACCGGTACGACTTTCGTCTCGCAGGCCCCGATCGCCTACGCCAGGCCGGCTCTGCTCGACCCGGTCGCGACCCGGTTCCCGGAGCTGCGGATGATCCTCGCGCACCTCGGGCACCCGTACGAAGGGGAGTGCATCGCCGTCATCCGCAAGCACCCACATGTGTACGCGGACGTGTCGGCGCTGGTCTATCGGCCGTTCCAGCTGTGGCGCGCGTTGATGTTGGTGCAGGAGTACGGCGTGTGGGACAAGCTGCTCTTCGGCACCGACTACCCGTTCACCACGGTCAACGAGACCGTCGAAGGCCTGCGCTCCGTCGCCCAGGTCGAAAGCCCCAAGGGCCTGCACGGACTCGACGCCTCGGCTGTCGAGTCCCTCATTCACCGCGACGCCCTGCCGCTGCTGGGCCTTACCTGACGGCGGTGTGTGCGAGGATCGCCTCGATCGCCACATCAGCAGGGGCGCGGAAGTTCATGGCCGGCGCCCTCCAGCGGCACCAACCGCGCGGCGCGGATCTCGCGGGCCAGCGCGACACCGTGTCCGTAGGGGAAAAGTGGGTCCTCGGTGCCGTGCATGACCAGCGTTGGCAACGAAATCTCCGCGAGCCGGTGCCGCTGACTGGCGCCGCCTTCGAGCATCCAGTGGTTCTGACCGGCCGCCATGTTCTTCGTACGATCGAAAACCTGGACGGCGAGGGCTCGCGCGGCCGGTTCGTCGAAGGGCAGCGATTGGCCGGCCACCAGCTGCTGGTCCCGTACAACGGACTCAATGACGGCCGAGCGGTCGGTCCAGTCCGGCGGCGCGGCGGCCTCGGCGAAGCTCGCCTTCAGCTCGGGCGACATCGGCGGAAGGTCGGCGTCGCCAGGACCGGCCGTCGTCGACATGAACGTCACCGAGGTCAGCCGGTCGGCGTGATCGAGCGCGAGCTGCTGGGCGATCGCGCCGCCCCATGGAGAACCCGACGACGTGCGCTTTGGCTGTTCCCAAGGCATCCAGGATCCCCATCGGATCGGCGACGAGGTCACTGGACTGGTACGTCGGTGCCCCCGCTGGGTCGTGCGCGGACCGGCCGGTGTCCCGGTGGTCGTAGCGCACCACGTACCGGCCGCCCTCGGCCAGCCGGTGGCAGAAGTCCGTCAGCCACCAGTCCATCGAAGCGGTCGCGCCCATGATCAGCAGGATCGGCGGCGCGGCCGGCTCACCGAATGTCTCGACACAGAGGTCGACACCGCGGACTGGGAGGATCTGCTCCGGCATGCTGCTCCTTAGGTCGTTCTCCTACAGACCAGACGAGCATTGGAAAGTCATCGGTTGGCGGCACCGTCTCGTACCAACCGGAGCAGCCGTACGGCCCGCTCATCATCCGCGCCAGTCAACGCGATGCCGTTGGCCAGCCACAACACGTCCCGAACCGGCAGGTCGGCTCGTACGTCCCCGGCCTCCTGCGCCCCCCGTACGAGCAGGGACCCGGCGGTCGAGAGCATGGCGTCGTGCCACTGCCCGAAGCGCTCCGAGTGCAGGCCCGCTGGGCCCGCCATGAGCGACCGCGCGAGGTCCTGCTTGGTGACGACATGTGCGATGAAAGACCGCAACCACTGGAAAAGTGCGTCGCCGGGGGAGTCCGCCACCAGCAACGCCTCGCCGCGCGCGCACAACGCCGTGACCTCGTCGGCGTAGACCGCGACCAGCAGGTCTCGCCGGGTGGGGAAGTGCCTGTACATCGTCGCGTTGCCGATGCCGGCTCGTCGCGCGACCTCGTCCAGCGGCGCGTCCGCGCCATGCTCGCCGAAGACCTCTTTGGCGGTGGCAAGCAGTAGGTCGTAGTTGCGTTGCGCATCGGCTCTGCGACGAGGGCTGGCGGTTGACATGACACTCCGAGGGTAACTGGGGTTTCCCCCAGTTACCCTACCGGGAATGGTCGGCGAACAGATCGAGCAGCTTGCCAGCCGAGCCGGGCCAAAGCAGAGCTCCAGGTTGTTCGCGGATTCCGCGGCGGACGCCGCGCTGCGCGGGAACAGCGCTTCTTCGTACGTGGACAGCGCCTTCTCGATGTCGTCTGGGTGCGCGACGATCGCCGCCGCCAGCTCGGCGCTGTCGAACATCGCAAGATTGGCGCCCTCGCCGGCAAAAGGCGACATCAGGTGGGCGGCATCGCCCAGCAGCGTCACCCCCGGCACGCGATCCCAACGATGGCCAACCGGCAACGCGTAGATCGCCCGGGGGACTAGCGCGTCGTCTGAGTCGGCGACGAGTGCGCGCGCAGCTGCTCGTCCCAATCGTGAAAGGAAGCCAACACAAATGCCTTGGCCACGTCTTGATCCGTGATGCCGGCGGCCCAGTTTTCGGCCGTACGCAAGGCGCAGTAGATGTCGAGGCAGCCGTTGCTGTCGCGGTGCGCCAGAAAACCCTGGTCTTGAGCGAGTGCGAACAGCATTCCGCCGCCGCCGACCCGCGCGGCACTGCCGGGATGGCGGTCATCAGCATCGTTCAGGTGCGTTTCGACGAAAGAAATGCCGGTGTAAGTGGGCCAGGCTGCGGAAACCAGCGGGCGCACCTTGGACCAGGCGCCGTCGGCGCCGATCAGCAAGTCCGTGATGAGGGAGGATCCGTCGGCGAAAGTCACCTCGTGACGGCCGTCGGCGAGCGTACGAGCGCCGGCGACCTTGATGCCCCACCGGATCATCCCGGCGGGCAGCGAACCGATGAGAAGCTCGCGCAGCGCGCGGCGGTTGACCTCGGGCCGACCCCGGTCGCCGTCCTCTTTTTCGTCCAGCAGAACAGTTCCGTGCTTGTCGAGGACGCGCGTGGCTTCGCCGCCTTCGTGTACGAGGGCGCGGAACTCGTGGTAAAGGTCTGCCGCGCGCAACGCGATCTGACCGGTGTCGTCGTGGATGTCCAGCATGCCGCCCTGTGCCCGCGCCTGAGGCGACGGCTCCAGTTCGTACACAGTCGCGCTTGGATCCCGTGCAGGTGCAGGATCCGGGCCAGCGTCAGGCCGCCGAGGCCGGCGCCAATGATGGTTATCGAGGTCATGTCAGTGCTCCCTTAACGTGTGCAGTGTGCCGTCGATGACGGCCTGAAGGCCCCACGACAGTCGGGCCTGCGGCGGGCCGGACAGCAGATCCGCGCCGATCGCGGCGAGATGGGGATGAGTCGCGGGGGAGATGTCTCGTACGGCTGAGTCCAATGCACGCCAGTCTTCGTCCGGCGCCTCGATCGCGTGCTCAGCGGCCGTCGCCGTCCCGAGCTGGAGCAGCAGGTCAAGACCCCAGGCGGCCTGCCCGACAGGCACGCCACCCTGGTGCAACAGCGCGAGCAACGCCTCGCACAGGTCGAGGTAGTTCGGGCCGGATGGTCGGGCCACCAGCGCCGACTGGGCCAGACCCGGATGCTCAAGGAGCAGCGCGGTGTACGAGCGCAGGATCGTCTCCAGCCGCGTCCGCCAGTCGCCGGCCCTTGACCGGACTCAGATCGAGGCCACCGAGCAAGTCGTCGAGGATCGCGGCGTGCAGCTCGGCGGTGTTGCGTACGTACACGTAAAGAGACGCCGCACCGGTGTCGAGTTCCTGAGCCAGTCGCCGCATGGTGACCCGGTTCAGACCCTCAGCGCCCATCAGCATGACGGCCGTACCAACGATCGACTCACGCGTCAGCGCTGGCTTGGCCGGACGGACGATCTCTGCGGCTCCTCGGTGGCATAGGCACACTCTGACGAACATGTTCGTAACGAACAAGTTCGTCAGCGTGTGACCTGTCATACGAACCGTGCAGATGTGGCACCATCTTGCACGTGACCAGCACCGGCGCCTCGGCGCAACACCTGCGCGACCTCGCGCGCCTTCGCCGGGTCCGAGATCGGATTGACCGGAGTACGCACAGCCGCTGGATGTGGAGGCGCTCGCCCGGGACGCGCACATGTCGGCCGGGCACCTCAGCCGCGAGTTCCGGCAGGCGTACGGCGAGTCGCCGTACGCGTATCTGATGACGCGGCGCATCGAGCGGGCGATGGCGCTGCTGCGCCGCGGCGACCTGAGCGTCACCGATGTCTGCTTCGCGGTCGGCTGCTCGTCGCTGGGCACCTTCAGCACCCGGTTCACCGAGTTGGTCGGAGTGCCGCCGAGTGTGTATCGGCGGGACGCGGCGAGCGCGACCAGCGGGATGCCGGCGTGTGTGGCAAAACAAGTCACCAGACCGATCAGGAATCGAGAAGCGCGGTCCGCGAGCCGCAAATAGCCTGGTCGCCATGGACATCACCATTCACTCCAGCTTCCTCCCACAGGACGATCCCGACGCCGCCATCGCCTTCTACCGCGATGTGCTCGACTTCGAGATCCGCAACGACGTCGGTTTTCAACGGCATGCACTGGATCACCGTCGGTCCAGCCGGCCGCCAGCACGAACGGGCGTTCTCTACCCGCGGCGGCGAGTCCCGGAATCACCGAGGACGAGCGGCGC
>NZ_WOTO01000100.1 GCF_010993775.1 Fodinicola feengrottensis | reverse complement strand
CGGCACCACGACGGATCCGGCACCACCGAACCGATGCCACTGGGACCCCGCACCGATGGCACTGCGGCAGCGACACGACTGGCGGGGCCAGCCTTACCACCGACGGTACCGACACTGGTACGGCCGGCACCGGCGGCAGCACGACCGGCTGACGTGCCAGAAATCCACTGGGGATGGGAAAACCGACATGAGCACGGTGGCCACCACCGACTCGCCGCCGCATCACGGGGCCAAGTCGCCAAAAAGCAAGTCGCCGAAAACCAGGCCAACCCAGCGACCACCGAGCAGCCGAATTCTGCTGCGCCCACGACTTTTTCCTGATTGTCGTCGTGACGCTCGTCTTCGTCGTCGTCCTTTTGGTGCAGGGCTATGTGAACGCGGTCGGCAAGGCCGGTACCGGGCATCCCGCCGGCGCGTACGACCGGGTGCCGGACGCGATCCGCAACGGCGGCTCGATGATCGACGCCACCCACTCCCCCGCTCGTTCTTATGCCGTGCCAGCGAAAACCGTCGCGCTCACTTTCGATGACGGGCCCGATCCCCAATGGACACCGCAAATCCTCGCGACGCTCCGGAAATACCACGTACACGCGACGTTCTTCGCGGTTGGCGCACGGGTGTTGAAAGATCCGGGCCTGGTCCAACAAGCACACGCGGACGGCAACGAGATCGGCATCCACACCTTCAGCCACCCGGACCTCACCCAACTATCCCCCGCCGATCGGCAGGACCAGCTTTCCCGTACCCAACTGGCGATCGCCGGCGCCACCGGCACCACGTCGGCGCTGCTTCGGCCGCCTTATTCGTCCAGTGCGTCGGCATTGGACAACGACGACTGGTCAGTGGTGCAGGATGTCGGCCGACATGGCTATCTGACCGTCCTCACCGACCGCGACAGCCTGGACTGGGAACGGCCTGGGGTCAGCAAAATCATCCGGAACGCGACGCCCGACAACACCGACGGCGCGATCATCCTGATGCACGACGCCGGCGGTGACCGCAGCGAAACCGTACAGGCGTTGAACAAACTGATCCCGGCCTTGCAGTCTCGAGGTTACGCCTTCCGTACGGTCACCGAAGCACTCGCCGCTGCCACCGGAGTTTCCGTCGCGGACGAGAAGAAACGGACCGACGCACCGGCTTCCGCGGTCGATCACTGGCGCGGCTGGGGCCTGTCGCTGGCCGCCCGGATCGCCGACGGTATCGTGGCCACGCTGCTTGTTCTGCTTGGCATTGTCGTCGGTTTCTGGTGGTCATCCGGCTCGTGCTGATGATGATCATCGCCTGGCGGCACGCCCGTAAACGACATCGACCGGGTTGGAACTGGGGTCCGCCCACGACCGACCCAGTGTCGGTGATCGTGCCGGCGTACAACGAAAAAGAGGGCATCGCGCAAACCCTACAATCATTGGCGGCCAGTGCTCACCCGGAAATCGAGGTGATCGTCATTGACGACGGCTCGACCGACGGGACCGCCCAGATCGCCAGGGCGCTGGCGTTGCCAGACGTACGGGTGGTGAGCATTCCCAACGGCGGCAAGGCAAACGCGTTGAACCACGGGCTTGAGCTGGCTCGGCACGACCTCGTCGTGATGCTCGACGGAGACACGGTCTTTGAGGCTGCGACCATCGGTCGGCTGATCCGGCCGTTCGCGGACCCGAAGGTCGGCGCGGTCGCCGGCAATGTCAAGGTCGCCAACCGGGCTCGGATGGTGGCTCGCTGGCAGCACGTGGAATACGTCATCGGCTTCAACATCGATCGCCGGATGTACGACGTTTTGCAATGCATGCCCACAGTTCCTGGCGCCTGCGGGGCGTTCCGACGGTCCGCGCTGGTCGAGGTCGGCGGAATGAGCGACGACACGCTGGCCGAGGACACCGACCTGACGATGGCGCTGTGCCGGGCCGGCTGGCAGGTGGTCTATGAGGAAACCGCGCGAGGCTGGACCGAAGCGCCGACGTCTGTTGGGCAGTTGTGGCGCCAGCGCTATCGGTGGAGTTACGGGACTATGCAGGCGATGTGGAAGCACCGCCGGGCGATCGTCGAACGCGGCGCGTCCGGCCGGTTCGGCCGGCTCGGGCTGCTCGGCCTCGCGCTCTTCCAGGTCGTGCTGCCGGTTTTCGCGCCACTGATCGACATTCTCGCCGTCGACGGGCTGGTCTTCTTCAACCCGGTGACCACCGCGGTGGGCTGGGTGGCGATGCTGGCCCTGCAGTTCGTCGGCGCGATCCTCGCTTTCCGTTGGACCGGGAAAAATTCGGCCCACTGTGGGCACTGCCACTGCAGCAGTTCGTTTATCGGCAGCTAATGTACGCGATCATCATCCAGTCCATCGTGACCGCGCTGGCCGGCACCAGGCTGCGCTGGCACAAGCTGCGCCGCTTCGGTGCCGCTGTCGCTCCGAGTTCGACGCGATGAAATACCGACTGGCCTCGATGCTCGCACTGGCGGCACTCACTGCCGGCTGCGTGCCAGAAATCCCGGCGATTGACCGTACGGACGCCTTCGCACCTTTCTACGAGGTGGATTCCACCCATCCGCCGAACCTGCCGGCGCTCGCGAAACAGTCCGGTACGCGCTGGTTCACGCTCGGTTTCGTGGTCGGCTCGGACGACTGCCAGCCCACCTGGGACAGCGACGGCGGGCCGTACGCGAACCCAACTTTGGCTGCGTCAATACGAGACTTCCGCAGCGGCGGCGGGAACGTACGACTGTCCTTCGGCGGCGCGGACGGCACCGAACTGGCCCAGGCTTGCGACACCGTCGACGATTTGGCTGCCGCGTACCAAAAGGTCATCAGCGCGTACGGCATCACCGCGGTCGACTTCGACATCGAAGGCGACGCCCTCAAGGACGACGAGGCCAATCAGCGCCGGATCCAGGCCATCAAGAAGCTCCAGGCAAAGGCGGAACTGCGGGTCTCATTCACTCTCCCGACCGGCCGTACCGGCCTGGCCACCCGCGGAGTTTCCTTGCTACAGCAGGCAGCTACCGCCAATATCGCGGTGGACGCGGTCAACATCATGGCCATGGACTATGGCGGCGCGGAATCGGACATGGGCCAGGTGGCGGTCGATGCCGCCACCGCCACTCAGGCCGACCTCGCGCGGATCTGGCCGGCCAAGTCGCCCGCCCAAACCTGGCGGATGGTGGCGGTTACCGTGATGATCGGCGTCAACGACGTACCGTCAGAGGTTTTCGGCACCGGCGACGCTGGCGTCCTGGTATCCGCGGCCCAGAAGATCACTACGGCTGGTTGTCGTTTTGGTCGATGAACCGCGACCTGCCCTGCCCCACCGGCCAACCCGCCAACGCGGCGCCCGCCTGCAGCGGCGTCAGCCAACGCCCGTACGCGTATTCAGTCCTCTTCGGTCACTACCGCGGTTGACAACTCCGACTAGGCGACCTGACCCAGCCGCTCCCGGGCCGTGTTCTTCGCTTTCCCCACCTCGACCAGCGACGTTGCCGCGCCCAAGCCGTATCCGGGCATATTCAGGTAAATCTGCTCGTGCGTGCCCGGCGACACCACGTACGTCTCGTGCCAGAAGCCGACGGAGCCGCCCTTGAACGCGTTCCGGAAATACGCCAACCAGGCCGGCCGGTGCGCTTTTTGGGCATCGCCAGCGTAATGCGTCAGCTGATCGACACTTTTCCAGTATTGGATCAGCGAAATCGTGCGCCAGCCAACGGACATGTGCCAGCCAAGAAGACCACTGTCCGGGTCCTGCGCCAGCTCCCGCAGCATTTTCGGCATCGCCACCAGGGCCGGGACCCATTTGGTGACGGCCCGGAGGCGGTTGAAGCGCATCCCGAGCAGGAAAACGACCGTGTCCTGGTCGACCTCGGCCGTCCAACGTCCCTTGTACACCTTCGCACCCATGACATCTCCTAATGGATAGCTTCGCTGCCCATTATTGGATAGCGTCACTCTCCATTTGTCAAGGCTCGTACGCTCGCACCATGCCCGACGTACGAATCCGACCCGGCAGTTGGCGGCTGGCCGGCGGGATTGTCGTCGCGCTGGTGGTGCTGCTCGCCTTCGACGCCTCTTATGCGCAGCCGCCGTTCTCGGCCGACCCGCTCAACGCGGGGCTGGTGCCGATCCTGGCCGGGGCGGCCGGGCTGATCGCGGTCACGCTGGCGTGGCCGCGCGGGCGGTCGTGGCTGGCGGCCTTCACCTTGGTGCTGTCGGTGGTGTCGCTGACGGTCACCGGCTGGGTGCTGGCGGTACGGCCGCACCTGGGAATCCTGCCGTTCACCGAGACCGCGGCGCTGCTTGGCTACATCCTCTGCGACCTGCGATGGCTGCGTGGCTGGCGGAACTACGCGGTGGTCGGGCTGGCCGCTGTCGCGACCATCGCGCTGCCGGTCCGGATCGTCAGCGCTGTCCCGACCGATCCCGGGCCGGCCATCATCAGTGGCTCGGTGATGTGGGTCCTGGGCACGGTGATCGCCGCACTGGTGGGGCTCTATCTGCGCAATATCGACGAGCAACGCACTCGGTGGCTGGCCGCGATGCGGCACGCCCAGCGCCTGGAACTGGCCCGTGACCTGCACGATTTCGTCGCGCACCACGTCAGCGGGATCATCGTCCAAGCGCAGGCCTCGCAGGTGGTCGCCGAAACCGACCCGGTGCTGGCCGCGCAGGCGTTGCGTCGCATCGAGGACGCGGGCACCGCCGCGCTCGCCTCACTGCGCCGGACCGTACGGATGCTGCGCGATGTCCCCGACGGTGATGATGCCCAGGCGCGTACGCCGGCGCATGGTGTGGCGGACCTGCCGGAGATGGTCGAGCGATTTTCCGGCAGTGGCCGGGCCACCGCGCGGCTCGACCTTGGGTCCGGTGTGGACGACGACTTGCCCCCGGAGGTCACCACTTCGGCGTACCGGATCGTGTTGGAAGCACTGACAAACGTCCGCAAGCACGCCCCGCACGCGTCCACTGTGGACGTACGAGTGCATCACCAGGAAGGTGAGCTGGAGGTGGTGGTCGACAACGACGGCGTACGCGCGGGCGGCGAGCAGCACAGTGGTGGCTACGGGTTGATCGGGCTGACCGAGCGGGTGGAGACCGTCGGTGGCACGCTGGCCGCCGGACCCCGCGAGCCGGCCGGCTGGCGGGTGCTGGCACGGCTGCCGATCGAACGGAGGCTCGGGTGAGCATTCGAGTCGTCGTCGCGGACGATCAGGACATGGTGCGAACGGGGTTCACGCTGATCCTGAACGCACAACCGGACACATTGACGTGGTCGGCGAGGCGGCCGACGGCGCGGCGGCCGTGGAGCTGGCCCGCCGGCTGCGCCCGGACGTCGTGCTGGCCGACATCCGGATGCCGCGGCTGGATGGTCTGGAGGTCACCCGGCTACTGGCCGGCCCTGGCGTCACCGACCCGATGCGAGTCGTCGTCGTCGTCACGACCTTCGACCTGGATGAGTACGTCTACACCGCGCTCCGCAACGGCGCCTGCGGCTTCCTGCTCAAGGACGCCGGCCCGGCGCTGCTGGTGGAGGCGGTCCGAGCGGCGGTCAGCGGCGACACGCTGATCAGCCCGTCGGTGACCGTACGGTTGCTCAAGCACCTCACTCAGCCGGTCGCCGGCGCCGGACGAGCACTCCCCGAACAGCTGACCGAGCGGGAGACCGACGTGCTGCGACTGGTGGCCCGTGGGAAGACCAACGCGGACATCGCGGCCGAGCTGTTCATCGCGCTGGGTACGGTGAAAACGCATGTCGCGAGCCTGCCTGAACGCAAGATCGACGTACGAAACCGGACCGCGATCGCCGCGTGGGCCTGGGAAAACGGGCTGGTCGACGGACCGGCCTGAGGACCGCCTGCGATACCGTGCAGCTGATCGCCATTCGTCTTTGTGGGGGGGGGAAATATGGTCGGCAGGAACCGGATAGTTCTGACCGTGGTCGCGCTCGCGACCGCGTTGACACTCGGGTTGAGCGGCTGCGGCCCCAAGGCGACCACCGCCAGCAGCAGCTCGACCGCGCCGGCTGGCGCGGGCTGCCAGAGCGTGGGCAGCATCAAGTTCGACAAGACCAAGTTCGTGCTGCACGCGGGCCTCGCCTTCGGCGCCTTCCACCACTGGATTTGGAAGCCGTACAAGGCAAACGCCTTCTCCAAGGGTCAGAAGGGCCGGATCACCGCGCTGATCAAGGGCGCGCTGGCGGCCGCCTTCACTATCCACGAGCTCAAGGTCGCGAAGGCGGACGCCGAGTCCCAGCCCGACACTCTGCAAGCTGGTCGCCCCGCTCGACAAGGCCGGGGCGTACCTTTCCGGCCTGACCACCAAAATCCGCAACGGCAGCGTGACCGACAGCGAGCTCAGCTCGGCCAACTCGCAGATCAACGGTGCGCAGAGCGGCGCCGCCGCTGATGGCGCCCCAGCGCCGGACCAGGTCCCCTCTGACGGTCAGCTCGCCTCCGGCGGCAACTGACGCATCGACGGCTGCCGGGTTCAGGGCTTCTTCTGCGGAAGGCGTAGCTGGACTCGGTAGCCGTCGTCGCCGGTCGGGCCGGACTCGATGGTGCCGCCCAGAAGTTCGGCGCGCTCACGCAGGCCCAGCAGGCCGTGCCCGGAGCCCGGCAGCGCGAGCATCGGCCGGGTTGGCGGAGTATTCGTGACGGTGGCCCGAATATCGCCGTTCTCCGCCCACACCCGCACGGCGGCGTCGGCGCGCGGGCGCGTGTTTGCGAACGTTGGTCAGGGCTTCCTGGACCGTACGGTAAACCGCCCGCTGCACGGGTGGGCTCACATCGTCCGGCAGGTCCGCCTCCAGCGTCGCGGAAATTCCGCTGCCGGCCACCAACTGCGCCAGCTCGCCGATGGTGGGCTGCGGAGTGAGGTCGGTCGGCAGGCTGCCGGAAGCGCGCAACACGGTGACCATGTGGCGCAGCTCGTCGAGCGTGTTGACGCTGAGCTGACGGATGGTGGTGGCGCGCTTCCTTGGTTTCCGGATCGTTCGTACGCACCTGCAGCGCACCGGCGCGCACAGCTATCAGGCTGACCTGGTGGGACACCACGTCGTGCATTTCGCGGGCCAGCTGGGCACGTTCCTTGGCCAGCACGGTTTGGGTGGTCAGCAGCCGCTGGTGCTCCTGCGCTTCGGAGATCTCCTTCAGCCGCAGCGAAAGATCCCGCTGGGCCTGCACCAGTTGGCCGAGCAGCGCCGGCGCCATCGCCAGCGCGACCGCATATCCGAGGGTGATGATCGTGTCGAAGCCGCTCACGCTGGTGGTGAGGCGGCGGCGGCCACGGCAGGGTGTAGCAGGCGATCAGCGCGACCCCCCCGGCTATCAGAATAGGCCGTCGCCGGGTCAGCGAGGCAAGCGTGTAAATCGCGATCAGTGACGCGAAAATCCCGGTGGACAGCAGCGCGGCCGGCAGTGTCAGGAGGAAAACGATCAGCGGCCAGCGTCGCCGGAAAATCAGTGCGACGCAAGCCAAGCCCATGCTGGCGTTGCCCAGCAGATCGGTCGGATCGATGTTGATGGCCGCGTCGGTCACCGCGACCGCGAGAAACGCGAGGTCGATGACGATCGGATGCAGCGGCCGCAGTTTCACGACTTTTTCCGCCCGGACCGCAACAAACCGGCCCGCTCGGCCAGCAACGCGGCCTGCACCCGGTTGCCGACCTCCAGTTTCGTCAGGATCGCACTGACGTGGTCCTTGACCGTACCCACGCTCAAATGCATCCGGCTGCCGATCTCCGCGTTCGGCAACCCCTCCGCGATCAGCAACAACACCTCGTGTTCGCGGTCACTGAGCCGCGCCAACCGACTGGCGGTGGCCGGATCCACCGCGTCGCCGAGATATCCGTCCACCACGGTTTTGGTGACTTTGCTGGACAACACCACCTCACCGCCGGCGAGCGCTCGTACGAGATGAGCCAACTGACCCGGTTCGGTGTCCTTGAGCAGAAAACCGTTCGCTCCACTACGCAGCGCGGTCGCCACATATTCGTCCGAGTCGAAGGTGGTCAGCATCGCCACAATCGGCGGCTGGGGCATCGCGCGGAGCTGGGCCAGCACGGTCAGCCCGTCGACGCCCGGCATCCGGATGTCGAGCAACACCAGGTCAGGCTGATGCTCCCGGACCTGGCTGGCGGCCTCCCGGCCGTCCACCGCCGCCACCACCTCGATGTCGCCGGCCGCGTCCAGGATGTGGCTGAACCCCATCCTTACCAACGCTTCGTCATCGACGACCACAACCCGAATCACAGCCGCTCCCCTTGCTCTGGAGCCATGTCATCACATTCGTACGACGATCGCCCGCCCAGCACCCAGGTTGCCGCCGCCGGACGGATCCACTCCAGCCAAAAGACGGGGTCGGTCAGGAGTTAGGACGTCGTACGCTTCGCGGCGGTTTTCTTCGCGACCGGCGCTTTCTTGGCCACGGCTTTCTTGGCCACGGCTTTCTTGGCGCCAGTCTTCTTCGCCACCGCTGGCTTTTCGGCGGATTTCTCGTCTAGGAACCCGTCGACTACGTCCCACGTGGTCGTCCGAGCCCGCCGCCCGGTCAGGACGCCAAGGTGGCCACCGGGGCAGACATCGAACCGTACGTCCGGAGAATTCTCCAGCACGTCGACGACCCGATGGACGGACAGCTTCGGTGCGATCGTGTCGCCTTCGCCGGCGATGACCTGGACGGGCACCCGTACGTCCGCCAGCGCGATCAGCCGACCCTCCAGGTCCAGGACACCGTCGGCGAGGTCGTTGGAAACGGAAGAAACGGTGATATACATCTGGCCGAACGTCCGGCCGGGGTAGGCCGCCATGTTGGCGGTGAAACGGTCCACGGCCTCGATTTGGGCGAGGAACTCGGTGTCGTCCAGGTGGGTCATGATGGCGATCGGCTTGGTCAGGTATTTCTCGAAGCCGGTGAGCTGGAAAACCCTCTTGACCAGCGGTGATGGCGCGCCGCCAAGAACCCGGTAGAGGGCCGTGAAGGCCCGACCGCCGGCCACGTCGATGAGTGGCCGGGCCGGCGCGACCAGCGGGATCGCGGTGAAGTCGATGGGGCTGGCGATGGTGGTGATGGACGCGATCGGCAGGTCGTTGCGGTCGGCGGCGACCAGCAGCGCGAAGATGCCGCCCAGGCACCAGCCGACCAGATGGACGGGCCGGTCGTCGGCGTCGGCGCTGACCGCAGTGATCGCCCGCGGCAGCACCTCGTCAATCCAGTGTTCGATGCCCAGGCGACGGTCGGAGAAGGCGATGCTGCCGTAATCGAGTTGGTACGCGCGACGGCGACGGTCGACGAGGTGCTCGGCCATACTGCAGCCGCGCCGCAGGTCGAAGCAGAAGGCCGGCACCGCCAGCGGCGGAATCAGCAGCACCGGCGGCGCGTCGTCGGGCACGTCGCCGCGGCCGGGAGCGAGCCGGTAAACCGAGCGTTTGGGGCCGGAGTCAATCAGCATCCGCGGCACCGGCCGGGTGTCGGCGAGCCCGCCGCCGGTCACCACCGCAGTGAGATTGCTCGCTGCCTTAAGCACCTGCTCGGGCGTAGTTAGCATCGCCACTCCTTCTCCCGGGCCAGCGGGGGCAACCGTATACCAGCGACAGTGTCCCAGCAGGTAATGTCAGAACCCTGCGAGGCCGGGACCAACCGCGGGAGTGCCTTTGTTGACGCGACTTTCCGAGCTGCCGAACCGGTTGCGCGAGCTGCCGGCGCTGGCCGCCCGGGTCCCGAACGTGCTGCACAGCGTCGATGTGATGAGGCGCGCCGGGCTGATGGTGCTGAGCCGGCCGGACACCGGCGTGAAGGCGCTGCTGGCCATGCGCCGCTGGGGCCCGATCGTCGGCGCCGCCACCATCTCGATGGAGCGGGACCCGTATGCGCTGGCCATCGTGGACGAGCGGGGTCAGCTGACGTACGGGCAGCTGGACCGGCAGTCCAACGCGCTGGCCCGCGGCTGGCACGACGACGGGCTCGCCGAGGGTGACGTGATCGCGGTGCTCTGCCGGGACCATCGCTGGCTGGTGCTCGCGATGCTGGCCGCTGGCAAGCTCGGCGCCCGGCTGCTGCTGATGAACACCGGCTTCTCCGGCCCGGCGCTGGCCGACGTGTCCGAGCGGGAGAACGTCAGCGCGGCCGTCTACGACCACGAGTTCGCTGGTCTTATGGACGCGCTGCCCGATCGCGTACGACGGTATCTAGCGTGGGCGGAGGACGACGAGGCCGTCCGGGCCACCACCCTGGACGACCTGATCGCCAACAACAGCGACAAGGCCGTGCCGGTGCCGCCCCGGCCGGGCGGGCTGATTCTGCTGACCAGTGGCACCACCGGCACCCCGAAGGGCGCGCCGCGGGAGATCCGGTCACCGTTCGCGGCCGCGCATTTCCTGGAGCGGATCCCGTGGCGGACCGGCGAGTGCACGATGCTGGCGGCGCCGATGTTCCACGGCACCGGTTTCTCCCAGTTCGTCCTCAATCTCGCGCTCGGTTCCACCATCGTGGTCCGCCGCCGGTTCGATCCGGAGGCCACTTTGCAGGCGCTGGAGGAATTCCGATGTACGGCGCTGGTGGTCGTGCCGACGATGCTCAGCCGCATCCTGGACCTCGGCCCGGGCGTGCTCAAACGCTACGACACCGGCAGACTGCGGATCATTTTCGCCGCCGGCTCCGCGCTCTCGCCGGACCTGGGCAACCGAATCATCAAGAACTTCGGCCCGGTGCTTTACAACTTGTACGGCTCGACCGAGATCGCGGTGGCGTCCATCGCCACTCTCCCAACGAATGGCAGCAGGCGCCGGGCACGGTCGGTAGGGCACCGCACGGCTGCGAAGTCCGGCTTTACGACAAGGACGGCCAGCGGGTCACCGAGCCGAACGTCACCGGCCGGATTTTCGTCGGCAGCGAGCTGAGTTTCTCCGGCTACACCGACGGCGGCAACAAAGCTGCCATTGACGGCTTGCTTTCCAGCGGTGACGTGGGCCATTTCGACGAGGCCGGGCTGCTTTTCGTGGACGGCCGGGACGACGACATGATCGTCTCCGGCGGCGAGAACGTCTACCCGATCGAGGTGGAGAATCTCCTGCTGGACCACGAAGACGTGTCGGACGCAGCCGTTGTCGGCGTGCCAGACAAGGATTTCGGGCAGCGACTGCGGGCTTTCGTGGTGATCACCGGAAATGTCGACGCCGAGAGCCTGAAGGCGTACGTGAAAGCCAACCTCGCCCGGCACAAGGTGCCGCGCGAGGTGATCTTCCTCGACGAACTTCCCCGGAACGCGACGACCGGCAAGGTCCTCAAACGCAAACTCGCCGAATACGACGAGGAATAATGGTCAAGGACTGACCTTTTCGGCCCTTGGTGCGCCACACCATTCGTCGAGCACCGCTGCCACCGAACCCGATTCCACCGAATCGCTGGCCCAGGCCACGTAAGCGTCGGGGCGTACGAGCATCAGCGCCGGCAGCTTTTTGGTGCTGTCTATCCGACCCGCGAGGGTCTGCACTCGGTCGCCCCAGCGCCGGTCCGCGGTCCGGGCGGCCGCACCGTCCACAGTGGAGTCCACCAGCACGAACCGGCCGCCGCGCAACGCCTCGTACAACCGGTGGCCGCCGACCTCGATATCGGGCGCTCGCTTGCCGGCCAGCGGATGCGGGTGCTGGCCATGTGGTTCGTACGCGATGCTGATGCCGGCGAAGAGGTTCCGTGGCTTGGAAATCAGCGCGTCGTTCTTGGCCACCATCGCCATCGCCCCCTGGATCATGCCGAGCGCGGCCTTGGACCGGATCAAGGTCATCCGGATCAGCCGGTCGGTGAATTTCAGGATCTTCTCGCCCACCGGGTGCCGCTCGGATTCGTACGTGTCCAGCAGCCACGCCGGCGCTGTCCCGTGGACCACCGCGGCGATTTTCCAGCCCAGGTTGAAAGCGTCGCCAATCCCGGTGTTCATGCCCTGCGCGCCAATCGGCGAGTGGACGTGGGCGGCGTCGCCGGCCAGCAGCACCCGACCGACTCGGTAATGCGCGCGCTTGCTTGCGCTCGCTGAGAAAACGGGTGGACCAGCGGATCTCGGTGATGCCGAAATCCTCGCCGGTCATGCGCAGGGCGGCGTCCTGGAGCTCCTTGAGCGTGATCGGCTCGTCGATCGGCAGCTTGTCCCGCTGCCGATCCCAGGCCACCGAACGGTGGTATCCGTCGCCGTACGGGATAAAGAGCTGCACACCGTCGTTGCTGACGCGGGCGAAAACCGTGTCGCCGGGTGGGCGGGTGAGCTTCACGTCCGCGAGGGTGAGCTGCGTGTCGTACCGCTTGCCGATGAAGTCGACACCGATCGCGTCCCGGACCACGCTGTGCGCGCCGTCGCAACCCACCACGTACGAGGCCCGGATTGTTCGGCTCCCGTCCGGCCCGCTGACCTGCACATCTACGCCGTCATCGCGCTGGGGGTCAGGCCCTCGACCTGGGCGCCGCGCTCGATCGGCACCCCGAGTTCGCGGCAGTGCTCTTCCAGCATTTTCTCGGTGCCGCTCTGCGGCACGATCAGCATGTAGTTGAACCGGCTGTCGATGACGGTCAGCTCGAAGCCGGCCCGGGCGCCGAACTGGCCCTGCGGGATCTTGTTGCCATTCGGGATCAGGTTCTGCGCCAGGTCACGGGCGTCGAGCAGCTCGAGCGTACGAGGGCCGATGCCGAAGGCCCGGGTGATGTTCGCCTGGTGGTCGCGCTTTTCCAGCACCCGGCAGGCGACGCCGGCCAGCGCCAACTCGGCGGCGAGCATCAGGCCGGCGGTCCGGCGCCGACGATGACGACCTGGTCGGCGGAGTGCTCCGGTTTCTTGGATGTCATGGCGTTCCTTCGGTCGCGGCAATGCTTCTGCTGCTACCGTACTACTACCATCGTAGTGAATGGAAGAGGGCTTGCACGTTGAGGCAATAAGGCTCATTCCTGTCGACGCCGTACGGCAATCCATCAAAGTCAAGCGAAGCGGGCACCGAGACCGCCATCGACGCGCCATTCGGCGGCGGTGACGAAAGAGGCCGCGTCGGAGGCCAGGAAGCAGACCACCTCGGCGATCTCCAGTGGGTCCGCGATCCGGCCGAGCGGGTGTACGTCCAGGATCCGGCGCTCCACGTCGGGATCCGGCGAGCGGTCCAGAAAGTCCTGCATGACCGCGGTCCGGGTGTAGCCAGGGCTGACGGCATTCACTCGTACGCCCCGGTCGGCCACCTCCAGAGCCAGGCTCCGCGTCAACCCTATGAGGCCGGATTTCGCCGCCGCATAAGGAAACATGCCGGCCGTCGTCAACCGCGAATGCAGCGACGAGATGTTCACTATCGAGCCGCGGCGCTGAGCCAGCATCGACGGCAGCGCGTGCTTCGCGCAGAGCCAGGACGCCTTCAGATCGAGGGCGAAAACGTCGTCCCAGTCCTGTTCGGTCATCTCGACCGGGTCGAAGTACGCGTTGCGGCCGGCGTTGTTGATGAGCACGTCGATCCGGCCGTACGCGTCGACAATCTCGCCGAACACCACCGCGACCGCCGCGCCGTCGGTGATGTCGAGCCGCCGGAAGCTCACGCCCAGATCCACCGCGGTCGCCTCGCCGGCGGCCGCGTCGACGTCCACGATCGTGACCTGGGCGCCGTCGCGGACCGCGACCTCGGCGACCGCCCGGCCGATGCCATTCGCGCCACCGGTGACCACGACCACACGGTCAGAGAGACCCACAGTTTCCTCCAGGGACGACCCGGCCAATATATATTCATAATTAATCATCCACGGAGTGAGACAGGAGGCGCAGGTGGCTCCCTACTCCACTCGCGGTGTGCACGGCCAGACGGTGGAGACCATCGCCCGCCGGATCGTCGGAGGCAGCGTGCCGCCCGGCACGATCATCGACACGGCCGCGCTGCAGCAGGAACTCGACGTGAGCCTCACCGTGTTACGCGAGGCGATGCGGGTGCTGTCCGCGAAAGGCCTGGTAGACGCCCGTCCCAAGCGCGGCACGTTCGTACGCCCACGGTCCGACTGGAACCTGCTGGACGGCGACGTACTGCACTGGCAGGCTCCCGTGGTCAGCGACCAGTTCCTGGCCGAGCTGGGCGAAGTGCGGGCCGCTTTGGAGCCCTCGTGCGCCCAGCTGGCGGCCTCCCGTCGTACGGACGAGGACCTGGCCGCCCTGGACGCCGCTCTCGAGGCGATGACCGCCGCCGGTCAGGACCCGGACCTCGCCGTCGCCGCGGACCTCTCGTACCACCGGGCCCTGTTCGTGGCCAGCCATAACGACCTGATGCTCCGGCTGGAGATGGTCCTGCAGGCTGGGCTGGCTCGCCGTGACCAGATGGTCCACAGTGGACCGGCGGCGGACCCGGTCCCGGTTCACCGTGCGGTCGTCGAAGCCATCCGAGACGCGGATCCGGACCGCGCCCAGACCGCGATGCGGCACCTCCTGGACGTGGCCGCGCAGGACGCCGCGGCGGCACGTTCGTGAAAATCACCCGGGTCGAGACCTTCGCCGTACCGCCACGCTGGCTGTTCTGCCGGGTAGAGACCGACGAGGGCCTGATCGGGTGGGGCGAGCCGACCTTGGAGGGCAGCGTCGACGTCGTACGCGCCGCCGTCGACGAGCTGGCCGAGCTGATCATCGGCACCGATCCCCTGCGCATCGAGGACCACTGGCAGGTGATGACCAAGGCCGGTTTCTACCGCGGCGGGCCGGTCCGGTCCAGCGCGGTCGCCGGTCTTGACCAGGCACTTTGGGATATCGCTGGAAAAGCGCGGGACGACGCTCCGGTGCATTCCTTGCTCGGCGGTCCGGTCCGCGACCTCGTACGCGTCTACGGTTGGGTCGGCGGCGACGAGCCGGCCGAGCTGGCCGAGTCGATCACCGCGCAGGTGGAGGCCGGTTTCACCGCGATCAAGATGAACGCCTCCGGCCGCCTCGGCCCGATCGCCACCCGCGCCGACACGTCCGCCGTCGTCGAACGAGCCGCCATCGCCCGTACGATCCTGGGCGACGCCCGCGATTTCGCGATCGACTTCCACGGCCGGGTCACCGCCGCCAACGCCCGCCGACTGCTGCCGCTGCTCGCCGAATCGCACCCACTTTTCGTTGAGGAACCAGTGCTTCCCGAGCACGTGAGCGCCCTCGCGTCAGTGGTGGCGGCCAGCCAGATCCCGATCGCCACCGGCGAACGACTGTTCTCCCGTACCGATTTCCTGCCGGCCCTGCAAGCCGGGATCGCTGTCGTACAACCAGATCTCGCCCATGCCGGCGGAATTTCCGAAGTGCGCCGGATCGCTTCGCTCGCCGAGGTTTTCAACGCCCACCTGGCCCCACACTCCCCACTCGGCCCTATTTCCTTGGCCGCCAGCCTGCAGGTGGCCTTCGCTACCCCGAATTTCCTGATCCAGGAACAAAGCCTGGGCATCCACTACCACCACGGCACCGAAATCCTGGATTATCTCGTCGACCCGTCCCTTTTCCGTTTCATCGACGGCCACGCCGTACGCACCGACCGCCCAGGCCTGGGCATCGACGTCGACGAGGCCGCCGTACGCCGCGCCGCGGACTCCACGGCCGCATGGCGCGGCCCCCTCTGGCGCCACCCCGACGGCTCCTTCGCCGAATGGTAATTTCGCCGACCGCGGCGATGATCCGGTCCCGGACAGTGGCCGCGTCGTGGCGTTTCGGGCAGGTGGAGCAGCATCACGAACCCGGGTGGCGCGCTCGACCAAGATGCCGATCACCGAGCCGCTGAGGGTGCCGATGATCAGGTCACTCTCCCAGTGACATAGATCGTCTCTGGTGACACCACATCTCCGCCCGGTCAGGGAAATCCTGCTTCAGCCTGACACTGATCTGCTCCGGCGACCAGTTCGTCTCCAGCCGCGCCGTCACCACATCGCGCAACACGGCGGCCGGCCAGCTTCGCCGTTTTTGGCCGCGCCACCTGCATATCGGCCCGCTAATGCGCCATCGGAACTCCCTTAACGGGTGTTGCAACGGCCGGAACCGGCCGCAGACGCGGCTCCGCACCGTCCAAGCCAGATCATCCCTCGGCGACGCTGACGGCCGGGCCAAACGGCGCGCTGTGGGTTGCTGTTGTCGGTGCGGACGTCAATGAGGTGGCCAACAGAATCAACGCGGCATGTGACGCGCTGATCCGGGCAAAGTTACCCCGGCAGTAAATGACAGAGCGACCCTTCGCCACGTGGCGAAGGGTCGCTCTGTCATGGGGGAGATCCCGGCGAAGAGCAACCTGGGTGTCCGACGATCAAATGCCCTTTGCCCCCATTGCTGTGTTGGCGCCAGCGTCAGCATCCCGATTTGCGGCGCCTAGTTTGGGTGCGACCGGTCGTCGGCCAACCCGCTACTGACAACCACAGCCAGAAAAAAAAACCCGTTCTCGTTACAGTGTGTCGAAGAAGGTCTGGTACATTTTGAAGTTGCAGACGTTGGTGCGGAATCCGAAGTCGCTGTCGTCGATGCAGCGGCCGGTGTCAGCGTTCCTGAATTGATAACCTCCAATCCCTTCCTGGAAGAATGTCCACTGCTGGAAGGCGGACCTGTTGCAGGCATTGGTACGGAATCCGAAGTCGCTGTCGTCGATACACCTGCCGGTGTTCATATTATGAATCCTGCGCACAGCGGCGTTCGGCTGTGCGGACGCCGTCGCGGTTCCGCCAAGAACGGTCAGGAAAGCAATTAAGCCGACGGCGGCAATCTTCCTCAGTGTCACAAGCATGTTTCCTCCTGGATAATGTCCGCACCTGATGTGAGTTCAGCCGTGCCCTGGCGCGAGAGCGCGAACCTACTCCGTTAGCCACGAAGTTCGCAAGGATTTCAACCTGCCTCGAATA
The DNA here is from genome assembly GCF_010993775.1 of Fodinicola feengrottensis. Classification (GTDB taxonomy): domain Bacteria; phylum Actinomycetota; class Actinomycetes; order Mycobacteriales; family HKI-0501; genus Fodinicola; species Fodinicola feengrottensis. The sequence continues at coordinate 926 of NZ_WOTO01000100.1, read as the reverse complement.
CTAGAGTGTCGCCGCTAAAATTCGTCGTTGTTGCGGTAGACCGTTCGTGGCAGTCTTTTCCCTATCTGCTACCAGAGGGTGTCATGGCGAGGTCGAGTTTGCCGTCGGTGAGGTTGAGTGCTGAGGATCGTGAGTGGCTGACGCGGACCGTGCGGACCGGCGTGCATCCGGCGCAGGAGGTACGGCGCTCGCGGATCCTGTTGGAGTTGGACGAGGGTGTTGGTGAGCCGCCGGGCCGGCGCGCGGTCGCCGAGAAGGTCGGAGTCGACCCGCAGACGATCGCGAATGTGGCCAGGGAATATGTCAAGCATGAGGGCGATGTTGGGGTCACGATCCGGCGTAAGAAGCAGTCGACGCCGCCGGTCGAGCCGATCGTGACCGGCGGAGCCTGTCACGATTTCTGTGTAAGCCGGAGGTGATTGGCTTACTTGTCTTATTATATCAGAATGTTAGGCGGCCGGGGAATAGTTGGGTGAGGGTGTTGAGTGCTATTTTCCAGCCCCAGGTGCCTGTTCCTGAGGCTCCGCCGCGTTGGGTGGAGATGTTGCGTAGTCCGAGGTAGATGAGTTTCATGGCTGCGTCTTTGTCGGGGAAGTGTCCGCGGTTTTTGGTGATTTTGCGGAGTTGGAAGTTGATGGATTCGATTTGGTTGGTGGTGTAGACAATTTTCCGGAGTTCTGCGGGGTAGTCCAGGAAGGGGGTGAAGTCGTTCCAGGCGTTGTTCCACACGTCGACGGCTCCGGGGTATTGTTTGCCGTGGGTCTTGGCGAACGCGTCGCGGGCGAGCTCGGCGGCCTCCAGGGTGGGCGCGGTATAGATCTCGCGCATCGACGCGGCCAGTGGTTTGCGGTCCTTGTAGGACACGCTAACCGCATGGCGTTGCGGATCACGCTGCACGACTCAGGTTTTGCACTACGGTGTCAGGA
>NZ_WOTO01000010.1 GCF_010993775.1 Fodinicola feengrottensis | reverse complement strand
GCGCCGAGTACTCCGAGACCGGCTCGTACGTGTCGGTGGCCGCGCCCCTTCTGAGGACAATCACCGGCCCGTCCGGCATCGGCGACGGCTTACGTGACCACCAACACCGGCGCAGCCGAAAACGATGTGTGGCACCCGCTAGCGCGCGCCGGGCGAGTAGCCCGAGTTCTGCGGGAAGCCGTGCAGGAGGACGACCGCTGGACCGTCGGCGGGGCCGTTCTGATGGATCGTGAAGGTCAGGTCGTTGATGGTGACTGTCGATCGCTCAGGCATGCCCGAAGTCTATAACGCTGTTATGCAACCGGCTCAAGACTTTGGGGCAGGTTTTGCCTTGGCCGAGGCCGCCACGGCCAACCGTCCCGGTCGCCAGCCGCGGGCCTGGCCCCGGGGCACGACATACGCGCAGACCAGCGCCAACAGTCCGATCAGCAGCGCGGCTCCGGCGACACCGAGGGCGATGGGTCGGGTCATCCCGTCACGGTCGTCGTCGGGTTGGTCGGGGTCGCGAGGGCTGCCGATTTCGGGGCCTGCGCCGAGCCGGTGGACAGGATCGCGTTGACGGCTTGGTACGGGTTGATGACCCCAGTGCCGAGCTCATCGTTGTGGCCGCTGTCAGCGCCATCGGCGGCGGTGGTGATGATGCGGTTGACGACCTGTTTCGCGGACAGCTTCGGGTAGTACGCGCGGACCAACGCGGCGAGGCCCGAGACGTACGGCGCGGCATAGCTGGTGCCACCGTTTTCGGCTGCGCCGGTGTTGGTGGTCACGTAGCCGTCGCCGCTGCCGGACGGGCCGGTGATGTCCTCGCCGGGCGCGGCCACCGACACGTACGAGCCGGTCTCGGAGTACTCGGCGCGCGTGCCGTCGCTCTTGACCGCGGCGACGGCGAGGACGCCCGGGTACGCGGCTGGATATTGCACCTGGTTGCCCTGCTGCTTCTGGTTTCCGGCGGCCGCCACGACCACCACGTCGTTCTGCTCCGCGAAGGCGACCGCCGCGCGCAGGCTCGGGTCGTCGTTGGTGGTGGTCAGCGACATGTTGATCACGTCCGCGTGAAGGCTCACCGCGGTCCGGATCGCGGTGGCGATCCGGCCTTCCAGGCCCTGCTGAAGGGTCAGGTTGTCCAGCGTTTGATGGAGATGATCGTCGCGTCCGGCGCCATTCCGACGAAACCGGTGCCGTTGACGCCGCCGCCGGCGATGGTGCCGGCGACCAGGGTGCCGTGGCCGAGGCAGTCGGTCAGCGCGCCGGAGCTGTCGCCCTGGATGAGGTCGCCGCCGGCCACCACCCCCGCCGCGCAGCTGCGGATGGTTCGCGTTGACGCCGGAATCGATGACGGCGACCTTGATGCCCAGGCCGCGGGTTTGTGGCCAGACCGCGCGGGGGTTGAGCCGTTGCACGGCCGGCGGCACCGCTGGATACGGGTTGCCGGTGGAGACGCAGGCTGCGGCAGCGGGGGTGGCCGGCAGGAAACAGCAGCCGGCCGTGAGCAGGCCGACCAGCGCCCCCCCGTGAAACGTCTCACGTCAGAGAGCGTAGCCCAGGCCTGCGCTGCTGACCCGGTGGTCGGCCGCGGCCAGCAACCACTCGACCACCGCTTCTTCGCCGCCGGCGATGCCGCGCTCGGTCAGGGCTTGTACGCGCGGGGCCGACCAGTTCGAGTCGGCGAGCTCGCCGTGGCCGGGGCGTACGGCCGCGTCGGCGGCGGCGAGCAGCTCGGCGTCCAGCAGCGAGTCGCCGGCCGCCAACACGGTGTCCGCCTCCATGCGCCCGGCCACCTCGGCGACCGCTCCGCTTTTGGTGAGGTCGCGCGGAACCGCGTAAACTTTGCGGCCCTGCACCGAAACTTCCCAGCCGCGCGGGTCGCACCAGCCGATCATTTCATCCACATAGGACGATGGCATGGCGGTCCGATCGACGACCAGATAGCAGAACAGGTCTTCGGCTTCGCGATGTTTGAGTGTCCATTGTGGATCGGCGGTTTTCGCCAGCCACTCGGACACTTCGGCGAGGTCCGCCGAACCAGCCGCGAGCCGCTGTCGTACGGCCCGGTGCCAGCGCGGGTCCGGCACCCCGTTGACCAGAAGGTGGCCGCCGTTGGCGCAGATCGCATACCGGCGCGGTGGGATGGGCAGGTTGATCCGCTTGTACTGCTCTCGGGTACGAGTGGTGACCGGCACGAATTCGGTCCGCTCCACCAGTGCGGCCAACCCGGCGGCAGCCTTCTCGGACAGGTACGACAGGGGTGCGTCCTGGTAGGTTTCGACGCACAGCAAGCCATCCAGCGCGTCGACTTCGGCGGCGTCGCGCGAATAAATCAGCGTACGGTCCAGGTCGCTGGCCACCAGGACGGTCATGCCGTCGCACCCACCGCGGTGCCGCTGCCGCCGGTCGCGCCGCGGGTGAACTGTGGGTGGATCAGGCCCACGCAGGTGTAGGGCAGGTCGTCCACTTCCACGACCTGCACTCCGCGTTGCGCGGCCAGCAGGCGTACGTGCGCGAGGTCGTCGCCGGCACCGCGGCGGGCCAGAATCCGCCAGGGCACCCGGCGTAACAGAACCCGGGTGGTCTCGCCGACACCGGGTTTCACCAGCGTCGTCTCGCCGATGCCGAATTCGGCCGAGATCGCCTCCACGGCTGCCCAGCCGGCCCAGGTCGGGCTGCGGTCCGATGTGGACAGTGCAGGCAGGTCAGCGGCGACTTGTTCAGCCACAGCGGGAAATTCGGCGGAGATGGCGTCGAGGAAATCTCCGGAGACATCGGCCGGCATGAGCTGCGAATAGAACTTGGCGCCATGAAAGTCGTTCGGGCCGATCAGGTCGCGGTTGAGGACCGTACGCGAGACCAGCCCGGAAACCGTGGAATTCAGGCAGGCGGACGGGATCAAATAGTCCTCGCGCGTACCGAAAAGGTCCACGCAGGTGCCCGGATCGGCCAGTACGGCCAGTTTTTCGGAGAACACCGGCCCGCCCGCGTCGGCCAGCGTTCGTACGGCCGCGGCCAACTCGCGGGTGATCGCGCCCCCTTCCCGGTCCAGCCGTCGACGAACATCACCGAGGCCGGGTCGTAGTTCTCGGCGAGCCAGCGCAGTGCCACGGTGTCGATGCCACGGCCACGCACGATGCTGATCGGTGGGTGTGGCAAGGAAAGTCCGTGCGCGTACGCGGCCCAGCGACGCATCAGGATGCCGATCGGCGTGCCGGCGCGGGCGAGCGAGACCAGCACCGGTCGCGGTTTCTCGCTGAGCACCAGTTCGGTGACCAGCCCGACCGCGTGTGCGACCCGGCCGGCCGAAACCGCCAGGGCCTGCCGGAAAAGTTCCTGGTATTGCGCGCTCGGCTGGTATTCCACCGGCAGCGACTCGGCGTAATGCGCGCCGCCGCTTTGAATGGCCTCTTCGCGTTCCTCGGTCGGCGCTTCCAGGTCCACAGTGGACAGATCGGTGAGCAGCCAGGTCACTTCTTCGGCCGAGTACGACGAAAACGCCGGTCCGGCCAGCGGTGCGGGCAGTGCGCTCATGCCGGCACCACGACCAGCAGGACTTTCGAGGCCACTGAACAAAGGTGGGACAGCAGATCCGGCAGCGCCGGAGTGTCGGCGGGCTCGTCGACGACCAGCACACGATCGCGTCCCCGCCGGAGTCGGCCACGTTGTACGCGAATCGGGGGCCGGGCCCGTCGGCCGGATCGTCGTGAGCCGGGAAACTCAGCCGGGTCCGGATCGCGTAGCCGGGATCGTCGACCGCCAGCACCGGCGAGCGGGTGGTGGTGGAATAGCGGACCGAGAAATCAGCGGTCAGCGCCGAGGCGATCAGCAGCGCGCGCGTACATCAGCTCCTCGAATCCCAGCACCAGCACCGATTCGGCGCCGGTGAGCCGAGCCGTGATTGTCGTGGAAACGTCAGCGCACGCAGCGGCCAGCGCAGCGGTGCCGGCCGCATCGACGCCGTGTCGTGCACCGACAGCGACGCCACTGGGCCAGCGAACGGCGATTCTTTCAGCGGTGGTACGAGGTGCGACCACTGACGGCGGCTGGTCATCTAGCTCGGCCACCAGTTTTTGGCCTGCGGTCAGGATATCGGCTGGCAACTCGACTGTCCCGGCGGCGAGCGACACGGCTCCGATCGACACTCCCAGCTCGGCGGCGGTGGTGTCGGCCAGCGCGAGGCTCGCGGGCGATCGCATGTCCACCAGGCTCGCCAGCAGATATGCCCGATGCGGGGCCAGTCGGTGCAGCTCCGCGATGGTGCCCAGCGCGGTCGCGCCGGTGGACAGCTCGTCGTCGGCGAGCACGACCACGGTGTCCGGATCCGCGAGCGCGGCCAGCACCGGCGCCGAGGTGGGCAGCAGAAGGTGGTCGGTGGCGTGCGAATGTGCCTCCGCGAAGCCGCCATAAGGACGTACGCCAGCGATCGGGCGACGGGTGGAGTGCAGGTACGGCGTGCCCGCCGCCTCGGCCACACAGTGCCCCAGCGCGGTCGCGGTCTCCGCGTTACCGATCACCACCGCCGGCCGGCCAGCCAGCTCAACGGCCACCTGACGGCCCAGCAGCAGGCCAGCGCCATGCACGTGCCGTGGATCGGTGGGCACGTGCTTGCCGAGCACGGTGGAGACCAGCAGGTGGGCCCGCTTGGGGTTGCGCCGGACCGCCAGCCCGAGCAGCCGGTCCAACGGGATCCCGGCGGTGCTGCGCAGCCGTACGCCCAACCGGTCGCCCACCCAACCCCCGGTCCACACCGGCGCCGGGGGTAGGAGCAGCGAAGAAGCCAATTCCGTCATCAATCAGGACGCTACCGGAGAGAGCACCGCCCCGAGGACATCTACCCAGGAAACATCCGGGTTCGTGACCCCGAACACCCGGGCACGAGTGAGCGTACGATCCGCCCAGGCCCGGTGCGGGTTGGCTTCGTTCATCTTGTTGGCGTATTCGCTGGCTCGTACGCCGCCGCCGAGGGTGGCCAAAATGTCCTGCGCGTCCACATACTCTTCGTGAGTGACCACGCTCAGAGCGTGCACGGCGGCCACGTGGCTGGGGTGGATGACCGTTTTTCCCACCAGACCATTGGCTTTGTCCAGTTCGATCTCGTGCAGGAGGCCTTCCAAATCGCGGTCGATTATCTGCTTGTAGACCCGCTTGCTGCGTTTGGCCTCGAATGCTTCCTCCGGCAGCCGCTGGTCGAACATCGCGTTGCTGGGGTCGAAATACTCCCAGACCGGACCGGTGACGACATAGCCGGTGCCGTCCGCGCGGCCGAGCACGTTCACCACGTCGGCGATCGCGTCGGCGACCAGCCGGATGTCGTAGATCGGCATTCCGCGCGGCCGGCGAAGGCCGTACGCCGAGCACAGGTCGGTGGCGCCAATGCGAATGGCGAGCACGTTTTCCCGGTGTTCGTCCAACATTCGGGAGATCCGCGCGAGGCTGTCCACCCGGGTCTCCCGGTGGATGATGTCCGGCGATTCCAGCACCGGCATGCCGAGCAGTCGATGCCCGGAATTCGCCGAGGCCTTGGCCAGCGCCTCCAGGAATTCGGCGCCCAGATCGCCGGTGAATTTCGGTAGCACGAATCCGGTCAGTACGTCCACCGCGTCGCCGAGGCGTTTGGTGAGGTCGACGATTTGTTCAGGCATACGAACACGAACGAACAGCAGCGGGCCTTCTTCGGTGGAATTCCGATATGCCTGGAGTTGTTCGATCGCGTTGTATTCGGCGGCCGGCACCTCGTCCTGGGAGATCGCGTCCTCCAGGCAGATCACCATGCTGGCGACTCCGCGAGAGGCCTGTTTGCGGATGTCCTCGGTCAGTCGCGGGCGGGTGGCCGGCGCGTACAAAGTGGCGCCGAGCGCGACCGCGAGCACCGATCGCTCGCTGTCGCGGTGAAATGGCACCGGCTCGCGGTGAAACAGCGCCGAGCGTTCGGATTCGGTCAACAAGGCAAAGTGACGCACGGCGGCACCTCCATCGGATCAGGCATAGGTTGTCAGCAAAGGCTTGTGGCTGCTCAAGAGTAGAACGACAAGTCCAGCCGGTATCTGCGGATGTGCTTATAACAAGGCGAAACACGTTCGTAACAGAAGAGCCTCTGCTGAGTTTGTCAGAGTATGACGGGCCTTTGGCCGAACGTCTACCCGCCCTTTAAGAGTGCCCTATCGGGCTGGGCGCATGACCAGCGTGGTGGCCACGCTCGCCGGCACCGGTCTTCCGGCCGGAGTCAGCCGAACGGTTGGATAAACCGCGATGAACAGTGGACGGCCGTCGGTCGGCGCCGGAATGGCCAGGCCGCCGGAAATTTCCAGTTTGGTGTTGGTGATGTTCTCTCGCCGACCGCGGCCGGATCGTCGGCATTCTCCGGAAACTGGTCCCGGCGCCACCGTACGGCCGCCTCTGTGACGCCCGGCGGCATGGTGAACGAGATAACCACTCGGGTGCCCTCGTCGCGTCCTTTTAGCGCACTAATGGGCGGGGCCGCGATCACTGTCCGTGCCGTGCCGGCGACAGCGAGATCGCGAGATCGCCGACCACGGTGACCGGCGTGTAGACCATCCGGCCGCTCGCGGCTCGGTCGATGATCCGCCGGGTGCCGGTGCCGACCAGTCGGGACCGCTGCCCGAGCGCGATCACGTCGACATCGGCGCCGGCCGTGGCGACCGGGGTCGCGGACGGCCCGGTGGTCGCGTAGATCTGCACCTGGCCGGCCCGCGGGGAGTCGAAACTCAGTCGGATGCTGCCGTCCGACTGTGGGCTGAACCACAGCTCCGGGACCGGCACCGGCAGGTCGGCGACGGTGACCTCGACCGTACGGCCGGGGGTGCTGATCGGTTGCCCGGCGCCCTGGTAGGTCACCCGGGCGCGGTAGGCGACCTGCTCGCCGGGGCGTACGGACGTGTCCGTCACGACCCCGTCGGCGCTGGTGCGCAGCGGCTGGGGGGGTCGGCGCCGGGAACCACCCCCGCTCGACGGCGACCCGGCCGGCGCCGCCCGGGTCGCGGAAGCTGATCCGGATCGCTGGCGCGCCGCCGCCGACCCGTACGGTGTGCGCCGCGAGCGCCTCGACCTCGCGGGCCAGCAGCACCTCGTCGGACTGCGCGGGCGCACTGGACCGGTCGCCGGCCACCGCGGTCACCTGGTAGCGCAGCGCAGAGGCCACCGGGCGCACCGGCGTCCTCGAAGTTCGTCGACGCCGTACGGCCGAGGCCGCGGCTCGCCTCGTGGCCGGCGGCGGTGATCTGCCGGGACAGCCGGTACGAGATCTCGCCGGTGGACGCGGACGGGTGCCACCGCAGCCGTACGGCATCGTTGTCGGCCTGGGCGCTGACGGCGGTCGGCGGCGCGAGCGGCAGCCGGGCCAACGCGTCTCGGACGATCCGGGCGTCCGGCGCGGTGCTCAGCAGCGCGGTCAGCTCGCGTTCGGCGTCCGGCGCGCTCAGTTCCAGGGCCTCGCGGATGGCCGCGAAGGTCTTGCGGTACGCGGCGAGGGAGGTGCCGCAGTGGCCGCAGCGCAATGCCGCGGCGGGCTGCTGCGTGCCACATGACGGGCAGGTCAGGTGCAGCGCGGTGCCGCAGTAGCGGCAGTTCGGGCCGGTCTCGGTCTGCGGCCGCTCACACACACAGGCCGCAGACGATGATGTCGCGCGGTGGTGACCGGCACCGAGATGGCCGCGCCGGCCTGCGTCGCGACCTGCCGGATGATCTCCCGGGCGTCGGTGACCGACAGCCCCCAGTCGTTGCCGACCAGCGCGGTGACCAGCGTCTGGTGGTCCTCGGCGGAGATCTCGCCGGTCACCACCGCGAGCATCTCGATCTCGGGACGGATCAGGTCGCGGGCGTCGGCGCGCAGGCTCGCCGCGTACCGGCGCGGGCCGTCCTCGGTCAGCAGCCGGGTCTTGACGGTCGCCAGCAGGTCGCCGAGCAGGGTCTTGCGGCGGTCCCGCCGGGCGCCCGCGTTGATCTGGGTCAGCTCGTCGGTGGCCTGCCGGACCTTCGCCGGGCTCGCGTCATGATCCAGGCTGAGCAGCGAATAGAGGGTCGGGAAGCCGGGCCGGTGATGCTCCAGGGTGGCCAGTTCGTCCAGGCCGCGGCGGATCTGCTGGCGTACGGCGTCGTCCCAGGGCGCCGCCTCGGCGTCGTCGATGACCTGGTGGTGGCGGCCGGTCCACGCGGTGAAGGTGGCGGCGTCCACGTCGTGGTGTTCGGCGATCCGGCGCAGGGTGTCCATCTTGGACTCGGGGAGGCCGCCGCGGTCCCGGGTGAGGCGGGTGGCGAGGTCGTCCAACACGGCCAGGCCGTCCGCCTGGGCGGTCTCGTGGGCGATTCGTACGCGTTGCGCGGCGGCCTTGCGGGCGCCGCTGTTGAGCAGGATCGACTGGTACTCGGCCCGCCGGCCCACTAGCTGCGCGGCGAGCCCCCGATAGCGCGGGTGGTTGCGCTCCTTGTTCCAGAACGCGACGACCTCGTCGAGCTGTTTCGCCGCGGTCGCGTCGTCGGCGTCCGGGTCGACCGCGCAGACCAGGAACGGATCGCCGGTCTGCGGATCCGCGAGGCCTGGCTCGACCAGCAGCCGAGCCAGGACGCTCTTGCGGTACGCGTTGGTGTCGAGGGCCAACGTCGCCTACGCCTTGGGTTTGAGGAGGTCGACCTTGGGCGTTCGGCCTGCCGGACCTCGTCGCTGGCCATCCCGGCCTCCACCCGCAGCACCCAGCGGCTGGCTGAGCGCCGAGTGCCGGGCGGTGACCTCGATGGTCTGGTCGCGGGCCATCGAGAAGCGTACGTCCACCGGGCTGCCCTTGGGCTGGCCGGACGGGATGCCCATCAGCCGGCCCTCGACGATCTTCTTGTTGTCGCCCAGCCGCTCGCTCTCGTCCGCGGTGGCCTGCTCGTACACCTCGACCAGCACCTCGGTCTGGTTGTCGGCGACGGTGAAGAACCGCTGCTCGCTCTCGACCGGAAGGGTGTCGTTGGCGTGCGCGAGGAACTCGACATAGAGCTGGCCGCTGGAGTCGGCCAGCGAAAGGCCGAACCCGCGGCTGGTGACGTTTGAGACCTCGGTGTCGACCAGCTGGGCGGCGGCCGTCGCGGACAGGCCGTATTTGGCGGCCGCGTCGCGTACGGCAACGTCCTTGTCGACGCCGGTGGCCGACTCCACGTACGCCTCCAGCTCCTTCTTCTGACCGTAGATCGCGGCGCCCTTGGCGACCGCGAGGTCCGGGTCGGCGAGCTGCGGGTTGAAGCCGAACTCCTCCTGCAGGCGCCGTGCCACCGCCGGTGACTTGGACATGCCACCGACCAGCAGCACCTTGTCGATCGTCGGCGCGCCCCGCGCTCGGCCGCGGTGGCCAGCACCCGCCGGGTCAGCTCCAAAGTCCGTTCCAGCAGGCTGGAGGTCAGTTCCTCGTACGCCTGCCGGGTCACCGTGATCGACGCGCGGCCGCCGTTGTGGATGACGAAGGCGTCGACCTGCTCGCGGCCGGTCAGCGACTGCTTGGTCTCCTCGGCCATCGTCAGCAGGTCCTGCGCGCCGTAACTGTCGTCCAGCGGGTCGCCGGCCTCCGGCTGCTCCGCGACGAACTGGGCCGACAGGTACGTGGTGAGCTGGTCATCCCAGTCGGCGCCACCCAGCTCGTGGTCGCCGTCGGTGGCGACCACCTGGATCTTCTTCGTCGCGAGCTTGATAACCGTCACGTCGAAGGTGCCGCCGCCGAGGTCGTAGACCAGCACGGTCTCCTCGGCGATGTCACCGGTCTGCGCGAAGCCGTACGCGAATGCCGCCGCGGTCGGCTCGTTGATGATGTCGACCACGTTCAGACCGGCCAGCTCGCCGGCCAGCTTGGTGGATTTTCGCTCCGCGTCGCCGAAATACGCCGGTACGGTGATCACCACATCGGTGACCGTCTGGCCGGTGGCGCGCTCGGCGTCAGTGGTCAGCGCGCGCAGGATCAGCGACGAGATGGCCGGCGCCGAGTAGTCCTGGCCGTGCACGCGTACCCGCCAGTCGTCGTCTCCCATATGCCGCTTGACCAGGCTGACGACGTCATCGGGGCGTACCCGCGCGTTCCGCTTCGCCTGGATGCCGACCACGATGTCGGTCGGCGAGTCGAACATCACCACCGAGGGCGTCGCCGGCTGACTGTCGGCGTTCGGGGATGACCGCCGGCCGGCCGTACTCGTCGACCTGGGCGATGCAGGAGTACGTCGTACCCAGGTCGATGCCGTACACCTTGTTAGCCGCGGGGCCGGTGCCAGGGGTGGTCACGGTGGTGCCTCCATCAGACGGAAACGGTGCTAACCGCTGTTACGAATTGTCGGCCCACTCGGTTCCCGGGTCCGCCGTGACGCTGGTCGCGGCGGCGGGATCGTAGAGCGCGACCTCGACCTCGGCGACCCGCACGGTGCTGCCGTCGTCCCGGCCGAAACCGAGCCGGACGGTGCGTACGACAGTGCCGTCGGCCGCCTTGTCCGCGGTCCTGACCCGGCCGACTCCCAGCTGTCTCACGGAGTCAAACGGCTCACCGGGCTGCGGCTGGTACGAACGAACCCCCGCCGAGGTGTCCAGGATCTGCAGCAGTTGTGTGCGCAGAAGGGCAGCGTCGCTGGTCTTGTCGTCCCCGGCCAGCTGCAGCATCTGGTCGTGCAGCCGGAGCAGCCCGGCCAGCAGCGGCGCGAGCGCCTTGGCCAGCTCGCCCTCGCGCAGTTTGGTGTTCTCCGAGTGCAGCTTGTCGAGCAGGTCGGCGTCCCGGGTCCGCAGCCGGCGCAGCTCCTCCAGGGCGTCGGGCAGCCCGGTGACCTCGTTGCGCAGCGCTGTCAGGTCGGTCCCGAGCATCACCATCTCGGTCTTCAGATCCGTCTTCAGATCGTCGACCGCGGCCCGTACCTCATCGGCCCCGACAGGCTGCGCGGCCGCCTCTTCAGGCTCGACCGCGGGGTCGGCTGGCGCGTCCGCGTCAGCCGGTTCCGTCGGTTCGGAGAATTCGTCGTCCTCGGTCATTTGCGACCCGGAGTCCAGTTCAGGCCCCAGCCGTACGTCTGATCCAGGATCCGCTGGGCCCCGCGCACGTACCGCACTTCGCGGTTGATCACGATCTCGCCGTTCTGGTTGGTGAGCAACGCGATCGCGCACATCGGCGCGCGTGGGTCGTGCTCGTCCAGCCGTACCTCGATCTGCGGCCCGCTCTGCGGGAAGATCGTCGCGACGCCGTTGGCGGCCGCCCAGTTCGGGGTGCCTTCGTAGATGTAGGCGAAGATCAGGATCCGCCGGATCAGGTTGGCCCGGGACAGGTCGATGAACATGTTCTCGCCGCCCTGGCTGCTGCCGGAGCGGTCATCGCCGTCGAGCCGGATCAGCGGCGCCCCGCCGGACAGCGGGATGGCCTCGAACGCGTTGCCCAGGGCCTGCACCACCCCCCCCTTGTCGCCGTCGGTGAACTCGAACATGCAACCGAGGTCGAGGTCGATGTCACCGCCACCGGACAGCCGCTTGAAGAAGCCACCGCCCTGGCGTTGTGCCCAGTTCAGGTTGACCCGGATCATCCCGCCGCTGCTGCCCTGCTTGGTCAGCGAGACCGCCGGCGCCTGCTTGGTCAGAGTCACCTTGGACAGGTTCACGCCCGGTTGGGCCTGCGGCTGCGCGGCCGGCGGCTGGTTTTTTGTGGCGCGCCTTGCGGCGGGTACTGCTGCTGGCCAGCCGGCGGATACTGCTGCCCTTGCGGGGCTGCTGCGGCGGATACTGCTGGCCCTGCGGCGGCTGCGGTGGGTACGCCGGCGGCGGCGGCGGTGGGTATTGCTGGCCCGGTGGGGGCTGGGGTGGGTACGCCGGCGGCGGTTGCGGCGGATAGCCGCCCTGCGGTGGATATCCCGGCGGGGTCGGCGGTGGATATGCCGGCGGCGGGGATGGTGGTGGGTACGACGGCTGGCCGCCCACCGGCGGGGCCGTGGGAGGAGCGGCCGGCGGCGCCTGGGGTGGTGGAGCCTGCGGCGGCGGGGCCTGTGGTGGTGGGGCCTGCGGAGGTGGCGCCTGCGGTGGTGGTGCGGCCGCGGGTGGCGGGGTCGCTGGCGGCGGCGCGGCGGCGGCTGACCGCCCTGCGGACGTTTGGGTGGTCGGTTGTAGTCAATGGGCATTACTGAGCATTCCTCCTCAGGCAGTCGTGAGAGTCGTACGAGGTGACCGGCTCTCAGACCTTCACAGTCTCCTGCTCACCGGAGCCGGCGCCTTCGACGGCCGCCTCACGGCGGTTGCGTACCAGCGACGAGATGAACGCGGCGGCGATGAACGCGACGCCGATCAGGCCGGTGACGACCTCCGGCACCTCGAACCTGATGGTGACCATCAGGATGATCGACAGCGCGCCGATCGCCCACATCGCGCCGTGCTCCAGGAAAACGTACTCGTTCAGGGTGCCCTTGCGGACCAGGTAGACGGTCAGGGACCGGATGTACATCGCGCCGACGCCGAGGCCGATGGCGATGATGAAGATGTCCGAGGTGATGGCGAAGGCGCCGATCACGCCGTCGAACGAGAACGACGCGTCCAGGACTTCCAGGTAGAGGAACAGGAAGAAAGCCGCTTTGCCGACAGCCTTGACGGTGCCGGACGGCCCACTCTTGGCAGCCGCGCCTTCCGCTTCCTCGTGTGCCTCGTCCGCGGAGGTTTCGAACAGCTCCCCGAGGCCGTTGACCAGCAAGTACGAGACGATGCCCAGCGAACCTGCGATCAGCACGACGGTCGGGTTGTTGTGTGCTTGCGTACCGGTCAGCGTCTCGGCCGCGATCAGCAGCACGATCAGCGCGATGACCACGTTGAGCTGGTCCAGCTTGCCGATCTTCGCGAGCGGCCGCTCCAGCCAGGTGAGCCAGCTGATCTCGTTGTCCTCCAGCACGAAGGCCAGGAAGATCATGAACAGGAACATGCCGCCAAAGGCCGCGATCGCCGGGTGCGCCTCATGCAGGTGCTGGGCGTAGCTGCCCGGTCCAGTGCCGCCCTGCAGGGCCAGCTGGATGACCTCGACCGGGTTCAGCGGCGCGGTGATCGACACGATGATCAACGGGAAGATCAGCCGCATGCCGAAGACCGCGATCAGGATGCCGACGGTCAGGAACATCTTCTGCCAGAACGGGCTCATCCGTTCCAGGATCGTCGCGTTGACGACGGCGTTGTCGAAGGAGAGCGAGATCTCCAGGATCGACAGGATCGCCACCAGCAGCAGTGACTGGAAGGCAATGCTGAGCGTGCCGCCCTCACGGAAGCCGAGTAAGAAGCCACCGACCAGGCCGACAGCGGTCAGCACGAAAGCCCATCGGAATGTCTTGAGGATCAACGGGTCCCCCTAGTTGATGCCAGCGCGACCGGTGCGGGTCAAGAGTTGACCAAGGTTTCGCCTTGTCCCGCCGGTCAATGGTCCGGCCAGCCTATCGGGCTGCGGCCAGCCCGGCCGGTCAGCCCGCTGGGCCCGCCGGAACGAGTGTTCCAGCAGGCCAAAGCCGTTGCCTGGAACGAGTCGAGCCCGGCCGCGTACCTGCGTGCGACCGGGCTCGTACGACGAAAGCGTTGGTTAGACGTTCACGCCGAAGTCGCGGGCGATGCCAGCGAGGCCGGAGGCATATCCCTGGCCGACCGCGCGGAACTTCCACTCGGCGCCGTTGCGGTAGAGCTCGCCGAAGTTCATCGCGGTCTCGGTCGACGCGTCCTCGGTGAGGTCGTAACGTGCCAGCTCCTGGCCGTTGGCGTCGTTGACCACCCGGATGTACGCGTTGCGGACCTGGCCGAACGACTGGGTGCGCTGCTCGGCGTCATAGATCGACACGGTGAACACGATCTTGTCGATGTCGGCCGGCACCGTGGCGACGCCCACCTTGATCGACTCGTCATCGCCCTCGCCCTCACCGGTGAGGTTGTCACCGGTGTGCTGGACGGAACCGTCCGGCGAGGTCAGGTTGTTGAAGAACACGAAGTGCTGGTCGGTGGGCACACCTTGCCGCCGGTGTTCAGCAGCAGTGCGCTGGCGTCGAGGTCGAAGTCGGCGCCGGTGGTCGTACGGGCATCCCATCCGAGCCCCACGGTGACCGCCGTCAGGGTGCCGCCGGCCTCCTTGGTCAGCGAAACGTTGCCACCCTTGGAGAGACTTACTCCCACTGGATTCCTCCCGATATGAATGGCGGCTGCGACCGGTGCCGTTCAGGGATCGGACGGCCGTCTTGCGCCGGACATGCTTGAGAACGTGCACGACTGTATCCATGGTTCCCAACTCCTCGCAGCTGGAAGTGTCCTCTCAGCTGCTTCTAAGGCTGGGTTCGGCGCTGGTGGTGGCGGTTTTGGCACCTCTCGGGCCTCGGGCGTCGCTTGTGTCACTTTCGTCACGTATGACGATAGGGGGGTGCGGCGCGAAATTGTCGTAGGTGTCTGTTTTTCTTTCCCCCTCCCTTTGAACGGGCGGGGGGTGGGTTGAGAGGTAGTCCTTAATTTTTAGTTGAACGTTGGTCCTCGAACCCGCCCCCCACCCGTTCACTGGGTGGGGGCAAATCTGCCGGAGGGGTACGACAGTTTCGCGCCGCACCCTGTGTAGAGCTGCGCAATCGGATTCCGATTGTGCAGCGGGTGGGTGGGGTGCCCTTCGGGTGGAGCCTCAAGGAAGAACGGGGTCGACGGGTGGGGTGCGGGGTTGGGTGAGGGTTCGTTTGCGAATGTCACAGTACGGTTCACAAACCGGGCAAAACTTCGCCATATCGCGACATTCGAGTGGGCGCGCGGGTCGCGGTGACGAGAGCCGCAGTGGTCTAGGTCCGTACAGGCTGCCCGGAGGGGCATCGTGGCCGAACGGATGGATGCTTCGGTGTGGCCTGGCTGCGCAGCCCTGGCACACTGCTGCCTAGAGCCCACGGCCACCGAGAGCCACACGGCTGCCGAGAGCCACCAGCCCACCCGAGCGGAGGAAGTCATCAGCGAGAGCGCTACCCGGTGGGTCGACGTGTCCGACCGGGATCCGGGCACCGGGATGCGGGAGGTCGCGGCGGCTACCGCGTTGCCGGGGTGGAGTTGGCTGGAGCGCACCCTCACCTCGGTACGCACCACGTGGCCCGAGTCCGCGGTCGCGCTGCGCTGGGACGGGGTCGCGCCCGGTGAGTCCGGCGTCGAGTATTCGGTCCGCCTGCACTCGTACCAGCCTGGACCCCGGGTGGCCCGGCAGGTCACCTTCACGGTGAATGTGCCGACCGTCCGCAAGGACGAGGTGCGTACGGTGCTGCCCGCCTGGCACCGCACCAGCCGCTCGGACCAGCCCGGGACCTCGACCTTCACTCGTACGAAGGACGACTCCGGCGCCGAGGCAACGGCCCGCGAGGTGGTGTCGCAGGTACGCCGGCTGGCCATCGACCTGCCTGGCCAGAAAGTCATCGTGGTGGCCGGGCCGGTGCCCGACCGGGCCGCCGCCGACCTCGCCAACCTGCTCGCCGACGCCTGCGGAGTGCCGCGGGACCAGCAGCCGACAGTCTCCGTCGACACCACACCGCTGCCGGGCCGCGTACGTGAGCCGTCCCGGGCGCCGGCCGATGCGCGGCTGGAGGAGATCCAGGGCCGGTTGGCCGCGATGGTGGGCGCCGAGCCGCTGAAGGAAGAGGTGCGCCGGCTGACCGCGGTCGCACGGGTGGAGAGTCGCCGCAAGGAGCCGGCATGCGCGCCTCTCGCGCGGCTCGGCACACCGTGCTTCTGGGCCCGTCCGGCACCGGTACGTCCAGTGGCGCGGGCATCCTCGCGGACCTGTACGGCGCGCTCGGACTCCTGCCGCAGGGCCAGCTCGCGGTGATCGACCCGGACTACATTTTCTCCGGCGGCCAGGCTGTCCAAAGCATCACCTCGGCCTTCGAGGCGGCCCGCGGCGGCACCCTGCTCATCGAGGACATCGACTCACTCGCCGCACCGGACATCGCGCACGAGGCGTTGGACCCGGTGATCGACACGCTCGCCCGCCTGATGGACTCCCAGGCCGAGGACACCGTGCTGATCCTGGCGGGTAAGCCCGGCGGTGGCGAGCGTTTGCTGGAGGCCTTCCCAGCACTGCGCACCCGGCTGGCCACGACCGTACGGCTGCCGTCGCTGACAGTCGACGAACAAGTGACGCTCTTCGAGCGGCTCGTCTCGACCGGCGAGTACAAGGTCGACGAGGGAGTCACCGAGCGTCTCCGTCAACACCTGAAGTCCGGTCCAGCCGAGCTCCGCGAGGGCGGCGCGCGGACGGTGAAGCGGTTGTACGAGGCGACGGTCGAGCGCCAGGCCCACCGGCTGGCCGAGGGTACGCTCACTGACCTGCGCAAACTCAGCCTGCTCACGGTCGAGGACCTGCCAGTCGCGGTGGCCGCAAAGGCCAGGACACCCGGATCGGACACGGCTCTGACCGATGCGCTGGGACGGCTTGACAGCCTGGTTGGGCTCAACGACGTGAAACGCGCGCTCCGCGACCTGGTGGACCTTGCCCGGGTGACCCGCATGCGGCAGTCCGCCGGCGGCTCCGCGCCCGGCCGCGGCCACCACCTGATTCTGGTCGGCAATCCCGGCACCGGGAAAACCACGGTCGCCGAACTGCTCGGCCAGATCTTCGCCGCGCTTGGGGTGCTGTCCAGGGGACATGTCCACACGGTCACCCGTCGCGACCTGGTGGCCGGCTACGTCGGGCACACCGCACAGCGCACCCGGGCCGCGGTCGAGGCCGCGCTCGGCGGAGTGCTGTTGTTCGTCGATGAGGCGTACGCACTGTCCACAGGGGACGGTCGCGACTTCGGTCCGGAGGCGGTCGCCGAGCTGATCGTGGCGATGGAGCGGCACCGCGACGACCTGGTCGTGGTGGCGGCCGGATATCCGGCGCCGATGGCCGAATTCCTGGACTCCAACCCGGGTTTGCGGTCGCGTTTCACCAAAACACTCACGTTTTCCGACATGTCGGCGGCCGAAGCGACCAAGGTGGCCGAGCTTTTCGCCGCTGAGGCCGGGCTCGAGCTGGCCGATGGTACGACCGAGGCGCTGGCCACCTTGTTCGGCCAGATCGCTGGCCGCGACGGCTGGGCCAGTGCGCGTACGGCCCGCACTGTGTACGAGGACGTTCTGGTACGGCAGGCCCGCCGGCTGGTCGGCGAGCTGGAGGTCGCCGAGCTGCTCGGAGAGAAGTTGACCGACGACCAGCAGAGCGCGCTGGCTCGGGTGATCACGCCCGACGACGTGCCGACGCCGCAGGAATGGTCCTCTTGATGAGGGGGAAATAGGTGGTTACCGAGTTCGTACGGGGGCAGAAGAGCCAGCTGTCCGCGCTCACCGACGGCACCGATCTCTACGTGGGCATTGTCCTTGAGGGATCGGGCAGTTGGGATATTTCTTGTTTCGGCTTGGACAAAGACGGGCAGCTGTCGGACGACAGCTATTTTGTCTTCTTCAACCAGCCGAAGTCGCCGGAGGGGTCCATCCAGAAACTGGGCCCGCAGTCCGGCGACACGGATTCCTTCCGGATCACGCTGAACCAGGTGCCGGACAAGATCGAGAAACTTTCCTTCTGCGCCGCCCTTGACGGTGCCGGCAGCGCTTCGCAGATCGCTCGCGGCTATCTGCGGCTGGTGGCTGGGGGCACCGAGGTCATGCGGTACGCCTTCAGTGGCAAGGATTTCACTGCCGAGCGCGCGCGTGTGAGATCGCCGATGTCTACCGCAAGGGTGTCTGGCGGGTTGCCGCGGTTGGGCAGGGCTTTGCCGGCGGTTTGGCTGAGCTGCTGAAGTCTTTCGGCGGCGAGGTGGCCGACGAGGAGCCAGCACCGACCCCGGGTTTCGCGGCACCGCCGGGACAACCGGCCGCCGCGCCGGGTTTTGCCCCGCCACCAGGCCAACCGGGCGCACCTCAGCAGGCCGCGGCCGTACAGCTGGGCGGCGGTCAACCGGCGGCCGGTGCGATCGCCGACCTGCCGAGCGGTTCGGTGCCGGACCTGCCGATCAACTCCCAGCCAACCCCCCCGGCGCGATGGTCAGCCTGGTCAAGTACAAAGAGCAGGCGACCACCGGCCGGTGGACCAAGCAGAGCTCCAAAATGGTCAAGGTGACGCTCGGCGCCGACGCGTACGCCAAACGCGGTTCGATGGTCGCGTACCAGGGAAACGTGGAGTTCGACTACAAGGGCTCCGGCGGCATGCGGCAGCAGTTCTTCGAGGCCAAGATGACCGGCCAGAAGCTGCAGCTGATGACCTGCAAGGGGCAGGGCGAGGTGTTCCTCGCCGAGGACGCCACCGACCTGCACATCGTCGAGCTCAACGGGCAGTCGTTGTGTATCAACGCGAACAACGTGCTGGCCTTTGACACCACGCTGAAAACCGAGATCCAGCGGATCGAGTCGGCTGGCATTCCCGGTGGGGTGATGTTCCACTTACTGGTCAGCGGCCAGGGCACCATCGTGGTGATGACGCACGGTACGCCGGTCACGCTGCCGGGTCGCCGGCCCGACTTTCGCTGACGTCAACGCGGTTGTCGCGTGGACGGCCGGGATGCGGGTGAGTGTTTCCAGCCAGGTACGCATTCAGCGCAATATCTACGCCGGGGTGTCCGGCGAGGCCGCGGCCCTGCAGTTCATGGGCATGCAAGGACATTTCATCGTCGTGCAGCCGTTCGAGGTCTAGGGGGAGCCGTGGAAGGAAGCCTGCTACAGAACTACGGTACGACCCCGATCTACGATCGGATGTCGAACCACGGTTCGAAAATCGCCAAGGTGGTCCTGCAACCGGGCCAGGATGTGTTCTGTCGTACCGGATCGATGATCGCGTACGAAGGCCTGATGGACTTCAACCCGAACCCGCCGCAAATGGGCCAGTGGCTGAAGTCGTGGGCCACCGGTGAGGGCGTCCCGCTGATGATCGCCACCGGTCAGGGGCTGCTCTATCTTGCCGACTACGGCAAGGAAGTCATTATCGTGCAGCTGGCCGGCGAGGGAATTTCGGTCAACGGCAAGAACATTCTCGCCTTCGACATGAGCCTGCAGTGGGGCATCGAACGGGTCAAGGGCGTCAGCATGTTGTCCGGCATGGGAATGTTCAACGTGGTGATCCGCGGCACCGGCTGGGTGGCGCTGACCAGCAAGGGCCCGCCGGCGATGCTGGACACCCGGGAGGCGCAGACGCTGGTCGACACCGACGCGTTGGTCGCTTACACCGATGGCCTCCAGGTGGTGCCCAAACGCACCATGAAGCTGGGCAGCCTGATCGGGCGCGGCTCCGGCGAGGCATTCCAGCTGGGCTTCTCGGGCGCTGGATTCGTGGTCGTACAACCGAGTGAGGACGCCCGGCCGGCGTTCTCACTCCGAGGCTGAGGGGGAAGAGATGACGTATCCACCGCAGGGATATCCGCCGCAGGGTGGCATGCCGGGCCTGCCGCCGCCTCCGATGCCGATGCCGGGCGCGCCGATGCCGGGAATGCCAGGCATGCCGCCGATGGGTGGTGGAATGCCTGGGCCGCTCGGATTCGGCGGCCAGGGTTCGAACACCCTGCTGGGCAACCAGCCGAACCCGTCAACCGACGCTTTCGTTCTGCAGAACGGGAAAATGCTGAAGGTGACGCTCGGCCAGCAGTCCGGGATGACCGAGTGCTATTCCCGGGCCGGCGGCATGGTGGCGTACCAGGGCGGCATCAGCTTCGACGGCAACCACTCCCACCTGGGGCCACTACTTTTCCGGGCTGTTGTCCGGAGAAACGCTCGGCCTGATGAAATGCCATGGTTCTGGCACGGTTTACCTCGCGAACCAGGCCCAGGACGTGCACATCCTCAACCTGACCGGTGATGGTTTCACGGTGGACGGCAAAAACGTCCTCGCGTTCGCCCCGGAGCTGGACTGGGACATCGTACGAATCGACACCGGCGGCCCGCAGATCGCCGGCGCCGGCGGCTTCAACATCGAGATGACGGGCACCGGCCAGGTCGCGGTCACCACCACGGGTGCGCCGCTGGTGATGAAGGTGACTTCGCAGAACTACTACTTCGCCGACGCGGACGCGGTGATCGGCTGGTCCTCCAGCCTGCAGGTCTCGATGCAGGCGGCGGTCACCACATCCTCGGTGTGGAAGCCGCGGGGCAACACCGGTGAGTCGTGGCAGATGCAGTTCGCCGGCGAGGGGTACGTGGTGGTGCAGCCCTGCGAGCTGCTCCCGCCGTACACAACGCGCTGGCGGCCGGCGGCCTGGGCGAGCGGTTCGGCCTCGGTGCGGGCCAGACCCCGGGCGGCCCGGCCAGCAACTTCTTCGGCGGCCAGGGCAGTGCCGGCGGCGGATTTGGCGGCGGCCAGGGTCCGGGCGGCCTGCTGGGCGGCCTTGGCGGCTTGTTGGGCGGCCGATAAGGGTCTTTAGTCCCTAGAAATTCTCTCGGCACCGGGTTGTCCTCAAGGAGGGCCCGGTGTCGTTTTCGGTCCGGCCAAAGGTGGCCGTACCGGATCTTCCAGCCACGATATCCGGACTACTGTTGACACGTCCGAATAGCGGAGGTGTCAAGTCCATGCAGCTGGGGGGAAGCCGGTCGTGGCGGATCGCCATCGACGAGTGGAACGAGTCCCTCCTGCTGCCACTGTGGATCCGGGCCGCGGAGCGGATCAACGTGCCACCTGGCGGCATCGTGCCCGGCCCGCTGGACTTCGACTTGCTGCCGGCCGCATCCGTCCACACCGGTCGACGTTGGTCGAGGGCTGGCACACCTGGTGGCATGCGGTGGCCGGAGCCGCGGACAGTGCTCCGCTGGAGTCGTACGGGCCGCCGGATTTTGCCGGCCTCGCTGGATCACCGGCGCTCGCCGCGATCACTCGGGCTCGCTGGGAGGAGGCGCACCGGTGGCACCGTCGTCGCAAGCGCCACGGCATCGCGGAGCTGCGTCCGTCCGAGACGAACCTGGAAGTGGTCGCCTCGGTGGAGCGCGAGATCGGCCACCCGGCCGCGCCCTTCGAGGTGGAGTTCGTCATCCTGCCGGTGCTGGACGACGAGATCAGGCGGGTCCGGGACCTGCGTTTTCTGGTCCCGGAAAGGGTGTATACGAGCGCGCGCTGGCCCCAGTGGTTGCACGGGCTGGTGCGAAGCGTGGCATGAGAGCGTGACTGGAGAGGGAGTGCACGACCCGATGGACAATGTCTTTCCGCAGGCGCTGCTCGATGCTTTCGAGCAGCAGCCGGAAAGTCCGGCCTTCGAGGTGGGTGCGAGAAAGGTCACCCGAGCGCAGACGCTCGAGCTGATCGGGCGATTCGCCGCCGGACTGCGAGCGGCCGGCGCGAAACCCGGGTCCGGGATCGCGGTGGCGACCGGGGTGACCCCGGAGGGTTTCGCGGTGTCGATGGCCGCCAACGTGCTGGGCTGCCGGCTGGTGGGCGTACGAGCCGGTCTCACGCCCGCCCACCAGCGGCACATTCTCGGCCAGGACATTGACATCCTGGTGGTCGACGACGACTCGGCGACTCCCCAGCTTCGCGCTGCGGCCCGTTCGGTGAAGGTTGTCCGCATCGGCCCGGACCTGTTGTCCGGGTACGAAAAACCGGTGGCCACCGGGCGGCCGGAAGATGTCGCGCAGGTGCTCTTCACCAGCGGCAGCACCGGTGACCCCAAGGGTGTCGTGTTCACGTACGCGGCAATGACCCAGCACTGGTCCTGGCAGCCGGCCAACTGGACCCCGCTGACCCGTCAGATTTCCACCGATTACCAGCGATTCCTGCTCTTCGGCTCGCTCACCAGCGGAGTCATGATGGAGCACCTGGCGCTCTGTCTGTTCTCCGGCGGCACCGCGGTGATTCCCGAAGGCATCCCCAACTTTCCTTGGGTGATTGAGAAACTGCGGGCCACCGCGTGCTTGTTGACGGTGCCGCGGTTGCACAAAGTGCTGGATGTGCTGGCGCACCAGCGGGTCGACATCTCCACCCTGCGGTCGGTGAAGGTGGCCGGCTCGCCGCTGTCCGCGCACCGGCTGGCGGAGGGTTTCCAGCGGTTCGGGCCGGCGCTGCGGCAGGCGTACGGGCAGACCGAGATCGGGGTGCTCACCTGGCTGTTCGCTGGCGATGTGGCGCGCTGGCCGGAGACGATCGGCTCGGTTGGTCGGCCGTGCGCCGAGATCGATCTGGAAATTCGTGACGACGAAGGAAAAGTTGTGCCGACCGGGACGGTGGGCGAGATCTACGTCCGAGCACCGTACGCGCTCGCTGGCTATTGGTGTGATCTGGCCGAAACCGAGGCGGTGCTGGTCGACGGCTGGGTGCGTACGCGCGATCTCGGGCATCAGGACGCGCGAGGTTTCCTTTATCTGACCGGACGTTCCCGCGATGTCATCATCGTGAACGCGATCATCCATTACGCCGGCCCGATCGAGAAGGTGCTGGCGTCAGATCCGGACGTGGATCAGGCGTACGTGATTGGCGCCCCGGACGAGAACACCGGCGAGGCCGCCCATGGGTTCCTGGTCGCGGCCGGCGATCGCGAGCCGGACCTCGACGCTCTGCGGGCGTTGGTCGCCAGGGAGCTCGGCGAGGCCGCGGTGCCGGCCACCCTCACTCTGGTCGCCCATGTGCCCCTCGGTCCCACCGGCAAGCCCGACAAAACCCGCCTGTTGTCCGCCATCCGACATCTCTAGGACCATCGCGAGGGTGACGTTGTGGGGCGGCAAAAGCCGCAACAACGTCACCCTTGCGAAGGTCGTCAGGGGGTGAGGGCGACGAGGTCCGAAGGGTCGAGGCGGTAGCCGATGCCCCGGACGGTGGAGATCAGGTCGAACTCGGTGCCGAGTTTCTTGCGGATCCGCCGGACGTGGATGTCGATCGTACGCTCGGAAGGCATGTTGTCCGGGAACTTCCACACCTGCGCGAGCAGGCTGGAGCGGCGGTGCACGCGGTGCGGCCGCTCGCACAGGAACAGCAGCAGGTCAAACTCCAGCCGGGTGAAGGCGATCGTCCGCCGCCGATAGACCACCTGCCGCGCGCCGACGGATATCCGCAGGTCAGGCCCCGTTGGTACGACGGCGGGCGCGGGGAAGTCGACGACCGTGGCGGGCGGATCGACGGCGGCCCGGAGAGCGTCGACGACGTTCGCCGCGAGCTCCGGAGCCTGCGCCGGGTCGCCGTTGATGTGCACGATCAGGGTCAGTTGGCGGGGCCGCGACGGTCGCCGAGTCGGATGACCGCCGGCAGCAGCCGGTCGGTGGACACGACGTACGGGTCGGCGGCCAGCAGCGAGGGGTGTGGCATGAGGTCCTCAAAGGGGAGTTTGCGGGAAACGGTTAGGAAAGAACCGATCCCACACACGCCTGAGCGCCGACACGGACGAAGTCCACGTGCCGGCGCCGGGTGAGGACAGGGCGAATCACGGGTCAATCAGACCAAGGCAGGCCTGGCCTGTCAATGAGCGGGGTCGCTCGTCAGCGGCCGCGGATCAGCGTGATGATGCCCCGAATGATCGAGATGACCCCGAAAACGGGCAGGCCATAAGCCACGAAATAGGTGCCGCCGCCGCTGGCGTCGGCAATGGCGAACGTCACGATCGAGATCACGATGCCAGCCACGATGAGCGCGACGCCGATGCCGATCTGGATCAGGCCACTGCGGTTGCCGGGCCGCCGAGCCGGCTGGTATGGCGAAGGGCCGCCGAAGGGCATTTGGCCGGGCTGCGGATATCCCGGGGCGGGCGGCTGATACGGCTGGCCGGGCTGCGGGTACGCCTGCGCGGGCGGCGCTGCATAGCCCTGCGGCGGGCCCTGCGGGGCCCCATAACCCTGCGGCGGGGCGAACCCCTGCTGCGGCGGCGCCGGCGGGACCGGCGGCGTGTTCGGCTTCTGCATGTCGTACCCAGGCTGACTCATGACACTCCCCGCTAAAAGGAGACCCGACGGGCCCAAACCCCGGTAATTGCAGCGGATTCCGCCGGCGTTCGGTATCGCCCGTTTGGCTAGTGTCCTGCGCCCGAAGTTCGCTACTTTCTCCGGCGCCCAGACGGCGACTGAGAGCACCGGAGAATCGCCCACATACGCACCAGTGTGAGGACGATCCTCCGGCGCGCTCAGATCACCGTCTGGACCACCGAATAAAGCAACGAACCTCAGACGCAGGACACTAGTAGTACTTTGTTAGGTTCGTAGAATTTGGTGGCAGGTATGGCATGCGCCGGCCCAGGTGGCGAGGATGTGCTGGATTTCTCGTATTATTTGGTAAAGGGTTGGGGTGGGGCGGCGCTGGTGCTTTTGGGTTGGTGAGCCTGGTTTTGGTGATGAACAGGTGTGCCGCGCTGGTGAGGGTGACGTGGTGGTGCCAGCCGAGCCAGGATCGTCCTTCGAAGTGGTCGAGGCCGAGTCCGGTTTTGAGTTCTCTGTAGTCGTGTTCGATGCGCCAGCGGATTTTTGCGAGTTGCACGAGGGTTTTCGGTCGGGTGCTGGGGTGGAGGTTGGATAGCCAGTATTTTGTGGGTTCTTCTTCTTTTGGGGGCCATTCGGCGATCATCCAGGTGATCGGTAGTGTGCCGTCCGATTGACGGGGGATGTGGCGGTTGGCGGGTCGGACTTGGATGATGACGTACCGGGAACGAAGTGGACCGATGGTGCCTTTGCGCCAGGTGATCGTCTGCGCGGCCTGGGTTGAGGCACGTATCGCGTGTTGCTTGAGGCTGAGGGGTTTGGTGCGGTAGCGGGCTGTCGGCGGGCGACCGGACCCGGAATAGGGCGGCATATCGGGTTCGGTGTCCACGGCGTGCGCGCCGGTGTCACCTTTGACGCCGACGACATAAGACAATCCACGGTCGGTCAGTGCCGTGCGAAAATCGCCGCAGTCACCGTAGCCGGGGTCCGCGCATATCACGCCGGGGCGCAGGCCCCATTTCGTTGTTTCGTCGATCATTTCCAGTGCCATCCGCCATTTTTCCCGGTGTCGTTCGGTTGCCGGGATTTTCGCCGCGGCTCGTCGCGCCGCGACCGTCTCGGCATCACCGTCGTCGGCGAGTGAGTCGTCCCCCAGCGCTCAGGCACGAACAAGCGCCAGTTCACGGGTACCGACGCCACGTCGGTGGCCAGGTGAAGGCTGGGCGCGACCTGGCAGTTCCCGACCTTGCCCAGGCTGCCGCTGTACTGCCGCGCCACACACGGGGAATGCTTGCCGTCCTTAGGAAACCCGGTGTCGTCCACGACCCACGCCACCGGGTCGACGACAACTCCTGGGCGAGCCGCGCGATTCGCGCGCGAACCGGCTCCACCGGCCAGGTCGAGGACGACACGAACTGCTGAATCTGCTGGTAGTCCACGCCGACCCGCTCCGCCATCGGCCACATCGACTTACGCCGACCATCGGTCAACACGCCACGCAGATACGCGCCCGCTTTCACCCGCTGATCCGAACGCGGCAACGCGCCAAAAACATCCAGCACGTACCGCTCAAGATCCTGACGAATCCCGCGCTTCAGGTTCATGCCACACATTGTCCCGAATAACAACAAAAACTCCGACTCGACACGCCGAAACAACCTAACAAAGTACTACTAGGATCTCGCCGCTCGGGACGCGGCCGGAGACACTGGCCCGGGCCTGAATGCCAGCGGGGCACCTCACTGACGAATGAGGTGCCCCGCTGGCGGCGGGTCAGTCCTCCTTGCCGGCGCCGGTGTCGACGCCGTCGCGAATGAGGTTCATCACGGTCGGGTCGGCGAGCGTGGTGACATCGCCCATCTGCCGGTTTTCCGCGACATCGCGCAGAAGCCGGCGCATGATCTTGCCAGAGCGGGTCTTGGGCAGTTCTGGTACGACCAGAATCTGCCGCGGTTTCGCGATCGGACCGATTTCCTTGGCCACGTGATTTCGCAGCTCCGCGACCAGTTCGTCGCTGCCCTCGCCGGCATTTCCACGCAGGATCACGAAAGCCACGATCGCCTGCCCGGTGGTCGGGTCGGTCGCGCCGACCACCGCTGCCTCGGCCACCTTCGGGTGCGAGACCAGCGCCGACTCCACCTCGGTGGTGGAGATCCGGTGGCCGGAAATGTTCATCACGTCATCGACTCGGCCGAGCAGCCAGAGGTCGCCGTCCTCGTCCTTTTTCGCGCCATCGCCGGCGAAGTAGTAGCCCTGGTCGTGGAAACGGGACCAGTACGTGTCCTTGAACCGCTCGTCGTCGCCCCAGATCGTCCGGAGCATGGCCGGCGGCCACGGCTCGGTTAGTACGAGATAGCCACCGCCGCCGTTGCCCACTGGTTTTCCGGTGTCGTCAACGACATCCGCGGAAATGCCCGGCAGCGCGCGCTGCGCCGAACCCGGTTTCGTCGAGGTCACGCCGGGCAGCGGACTGATCATGATCGCGCCGGTTTCGGTCTGCCACCAGGTGTCCACGATCGGCGCGTTGCCGTGTCCGACGTTGTCCCGATACCAGATCCAGGCCTCCGGGTTGATCGGCTCGCCGACACTTCCGAGCACCCGCAACGTGGACAGGTCGTACTTGGCCGGGATGTCCTGGCCCCACTTCATAAACGTACGAATCGTGGTCGGCGCGGTGTAGAGAATGGTCACGCCGTACTTCTGGATGATCTCCCAGAACCGGCCCTGATGCGGGGTGTCCGGGGTGCCTTCGTAAATAACTTCGGTGGCCCCGTTGGAAAGTGGGCCGTAGACGATGTAACTGTGCCCGGTCACCCAGCCGACGTCGGCCGCACACCAGTAAATGTCTGTTTCCGGTTTGTGGTCGAAAACCGCGTGGTGCGTGTACGACGCCTGGGTCAGGTAACCGCCGGACGTGTGCAGGATTCCCTTGGGCTTCGCGGTCGTACCAGAGGTGTAGAGAATGAAAAGCGGGTGCTCGGCGTCGAACATCTCCGGCTGGTGCGTTTCCGGCTGGTGGTCGACAACGTCGTGCCACCAGTGGTCGCGGCCTTCGGTCCAGTCGACTTCCTGGTTCGTACGCCTGACCACCAGGACGGTCTCGATGCTGGTGTCGGTGATGGCCTCGTCGACGTTGGCCTTGAGGCCGCTGGGCTTGCCGCGCCGATAGCCACCGTCGGCGGTGATGACCACCTTGGCGGCGGCGTCGTTGATCCGGTTACGCAGGCTGTCCGCGGAGAAACCGCCGAAAACCACCGAATGCGGGGCACCGATCCGAGCGCAGGCCAGGAAGGCGATCACCGCCTCCGGGATCATCGGCAGGTAGATCATCACCCGGTCACCGTGCACACCCAGCTCGGTCAGCGCGTTGGCGGTCTTGCTGACCTCTTTGAGCAGCTCCGCGTACGTGATCTCGCGGGTGTCGCCGGGCTCGCCTTCCCAGAGCAGCGCGATCTTGTCGCCGCGGCCGGCCGCCACGTGCCGGTCCAGGCAGTTCACCGAGACGTTCAGCTTGCCGCCGACGAACCACTTCGCGAAGGGCGGGTTCCACTCCAGCGTCTGATCCCACTCCTGGCCCCACTCCAGGCGGCGCGCCTGCTCCTCCCAGAACGCCAGCCGATCCGCGCTGGCCTGCTCGTACGCCTCCGCCTTGACGTTGGCGCCGGCGGCCAGAGCGGCCGGCGGCTCAAACCGTCGCGTTTCGTGCAGCAGGTTCGAGAGGGCTGGATTTTCGGGCGAACTCATGTATCTCCTCCGGCGTTCGCATGCGGGTTTCTCTCCAAAAACCTAGTCACCTGGCTGGTCTGACGCCATCAGGCCAGGTGGCTCGGTCCATAAGTGGCAGACTCACCGGTCGTGACCGATGTGCTGATGCCACTTATGGACCTGACCGGAGTGGCCGAGGCGGCCGAGCAGGCGCGCGAGGAGATCGACCGGCTGCTGGCGCACAACCGGTTGCGGCGCAACTCCGCACCGGTCAGCGCCGAGGCCGCCCTTCGTGGGGCGCACGCGTCGGCGGCGCTGGAGGGTGCCGCGTACGACCTGGAGGCCGTCCGGGCGGGGGCCGTCACGAACACGGTCGTCCAGGGCGCATTGCGGGTCAGCGGGGCGCTGGGGGGTCCCTGGTGGATACGTGGGCGGTGGCGCCTCGCCAGGTGCTCGCCCGCCTGCACCTGCTGGCCGCTCGGGACACCGTCGAGGAGTCCCGGCTTGGTCGTCCGGATTTCGAAGAACCGGCCAGGCTGGATGCTCTTATGGACCTGCTGACTGGGCCGACCGAGGTGCCGGCGGTGATTGTGTCCGCGGTCGTCCAAGGCGAGTTGCTGGCCATGAAGCCGTTCCCAGGGCCGAACGGGCTGGTCGCGAGGGCCGCTGGCCGGCTCGTACTCGTGCAGCGCGGGCTGGATCCGAAGGCGGTGTCCGTACCCGATGCCGGGCATTTCGCCCGTGAGCCCGAGTATCGAGGGGCGGCCGCGACCTACGCGACCGGGACGGCCGATGGCGTACGAGCGTGGCTTCGGCACTGTTGCGCGGCCATCGCCGCCGGGGCCGCTGAGGGCCGCGCTATCTGTGACCTGGTCTAGTGCTGTGCGAGTTGGTGCGGACATAAAGACGGCGCCCCGTCTGGGGCGCCGCCGCGCACGAACAATCGAGTTATCAGGCGTGCACCTTCTTTTCGATAGCGGGGCTAGAAAGTCCCGCCACCAAGTAGCCGTTTCGCGGCCGGTCGCGCGTGGGTGCCCGGTGTTCGTGCCCGGAGCCCTTGCAAGGAGGGGAACCAGCCCGCTCGCTCAAGAAGTCCGTGGTGTTTTTGTACGCCTTCTACGGTGTGCTACGGAACCCCTACCAGCGGGTTATCTTTCCAAACCGATTCAGTTGTCGGGGTCGTCGTGGCGGCCGAACCAGAGCCAGCCGAGCAGCACGCCGACCGCCACCGCGGCGCTGCCGAGGGCGATTTGTCGGCTGGTCGGACCGCTCTTTTTGGGCTTCCGAAAATCCCGTACCGGCCAGCCGCGGTGGGCGGCCACCGCGCGCAACTCCTTGTCCGGGTTGACCGCGGTCGGATGGCCGACCGCCGCCAGCATCGGTACGTCGGTGATCGAGTCGCTGTACGCGTAGCAGTCCTCGAGGCGATAGCCGGCAGCTTCGGCGATCCGTACCATCGCCTCGACCTTGCCCTCGCCGGCCGGATAGGTGAGCACTTCGCCGGTGTAGCGGCCGTCCGCGATCGCCAGCTCGGTGGCCACCACGTGCTCGACTCCTAGCATGGCGGCAATGGGCCGGACCACCTCGGCCCCCGCCGAAGAGACGATCACCACGTCCCGCCCGGCGGCCCGGTGCTCCTCGATGAGTGCGGCGGCTTCCGCGTACACGATTGGAGCGATGCGATCCTGTAACGATCCGGCAATGATGGCGCTCACCTGGTCGACCGACCAACCCTCGCAAAGCGCCGCGAGCCGGTTCTTGACCTCTTCCATCTGGTTGCTGGTGGTCCCTCGCAACACGTACCGGAACTGGGCAAACGCGCCTTGGGCGACCATCCGGCGGGTGATCAGGCCACCCTTGTAGAACGCGCGGCCAAAGGCCAGCACGCTCGACTTCGCGATCACCGTCTTGTCGAGATCGAAGAACGCGGCGGTGCGCCCCATGCGAAGATCGTAAACGTCGGGGTCCAGTGTTGTTACTTCAGCCACCAGGACACAGTTCGGTTTTATGCCACCACAGACCGTGATGCGGTATTAGTATCCGCGCTGGGGCATTGGTCTGGCATTAGCCAGCCCTGGCCCCGTTGATCCCTCGGCGATGCTTCCCCCAGCAATCGCCGAGTGGGTCCGGCTCGGCCCCCCCCGGAGTCGGACCCCCAGACGACCCCCGTCACCCCCCGGCGGGGGTCGTCGCCTTTCTCCCCACTCTCTGTCACTTCCCTACCCCCTTTTCTTGACCGCATCGACGCGATGCGCGCGTTTGGCGCGCGCATCGCGTCGATGCGGTCAAGGGGGCGGGCACGGTGAGTGACGGGGGTCGTAGCACAGATTTTGGCTGGGGAGGGGTTATCCCCAGTCGGGTTGGTCGTCCACAGATTCGGGTCGGGCGACGTTCGATGGGTGCGGATCCGGCGAGGCTGGGCGCAGTGCCACCCGACCCCGTCTGTGCTGGAGAGTGCCGTGCCTCGCCGAACCGCCGATCCCTGGCTGACCGAGCTGACCCACCGCCCGCTGCTGGTTTTCGAGAGCTCCGCGCTGCTCGACGACATGCTCCGGCTGGCCGCGGCCGCGTGCACCGAGACCGATGTCGTGCGGGATGCGCCCGCCGCGCTGCCGCACTGGAAGTCGGCGCCGCTGGTGGTGTTGGACGCCACCGCAGCCGAACTGTGTGCGGAGGCCAGGTTCCCGCGCCGCGAACAGGTCGTGGTGGTCACCGATCGTACGGACGACAGCCGCGCCTGGGACGCAGCCGCTCGGCTTGGCGCCGACCACGTGATGCCGCTGCCGGCCTCGCAGAGCTGGCTGGTGGACCGGATGGCGGCCATTTCCGCCGGCCCCTCCGCGGACGGCCGGGTGGTCTCGGTGGTCGGTGGCCGCGGTGGCGCCGGCGCGACAGTGCTGGCCGCTGGTCTCGCCGTCACCGCCCTCCGAGCCGGGCTGCGGCCGCTGCTGGTCGACGCGGACCCGCTTGGCGGCGGCATCGACCTGGCGCTGGGCGGTGAGGAAACCGCGGGTCTGCGCTGGCCGGACCTGACCGGCCAGCCACCCGGCGGGCGGCTCAACGCACCCAGCCTGCTCAAGGCGCTGCCGCGGGTCGGCGAGCTCTGTGTGCTCTCGTGGGACCGCAGCGATGTGCTGGAGGTCGACCCCGCCGCCGTACGAGCCGTCCTGGAGGCCGGCCGCCGTGGCCGGGACCTGGTGGTGGTCGACCTGCCGCGGCGGCCAGACGAGGCGACCACGGCCGCGGTGCAGGCCAGCGACACAGTGTTGCTGGTGGTGCCGGCCGAGGTGCGTGGCTGCGCGGCCGCCGCCGCCCGGATGGCGAAAGTCGTCCAGCCGCACTGTTCCGACCTTCGGGTGGTGGTCCGCGGCCCCGCGCCGGCCGGCCTGCGCTCGCGCGATCTTGGCCGGGCACTCGGACTTCCACTGGCTGGCGTGTTGCGTCCCGAGCCGGGCCTGGCCGCCGCGCTGGAACGCGGCGAGCCGCCAGCCGGCCGCGGTGCCGGTCCACTCGCCGAGGTCTGCCGCTCCCTCCTGTCGACGCTGGACATGCTCCCGATGGAGGTGGCGGCATGACCGCGCCGCTGGATCCGGTTTCGGCTCGGCTGCTCGCCTCCCTCCGCCCGGTTCCATGGCCCGCACCTGACCGCCGTGCCCACCGGCCAGTCCGCGCCGTCCGCCGCCGTCCGTCCGCCGGCCCCGGCGGCCGCTGCCCGTGCTGCCCCGATGCTGGCATCCGTGCAGCCGCTCGGTGACGTGCCGCGGGGTGTCCGGCCGGTTGCTGTCGTGCGTCCTGAGCTGGGATCGGCTCTGGGCGGGCCGCGGGCGGAGGCGGTGCCGCGTTCGGGCTCAGAGCCGCTGGCCGCGGTGCCGCGGCCAGCGGTGGTGTCGGCAGCCGACCGGCCCTGGTCTGCTGCCACTGGTCCGCTTGCCGCCGTTCCCGGGCGGGTCGCCGAGCTGGCGGCGGTGTGGGGACGACGCGAGTCGATGGCCGAAGTGGGGCCGACGCTGGTGGGCCGGGTGCGCCGCCGGTTGGTGGCGGACCGGCGCGATCCGAGCGCCGGCAACGTGGCCGCTGCGGTGCGGGCGGGAGGAGGGCGTGGCGCTCACCGACCGTGGGGTCCTGGAACTGGCCGGCCGGCTCCGCTCACACATCGCCGGCGCGGGTCCGCTGCAGGATCTGCTGGCCGACCCGGAAGTCACCGACGTGCTGGTCAACGGTGCCGCGCAGGTGTGGGTCGACCGCGGTCAGGGCCTGGTGCTGGCCGAAGGCATCGGCGGCGACGACCTCGCCAGTGAGGACGGGTTGCGGCGGTTCGCGCAGCGGCTGGCTTCCAGTTGCGGGCGCCGGCTGGACGACGCGAACCCGTGCGTCGACGGTCGCCTGCCTGATGGCACCCGACTGCACGCGGTGCTGCCGCCGATCTCCGGTCAGGGAGTCTGCCTGTCCCTGCGGACCTTCCGACCGACCGCGTTCACCCTGGAAGACCTGCGCGAGCGCGGCGCGCTGACCGAGGTGTCGGTCGGCCTGCTGCGCGCTGTCGTACGAGCGCGACTCGCCTTCCTGATCACCGGCGGCACCGGCTCAGGCAGGCAAACCACCCTGCTCAATTCGTTTGCTCGGCGAGGTCGCCGCCGCCGAGCGGATCCTGGTGGTCGAAGACGCCGCTGAGCTGCGCCCGGTGCATCCGCACGTGGTCTCCTTGCAGGGCCGCCCGCCGAACGCCGAAGGGGTCGGCGAGATCACCCTGCGGGACCTGGTCCGGCAGGCGCTGCGGATGCGCCCGGACCGCATCGTGGTCGGCGAATGCCGCGGCCCGGAGGTCGTCGACTTGCTGACCGCGCTCAACACCGGCCACGACGGCGGCGCCGGCACGCTGCACGCCAACGCCGCCCACGATGCGCCGGCCCGGCTGGAGGCGCTGGCCGCCCTCGGCGGCCTCGGCCGCGATGCGATGCATGCCCAGTTGCTCCCGGCGGTGCGATGCCTGGTCCACCTGGTCCGCCGTGGTGGACTGCGAGTGGTCGACGCGGTGTGCGTGCTGGAGCAGAACTCGGCCACCGGTCGCGCCGAGGTGATCCCGGCGTGGCGCCATGACTCAGGTCCGGCCGCCGGCTGGTCGCTGCTTCGGCACCTGCTCGCCGACCGTCTCGGCCCCGACGCGTGTCCGGTGGTGCGGCCATGAACGTCCGTCCGGTAGTGGCCAGGAGGGCCGCTGGTGAGGCGTTGGCCGCTCGGTGCCTTTGCCGACTGTCATCGCCGCGTACGCCGCTGGGCCTGGCTCGGGTGGCGTCCGGCCGCTGCCCGCTGGTCGGCCGGCCAACTGTCGCCGATCTGCCCATGGTGGTGTGGTCCGGCAGCTCAGCCGCCGGAAAACTTCGGCGCTGCCGCTGGCTCGGCCAGGGGCCGGAGGTCCGTCTCATGTCGGCCTTCTGCGGGGAGCATCACGCCTGTTGTGGTTCGGGGGTGTGGTGATGACCGCCATCTGCGTCGCCGCGCTGCTGGCGGCGGCCTTGGTGCTGATGTGGCCGAACCGCTCGGCGGCCCGCCGGCTGGAGTTTGTCTCCGGGCGTGCTCGACCGTTCGCGGGACCGAGGTTGTCGCTGCCGGCGATCTCGGCCCGATGGGTCGACGCGCCAAGGCGGACGACCCTGGTGATGGCCGCTCTCGGTGCGATGATCGCGCTGCTCTGGCAAGGGCCGGTGGCGGCCCTGTGCGGTGGTGTCTATGCCGCGCTGGCGGCCAAGGCCGGCCTGGACCGGACGATCCGCCGGGCGACCGAAGCCGAGCGGAACAGGCTGGAATCCGCGTTGGCTGGCCTCGCCGCCGACCTCCGAGCGGGATCGAGCCCGTCCGAGGCGGTCGTCCAAGCCGGGCTTCTGAACCCGGCGATCGCCGCCTCCCCGGCTGCCCTTCGAACCGCCGCGCGGTCGTCCGGTGACGAACCGGCGGCCAGGCTCGCCGCCGCGTGGCAGGTCGCCGAGTCCACCGGCGCGGCCCTCGCGACTGTCCTGGATCGGCTGGAGACCGACTTGGGCGCGACCCGCCGCCGCCGGGCCCGTACGGCCGCTGAGGCAGCCGGAGCGGCCACCACCTCCCGGTTGCTCGCCCTGTTGCCGGCGGTCGGGGTCGCGATGGGCTACGGCCTGTCCGCGGACCCGCTGGACGTGCTCCTGCACACGCCGGTGGGTGCCGGCTGCTGCGTGGCCGCCGTGCTGCTGCAGTACGCCGGCCTGAGGTGGAGCCGCCGCATCATCGAAGCCACCGGGCGGATGTCATGAACTTCGTCGCGGCAGCGGCCCTGGTGGTCGCCGGCTTGCTCGTACTGGCCGGAAAGCCCATGGCCCATCGCTCACTAGCGGCCGCCCCGGCTCGCCGCGGTGGTCGCGCCGGTCAGGGTGAATCCGGCGCCGGCCGCCGTGGCGAACCGGCGGAGGTGGTGGCCGGCGACCGCGGCCGCGCGCGCTGGCCGGAGTGGCCAGTTGGGCGTTGGTCGGCCAGTGGTGGGGGATCTTGCTCGGTGGCGCGGTGGCCTATGCGATCCATCGCGGAGTCGCGAAGTTGGAGCCCGCCGCCGTACGAGCCGACCGGGCCAGGCGGACGCCTGGCTGCCGCTGGTGGCCGATCTGCTCGCCGCCGCTCTCCGGGCTGGCGCCACCACGGACAGGGCCCTGAAGGTGGTCGCGGAGGCCGTTGGCGGCCCCCTGGGTGACCGGTTGGGCGCCGTCGGCGCGGCGCTCGCGATGGGCGCCCCTCCAGAGGAGGCCTGGCAACCGCTGCACGACCTGCCCAACGCGGCCGCCCTGGCCCGAGCGGGCATCCGGTCCGCCGAAAGCGGAGCCGCGCTGGCGGACACCGCGGCGTCGGTCGCCGACCGCCTCCGCGGCGAGGCCGATGCGGCCGCCGAGGCGGCCGCGCGTCGTCGTCCGGAGTCCTGATCGTGCTGCCGCTGGGCCTTTGCTTCCTGCCGGCGTTCGTGCTGCTGGGAGTGGTGCCGGTGGTCGGTTCGGTGCTGGCGGGAGTGCTCCGGTGACCGGCCGGCACCGCCTTCCTCAGTGTGTGTCCGCCGAGCACGTGGGCCCTGAGTGCGTGGCCGCCAAGTGCGGGGCCCCTGAAGTGCGGGGCTCCTGAATCTGTGACGGTCGGGAGCGTCCCGGCCGCTGAAGCAAAGGAGATTCTGGATGCGAAAGCTGAGCTTTGGCCGCCGGCTTCGGTCGATGGCCGGCAGGCTGCGGGCCGACGACGGCATGTCCACGGCGGAATACGCGGTCGGCACGATCGCGGCGGTGGCGTTCGCCGGCATCCTGCTGAAGGTGGTGACCAGTCCGGGCGTTCAGTCCGCCCTGCAAGCCATCATCGGCAAGGCGTTGCACGGCTGACCACCTGGTTGTCGTTGTCGTTGACGAAGCGACTGACCTGGCCGGCGAAGCGGCTGACAGGACGGCCGAGTTGGTGGCTGGCGGGGTGGCCAACAAAGTGGCTGTCGCGGTGTCGTCATACCAGCTCCGAGGCCGGCTCGGTCACCGCGGAGCTGGCGGCCGGCCTCCCCGTGCTGGTGATCCTGCTGGCCGCCGCGCTGACCGCGGTCTCCGCGGTGTCCACCCAGCTGCGGTGCGTCGACGCCGCCCGGGAGGGCGCCCGGGCGGCCGCGAGAGGCGAGCGTGATCCGGCCGCCTTCGCCCGCCGGGTGGCGCCGGCCGGCGCGACGGTCCGGCTGAGTTCGTCCGGCGACCTCGTAAGGGTCGAGGTGACCGTACGGGCCCGCTCGCTGGGACGGCTGCTGCCCGGACCGATGGTGGACGGCACCGCGGTGGCCGCCCGGGAGCCGGGGACGGGGACGCCATGACGGGGTTCGTCACCGGCACTGACGCCGGGGTCAGTGGTGGATATGACCGCTGTCCGGCAGTTCGGGACAGGTCTGTGATCACCGGATTTTCCAGACTGGCGGCGCGTCTTGGCATAACGCGCCGCCACCGACCACCTGCCGGCGATGGCGCACCCCGTCGCGCTGGCAACCTCGCTGGCAGGTGGTCGGGTCCGGCGGTGCGCTGTCGTGGAGCGCATCGTCCCCAGCCGCCCAGCCCGCGATGACGAGCTTCCGCTCGTCAGCAACCTCGGGGCCGGGCGGCTGGAGCGGGCGGTGCGTCCCCGTGTGGCGCGCCGCCACCAACCGTCCAGCCGCGGTGGGGTGCTCCCTCACCACCACCTCGCGGCTGGACGGTTGGGCGGGGCCGCGGGCCTGGCGCGCTGGGTGCGGTCGGACGACGGCAGTGCCTCGATCTGGCTGCTGGCGATTGGTCTCGCGATCGTGTTGCTCGGCGCGGGCCTGGCCACCGCGGGTGCCGCCAGCGTCACGAGACATCGCGCCGAAGCAGCGGCCGATCTCGCTGCTCTCGCGGCCGCTGACCAGGTTCCCGCCGGCCCGGCCACGGCCTGTCGGCGAGCACAACTCGTGGCCACCGCCAACTCCGCACACGTGACCGCGTGCCGGTTGGACGACTTCGACGCCATCGTGACCGTGACGGTCCCGATGCCCGTGCCGTTCACCTACCTCGGCACCGCGACCGCCGCCTCCCGCGCGGGCCCCTCGTGACGCGAGACGAAGACCTTCGCGAGGGTGATGTTGTGAGGTGACAAATAGCCGCATTTCGCCCCGGAAACGTCACCCGCGCGGCTAGCCGGGGAGTGCGTCGAGGATGAGGGTCAGCAGGGCGACAGCGCCGGCCTTGTCCAGTGGTTCGTTGCCGTTGCCGCATTTGGGCGACTGGACGCAGGACGGGCAGCCGACATCGCAGCCGCAGGACAGGATCGCCTCGCGGGTCGCGCGCAGCCAGTGCTCGGCGGCGGTGTAGCCACGCTCGGCGAAACCGGCACCGCCCTGATGCCCGTCGTAGACGAAGACGGTGGGCAGGCCGGTGTCCGGGTGGGCGGCGGTGGACAGTCCGCCGATGTCCCACCGGTCGCAGCTGGCGACCAGCGGCAGCAGCCCGATCGCGGCGTGCTCGGCAGCATGCAGCGCGCCGGGGGGAAGTGCCGCTCGACCAGGCCAGCGGCGGTCATCGCCGCCGGGGGTCGACCGTGTAGTAGACCGCGACGGTCCGCAGCTGGCGCTCGGGCAGGTCCAGTGGCGTCTCGTCCAGCACCTCACCGCCCGGCAGCCGGCGCCGAAGGTACGAGACGACTTGGCTGGTCACGTCGACGATGGCAAGGCCGAGGGTGACCGGGCCGTATTCGCTTTCCACCAGCTTTTCGACCATCGCCACGTCGGTGATGTCACGGGCGTGGGTGGTCCAGTCCGGGTCCTCGGCGTGTACGAGCGCGGTGGACTCCTCCAGGTCGAACTCGTCGACCAGGTAGACCTCGCCCCGGTGGATGTAGACCGCGCCCTGGTGCACAGTGCTGTGCGAGGCTCCCGCGTCGACCGTGCCCAGCAGCCGGCCGGTGCCGGCCTCGACGACCACCACCGGCTCGCCGCCGGTGCCCCGGATGTCGGCGTCGGGACGCTGCCGTGAGGTCCAATACCACCCGGTGGGCCGGGTCCGCAGCAGCCCGGCCTCCACCAGGGCGGCCAGCACGTGCTCGGCCGGGTCGCCGCCGAAAAGCTCCACGTCGGCCTTGGTCAGCGGCAGTTCGGCGGCCGCGCAACACAGCTGTGGGGCCCCAAACGTACGGATTGGTGGGGTCCAGCACCGTCGCCTCGACCGGCCGGCCGAAGATCGCCTCGGGGTGATGGACCAGGTAGGTGTCCAGCGGGTCGTCGCGGGCGACCAGCACCGCGAGCGCGTCCCGGCCGGCTCGCCCGGCTCGGCCGGCCTGCTGCCACAGCGAGGCCAACCGGCCCGGATAGCCGGCCAGCAGCACGGCGTCTAGCCCGGTCACGTCCACGCCCAACTCCAGCGCATTGGTCGCGGCCACTCCGAGCAGCTCACCCGACCGCAAGGCGCGCTCGATGGCCCGCCGCTCGTCGGACAGGTAGCCCGCTCGGTACGCCGCGACCTTGCCGGCCAACTCCGGCGCCACCTCGGACAGCGAGCGCTGGGTGGACATCGCGACCATCTCGGCAGATCGGCGGGACCGTACGAACGCGAGCGTCCGCGACCCGGCCAGCACCAGATCGGTGAGCAGGTCGGAGACCTCCGCGACCGCGGCCCGCCGGACCGGCGCGCCGTTCTCGCCGTCGGCCGCGCCCAGCGGCGGCTCCCAGAGCACGAAGGTGGTGGCCCCGCGCGGCGAGGCGTCGTCGGTGACCGCGACCGCCGGCAGCCCGGTCAGCCGCTGAGCGGACACCGCCGGCTCGGAAACGGTGGCCGAGGCGCAGATGAAGACCGGTTCGCTGCCATAGCGGGCGCAGACCCGGCGCAACCGGCGCAGCACAGCGGCCACGTGAGAGCCGAAAACTCCGCGATACGAATGGCATTCGTCGACCACCACGAAGGTCAACCGGCGCAGGAACGACTGCCATCGGGTGTGCCCCGGCAGCAGGCTCCGGTGGATCATGTCCGGGTTGCTGAAGACGAAACGCGAATGCGCCCGCACCCAGTCGCGCTCGTCGGTCGGCGTGTCGCCGTCATAACCCGCGGCTCGTACGCCCGGGAGCTCCAGACCGGTGATGGCCCGCAGCTGGTCGGCCGCGAGTGCCTTGGTCGGCGTCAGGTAGAGCGCGGTCGCCCGCGGGTCGGCGAGCAGCTTGGTCAGGACGGGCAGCTGATAGGCCAGCGACTTCCCGGACGCCGTCCCGGTCGCGATGATCACCGAGTCGCCGTCCCAGGCGCTTTGCGCGGCGGCGATCTGGTGCGCCCAAGGCCGCCGCACGCCGGCCCGTACGAAAGCGTCCACGACTTCGGCCGGCGCCCATGCCGGCCAGTCCACGTAGGTCCCTTGCCGGGCCGCGAGGTGTTCGACGTGGGTGACCGGATCGGTGGCATGCCGGCGGCCACGCAGGCCGGCCAGCAGCTCGGCCGGTGAGCGGGATCCGATGGCGGTCACCCGAATGAGACTGCCACGCGGCACCGACGTTCTGAGTCCGCGGCCACTGGGCGGAAGAGGCGCCGATTGCCTGCCAGTCCGGGGAAAATCCACCAATCATGCGGTTTACCAGTGCGATCGCGCGACGAATCAGGCATGATCAACTGTGTCGGATCCGGGTGACGCGAAATTTCGTTGGCAAGTGATTACGGGATACGCATCGCCCGACAGGGCCCCGCCATGGTTGGATTCTGCCGTTCGATGGGTACGCGTCGGCGAAGCGGCAGAGCCGGTAAGGCAGAATCCATTACCGGACATGGCGCCTGGCGGGGAGGTAGCGAGGTGGAGTTGAAGCTAGCCACCCGAGTGGAGGGTGCGCGCACCATCGTCGAGGTCGGCGGCGAAATCGACGTGTACACCGCGCCGCGGTTGCGGGAGAAGCTGATCGAGCTGGTCGGCGCTGGACGCACCCAGATCGTGGTGGACATGGAGCGGGTGGAGTTTCTGGACTCCACTGGCCTCGGCGTGCTGGTCGGCGCGCGTACGCGTGTCAACGCGCAGGGCGGTTCGCTGCGGTTGGTGTGCACCCAGGACCGGATCCTGAAGATTTTCCGGATCACCGGCTTGGAGAACCTGTTCCCCATCTACGCGTCGGTGACCGAAGCAGTGGCCGCCGACTAGGCGCGCCCAGGTCGACTGACGGTGGAAAAGCTCTGATGGCAACGGTACGGCTGGAGATCTCTCCGACCGCTGCGCACGTACGCACCGCGCGCCTCGTCGCCGTGGCCGTGGCGCGGCGCAGCGGCTTGGAGGAACCGGTGCTGGACGAGATCCGGCTCGCCGTCGGCGAAGCCTGCTCTCGCGCCGTTGGGCTGCACCAGCAGCACCACAACACACACCGATCCGGTCGTGCTGGATCTGCAGGACGCTCCGCAGTTCACCGTGGTCGTCACCGACACCGCCGACACCGGGCTGCAGCCAGGCGACCTGGGTCTGACCGGCGACGCGCAGGCGCCGGACCCAGTGGAGATCGCGCAGCAGCAGGAAACCGCTGTCAACGGCGCGGACCTGTCCGAGGAGGTGATCGTGGCCGGCGTCGGGCTGGCCCTGATCGCCGGCCTCGTCGACGACCTCGAAGTCGGCACCGGGTTTGGCGGCCGCGGCACCAGCGTCAAGATGACTTGGCCGCTTTAAGCCTTTTTGTCTTTCAGCGGATGTGGCCGCTCCTGCGATACGACGTCAGAAAACGATGACGTGCTTGGCCACGATGTCGTCGGCCAGCGGTGCGATGGCTCCGATGATCTGGCCGTTGATGTGGTCCGGGACGCCGGCGGCGGCCAGTGAGTCGCCGAGGTGGCCGGCCACCATATTGAAATGCTCCATGCTGATCCCGCGGCCGGTGTGGGCGTCGCTCATCGAGCGGCCGGCGTACGGGAGTGGGCCGCCGAGGGCGGCGGCGAAGAACTCCACCTGCATGCCCTTCAGCCGCTTCAAGTTGATGCCGGCGAAAAAGCCGGCCAGCTTCGGGTCGGCCATCACTCGGGCGTAGAAGTCGTCGACGACCGCGACCAGCGCCGGATCGCCGCCGATCGCCTGGTAGATGCTGGTTTCCGGTGCGCTCATGGCCGGGCCTCCGCTCTCGGGGGACAGTCAGCCGAGCACAGCAGCGACCGTTTTCCGGCTCGTAGACAGGTGATTACGCAGCGGAAACATTGCCGGTTTCGCGCTGTGACACGGTCGGCGTGAGGTGGATTTCTCCGGCCCGAAACGGGGCGTTACACAACCGCAAGAAACCGCTGCTGGAATCGGAACCCCGAGCCGGCGGAGGGAGAGTCGATGCCAGCAAGCACGGCCACCCACTGCCCGTACTGCGCCCTGCAGTGCGGTTTGACCGTACGCACCGGCGGCGTGGACCCGGCCGTAGAGCCGCGGGAGTTTTTCCGACCAATCGCGGCGGACTGTGCAAGAAAGGGTGGACGTCGGCGGAATTGTTGTCCGGTACGGCCGACCGGCTGCGGACGCCGTTGATGCGAGAACGCAAGGGCTGTCCGTTGCGACCAGTGACTTGGGAAGCGGCGCTGCATCGGGTAGCCAGTGAACTGATCAGGTTGCGGCGGGTTTTCGGTCCGGACGCGGTCGGGTCGTTTTTTTCGGCGGTGGCGGCCTGACGAACGAAAAGGCTTACGCGTTGGGAAAGTTCGCGCGAGTGGCGTTGGGAACCTCGCAAATCGACTACAACGGCCGGTTTTGCATGTCGTCGGCAGCGGCGGCCGGTACCCGCGCCTTCGGGCTCGACCGCGGCCTGCCCTTTCCGGTGACGGACCTGGACAATGCCGAAGTGGTGCTGCTGGCCGGCGCGAAATGTGGCCGAGACAATGCCGCCGTTTGTCGGGCATTTGCGGGGTGCCGTCCAGATTGTCATTGATCCGCGCCGATCCGCGACCGCCGGGCAGGCGGTGGCGGCCGGCGGATGGCATTTGCAGCCCGCGCCGGGTACGGATTTGGCGCTGGCGCTGGGAATGGTGCATGCGGCGGTGACCGACGGCTGGCTGGAAAAATCCTATGTGGACACTCGTACGAGCGGTTTCGACGACATGTGGCGGCTGGCCGCCAGTTGGTGGCCGGAGCGGGCCGAGCGGGTCACCGGGGTAGCCGCCGCGGACATCCGTACGGTCGTCTCGCTGCTCGCCTGCGCTGACCGCGCGTACCTGCTGACAGCGCGTGGAATTGAGCAGCACGCGAGCGGGACGGACACCGTCCAGGCGTTTATCAACCTGGCGCTCGCGCTCGGGCTGCCCGGCCGGGCCGGGTCCGGTTTTGGCACGCTGACCGGGCAGGGCAACGGCCAGGGCGGCCGCGAGCACGGGCAGAAGGCCGATCAGCTGCCCGGCTACCGAAAGCTCACCGATCCGGCCGCGCGCGCTCACGTGGCAGGCGTGTGGGGTGTGGACCCGGACAGTTTGCCCGGGCCGGGCCGGTCGGCGTACGAGCTGCTGGACGCCCTGGGTACGCCCGAAGGACCGCAGAGTCTGCTGGTATTTGGGTCGAACATCGCGGTCAGCGCGCCAAATGTCGGCCATATCCGGGAGCGGCTGGCGGCCTTGCGGCTGCTGGTGGTGGCCGATGTGGTGCTGTCCGAGACGGCCGCGATGGCGGACGTGGTGTTCCCGGTCGCCCAGTTCGCCGAAGAAGAAGGCACGCTGACGAACCTGGAAGGTCGCGTGCTGCGCCGCCGACGTGCGCTCCCGCCGCCTGATGGCGTGCGTACGGATCTGGAGGTGCTGTCTGGGCTGGCGCGGCACCTCGGGCAGCCGGCCGATCGCTTCCCGGCCGATCCGCGGGAGGTCTTCGAAGAGCTGCGGGCGGCGTCGGCCGGCGGACCCGCTGACTACGCGGGCATCACGTACGAGCGGCTGGACGCGGCTGAGCGGACCGGCGGACTGCACTGGCCCTGCCCGACCGTTGACCATCCAGGCACGCCCCGGCTGTTCCTGGACCGCTTCGCGCATCCCGACGGGCTGGCCCGGTTCGTGCCGGTCGAGGCCGTTGGACCGGCCGAGCCGGTGGACCGGACCTTCCCGCTCTACGCCACCACCGGGCGGCTGCTGGAGCACTACCAGTCCGGTGCGCAGACTCGCCGGGTCGCCGAACTTATGGACACCACCGGAGAGCAGTTCGTCGACGTTCACCCCCCGACACCGCCGAACGGTCCGGGCTGGCCGACGGAGCGCTGACCGACGTGGTGTCCCGGCGCGGCCGAACGCTCGCCCGGGTTCGGTGCGTGCCGTCGATGCGGCTGGACACGGTCTTTCTGCCGTTCCATTTTCCGGGCCGGCAGTCGGCCAACCTGGTGACCAACCCGGCGCTCGACCCGGTCAGCCGGATGCCGGAGTTCAAGGTGTGCGCGGTCCGGCTGGAGCCGATCCGATGACTCGGCATGTGGTGATCGCCGGTTACGGCATGGTCGGCGCGCGGTTGGCGGAGGAGATCCGGCGCCGGGACGGCCGGCGTGTCCGGCTCACCGTCATCGGTGCGGAGCCGTATCCCGCGTACAACCGAATCCTGCTGTCCTCGCTGCTCAGTGGCGGATTTGAGGAGAGCCGAGTGCTCACCCACGACGCTGGCTGGGCTTTCCGCCATCGGGTGGATCTCCGGCTCGGCGTACGCGTGGAAGGCATTGATGCGGATGCGCGCAAGATCGAACTCAGCGACGGATCTGTGTTGCCGTACGACGATCTGGTGCTCGCGACCGGCAGTGTGCCGCGGCTGCCGAGCGTCCAGGGGCTGGACGGTGAAGGTGTGTCAGCTTTTCGCGATCTGGACGACTGCCGGCGCATCCGGTCGCTGGCCGATGTGTCGGTCGCGGTACTTGGCGGCGGCGTACTGGGCGTCGAGGTCGCCTGCGCGCTCGCGGAGCGGGGCGTACGAGTGACGGTCGTCCATCCAGCGGCCGTACCGATGGACCGGCAGCTCGACGCCGCCGGCGGTTCGGTGGTCGCGTCGATGCTCAGCCGGTTGGGGGTCGGCCTCTGCTTCGGACGGCGGGCCACTGGGTGGCGACCCGGCGACGGGCTTCTCCTGGACGACGGCGAGCTGTTGCCGGCGGACGCTTTGGTGGTCACGGCCGGGGTGGTCCCTGAGACCGCGCTCGCTCGGGCAGCCAGCGTCGAGGTGAATGTTGGTGTGGTGGTCGACGACCGGCTTGCCACCAGCCGGCCGGGCATCTTCGCGATCGGCGACTGCGCCGAGTTTCAGGGCGCGGTCCCCGGTCTCGTACAGCCCGGCTGGGATCAGGCGGAGGTGCTCGCGGACCTGCTGACCGGGGCGGATCCTGGCGCGCGCTATGTCGGTACGCCGAGTGTCACCCGACTCAAGGCGCACGGGATCGACCTGGTGTCGCTCGGGTCGTTCACCGGCGGCGAGGAGCTTTCCTTCTGCGATGCGCGGCGGGGCCGGTACGCCCGGCTGTCGCTCGATGGCGACAAGGTGGTCGGCGCGGCGATTCTCGGGCTGCCCGATGCCGGGGCGGCGATCACGCAGCATTTTGTGCGGGGTACGCCAGCGCCGTCCGACCGGATGGGGTTCCTGCTCGGCCGTGCGTTGCCGCCGGAGGGCGTCGCCGCGGGCGGGCCTTCCCGGCTGCTGCCGGGCCGCCGAGATCTGTCGCTGCAACCGGGTCACCAAGCGGCAGCTCGTCCATGCCTGGCAGTCCGGTGCTCGTACCGTCGAGAGACTGGCCACGGCCACTCGCGCGACCACTGGTTGCGGCAGCTGTGTCGACGCGGTCGACGGCATCTGCTCGTGGCTCGCCGCGGCCGACACCTCACCTGACTCGTCTGCCGACGCTGAGCTGGCCGGCTGATTGAGGCGTACGCACCGACAGGAAAGCCAGTCAGCTGAAGAGTTCGCGGATGTCGTCCGCATCCAAGCCGGTGCCGAACATGTTGCCGTCATCCATCACGCTGGCGAACAGCTTCGCCTTTTT
This sequence comes from Fodinicola feengrottensis, assembly GCF_010993775.1. Taxonomy (GTDB): domain Bacteria; phylum Actinomycetota; class Actinomycetes; order Mycobacteriales; family HKI-0501; genus Fodinicola; species Fodinicola feengrottensis. The sequence continues at coordinate 131,170 of NZ_WOTO01000010.1, read as the reverse complement.
TGCTTTCAGCGCCATCACTTTCTCCTCGATGGTGTCCTTGGCTATCAGGCGATACACCATGACGTTCCGGGTCTGCCCAATGCGATGGGTACGGTCCACGGCCTGCGCTTCGGTTGCCGGATTCCACCAGGGGTCGAGCAGGAAACAGTAGTCCGCCTCGGTCAGTTCAGGCCGAAGCCGCCGGCCTTGAGACTGATCAGAAAGACCGGAACGGATCCGTCCTTGAACTGCTTGAGGACGGTGGGACGATTTCTGGTTTTTCCGTCGAGATAACAGTAGTCAATGCCTTCAGCATCCAAGCGCTGCCGCACGATGTCGAGAAAACCGGTGAACTGACTGAAGACAAGCGCTCGATGACCGCCGTCAATCACGTCCTGGAGCTGCTCAAGCAAGGCGTCGATTTTCGCGCACGGAAGGCTGTGATGTTTGTCGTCGACCAACGCGCCGTGCAGGCTGAGCTGCCGTAGCAGCGTCAATGATCGGAAGATGGTGAACCTGTTTCGGTTCAGGTCGTCCACCAGGCCGAGGATTTTTTGGCGTTCCCGTTGCAGGTGAGTCTGATAGACCTTCCGATGGCGTGGATGCAGGTCAACCTCCAGAACCTGCTCCTGTTTCGCCGGAAGATCGGCGGCGACCTGTTCCTTGGTACGGCGCTTGACCAGCGGCTTGATGCGCTGACGGAGTTGCTCAAGCAACCCGGTGTCGGTTTGTTTTTCGATCGGGCGCGCGTAGTAATACTCAAATCGAGTCGGATTCGGGAACAGCCCAGGAGCCGAGATCGACAGCAGCGACCACAGCTCCATCAGGTTGTTTTCCATCGGCGTACCGGTAATGCAGAGTTTGAACGCCGCAGGAAGCCGCCGTGCGCATTGGTGGATTTTGGAATGGTGGTTTTTGGTGAACTGCGCCTCGTCGAGCAGCAGCCCCGACCATGCCTGCTCGGAGTACGCGTCGTTGTCGAGCCGAAACAGGGTGTATGTGGTGACCACTACGTCGGCGTTGCCGACGACCTCGTTCAAGGTCTGGCCGCGACGTTTCATGGTGTCCGTGACAGCCACCACGTTCAGACCGGGAGCAAAGCGTGCCGACTCGCTCACCCAGTTCGATACGACGCTGGTCGGCGCGACGATCAGAAATGGTGGCATCTTGGAATCGACCTGCTTCGCGTGGCAGATCAACGCCAGCGCTTGCAGTGTCTTACCAAGACCCATGTCGTCGGCGAGGATGCCGCCCAGCTTGAACTTCCAGAGGAACGCCAGCCAGCGAAACCCTTCCAGCTGGTACGGGCGAAGGGTGGCCTGGAGCGTCGACGGGGGTTCGGTCAAGTCGACCGTGCCCACCGAGCGGAGCGCCTCGAGCTGCTTTTTCCAGGCTCTGGCCTGCCGGTCGACCACGCCGAGCGCTGCCAGCTCGTCCCACAACCCGACCTGGAAGCGACTGATCCTGAGGGGGCCGCCGGCTGAGTCTTGGAGGGCCCGAGCTTCCTCGATCAGCCTGCGCAATGCCTGGAGCGCGGGTTTTTCCAGAGAGAAATAGACACCGTCAGGTAGCACCAGATGGGATTCACCAGCGGCCAATGCCGTGAACAACGTCACGAAGGGGACTCGCTGTCCGGCGACGGTCACATTAACGCCGAGGCCGAACCAGTCCTGGTCGCCGGCGATCGAGTTGGTCGATACCCCGATGGACAGCGAGTCACCAGCCTCGCGGTAGTCCAGCGGCTCTCCGCTGATCTCCACCGCGACTGTGGGGTGGTCAGCCAGCAGCGGCAACACTTCGGTGGTGAACCGCATGGTGTCCAGACCGGCGAGCCGTCCTCCGGGCGCCAGCGGCCGCCCAGCCTCGGTTCGGACCTGATCCGAGCCAACCGGTCCGAGCAGGTCGAACGGAAGGTCGGCGAGCACTGCTCGCTCTTGATCGAGATCCCGGTAGCCTGCCTCCAGAGTGGGGCGCAAAGGCGTACGCAGCTGCGAGTCGCCGACCTCGTACGTCCATTCCCAGTCGACCTCCAGGTCATTGCCGGTGCGATAGGACGCGCGCATGACCAGCTTCGGCTCGGGGATCGCCGGTGGTGTGTACGACGCGTCGGACGAGATCACCGCCGCCACGTGTCGCAGCCGCGGGAAGTATTCGGTGTCAAATCGCGAGAGGTCAGCGGACTCTGCGCAAGTGCTCGGCGGACAGGGCCATTCGCTGTAGTTGCGGCGGCACTTCCTGGACAAGTCTGGCCAACCCGAGCTGCCAGTCCTGTCGCTGGTCGGTACGCGAAGGTTCGGTGCTGTCGACGTACACGAGGCCGTGGCCGTCGGCGCCGACAAACGCCACCGGAAGCACGTCGACGGTGGAATTCTCGATCCGTAGGACTGGCGCCACCGTGAATGATCCGAGGTCGCCCTCACGGGTGACATCCAGGCAAAGGTCGGCGGAACCGTACGGATCGATATCGCCGAGTTGCTTCTTGCGATGCACGAGCCGGACGCCCAGCGCCGCGGCCTCGTCCAGCAACGGCCACAACTGGCGGCTGTCGAACTTGGAGAGGTCAATGCTGGTCTCGTTGCCGTACGAGTAATAGCCCGAGGCGTCCCGCGACCTGGACAGGGAGTAGATCTCCTGCAGCACCCGCATTTGGTCAGCGGGGTGCTCTCGGTAGTAGTACCGGGTACTCAGCGTCGCCCAAGTTAGGTTGCCGACGACCCAGCCGTTCCGGCCTGGTTTGACCAGTCGGGCCAGCACTCTGGATGCGGGCTCGTCGGCCGGGAACCGCGCCGACCGGGTGGGGGGGGGCAGGTGCGGGCAGGTGCAGCTCGATGGCCAGTGGACTTGTCGTCGGGTCGCCGTCGGTGGAGCGCGTTCCAGGTTCGAGCAGGGATGTCAGGGATTTCTCCCACGCAGCGGATTTTGCTGGCCGGGTTCGGCTGGCTGGACGCGGCCGAGGTGGGTGGTGACCGGTGAACTCGTCGGCCGCGGCCCGCAACACCAGGGCGGCGACGTGCTTGCAGTCCATCCCGATCGGACAGCTGCAGCTGCTGCCGCCCAGGACCAGCTCCGGTTTCCCGGCGGCCGGTATGAAGGACGCCGTTGTCTGGTATAGGTTCTGGCCACTTCCGATCACCTGGCCAAAGAGGACGTTCTGGGTGTCGTCCCATTGCATGGCCACGACCCTGTTGTTCCGTGCGTACCGCAGGCCTCTGTCGAACGAGGCGCTGCCAATTTCCGCCTCAAGGTCGGCAATGTCAACGCCCGGCAAGGAGACCAGCTGCATGGGGCTGACGGTAACCGCCGGCGTCGTCAGTCCATCGGACCGACACGAGCGTGCTGAATCGATTCTTTCGCCGACGACCCGGCCGAGGCGGCAACCTCGCAGGTGGCGGGCGTAGTTCTACGGAGTGACGAACACCCCTGGACGCTGACCCCAGGTGCCTGGCAGTGGGACGTTTCGCCTAGACTCCGCGAGTCTGCGTGCCCTCAACGATGAGGGTGGCGCTTTCTCGCGCCTGCCCCGGCGGCGGCCGGGCGGCGCGTCCGAGAATGTTTCGTACAGGAGGACGCATGCCCGGGAATGGGACCTACCTCGCCGAGGGGGCGAAGGTGGACCTCACCGGCGGCAACCTGACCTACGTGGTCATCGTGGCCGTCATCGCACTCATCGCACTAGCTTCTTCTGCCGGTTTGGTTCGGGTCGTGCTCAAGAACGACACCGGCACCACCAAGATGCAGGAGATCGCAGCCGGTGTTCAGGAGGGCGCGGCAGCGTTCCTCAACCGGCAGTTCAAGACGCTGAGCATCTTCGGGGTGCTCGCGCTGATCCTGCTGTCGCTGCTGCCGGCCGACACCATCGGGATCCGGATCGGCCGCTCGGTGTTTCTTCGTGGTTGGCGCCGTCTTCTCCGGTGTCATCGCGTACGCCGGCATGGGCATGGCCACCCGCGCGAACGTGCGCGTTGCGGCCGCGGCCCGCAAGGCCAACGGCTCGGCGACCGCCATGGGCATCGCCTTCAAGACCGGTGGCGTCGTCGGCTTCATGACCGTGGGTCTGGGACTGTTCGGTGCCGCGCTGGTGGTGTTCATCTACCAGGGTGACGCCCCCAAGGTGCTGGAAGGCTTCGGTTTCGGCGCCGCGCTGCTCGCGATGTTCATCATCCGAGTCGGCGGCGGCATCTTCACCAAGGCCGCTGACGTCGGCGCCGACCTGGTCGGCAAGGTTGAGAAGGGCATCCCGGAGGACGACCCGCGTAACGCCGCCACCATCGCCGACAACGTCGGTGACAACGTGGGTGACTGCGCCGGTATGGCCGCGGACCTCTTCGAGTCGTACGCGGTGACCCTGGTCGCCGCGCTGATCCTGGGTGGCGCCGCCTTCGGTGCGCAGGGCCTGGTCTTCCCGCTGATCGTGCCGGGCATCGGCGTGATCACCGCGATCATCGGCGTCTTCCTCACCCGGCTGCGGCCGAGCGACAAGAGCGGCATGACCGCGATCAACCGCGCGTTCTTCATCTCCGCGGGGATCTCCGCGTTGCTCTGCGCCATCGCGGTGTTCGCGTACATCCCGAACAAGATTTCCGCGCTGCAGGGCGTCTCGGCCGAGGTGCTGCAGGCCGCCGGCGACCGTGACCCGCGCATCATCGCGCTGGTCGCCGTCATCATCGGCATCGTGCTCGCGGTCGTGATCCAGCAGCTCACCGGCTACTTCACCGAGGTTGGTGGCAAGCCGGTGCAGGACGTGGGCAAGACCGCGCTGACCGGTCCCGCGACCGTCGTGCTCTCCGGCTTCACGCTCGGCCTGGAGTCCGCGGTTTACACGGCCGTTGTCATCGGTGCCGCCGTCTTCGGCGCGTACCTGCTCGGTGGCGGCTCGATCGTGCTCGGCCTGTTCGCCATCTCGCTGGCTGGTACGGGTCTGCTGACCACCGTCGGCGTCATCGTCGCGATGGACACCTTCGGCCCGATCTCGGACAACGCGCAGGGCATCGCCGAGATGTCCGGTGACATCGACGAGGCCGGCGCCCGGGTGCTGACCGATCTGGACGCGGTCGGCAACACCACCAAGGCGATCACCAAGGGCATCGCGATCGCGACCGCCGTACTGGCCGCGACGGCCCTGTTCGGTGCCTTCAGCGACGCGGTCAAGGCCGCTGTGCCGGCCGGTGTTCAGGCCGCGCGGACGTGGCGTATCAGGGCATCCTGAACGTCGCGAACCCGGAAAACCTGGTCGGCCTGATCCTCGGTGCCGCGGTGGTGTTCCTGTTCTCCGGTCTCGCGATCAACGCGGTGACCCGGGCGGCCGGCGCCATCGTCTTCGAGGTGCGGCGGCAGTTCCGGGACATCCCCGGGATCATGGAGGGTACGACCAAGCCGGAGTACGGCAAGGTCGTCGACATCTGCACCAAGGACTCGCTGCGTGAGCTCGCGACGCCGGGTCTGCTCGCGGTGCTGGCGCCGATCGCGGTCGGCTTCGGCCTCGGTGTGGGTGCGCTCGGCGCGTACCTGGCCGGTGCCATCGCCACCGGTGTGCTGATGGCGATCCTGCTGGCCAACTCCGGTGGGGCGTGGGACAACGCGAAGAAGATGGTCGAGGACGGTGCGTGGGGCGGCAAGGGTTCGCCGGCGCACGAGGCGACCATCATCGGCGACACCGTCGGTGACCCGTTCAAGGACACCGCCGGCCCGTCGATCAACCCGCTGATCAAGGTGATGAACCTGGTCTCGCTGTTGATCGCGCCGGCCATCGTCAGCTTCTCGTTGGGCACCAGCGCCAACCCGGCGGTCCGCTACACGATCGCCATCGTGGCCGCGCTGATCATCGTGGTCGCGGTCGTGATCAGCAAGCGTCGGGGGATCTCGGTCGGTGGCGACGAAGCCGCGGCCGCCGAGCAGGCGCCCGCGGGCAAAGCCGCCTAGTTAGTTGCTGTTGACGTACGAGCGGGGCCAGCGGCCGGGGACAACCCGGCTGCTGGCCCCGCTCGCTGTCTTCTGCGTGCTCGTACTGGCTGCCTGCGCCAGCGACAAGGTGCCGCCGGACGAGTGGGCGTCGAAGATCTGCGTGGCGGTCAAACCGTGGTCCACGTCGATCAACGCGGCGGTTTCGGCGGCGCAGCAGAAGATCACCTCCGGGTCCAGTCCGACGCAGACCAAGGCAGACCTGCTGACGCTCTACGGCGGTGCCCGCGACGCGTCGAACCGGGCGTTGGGGCAGGTGCAGGCCGCCGGCATCCCGGACGCCGACAATGGCGCACAGGTCGCGCAGCAGTTCACCGCGGCGCTCACCACCGCCCGGAACGCTTTCGCGCATGCCGCTACCCGTACGGCCGCACTGTCCACCTCGAACAAGAACGCGTTCTATGCCGGCGTGGTGGCGGTCGGACAGCAGTTGACGACGGAGAACGGCCAGAACTCCGCCGGCTTCAGCAACGTGTCTTCCGACCAGCTGCAGAAAGCTTTCGACTCGGTCACGGAGTGCAAGTAACTCGCAGCCCTACATAGGGTGTGGCGCGAAACTGTCGTACCCACGCCGAAAAATCACCCCCCCCCAGTGACGGGTGGGGGGTGGGTCGAGAGGCAAGGGCTGAATTTTTAGTTGGACGTCGGTCCTCAAACCCACCCCCCGCCCGTTCAAAGGGAGGGGGCTAGAAAACAGCACAGGTACGACAGTTTTGCGCCGCTTCGGCGTGTCGGGCGGCTACTACTGTGGCGCGGCGAGGTGGTGGGTGGCGAGCCACTGAATCTGGTCGAGGATCTGGTCCTCGCCGCCGCCTTCGTGTTCGTTCCACTCCCAGACGCTGATGTCGGCGTCGCCGGCATAGTGGTTGTACGCCGCGAAAACCGAGGACGGCGGGCAGATCGGGTCGCGCATCGCGACCGAGAAGAGCGCCGGTGGACGGGCCTGCTGGGCGAGCACCGCGCCGTCGAAATACGCCAGCGCCTCGAAAGCCCGGTCGGCGAGCTGCCGGTGGGTGTGGCACCACTGAACGAGCTCCGGGTAGGGGCCGTCGACGGCCAGTTCGGCGGACCGCCGAAAATGGCAGAGGAACGGTACGTCGGCGAGGACTGCCGCGACCCCGTCGGCGAGCGCGCGCGGCCGCGAGCGCCAAGCCGCCGCCCTGACTGCCGCCGCACGACGACACGATCCGGTCGGTGTCCACCGCCGGGTGACTGGCGGCCGCCTCAATCGCGCGTACGGCGTCCGTATAGACCCGGCGGTAGTAGTAGTTGTCCCGGTCCGGCAGCCCGAGCGTCAGGAATCCGGGCACGTGCGGAGTGGCGCCCGCCGGCGGCACATCCGGGGTGACTCCAGTCGACCATTGGGAGCCCTGGCCGCGGGTGTCCATCACGAAATGCGCGTACCCGAAGGCCGCCCACGTCAAAGCCTGATGCGGCAGCCCACGCCCGCCGCCATAACCCACGTATTGGACGATGCACGGCAGCGGTCCACTGCGCTGCCGCGGCAGCACCAGCCAGCCGGCGATCGGCTGCCCCGCGTAGCCGGCGAAGCGTACGTCGAAGACGTCGACCAGCCGCAACGCCGACTCGACCGGCGTGAAGGTGGCATCCAGGGCGTACGAGCGGGCCTGCGCGAGAGTGCCGCTCCAGAACTCGGCCAGGTCACTCGGAACGTCGAGTTTGGGTCGGTAGCCGCGCAACTCATCCAGCGGGCGGTCGATCGCTGAGGTCATGTCGATCACTCTGCCATCGCGACGGGGTCAGCGTTGCCAGACGTACCGGCCGGGGGCATCGGCGAGGATGCGGTGGTTGTGGTTGCCGACGCTGGGTGGGCGGCGAAGTTTGCCGGAGCGAGTGGACAACCACGTGATCCAGTCCGACCACCAGCTGCCGGGCACCTCCTGCGCGCCGGGCAGCCAGGCGTCGGCCGATGCGGGCAGCGGACCATCGCCGGCGAGGTGGCTGGTGGGGCGACCCGGGGCGGCCAGCACACTGCCCACGTGGCCGCCGTCGGCGAGGATGAAGCGAGTGGGACCGCACAGGTGGCGGGCGCTCGCGTACGCGGACTGCCACGGGGTCAGCTGGTCGGTGCGGCCGGCCACCACGTACGCGCCGGCCTTGACCGCCGACAGGGACAGCGACCGGCCGCCGAGGGCGAGGCCGCCGGTGGCGAACCGGTTGTCCAGATAGAAGGTGCGTACGAAGCTGGCCAGCGCCAGCGCGGGCACCCGCGTCACGTCGGCGTTCCAGCTCATCACCTGGGAGGCCGGCGGTTCCCGGCCAAGCATCCAGTCATTCACCAGGTAGCGCCACATCAACGGGTGCGCCCGGACCGCGTCGAAGGTGGCCGCGACGGTGCCGCCGGGCACCAGGCCACGGCCGCCGGCGGCCTGTCCGAGCCGTTCCAGCCGGGCCAGCGCGGCGGCGTCGGCGGCCAGCCCGAGCGGGCCCGGGTCGGTGAAGTCGAGCAGGCTGTTGAGCAGCGTCAGCGACTCCACCCGCGGCCCGTCGCTGCCGGCCTGCCAGGCCGCCGCGACGGCGGCCATCGTGCCGCCGAGGCCGAAACCGGTGAGGTTCACCGCCGCTGAACCGGTGATGTCGGCGACCGCGGCCATCGCCGCGACCGGGCCTTCGGTGAGATAGTCGTCCAGCGTGATCGTGCCGACCGACTCGTCCGGATTCCGATAGCTGATCGCGAAACTCGTGTGTGTCCATAGTGGACAGCCCAGTCGATCAGGCTGCGTCCGGGATGCAAATCAAAGAGATAATATTTGTTTATCCACGGCGGCACGAAAATCATTGGCGTGGCATATGACTTGTCGGTACGCGGCTCGTACTGAATGACTTCGGCCAACCGGTTCCGGAACACCACCCGGCCCGGAGTGAGGGCCAAATGCTGGCCAAGCGCGTAGGCCGAACGGTCCACCTGCAGCGGCCTGCCGCTGTTGGACATGGCGTCTCGTACGACGTTGCGGCCGCCGCGCAGGATGCTCGCGCCGCCGGTGTCGAAGGCTTCCTTGGCCGCGGTCGGGTTGCTCGCCGGGAAGTTCGACGGCGCCAACGCGTTGGCGATTTGCTCGACCGCGAGCGTCGCCTTGGCGCGGCCGGCACCGTCCAGATCGGATTCGACGACGAGTTGACGCAAATGTCGTACGCCGGCCGAATGTTGTTGTGCCCAGTGGAAATACCACGGATTGTGCAGCCAGGCCGGGTCGGCGAATCGCGGATTCGTCGCGGTCGTACTCGATTTCCTCTTCCAACTCCATCCCGATCGCCCGCAGCGCGGCCACGATGGTGAGCCGGACGCTGTCGCCGGCCGCCTCGGTGACCACCCGGGCCAACAGTGCGGGCTCCCGGCCGATCGCGCGACCCAGCTCGGCCAGCCCGTCGCCGAGCCCGGCCGGGTCGATCCGGGCCGGCAGGTCACTGGAGTTCCACGCCTGCTGGACCTGGCCGATCGCGGTCGCCGGCAGCGCGGCGGCGATGCTCAGGACCGTACCGAAACTGAAGGCCACGCTGGGACTCTACAGATATCGGACCGATTGCCCGTTAAGGCAAGGCGCGGTGCCCTTATCGATACGCCACGGCCCTTGTCCGGCCTTGACGGCGGCGGCACCATCAATTGGACGACTCTTTATCGGCAGGAGCGACAAATGCGCGGGCATGGCCAGGAGAACGACTTCGAACAGAGCTTCCGGCCCAAGGGCGATCGGGTCGAACGCGAGGAACTGACCGAGAACCCGGGGATGCTCGGCAAGGCCGCGGCCGCCGGCCGTACGGACGTGCTTGGCCCCGCCGGCATGCTCGGACTGCAGCGGGCGGCCGGCAACGCCGCCACCGGGGCGCTGATGGAGGAAGAGCGTTCGCCGGTGCATGACGTGGTCAACTCCGGCGGTGGTTCGGCGCTGGATGACGACACTCGCACGGACATGGAAGGCCGGCTGGGCGCCGACTTCAGTGACGTACGAGTGCACAGCGACAGCGCCGCCCACGAGTCCGCGCAGGCGGTGAACGCGCACGCGTACACGGTCGGCTCGAACATCGTTTTCCAGCGCGACAAGTACGACCCGGGCTCGGACACCGGCAAGCACATGCTGGCGCATGAGCTGACGCACGTCGTCCAGCAGCGGAGCGGTCCGGTGGACGGCACCGACGCGGGCGGCGGTATCCAGGTCAGCGACCCGGGCGACCGGTTCGAGCGGGACGCGGGTCGCGAACGCCGATCGAGAGTGATGTCCGGCCCCTCGCCGACCGCCGATGTCGGCGCCTCCGGGCCGGCCGTGCAGCGCTGCGCCGACGGCTCTGACCACGATCATTCGGCCGAGGTGCAGACCTTCGTCCAGCGTGAGGAGGGCGAGGAGGAGGAAGACCCGACCGCCCAGACCTTCGTCCAGCGCGAAGAGGGCGAAGAGGAGACGGAGGAGTAAATCCTCCCGCTCACTATCGCGTCTCCGAAACAGAAACGTGCGTCCGCCAAGGCGCACGTTTCTGCTTTTGGCGGCATTGCGGCCGGCACGCAGAGGATGGGGACGATTACGTTGAGTGGTCACGGTTGCTCGTACGCTCGGCCAGCCAGGTAGGCTGCCCACAGAACGGGTGAGTGGGCTGCGGGTGCCACCTTTCTGCCAGCCCGGCTGAGCAGAAGTTTTTCGGCTGTCCCAAGGCCCCGCCAGTGCCGTCGAAACGGAAATAACCGCAGGTCAGAGGCCTGGTAGGCGGTCGACGTGTGGGTGCTGGACACCTGTGCTGCGAACAACTGGGCGGCCGGGTTACGTTTGCTTTTTGGGTGCGGACAGGTTCACACTCCCGGCCGAACGGTCGTGTTACGCACTGTAAGAGCATTGAGCCACCACACTGACGTTAGAACCGCTAGTAATAAGGAGAGCCGTGCCAGCCGCCGACAAGCCCAGCCCGCCGCGCAAGAACGCACGCGCGAGGGCCGCTGGCGTCGGACCCCGCCTGGTGATCGTCGAGTCGCCGGCCAAGGCCAAGACGATCGCCGGCTACCTGGGCTCTGACTACATCGTCGAGGCCAGCATCGGGCACATCCGCGACCTGCCGCGCAACGCCGCCGACGTACCAGTCAAGTACAAGGGCGAGGCCTGGGCCCGCCTCGGCGTCGACGTGGACCACGGCTTTGAGCCGCTGTACGTGGTCAGTCCCGACCGCAAGCAGCAGGTCGCCAAGCTCAAAGAGGCGCTGAAGACGGCCAGCGAGGTCTACCTCGCAACAGATGAGGACCGTGAGGGCGAGGCGATCGCCTGGCACCTGGTCGAGACCCTCAAGCCCACCGTGCCGGTCCGCCGGATGGTGTTCCACGAGATCACCCGGTCGGCCATCGAAGCCGCCGCGGCTAACCCGCGCGAGCTGGACACCGATCTGGTGGACGCGCAGGAGACCCGGCGGATCCTGGACCGGTTGTACGGCTACGAGGTCTCGCCGGTGCTGTGGAAAGAGGTCATGCCGAAGCTGTCGGCGGGCCGCGTGCAGTCGGTGGCCACCCGGATCGTGGTGCAGCGGGAAAAGGCCCGGATGGCCTTCCACGCCGCCACATACGCGGACATCGAGGGCACGTTCACCGTTACCGAGCTGGCCGACGGCGCCCCGCAGGACGACCCGCGCTCGTTCAACGCGAACCTGATCGCGCTCGGCGGCGACCGGATCGCCACCGGCAAGGACTTCGACGCGGCCACCGGCAAGGCCGCCTCCGGCGTGATCCATCTGGACGAGGCCGGCGCGTCCGGCCTCGCGGCCCGCCTGGACGGGGTGCCGTTCGCCGTCACCCGGGTCGAGGAGAAGCCGTACAGGCGCCGCCCGTACGCCCCCTTCATGACCTCCACGCTGCAGCAGGAAGCCGGTCGCAAGCTGCGCTGGTCGGCCGCGCAGGTGATGCGGATCGCCCAGCGGCTGTACGAAAACGGCTACATCACCTATATGCGTACCGACTCGACGAACCTGTCCGAGACGGCCATCAACGCGGCGCGTACGCAGGTCCGCGAGCTCTACGGCGACCGGTATGTGCCGGCCGAGCCGCGCCGCTACGCGAAGAAGGTCAAGAACGCGCAGGAGGCACACGAGGCGATCCGGCCGTCCGGCGACGCCTTCCAGACTCCTGGCGCGTTGGCCAGCCGGCTGGAGAAGGACGAGTTCCAGCTGTACGAGCTGATCTGGAAGCGGACCATCGCGAGCCAGATGACCGACGCGGTGGGGCGCAGCCTGTCCGTACCGTACGGATGTCCGGTACGTCGACCTCCGGTGAGGTGGCCGACTTCGCCGCCTCGGGCAAGACCATCACCGATCCCGGGTTCCTCCGTGCGTACGTGGAGTCTCGGGACGAGGGCGCGACCGACGAGACGAGTCCGACGACGCCGAGCGGCGGCTGCCAACGCTGACCAAGGGCGACCGGCTGGACGCGAGCCACCTGAACGCCCGCTCGCACACCACCCAGCCGCCGGCCCGCTACACCGAGGCCAGCCTGGTGAAGGCGATGGAAGAGCTGGGCATCGGCCGGCCGTCGACGTACGCGTCGATCATGCAGACCATCCAGGACCGCGGCTATGTGTGGAAAAAGGGCGCCGCGCTGATCCCGTCCTTCATTGCCTTCGCGGTGAACCAGCTGCTCGAGCTGCATTTCGGGCGGCTCGTCGACTATGGCTTCACGGCCAGTGTCGAGGAGGATCTGGACAAGATCGCGTCCGGCGACCGGCGCCGAGTGGACTGGCTGACCCGGTTCTACTTCGGTGCCGCGGACGGTATCGAAGGTGGCGTGGCGCGGGCCGGCGGGCTGCAGAAGATGGTCGCCGAGAACCTCGGCGAGATCGACGCCCGCGGGGTCAACTCCATCCCGCTCTTCAAGGACGAGCAGGACCGGGACGTCGTCGTCGTCCGGTCGGTCGGTCTACGGCCCGTACATCCAGGCCGGCGGCGACGAGGGCGACCGGGTGTCACTGCCCGAGGACATCGTGCCGGACGAGCTGACGCCGGAGAAAGTCGCCGAACTGCTGTCCACGCCCACCGACGGGCGAACGCTGGGCACCGACCCGGAGAGCGGCCACGAGGTCGTCGTGAAGGCCGGCCGCTACGGGCCGTACGTGACCGAGGTGCTGCCTGAGGGCGACGAGTCCAAGCCGCGTACCGGCAGCCTCTTCGCCTCGATGGCGCCGGACACGGTGACGCTCGAGGACGCCCTGAAGCTGCTGTCGTTGCCGCGGGTGCTCGGTTTCACCGAGGGCGGCGAGGAGATCACCGCGCAGAACGGCCGCTACGGCCCGTACATCAAGGCCGGCAAGGAGTCTCGCTCGATCGGCAGCGAGGCCGAGCTGTTCAGCATCACGTTGCCCGAGGCGCTGACCGTCCTCGCGCAGCCCAAGGCACGTGGCCGTGCCGCTGCCAAGCCGCCGCTGCGTGAGCTCGGCGAGGACGTCGCCAGCAAGCAGCCGATGGTCATCAAGGAAGGCCGCTTCGGCCCGTACGTCACCGACGGCGAGACGAACGCGAGCCTGCGCAAGGGCGACGAGATCGCGACCATCACCGACGAGCGCGCTTCCGAGCTGCTCGCCGACCGGCGAGCCCGCGGTCCGGTAAAGAAGACCACTCGCAAGGCCGCCGCGAAGAAGGCCCCTGCCAAGGCAACCGCTGCCAAGAAGACGGCCGCGAAAGCTCCGGCGGCCAAGGCCACGGCTGCGAAGAAGACCGCTGCCGCGAAGAAGACCACGGCCGCCAAGAAAACCACGACGACGGCCCCGGCCAAGAAGACCGCCGCCAAGTCGACGCCAGCCCCCAGGACGCCCCCACCAAGAAGAAAACCGACCCGCCCCCCCACGTCCGCCTGGCGCGCCCAGACGGACTGAGTTGTTGGCCGCAGTTCCTGCGGCGGCGCATCCGGTTCGCGTCGCCGGGGCGCCCAAAGAGCGGGCACCCCACCGCCACGAACCTGGGCGGCCTTCGGCCGCCGCGCGGGTGGTTGGGTGATGTGACTGTTCGCGTCGCCGGGGTGCCCAAAAGGCGGGCACCCCACCGCCGCGAACCTGGGCGGCTGAGTTGTTGGCCGCAGTTCCTGCGCGGCGCGTCCGGTTCGCATCCCCGGGGCGCCCAAAGAGCGGGCACCCCACCGCCACGAACCTGGGCGGCCTCCGGCCACCGCGCGGGCGGGGTCGGGATGGAAACCTGTGTGGCTGGTTTAGCCGCGACAAGCCGTAGCGGCGCGAAATTGTCGTAGGTGTCTGTTTTTCTTTCCCCCTCCCTTTGAACGGGCGGGGGGGGGGGTCGAGAGGTAGACCCTTAATTTTCAGTTGAACATCGGTCCTCAAACCCGCCCCCCACCCGTCACTGGGTGGGGGTGATTTTTGGGGGGTGGGTACGACAGTTTTGCGCCGCACCCTGCGAGTGGTGCACGGCATCTCGGCGGCCGCAGGTTCGGAGGGTGAGCGTTGTGGTCACGCTGGGCGATTCTGTGTACGCATAGTGCTCGCGGTGGTCACGTCGGCGTCGATAATCGGTGAGTGGCCGTCAGGGGTGTCGGCGGTGGCCGCTACGCTCGGACGGCAAATCGCAGAAACCGGGTATCCGCGAGACAAAGCCCGCTCGGGTGCCGCCGCAGTGACCACCCGAGCAGGTCCCCGACGATCAGGGAGGCCGCTATCAGCAGCCCCGAGACGACCCAGGGCAACCACAGTGCGGCTTCCCTGCTGGGCGTGTTACGGATTCGGCCGTTCCGCCGGCTGTGGCTGACGCTCGGGCTGTCCAGCTTCGGCGACTGGCTGGGCCTGCTGGCCACCAGCCTGTTCGCGGCCGGCCACGTGAGCGGTTCCTTCGCGCAGGGCGCCGCGTTCGGTGGCGTGGTGGTCATGAAGCTGCTGCCGGCGCTGGTGCTGCTGCCGCTCGCCGGCCTGCTGGCGGACAAGTTCGACCGGCGGATCACCATGGTGGTCTGCGATGTGGCCCGCTTTGTGCTGTTCCTGTCGATTCCGCTGGCCGGCCTGCTCGCGAGCCCGGCCGCGGTGGTCACCTGGGCCCTGATCGCCACCTTCCTGGTCGAGGCGATCAGCATGATCTGGATCCCGGCCAAGGAAGCCGCGGTGCCGAACCTGGTGCCCGGCCGGCTGGAGGCCGCCAACCAGCTGTCGCTGATCACCACGTACGGCATCGCGCCGGTGCTGGCCGCCCTCGTGCTAGCGGCCGTCGAGCGCGCGGCCCTGCGCAGCCTCGCGAATGAGCAGACCACCCGGCTGCTGCTGTCCAGCCGGTCGACTTCGCGCTTTACCTGAACGCGCTGACGTTCCTGGCCGCCGCGGCCGTTGTCTACTTCATCCCGCAGATCAGCGGCCGGGGCGCCGCGCCGGCGGCCAGCAAGCCCGGCTGGGTCGGGTCGCTGATCGACGGTTGGCAGTTCCTGCACCACAACGCGGCACTGCGCGGGCTCGTGCTGGGCATCTGCGGCGCTTTCGCCGCTGGTGGCGTGGTGGTGGGTACGTCGTCGTTCTATGCGACCAGCCTCGGCGCCGGCCCGGCCGCGTTCGGCCTGCTTTTCGCGTCGCTTTTCATCGGCCTCGGGCTGGGCATGGGCCTGGGACCGCGGCTGGTGGGCAAGCTGTCCCGGCGCCGCTGGTTCGGCCTCAGCATCGTCTTCGCGGCCGCGATGGTGGCGCTGCTCGGCCTCGCGCCGCACCTGTCGATCGCGCTGCCGCTGGTGGTGGCGGTCGGGTTCGGCTCAGGGATGGCCTTCCTGTCCGGTACGACCCTGCTGGGCACCGAAGTACGTGACTGGGTGCGCGGCCGAGTGTTCGCGTTCGTGCAGGGTGCGGTACGGGTGGTCCTGCTCCTGACGATCGCGGTCAGCTCGCTGCTGGTCGGCCTCGGCGGCGGCGAACACGTGCTCAACCTCGGCATCCTGCACCCGACCATCAGCTCGTCCCGGATCCTGCTGCTGCTCGCCGGCATCCTCGGGGTGATCGCCGGTGTCGTCGCCTTCCGGCACATGGATGACCGGCCGGGCGTGCCCCTGCTTCCGGATCTGATCAGCTCGATGCGCGGCCGTCCGCTGGGCGTGCCGGACGCTCCCATCCGGACCGGCCTCTTCGTCGCGTTCGAGGGCGGCGAGGGCGCCGGCAAGTCCACCCAGGCGGTCAAGCTGGCCGCGTGGATGCGGATGGCCGGCCAGCAGTGTGTGGTCACCCGCGAGCCCGGCGCCACCCCGGCTGGGGCCCGGATGCGTGGCATCTTGCTTGATCCGCGCGGCGACAAGTTGTCCAGCCGGGCCGAGGCGCTGTTGTACGCAGCCGACCGGGCCGAGCACGTGTCGACGGTGATCCGGCCGGCCCTCAAAGAAGGAGCGGTCGTCGTCACCGACCGGTATGTGGACTCCTCGCTGGCCTATCAGGGTGCCGGCCGGGAACTGCCGGTGGAGGAGATCCGCTGGCTGTCCGGCTGGGCCACCGGCGAGCTGCGTCCGGACCTGACCGTGCTGCTCGACATTGACCCGCAGGTGGGCCTCGCACGCGTACGGCAGCGGGGTGCGACCGATCGGCTGGAAGACGAGGAAGTCACCTTCCACGAGCGGGTACGGGACGGTTTCCGCACTCTCGCCGACGCCGATCCGGACCGCTACCTGGTGATCGACGCCAACTCCGGCGAGGAGGACATCGCCACCCAGGTCCGGATGCGGATCGCCCGGATCATGCCCGGCGCGCCCGACCCGATCAACGCGCTGCCCTGGGACGCGGACACGACCACCACCCTGGACCCGGACCTTGACTCGATGCTTGCGGTGACCGAGACGCAGGACCTGCGGTCGCTGAGCGATCGCACCGACGACGCCACCCAGTGGCTGGACGGATCCGCGCCTCGATGAGCGAGGACGTCTTCTCCGTACTCGTCGGCCAGCCGGACGCGGTCACCGTGCTGCGCCGAGCAACCGTCGCGGCCGCCCAACTGACCGCCGGCCAGCCGGTGGCGCCGGGCGAGATGACCCACGCCTGGCTGTTCACCGGGCCGCCCGGATCGGGCCGCTCGGTCGCCGCCAAGGCCTTCGCGGCGGCGCTGGAGTGCGAGAACGGCTACGGGTGCGGGGCGTGCAACGGATGCCGTACGACCCTGCATGGCACCCACGCGGACGTCCGGTCCGTTGAGCCGGAGGGCCTGAGCATCGGCGTGACCGAGGTGCGGGCTTTGGTCGTACAAGCCGCCGGAGCACCCGGTGGCGGCCGCTGGCAGGTCGTGGTGATGATCGCGGACGCCGCCGACCGGCTCACCGAATCGGCGTCCAACGCTTTGCTGAAGGCGGTCGAAGAGCCGCCGGATCGTACGGTCTTCCTGCTCTGCGCGCCCTCGTCGCACCCGGACGACGTGGCCGTCACGATCCGGTCGCGCTGTCGGTTGGTGCCGTTGCGTACGCCTTCCGCTGAGGCTGTGGCCGAGGTGCTCGTACGAGGCGGAGTCGACGACGACACCGCCCGCTGGGCCGCCGCCGCGTCGCAGGGCCACGTCGGTCGGGCCCGCTGGCTGGCCCGCGATTCCAACGCTCGGGACCGCCGCAAGGAGGTCCTGGAGGTGCCGAGGTCGCTGACCAACCTGAGCGCCTGCTTCACGGCGGCCGAGAAGTTCATCGCCGCCTCCGAGGCTGAGGCGGACGCGTCACTGGACGGCGTCGCGGACAAGGAGACCGCCGAACTGAAGCAGGCCCTGGGCGCCGGTGGCACCGGCAAGGGCGCCGCGAGCGCAGCCCGGGGCACCGCGGGCATCGTGAAGGACCTGGAGCGCCGGCAGAAGTCCCGAGCCACCCGGTCGCGCCGAGACACCCTCGATCGCGCCCTGATCGATCTGGCGGCCTTCTACCGCGATGTCCTGGTGAGCCGGGTCGGCGCCGAGGTGCCTCGCATCCATCCGGACATCGCCGAGGTAACCGGCCGGGCTGCCGCCGCCTGGACGCCGGAGTCGGTGTTGCGGCGGCTCAACGCCGTACTGGCCTGCCGCGAGGCGATCGAGCTGAACGTGAAGCCGAAGATCGCCGTCGAGGACATGATGATCTCCCTCTGGCGCGGCTGACCGCGCTTTTTTCTCAAGCAACAGCCCCCGTACGCGAAAGACGGCGTAGGGGGCTGTTGCTGAGAAACGATGGGCTAGGACCGGCGGGCGGCGATGACCATCGCGAACCGGCCGAGCAGGACCAGGGCGCCGGCGGCCAGCAGGAAGACGGTGACCTGGGTGCCGGTGACCGGGAGGGTGCCGCCGGTGCCGGGGTTCGCGATCGGCGCCGCGGTGGTGGGGGCGGCGATCGGCTGGCAGACAACGCCGCCGCGGGGGGGGGCTCGGCGTGGGCGCTCAGGTCGCCGAGCGCGATGGACACCAGCGGCGTGACGCCGTCCAGCGACAGCAGGTCGAGCCGGAGCATGCTGAGCCGGCCACTGGCGACCGTCGGACTGTCCTGCTGGTCGGACAGGTCACCAATGGTGATCTTGGCCAGATAGGCCTTGCTGATGTCCGGCAGCGGGCTGGTGCTGCCGGGCACCACGCCGCCGAGGTTGCCCAGCGGCTGCAGCAGGCCGGGAAGGCCGACATTCTGCAGGCCAGGCAGCCCGGCCAGGCCGGCGAGGCCGATCTCCACCGTCTTGCCGGGCGTGGCAATGGTCTGCGCCTTGCCGTCCGGGCCGGTCACGGTGAGGGCTGGCGCGGAGTACGAGACGCTGGACTTGCCGTTGGCGCCGCCGGCGGTGGCGGTGAGCTTGGCCGGCGACGGCGACGTGAGCCGCAACGTGGTCTGCGCCGGCGTACCAGCGAAAAGCTGCAGGTCGGCGAGCCCGAGAGTGGCCTGCGAGGTGACGCCGAGGCCCTTCTGGCCGCTGACGGTCACCAGGCCGCCGCGGGAGTCCGTGTATGCCACTGCCGGGGCGTCGGCGGCCGTCACACCACTGCCGGTGGTCCCGGTGGTGCCGGACACCAGCGGCACGCCGCCGCCGATCGGCAGCACGCCCTTGGGAAGCAGGCCGTTCAGCGGGTTGCCGACCGGGATCGGCAGCGCACTGCCGGTCAACGACAGCACCTTCACGTCGAGCAGGTTGGTCTGCGAGGCGGCGAGGATGCCGGCCGTACTCGGGCAGCCGCCCCAGCGGGCCTGCGCGGCCAGCTTGCCGACCTGGCCGGAGAGCACGGGGTTGTCCGGGATGGTGATGATGTCGGACAGCGTTGGCTGCGCGTTGTCCGGCGGCGCGAGCTGGCTGACGCTGTTCTTCGGGGGATCTGGTCGCTGGGCCCGCCGACCAGGAAGGCGGCTTGCGCGTTGGCTTTCGCGACCGCGTCGGACCGGATCGTGGTCGCGGACCGGTCGAAGGCGAACGAGGTGGCCGGCAGCCCCGGCAGCGCCGGCGACCCGGGCACCGCGATGGACAGTGACCCCATCGCCGCGCTGGTGTCGGACCGGAACAGCTCGCTGGGCAGCGGCTCCTGGCCGTTGGGGGTAGCCGCGGCGGCCGCCATCGGCACGGACAGCAGCCCGACCGTGGCGGCGGTGAGCAGCGCTGCCAACCTCTGACGAGAACGACTTTCCAGCACTTATGCCTCCTGCGGCGCTGCAGGCCCCCAGGGCCGAGACGCGGACCCACTCTGATCCGTATCTACCCAACGACGAAACGTCAGCATAGTGACGGGGGTTACGCTTCAGTAGTGGGGATGATCTGTGCCGTGACTTTCAACCGCTATGGGCGGTTGTATTACTTTCAGCCGGGCAAGTTCCAGCCGGCGGTGGGCGACAACGTGTTGGTGCCCACCGACGACGGGAACGAGGTCGCGCAGTGTGTTTGGGCGCCGCAGTGGGTGACCGAGGACACTGACGGCTTCCCGGAGATCGTCGGCGTGGCCGCGCCGGACGACCTGCAACGGGACCACGACCAGCGGCGGGTGAAAGCCCGGGCGCGGGTCGCGGCGAAGCGGCTGATCCGCGACCACGAGCTGCCGATGAAGGTGGTCGGAGTGGATCACGCGCCGGACGACAACCGGACCACCATTTACTTCACCGCCGCCCACCGGGTCGACTTCCGCGCGCTCGTACGCGACCTGGGCGCCACTCTCAAAGCGCGGGTCGAACTGCGTCAGCTGTCCGCCCGCGACTCGGCGCGACTGCAGGGCGGCATCGGCTCATGTGGTCGCGACCTGTGCTGTTCGACGTTTCTGGTCGACTTCGAGCCGGTCAGCATCCGGATGGCCAAGGACCAGGACCTGCCGCTGAACCCGATGCGGATCTCTGGTGCGTGTGGCCGGCTGATGTGCTGCCTGAAGTACGAGCACCCGCTCTACGCCAACTTCAAGTCCAAGGCACCCGCGGTGGGTGACACGGTCGAGACCGAGCAGGGTCGCGGCCGGGTCGTCGGCCACGACGTGCCGCGCGAGTCGGTGGTCGTACGGATGGAGGCCGACGGGTCGCGATGCGCTTGCCCACTGGCGAGCGTGTGCGGGTCCCGTCAGGCGTACGAGACTTCTCCGGCCGCCGAAGGCCCTGTCGGCGGCTGAGTTGTTGGCCGCAGTGCCTGCGGCGGCGCGTCCGGTTCGCGTCGCCGGGGCGCCCAAAGGGCGGGCGCCCCACCGCCGCGAACCTGGGCGGCCTCCGGCCGCCGCGCGGGCGGGGGTGAGTTGTTGGCCGCGGTGTTGTTGGCCGCAGTGTTTCTGGCCGCAGTGCCTGCGG
Organism: Fodinicola feengrottensis; assembly: GCF_010993775.1. Lineage (GTDB taxonomy): Bacteria > Actinomycetota > Actinomycetes > Mycobacteriales > HKI-0501 > Fodinicola > Fodinicola feengrottensis. Next base: position 110,562 of record NZ_WOTO01000010.1, on the reverse strand, counting down.
CGGCGCATCCGGTTCGCGTCGCCGGGGCCGCCCAAAAATCGGGCGTCCCACCGCCACGAACCTGGGCGGCCTTCGGCCGCCGCGCGGGCGGGGTTGCGTTGAGGGCCGGCGGGCGCCGGCCACCGACGTTCAAGGGGCTTTAGCGTCACGACGTCAAAATCCCGCGCAACGCCTGATCGTGGCCGGCGCTACCCGGGGCCCTGTAGTACTAGGGCGCCTGCGCGTAAAAGCGCGCGTGTCAGCTCGAAATAGAGGCCGCGATCGTGGAAGGCTCCGCCGCCCGTCTGATGTCCGGCGGTGTGACCGATGACGCTGCCGTTCGTGATGAGAAGCGCGCCAACTGTCGACATCCGCCAAATCGTGCGCGGACGGCGGCGGATCTCGTCACACTGCTCAACACCCTTGGCGCCAAAGCGGACGACAGACCGCCACCACCGCCGGATGTCGTGTCAGGCGGCCCGGACCAGCTCGCCGTCCTGATTATCGGCATTACCGCTGCGGGCCTGGTAGTGGGGCGCGGGCGTCCAGGAGGGTATCCCAACCAGCCATCGCGCAGGTGATCACGGCTTCCAGTTCGGCGCGGTCGGCACCGTCGCGGGCTTGTACGGAAAGTCCTTGCACCACCGTGGCGTAGTAACGAGCGATGGCGTCGAGCCCGGCATCCGACATGTCGAGGTCGCCGGCCGCCACACCGCGTACGAAACGGTCCCTGATCTCGGTGAACTGCGAGCGCCGGATGTCGGCCAGGGACTCGCGTACGGCGTGGTTCTCCACCGCTCCGGTGGGTGCGGCGAGGATCAGCATGCAGTAGTGCGGCGCGTCTGTGATGGTGACCTGATCCGCGGTGGCGCGCAGCATGGCATGGATCGCGGCGCGGGTGGTTGGGTGCTCATTCAGGGCGCGCCTGGGCGGCCCGCCGTACGTTGTGCCGTAGACCTCCATGACCTGGCGGAACAGGTCCGCTTTGCTGCCGAAACAGGCATAGATGCTGGCCGAGGCGATCCCCATCGCCTCGGCCAGGTCGCTGAGCGAGGTGCCTTCGTAGCCCCCCGTTTCCAGAACAGGTCGAGCGCCTGCCGCAGGGCGGTGTCGGGGTCGAACGTACGCGGCCGGCCGCGAGTGGCCATCCAGGCGCCTCCATAGTTGTTTGTCGGTCGATCTACTTTAGCTTGACCCGGCGGCCATGGCCATGGGAAGGTTTGTTTGTCAATTGACAAACAAACCGAACGGATGGTCATGACCCTCGAAGGCAAAACCGTGCTGGTGACCGGAGCAAACCGCGGCATCGGCAAAGCGCTCGCCGAGGAAGCCCTCGCACGAGAGGCCAAACATGTCTACGTGGGCACTCGACAGCCCTTGAACCAGCCCGATCCGCGGGTGACAACGCTGATTCTCGACGTCACCGATCCTGCGCAGGTCCAGTCGGCAGCCAACCAGGTCGAGGCGCTCGACGTCCTGATCAACAACGCCGGCATCATGCTGCCTGACGCCCCACTTGACCCCGCTGTGCTTGAGCGTCACCTCGCTGTGAACGTCTACGGCTCCCATGCCATGACCCAGGCCTTCCTGCCCGCGCTGACCCGCTCGCGTGGAGCCGTTATCAACCTCTTGTCCTGCTCCGCGCTCGCCCCGTTGCCGATGTTGACGTCGTACTCGGCCTCGAAGGCGGCAGCGTTCTCCCTGACCAAAACCCTTCGCGCTGCGCACGCGGGGCACGGCGTCAGGTTCCATGCCGTACTCGCCGGCCCGGTCGACACGGATATGACGCGGGAGCTCCACATCCCCAAGATCTCCCCAGAAGCGGCCGCGCGAGCCATCTTCGATGCGGTGGAGAAGGGCGAGGAGGACATCTTTCCCGATCCGGCAACCGCGCCGTTGACACAGGCCTGGGCCGCGGGGGCGGACAAGATTCTTGAACGCCAGTTCGCGCAACTCGTGCCGGCAGCGGCTGCCAGGACATGACGAGCAAGGAATGGTCCGAGCTGCGCGAAACGTTCGCGGCATGCGCGCCCACGGCCATGGCCGCGACCACGGCAGCCGTGATGGCCGTCGACCCCGGCGATCGACCTGGGCGGCGCCGACCGGTTCCACGCGCTCACCAAGGAACCGGCCGACGTCACTTACGAGGAGCTCACCGCGGCTGGCTTGCCCGCGATCTGGGCGAACCCGAACGAGTGCGATTCCGAGGCGGTGTTGGTCTACTTCCACGGCGGTGCTTCGTCAGCGGCTCGAAGGAAAGCTACCGGAAAATCGCCGCGCATCTGGCCAAGGCGGCGGGCATTCGTACGCTGATCCCGGACTACCGGCTGGCGCCGGCGAACCCATTTCCGGCACAGCTCGAAGACGCGCGGTCCCTGTACGAGTGGCTGCTCGCCCAGGGTTTCCCACCGTCGAAGATCGCCTTGCCGGGGACTCCGCCGGCGGCAACATCGCAACCGGTGCGGCGCTCGCGCTCAAACTGGATAACCGGCCGTTGCCGGCGGCGGTCGTGGCGTTTTCGCCTTGGTATGACATGGAGGCGAACGGGCCGACGTTCGACTCCAATGCGGGCGTCGACGTGGCCATTTCCCGGCAGTTGGTGCACGCCGTCGCGCCGATGTTCCTCGGTGGACGGTCCCCGACCGATCCGTTGGCCAATCCGTTGTATGCCAATCCGGCCGGGCTTGGGCCGTTGCTGCTGACGTGTGGCGACGACGAGACGTTGCTGGACAGCGTGCGGCGGTTCGCCGCGCTGGCCAAGGAATCCGGCGTAGAGGTCGCCCTGCACGTTGCCGACGGCATGCCACACGCCTTCCAACTGCTGGCCGGACGGTTGCCCGAAATGGACGCGAGTATCGCCGAGACTGGCAAGTGGCTGCGCGAAAAACTCGACACCTGAACGAGATGAGGTCCCCCAGAACCGTGGAGGATTTCCTACCCAGGTTCTGGGGGAATCTCAGGGGCGACTTTTTCTCCTCGGCCGAGGTGTGCGGCGACCGGACTACGAGCCGGCCGCGTGTTTCGGGGGTGTGGTGTCCGTTGGTCGTGGTTGCGGCCGGCGGGGCGGGCGGACTGGGCTTCGGCCGCTGGGGCTGTGCTCGAGGACGAGGCAGCGCTCGAGGAAGGGGCTTGGGTCGACGAAGCCACTGGGGCAGAAGGGGACACGGGCGCCTGGTCGACGATCGGGTTGGCGCTGATCGCGGACGGTCGGAAGGACGCGGCCGCGTACGGCGGGAGGACGACGGCCTGGGCGACGACCGTACGGGTGCCGTCGTACGTAAGAGCCGGGCTGCCGTGCAGCTCATAACCCTCGTCCAACGCCTCCGAAACCCGGCGGCAGAACTCGGCGTCGTCAGGGCCGGTCAGCACCCGGTAGCGGAGCCGCACGGTGACACTCGCCATGGCTGGCCCTTCGCCTGGTGATCAGTCTCCCAAGCCTAGGAGATCGGTGCTTGACCTGCGCGACAAGGTGGCCGTTACGACAAGGTGGCCGCTACGGCGAGCCGTTGCGCAACGTGCTGGCGATGTCCACGGCTTTGCTGAGGTCGGCCTGGTCTGGTCGGAGAACGCGACGGTGAGAGGCCGAGGCGGCCGGGTGCGGCCACTTCGGTGGTGAGACAGAGATATTCGCCGTTCTCGTCGTCGTCGGCCACCGACAGGCTGGCCCGATAGGGCGTGCCGTCCAGCGCCGGCAAACTTACCGGCCGGCCGTCGGTGGGCGCCGACTCCGGCAGGATGCCGTCCACCGGCGCCAGGCTGCCGTCGTCTTTTTTTGATGGCGAAAGAAGAAAACCAGAGCGTCAGCACGCCGTCAAAGGCTGACCAGCTGCCTTCGTCCTCAAACCGCCCGACGAAGGCGCCAGGCGTACGCACCCACCACTGGCCGCTCAGCTCGTTCCACGCCTCGCCGCGCCGGTAGCCGATTTGCGGCGGCAACGAGGAAGCCGCCCGGGTTTCCACTTCCTGCCGGGATTCTCCCAAATAGGTCAGAATCTCGCCCCATTCGGCCCACGGCAGTGGCGAGGTGGCGGTGAGCGTGTCGGCCTGGGTCAACAACGTGTCCACCCGGCGCAGCAGAGCCATCTCGTCGTCGTCGGTCGGCGCCCGCCACGGCACGTCCTGCCACATCAAAACCATCGCCCGGCCGAGCGCGTACGAGCCGTCTTTTCCGGGATCCCACCAGGGAAAAACGTCGATCCCTCGGCGCGGGTCACGGGCCACCTCGCGGGCCCAGTCGACGCTGCGCGGACCCATTGGGGTGATCATGAACGAGTCCTCGACGAACCGTACGGACAGCGGCATCGACACCGTGATGCCCTGCGCGCCGCCGGTTTCGAACTTGTCCACCGCGAACCGGGCGAGGCCGTTCAGCCAGTTCAGGAACTCCAGCTCGAGGGCACCCGCGTCGCGAGTGCGGAAATAGTCGTCCTCGTCCTGCGCCGGCGGCAGCCAGCCGATGCTCAGCTCGGCACCGAGTTCTTCGAGTAACTCGCACACATACGCGTGATAGCCGGGGCCGATCGTCGACGTTTTGCCGGACACCTCCAGGCGCGTCTCATCCAAGGTGATCTCGACGTCCTCGGCACCTGGGTAGAGGCTCACGAGAAGCCTCGGCCGCTGCTGCCGGTCGGCGCCGACGGTCGCGTGCAGCAGTTCGTCACCGACCCGGTTCCCGAACCAGGCCGCCGCGCGGACCAGCAGGTCGGTGGCCGCCGGCTGGTCCACCTCGCCCCGAACCCACACTTCGATGCCCATGGAAACGCACGATACCGGCCGCGCGCTGGTGCGGGTTATCGTACGGGCGGCAGCAGCCGGAGTTCTCCCTTGCCGGCCCGGGAGCCTGGCTGCCGATCGCCGCTGACCGCGGTCAACGTGAGCCCAAAGACGTGCGCCTGCAGTTCGTCCGGGGTGATCCCGATGGCGGCCGCGATGGTCGCCGGCGACTCGCCTTCGTCCCGTACGGACCGGAAAACCTTGGCCAGCAACTGGGAAGACTCGCGCGGGATCCCTTCCGGCTCGCTGCGCCGATAGCCCAGTCGGGACAGCTGCACGCAGGCCGTGCGGTAGCCCCTCACTCGGTCAGCAGGTCCAGCTCGTGCAGCCGGTGGGTGAGCGCCATCGCGGCCACTTTCCAGGTCTGCTTGGCCGTCAGAATGCGATCGACGGTCGCGTCGTTCAAGCCGTGCGCGAGAACACTGGCTCTGGGCATCAAAAAAGCCGCCGCGAACCGGTTCGCCTCGACCTCCGCGGACGGTCGATGCGGCACTTCGTGCTCGCCATGCAGGACCAGGTGGCCCAGTTCGTGGGCGGCGTCGAAGCGACCGCGTTCACCGGATTTGGTGGTGCTGAGGAAAATGTACGGCTGCCAATGCCAGTAGAACGACAGGGCGTCCAGGTCGTTGTTTTCCACGGTGAGCGAATAAATCCGAGCGCCATGTGCTTCGAGCAGGTGCAGGATGTTGCCGATCGGCCGCTCGCCCAACCCCCATCGTGCTCGTACGACCTCGGCCGCCGACTCCGGGTGATAGCCACTCAGCGTCGGGATCTGCGCCGCGGCAGCTCGAACCGGGCATCGATCCAGTCGCTGATCAGCAGCGCGATCCGGCCGGAGCTGAGCGCGCGGTCGCGCTCGCGGGCGGTCATCTTGCTCAGCGCCCGGAAGCTCACCGCGTCCGGCGGGATCTCGTCGAGGTCGGCGGCGCCCAGAAAAGCTGGCGAGACGCCGAGAATCTCGGCCAGTAGCAACAAAGTTTCCTCGGACGGGGTCTGATGTCCGTTCTCGTACAACGAAATACTGCGGGTGCTCAGGCCAGCCAGTTCGGCGAGCCGGGTCAACGTCAGACCACGCCGTTTTCGTGCGATGACAAGCCGGGATGGAGTAAGCACCGCCGGGCCTCCCTACCTGCGGTTGACCTCGACGACGATCTCGCCCATCGACAGATCCGCCGAGACGTCCGGGAGCGCGACCGGCTCGCGCGGGAACGGCGGCACGATGATCCGTTCGGCCCAGCCGGTGATCCGGCCATCCTCGATCGCGTCCGGCAGCGACAGCTCGACCTGGAACGCCTCGTCGTGCACGGAAAAAGCAGGATCCAGGTCAGCAGATGGCCGGCGTCCAGCGTCCGGCCCGGGGCCAGCCCGAAGTCGAAGCCGTCGAAGTCGAAGGGGAGTTGAGTTGCTCGTTGGTGGCCACCGCGAGCGCGGTGGCTGGGCCGCGCGGATGCTTGGTGGTGGGCAACACATCCAGCCCGCCGGTGAGCTCGTCGCCGGTGATCGCCACGATCGCGAAGTCGCCGCTCGGGTGAATCGTGCGCGGCAGGTTCTGCGGGTTGTCGAAGTGCCAGCCCGCCGGCACCAGCTCCTCACGCAGGTAGCGGGCGGTCCGGGCCCACCGGATCAGGCCGGCCATCATCGGCGGATCCAGCGGCGTGCACGTACTCACCTCGGCGTCCGCGCGGCGCACACACCCGCTCCAGGATCTGCACGCTCAAGCCCAGCTCGGCCAGCCGGTCGACGGCCGCCGCCTCGACCACGATCCGTGCGCCCATCTGACCAGCTCCCCCGATTTCGCCGACCTCCCTGACTTCACGGAACCGTACCTCAAATGAGGTCGCGAAACGCGAAGCCACGCCGCCTGTTTCAGGCTCGGTACGCGGAAGGTTAGCGAGTCAAGCGAGCGTCACGAACTGATAGCCGCGGGCTTTTAGCGCTGGCACGGCCTGGGTGAGCGCGGCGATCGTCTCGGACCGGTCGCCGCCGCCGTCGTGGCAGAGCACGATGGAACCGACCGGAGCGCCGGCCACCCGGCGCTCGATCGAGCTGGTGCCGGGCCGGGTCCAGTCGTTGGTGTCGGTCTGCCAGTGGATCGGCATCATGCCGGCCGCGGCCACCTCGGCGAACACCGGCGGCCCCCAGTTTCCGCCGGGAGCACGGAAAAAAACTCGGGGATAGGCACCGCATGCTTTGAAGACCGCGTCCTGGGTGGCGACGATCTGCTGCCGGATGTTCGGTACGGACAGGTGCGGCAGCGTTTCGAGATGGTTGTACGTGTGGTTTCCGAGCGCGTGGCCGCCGTCGTGGATCGCCTTGATCAGATCCGGATGGCCTTTCGCCTGCACACCGATCATGAAAAAGGTGGCGTGGATGTCCAGCTGTTTGAGCAGCCGCAGCATTTTCGGCGTCCACACCGCGTGCGGGCCGTCGTCGAGGGTCAGCGCGATCGCCTTGGCCGCAAACGGCTGCGCACCGGGCGTACGAGCCGCGTATTCAGCGAGCGTGTAAATCGCCTTTTGTTGCACCGGAAAAGTGGTCGGGGTTGGTGACGGGGTGGGGGCTCCGGCGGAGCCGCGGACTTCGATGGCGGTGGTGGCGTACTCGCCGGCGGGGTCGCGCGCGCAAGCGGCCGCGCTCAGCAGTAGCGGCACGGTCGCGCCGGCCCGCAGCAGCGTTCGGCGGCTGATCCGCTCCGTCCTGTCGCGGTCACCAGGCCGCGCGACTTCCGGTTCGGGCATCCCACTCCCTTTGTTGCCATCGATCTGCAACAAACAGCCTACGGCTGCTCCCGAGGGCCGCCTCGGCTGGGCTTCTTCTGGTGACATGCCGGGTTATCGACCTAAACGGAAAATCATCCTTTTCAGTGTGACTCGTCACCGCTGGGGGCGTTTGTGAAGGTGACCGCGCATCGGGCGTGGTTGTCGGATTTGGGTGGCGGGATGCACCGCCAGATGAGGAGATTCCCATGAAGAAGTTCGCGATCGCGCTGGCCACCGCCGCCCTCGGGGGCGGCCTGCTCGCGGGTGTCGCGGCCCAGCCGGCGGCCGCCGCTGTGCATCTGGACGGCCCGCCGGCGACCTGTGGTTTCTGGGCGGACTCGTCCGGTCCGTGGCACGCGCATTACGGCCACTGCGCGCCGGACGGCCGCAACGTGGTGGTCGTGGTGCACACCTGGTTCGGGGACAACTGGACTTTTTGCGCGTTGGCCAACACAACTACCGACCTGGGCCTGGAGTTCAACATCCGGACAGCCGATTTCGAGGGTGGCTTCTGCTGACGTCCACTGGGGACGGTCCTGCCGCCGCGGGGCAGGACCGTCCCGGTCACGCGGTGACCGGTGGCATCAGGTGATCGAGGCCTTCGCCGGTGCGTTTCGCGGCATCCGTCGAGCGTGGCAGCATGATGGATTCGTACGTACGCACCGCTTCATCGAGGCTGGATTCGGTGTCGACAGCGGCGGCGAGTTCGACGCCGTCGAGCATCGCGAGGTTGGCGCCCAGCCCGAGCGGCGGCATCAGATGGGCCGCGTCGCCCAGCAAGGTGAGGCCGGGGGTGTGCTCCCAGACATGCGGCACCGGCAGCTTGTAGAGCGGCCGGTGAATGAAGCCGCCGTCGTTGTTGCGCAGAACATCGAGGAGATTGTCGTGCCATCCAGCGAAAATCGTCAGTAGGTGGGCTCGTACGGCCGCCGTGTCCGCGAAATCCAGGCCGACAGCCTGATGCCAGTTCTCCGGCGTACGCATGGCGATGTAGGCGCGGAGATGCGCATTGCTGTTGCGCTGGACGAAAAACGACAGGCCGGGTGCCTTCGCGATCATCGTGCCGTTGCCGGTCAACCGGGCGAGCTCGGCATGCCGGCGGTCCGCATCGTCGAAGCCGACCTCGATGAACGAAACGCCGGTGTAGAGCGGCTCGGCGCCGGTCAGAGCCGCTCGTACGCGTGACCAGGCGCCGTCGGCGCCGACCACGAGATCGAAGGTTTCGCTGCTGCCATGGGCGAAAACCAGCTGCCAGGTGCCGTCGCCGAGGGTGGTGACGGCGGTGACCTGGGCGTTCCATCGGACCGTACCGGCGGTCAGCGAGTTCAGCAGGATGCCGCGCAGCTGGCCGCGGTCGATTTCCGGCCGGGATTCCGGGCCGTCCTCGGGCTGGTTGTCCTGGACTACGAGGCCGCTGAGGTGGTCGATCCTGCGCCACTCCTGCCCCTCCGGGCGGGCCAGCGCGGTGAACTCGTCGAAGAGGCCGGCCGCCCACAAAGCGACCTGGCCGGTGCCTTCGTGCATGTCGAGAGTGCCGCCTTGGGAGCGCGCGCCGAGCGTCTCCTCGTACTCGAAGACGGTGGCGCTGTGCCCGTGCAGCTGCAGGACGCGGGCGCAGGCCAGCCCGCCGAGGCCGCCGCCGACGATGGCGATGCGGGGTTTATCGGTGGTTCTCATGTCATGTCCTCTCTGTCGTAGGACCAGATAAGCACATCGACTACGAAAGTGCAATCACTACACTTTTAAAGTCAGTTCACTCTGAGGTACGCTGAACTGGTGACCGAATCGACCGAGCCGATCGGGCGCCGCGAGCGCAAGAAGGCCCAGACCCGCCAGGCGTTGGCAGACGCCGCGCTCCGGCTCTTTCTTGAGCGTGGCTACGACCACGTGAGCGTCAAGGAAATCGCCGACGCCGCCGATGTGTCGGTGACGACCTTGTTCAAACACTTTTCCGGCAAGGAAGCGTTGGTTTTCGACCAGGCCGAAGACATCGAGGCGGAGCTGGTCTCGGCCGTACGCGACCGCCGTCCCGGCCAGTCGATCCCGCAGTCGCTGTGCGACCACATGGTGAGATCGGTGCACGGGGGCACTCCGGAGATCACCGCGTTTCTCCGGATGGTCGACGGCACCCCGGTGCTGCGCGACTACGCCCACCGGATGTGGATGCGGCACGAAACGGCGGTCGCGCAGGCGATCGCGGCCGAGGTCGGTGCTCCCGACGACGACGTCCGGTGCGTCGCGCTGGCGCATTTCGCGCTGGAAGCCCGTCACCTCATCAAGGCGTACGACGACCCGCGGCAGGCCACCCGGGAGATCTTCGCTTTGTTGGACGACGGCTGGTCAGCTGGTTGACGAACATTCCGATGGCTATTTTCGGTCCCTGTCGAGCGTGCAGGGCCGGTGCTTGGTTCAAGTTGTAGCCAAAGGAAAGGCGGTCGATGCGAGCATTCGGGCCAGTGGTTCTTTCGGTCGTACGCGACTAATTCGACAGATCTCACGGCGATGTCCGAACATGGTTCAGATGGCCGTGCTCGTCCGAACAGCGAAGATTTTCCGAATGTTCACGCTAAAGATCGAGATCTCTTGACTGGGTGGGTGGGGACACCTACGGTCTGACAGCAGGTGATCACCTCGCGACCATGCGTTTCCTCCGGTTCGGTCCCACCCGGGAGGCTCACGTCATGCTCAAACCCTTCTTTCGCGGTGCCCTCACCTTGGCGGCGCTCGCCGTCGGCGGGCTGCTGCTGGCCCCGGCCACTCCGGCGGCCGCGGCTTTTGCCTGCCTGCCAACACTTCTACACCGGCACCATCCCCGTTCGGCCGGTGACCGGCGGCCACGGCCCCGGCACCCTGGTGGGCGCCGTCGACGTGAGCGGCCGGCTGCCGGCGCCCGGCGGCGTCAGCGGTGGCCTTGGTACGGACGGAAAAGTCACCTTCACGTTCGCCAGGGTCGCCGGCGCGGTGGCGTACCGGGCATTTCGCAACGGCCAGGCGTTGCAGTGGATCAGCGACTGGGGCCAGCCCAGTTTCCTGGTTACCGACCCGAGTCCCTGCCAGAACGCGAACTACCAGGTTTATGCGATGACGGCCGACAACGCGTCCGCCTCCTCGGTCGGCCAGATTTCCCGCTCGTACCGGCTCAACAGCGCGAATCAGCTGGCGCCGTACGCGATGACCCCGGGTACGACGCTGAACTATCGCGTCACGTCGTACAACGACACCGGCCAGACCGCCCTGGGCTACAACGCCGGCCCCGGATTCTGCGCGGTAGACGCGCGGAACATCCCCTGGGGAACGCGGTTTTACGTGCCCGGCTATGGACACTGCTATGCCGCGGACATCGGCAGCTGGATCAAGGACGACATCGTCGACGTTTGGCTGCCCGGCACCCAGGCCAACGACTGGGGCGTCCAGCAACTGACCCTCACCGTGGAATAGGAGGACTTGGCCATGAAAGAAAGAAGGACCTCGACCAGGGCCAAGTTCGTCTTCGGCTCGATGGCCGCGGCGGCCCTGTTGGTGCTGGTGCCGCTGGTGGTCTCGCCAGCGACGGCGGCCACCGCGGCTGCCGCGGTGTTCTCCACCGACTCCACCTGGGATTCCGGCTACCAAGGGAAATACACGGTCACCGGCGGCTCGGCCGGGTTGACTGGTTGGAAGCTGGAATTCGACCTGCCGGCCGGGTCGACGATGGGCTCGTACTGGGACGCGATTGACACCGCGACCGGGGCGCACCACTCATTCGTCAACCGCGACTACAACGGCACGGTCGCGCCGGGCGGGTCGACGACGTTCGGGTTTTTGGTGAATGGCCTTGGCATGCCGATGAACTGCAGGCTCAACGGCCAGCCATGTGGTGCGTCAGCACCCCCTACGTCAGCGCCGCCTACGTCCGCTCCGCCAACTTCGGCACCACCAAGCAGCCCGCCCCCGGGTGGCGGTGGTGCTGGGAAAGTCTCGCCGTACATTGACATCACGTACGCGACTCCGTCTCTGGTCTCGGTGGCGAACGCGACGGGCGTGAAGAACTTCAACCTCGCCTTCGCGTTGGCGGACAGCACCGGCTGCAATCCATCCTGGGGTGGCACAGTTCCGCTGACCGAGCCGCGAATCATCAACGACGTCAACAGTCTGCGTGCGATGGGCGGCGCGGTGACGGTCTCCACTGGAGGTGCGGCAGGGCCGTACCTGGAGGACACCTGCGGCTCGGTGGACGCGCTTTACAACGCGTACGTGCAGTCGTTGAATGCGGTCAGTAGTAACAGCCTTGACGTTGACGTGGAAGCATCGATTCCGATCGCCACGGTGAATCAGGCATTGTTGCGACTGCAGCAGAACAAAGGCACCAAGATCAGCTACACCATGCGGATCCAGGGTCAGGATTACGGCATGGATCCGTATTCGGTGCAGATCCTCCAGGACGCGGCATCGCGAGGGCTCAATGTCGTCGTCAATCCGATGCTGATGGACTTTGGCTACACTGGATCATGGGGTGACGCACTGGTCTCGGCGGCGAATGCCACCATTGGGCAGATGAAGACGATCTGGCCCTCCAAGAGTGATGCGCAAATCAAAGCAATGCTTGGATTGACGCCGATGATTGGGCATAACGACACTGGTCCGGTGACCGACCAGGCGGCCGCCCGAGAGTTGCTGAGTTTCGCGCAGGCGAATCACGTGGCGAGCATCGGGTTCTGGTCGGTCGGCCGCGATAATGGCGGCTGTCCGAATGGCGGGGTTGTTGCCACCTGCTCCGGGATTCCGCAGTCCACGTACGAGTTCACCAACATCTTCAAGGCGTACAGCTGACTGGGTTGCCTCACAAGTCACATGAGCCACTCTAACTCCAGTAGAGAAGGCTCCGCGGGGCTACTCTCGACGTCGAGTGTGGGACAAAATCCCACACTCGACGTCGAGAGTGGGATAATTCCCCTCTCTCGCCGAAAAGTCACGCGTCGGGCCTATTCAGCCCATCGTGCGTTTAGAATGCGGCCAACCCGATGGGGCTGCCGACGCCGGTGGGTGCGTCGTAGCCGGGCTGTGCCGTGCACAGATAGTCATTCCCACAGTCAGCGCCAGTTCCTGAGTGGTCGTTAGCGCCGGTGGTGATGTCGTTGAATGACTCCGGGTGCTGGTAAAGAGTGTCGACTGTTGCGTTGTTGTTGACTTGCCCGTACATCCCGGCGATGAACGGAGCAGCGACGCTCGTGCCGGCAACGTCGAACCAGCCTCCGTTTCCGGCGTTGAACATGCTGACGTTGTCGGCGACCGCGGAAACATCAGCCACCGTACGCATTGAGCAGTGCGGATCATGTTGCCGTGCCGGTTTCGCGACGTAGGCGGAGCAGCCACTGCTGCCGTCCGCCCAGGTGGACTCGGTGAATCCACGAGTGTTGTCGGCTTTTGTGAGCTCCGTGCCACCCACCGCGATGACACTGGCGACCGTCGCAGGAAACGACGCCTTGGTGAATCCATCGTCTCCGGAGGAGACCACCACTTGGTGATTGGGTTGGTCGTAAGCGCCGGCGAATTGTTGGGCAAGGCCATTTTTGGGCCGCCATAACTGTTTGAGACCACGGTCGCGTGCTGGCCGGCCATGACGGTCGCCGCGGCCAGGTTGTTAAACGAGTCGTCTGTCGCTTCCACGACGACGATACGGCAGCTCGGGCAGGACGCTGACACCATCGACACGTCGAGGGTTTCCTCGACCTCCCACCCGGGATCATTCTCTGGAACGGGCGTGGCGTCGCCGTTCTGGTTCAGGACTGTCAGACATCTATTGGCGACGGTGCAGGCCGACAAACCGTACTGTTTCCGGTAAGTGTTGAGATCACTTTCCAGAGTCGGGGAGTGGAATGCGATCGCAATCGCCACAGTCGCGCCCGCTGGTGGGTTTTGCGGAAGTTGATAGGCCTTGCGCAGGTCCTGGACGCCCAGTCCATCGGGCTTCGCGGCAGCGGCTTGAGGCGACTTGCCGTTGGCGTGCCGTGGAGCAATCAAAGTGAGGCAATGAAAATAATTGCCTGAACGAGCCGTACAGGCCTGCCGGTATCCCTGCTTGGCGGAGGTGGCCGGTGGGGTGGCCGAGTATGCGGGGGCTGCCGAGATCGCGCCGAGCAATCCCATCGCCAGCGTCAAAGCGCCCACTCTGGTGGCTGTGAAACGCAACATTCCCCCTCCTTTCATACTGTCTGGTAGGCGTGATTTACGGTCTGGATGATTGAGCCGCCAACTGTGTCAGTGCCGGACACTCGCAGGCTGACAAAGCCGGTGGGAGCCGTGAAAACAGCGAGGTAATGCCCGTTTCCCACTCGCACGGTGCGCGCCTGGTGCCAGGTCGTGCCATCGTCCGTGGAAAATTCCACCTTGGCGCTGGGGATGGGGGACTGCGGTGTCAGCTGGAGATGGCTCAGCGTCAGGTCCATCGTCTGCAACCCCGCGGGTACGGTGCCGTGCAGACTCATCCCACGTACGACCGTCTGCGCGGTCATGAGGGGTTCAACCGAGCAGTTCGTGGGCGACACAAACTCGAATCCGCATCCATAGCCGGGTGGGAGGGTGCCCTCTTGGTGGTGACTCTGCCAGGTCCATTCGGAGTGATTGCCAGTGGACAGTTTGTAGTCCGGCCCGGACCTTGCCGCATCAATAGTCAGATGTAGCGTCGAGACGGCGGCCTTCACCGTCGCATCTGGTATCTGGGCTGTCTTGGCTATGACGGGGCCATCCGCGATTTTACTGCCATCCTGGTCGAGCTCATAGGTCTCCGACTCGGGGTCCCTGTGATTCCCGATATCAAGCCATCCAACATGTCCTGTCTCGTTGTCGGAAAATGGTGAGAGGTTGAACGTCTCAGTGTCACCGGATCGTACGACTCCAGGTTCGAATTGCCCGTTTGTCTGCGATCCGGCCAGATTCACCGGGGCGCGTGTGGAGAGCGGGAATTCATTCCACGCCTCAGTCACCTTCTCACCGGGCGTGTAGCGTCTCGCTGAGCCGCCCTGACCGCCGCCACTCATCGGGAAGCCTGGGAATCTGGGGTCAGTCCAAACATTCGTACTCGCAAATGCCGCCCATGCGATCGAATTGCCGGCCGAAACGTATTCCAGTCGGCGGGTAGGCATCGACAGTGGGTTACCAAAACCGTGGAAGACAAAATAATTCAGTTCGAAGGGGTAAAAGGCTGTTCGGCCTTGGAAGCCGGTCGAGTCGATGTCCGAATAGTACGAAGCGTCAATGGTGGCAGTGTTGGCGGATGAGGCCGTGTAAACCTGCTGTGGGATGACGCCGGTGCTCAAATACTGCAGTGAGTACGTGTATGGCTCCCCGCGGCCGGCCGGCGATGTCAGCCGCCGGTACGGGTAGCTGTGCATGGTGCCGATGGTCACCGGTGTCGTGGTGGGCGACACCCAGATCGGTCCGCCCGTGCGACGCGACGGCGACGTCGGTGTATGACCCGTACCCAGCGGCGCCGCCACGGTCCAGCACGAAACCGCCCTCCTGAAGCTCGGCAGGGCGCGGTGTACGCATGGTGACTTCGCTGGTTGCTTCGGTGGCGGCGAACGACATGGTCGCATCTTCGGTTACCGCGAACTGGGGTCTGGTCACCACCCGCAGGCCGGTGACGTCGCCATCGGTGTTGACGTCGAAATAGACGATGGTCGCCGCGTAGTTGCCAACCGGGACGCTTTCTCGTGCTTCGCCATCAAAGAACGGGTCGATCTCTTCAAAGCGGTTGCCGTTGTCCAGGTTCTGCACCAGAGCCGTCGCCGAGTTGGCCGGCGCGCCATCGATGTCGCTGGCCTTGAGTGTCAGGGTCTTCATCACATACATCGGTTTGGGCGCTGGCGTGGTGGCGCCAGCGAGTGACAACTTCGCTCCGCTGGTGAAGGTGGGGCTTGCCATCGGCTTCGGTCCTGATTTGCGATGGTCCGCTACAAACTGCCTGGCGACGGCGTCACCGAAAGTCCTCGCGGATTCGGCACTCAGATAGCCGGTGTGCGGGCCGGTCATGGTGACGCCGGCCACCGCCGGCTGATTTCCCTGGTAACCGAGGCTTAACGGGGATACGTCCATCAACTTCGGCGGCACGCAACGCGGCTACGTCGAACAAACTCAGATCCAACCCACGTCCCAGGTACGGCAGCGCGGCGGCGGGAATCTCGTACTGCTTCCCGTTCAGTGTCAATGACATCAGGGTCCGGCCCAGTTTGGTCGTGCTGGCCGGCGTTACCGTGCCCATCCTCCCCGATCCGGCTCCCGGAAGAGTGGTCAGCCGCTCGCCGGTAGGAAGCAGGACCGCCGACGTGTTTGCTGGCTCGGGCCCAGCTGCGGCCGCTGGCAACTCGGCCGCGGCCGCTGGCAAGTCAGCCGCGGGTGCCACCCAACTGGAGACTGCCAGTGACACCGCTATTGCGGCGCAGACAGATGTTCGCTTCCTCATGGTCATTGGCTCGCTCGATTCTTGGCGGATTCATCGGCTCCTTGATGAGAAGGGCCAGGAGGAAGTCGTCGTTTCATGCGAATTTTCTCCAGTGAGTCGGGGGTCCTCATCATTGAGTGGTGTCCGGAAGTCGCCCTGTATTTCACCGCTGGCCCATATCGGCCAGCTTGTGAGCGGAACTGTGATGGTGGTTTTGGACAGTAAGAGGCGTGAAAACAACAAGAACATCTCAGCGTTTGCGCAAGAGTGTTGTTGTGGTGGCCGCGGTCATTGCCGGCGCTACCGCTGGCGGCGCGCCCGCCATCGCGACGGCGGCCCCGCCGCCCGTCCAACCGGCTCGTACGGTCATCCTTCCGACTGGCGAAAAAGTGGCCCTGACCTGGGTGAATGGTCATGTACGGGTGGGCCGGCTGGCCGGCCAGCCGGCGTCCGCGCTGACCGTGGTCACAGTCGGGGCGGACGTGTACGCCATTCCGGCCGAGGCGGTTGGGCATCTCGCGACTGGGCTTGATCGGGAGCTGTTCGACGTGACCCGGCTGGCCGCGCTGCCCGCCGACCGGATCCCGGTGACGGTCCCGCAAGGCGGCCAAGCGGTGCCAGGCGTGACGATCACGTCCCGAAACGGCACTGTGACCAAGGGCTATTTGGATGCGGCTGGGGCCAGGGTTTTCGGTGACACACTCGGTAAAAACGCCAGTCCGGTGCGGATGGCGCTGGATGCGCCCACGGCCGGCACCGTGCAGCCGAACTATGCGATGGTGACGCTGACGGTCCGCTACACCCCGCCAGCCGGAGTGACTTCGCTGGGCACGCTCGCGATGATCACCAACACCGACGACAACCGGAAATACACGAACTTCGTGGGGATAGGCAGCGAGAACTATATCAAGGTCAGCCTGCCAAAAGGTCATTACACGATTATCGTCAATACGATCGCGAAGTCAGTTGACGGCAAGGCAACAGACAGCTACTTCGCGACCAGTACGGACAATGCCGTCACCGGCGACGGACAGACTGTCGCGCTCGACGGCGGTAGGGCGACCGCGACCCCCCCGTCCTTCACCACCCCGAGGCCAAGCTCGGTCTTGGACGCTGGTGCAGACCTGATACCGGCTCGCGCCACCGACGGGATAGCGAATGGCTTCGGGGTGCTGGATGGCCCGAACGACCATGTCTTCGTACAACCGACTTCGGCGCCACGACACGGAATCCTGGAATTCGACGCGTACGAGCGCCGGTCCGCGACCGAGCCCGACGGCACTCCCGCCACCTATCACCTCACCGCCGACTGGTCCGCTGGAATTCCGGCGGACCTGCACCGTACGGTCCAGCCGAACCAGCTGGCGCGCGTTTCCGACCGCATTTTCGGTGGTGACGCGAGCGGGCAACGTGCGTTCGGCCGCGGTCCGGTTTACCCGGACCTGCGCGGCGAAACCAGCTCCGACTCCGACACGGTGCCGAACACGCCGTCGTTGGTCGACTATTTGTACGGGCCGCCGAATGTGCGTTGGGACGCGGCTGCGTATCAGGGCGCAGCCAGCGGCGCTGAAGGCATGGAGACCGTTCCGCAGGCGTACCAGCCGGGACGGTCCTACCCGGTGGACTGGATGCATGGCCTGGCGACGGCCGGTTTCTTCGGTGGTAAGCCGTTTCCGCGGCCATACTGCGTGGCCTGCCGGACGGCTGACAAGCTGGCCTTGTCGACATTCGTGATGGACTCGAATCCAGACCATTCCGGCTGGGTCGGTGGTGCGAATCCGGGTTTCGAACGGCTCCAGGTGTTCCAGGACGGCACCAGCATCGTTGACACCACTGACAAAGACGACCTGACCGTGCCCCTTCCGGCGGACTCGCACACGTACCGTATTGAGGACACCGTCGATCGCGCGGCCATGGGATTCAGTACGTCGACGAAAATATCGTCGGTCTACACGTTTTCGTCGTCGGCGACCTCGGGCGCGGCGGTGCCGACCGGCTGGAACTGCGCCGCGAGTGCGACCGAGGCGTGCACGATTTTGCCGCTGCTGACGATGAATGTCCCGCTGCCGGTGAGCCAGGCCGGCACACTGCCGGCCGGCACTTCAACTTTCGTTGTCACAGCAGGACATGTGACCGCCGCCGCGACGAAGTCCGCGATTACCGGTCTCACCTTCGCGACCAGCGTCGACGGTGGGGCGTACGTGCCGGCGACCGTCACCGGCCTTGGCAATGGCCGCTACCGGGTGACGCTGCGGTCCGCCGCGACCGGCCACCCGGTGTCCGTACGGGTCACCGCCCAGGACGCCGCCGGCGGCTCGCTCAGCACGACGACCGAAAACGCCTACACCGTGACCGGGAGCTGACCGATGACCCGCAAAACCCTGATCGCGTTCGCCTTCGTCGCGGTGCTCAGCGCCGCCGTCCCGGCCAACGCGGCTCCCGCCCCGGCCGGCACTGTGGGCCGCACCGGCTGCGCGGTCGTACAGGCCGGCCGATTCCACTGCTTCGCCGACATCGGCCGCTCGCCGGCCAAACGCGCCGCACGTACGAGCGCGCTGCCCGCTGGGTTGGGCCCGGCCGACATCGCGAGCGCGTACCAACTGCCGGCGAATGTGCAACCCAACAGCCTGGTGGCGGTCGTCGATGCGTACGACAACCCGAATGCCGAGGCGGACCTCGCGGTCTACCGGCAGACATACGGCCTGCCGGCGTGTACGAGCGCCAGCGGTTGCTTCTCCAAGGTCAACCAGCGTGGCGCGGCCACCCCGTTGCCGACGCCGGATCCGAACTGGGGAGTGGAAACGTCGCTCGACCTGGATGCCGTGTCGGCGTCCTGCCCGTCCTGCCGGATTCTGCTGGTGGAGGCCGACAGTTCGCTGCTCAGCCCCAACGACCTGGCCGCGAGCGTGGACACCGCGGTCGCCCTCGGCGCGCACGTCGTCTCGAACAGCTATGGCAGCGATGAGTCGCCAAGCATGGGCGCGGACGCCGGGCATTACCAGCATCCGGGCACTGCGATGGTCGCCAGCGCCGGCGACTCCGGGTTCACCACCGCGTCCTTCCCGGCGGTGCTGTCCAGCACTATCGCGGTGGGTGGCACCACCCTGAGCAAGGCCGCCGGCAGTGCCCGTGGGTGGACGGAAACGGCCTGGTCACACGGAGGCAGTGGCTGCTCGGCGTACGTCTCGAAGCCGTCCTGGCAGCACGACAAGCACTGCTCACTGCGTACGACTGCCGACCTGTCCGCGGTCGCCGACCCGGCCACCGGTCTCGCTGTCTATGACACGTTTGGCCTGATCAACGGCGGAGGTTTCATCGTCGTCGGCGGGACCAGCGCGTCCGCGCCGCTGGTGGCCGGGATGATCGCTCGGTCCGGCCACGTCATCACCGACGCGCAGCCCGTCTATGCCCACCCATCGGCGTTCTTCGACGTGGTCGGCGGAAGCAACGGCTTCTGCGGTGGCGACTACCTGTGCACCGGTAAGCGCGGTTATGACGCGCCTACCGGCATCGGCAGTCCCGCCGGCCTCAGCGGACTTTAGGCGGTTGTCAGGCGATAAAGACGCGCGGTGCCCGGGGTGCATTGGTACGAGATCGCCCGGGCACTGGTCAGCGGTGCGGTGTCGGCTGGTACGTCTGTGAAGCATTGACGAATTCCTCGACGGTCGTGACCGCCGGCCCGACAGCCAGGCTGGCGGTCGCGGTCGTCGAGTAGGACCGGTTGGCGACGAAGATCCACCGCTGCTTCGTGCTGTTCCGGTTCAGCCGGGTGACGATGACCGGGCTGCCGCTGATGGCCGAAATCCAGCCGTCGTTGCTGAAACCGATCACCGCGGACGGCAGTGTCTTCTCGCCGAAATGCGCGGTCCGCTCGGTGGTCAGGGTGAGCAACTCCTTGCCCATCGGACGCAGGTAGTCGTTCTGGAAGTGTTTGAGATAGCCATAAACATCGCTCTCTGCGCCGCTTACCGTGAGAACCGCGTCGCCGAAGTCGGCGCCGCCGGGGGGGACCAGTAGGTGAACCACTGCAGGCCGCGGGCGCCGTACGCGAGTGCCGCGTTGATCTGCCAGATCGTCTCGCCGTAGTTCGGGTGCCGGAAGTAGTTGGCGCCCGAGTGGTGGGCGACGCCCTGCAGATAGCACCAGAACGGAACGCCATTAGCGACCGACTTCAGTCGGGAATTCGCG
Source organism: Fodinicola feengrottensis (assembly GCF_010993775.1). Lineage (GTDB taxonomy): Bacteria > Actinomycetota > Actinomycetes > Mycobacteriales > HKI-0501 > Fodinicola > Fodinicola feengrottensis. The sequence goes on along the minus strand of NZ_WOTO01000010.1, from coordinate 90,444 downwards.
AGGGTGGTGAAAAACTGGCTTTCCGCGGTGGCCTGCTGGGCCGGCGTGTTGTGGTAGCCGTCCGGCATCAGCAGCATGTAGCGGTCGAAGCTGAAGTACGACGGGTGCACCTGGTCGATGAAGCCCTGCACGACCCCGCCCCAGTCGGGACCGCCGAAATAGCCGGCGAGGTTGTTGTCGACGAGCTTGGTCGGCGCCAGCTGACGGACGAGCCGCACAGCGGTGCCGATCGGGGCGTACTGCGAGGGCACCGGTTCGTCGCCGGTATGCAGCCCGGCGAAGGCCGGATAGGGGTTGTAGTCGTTCAGTACGGCCTGGGTGATGGGCTGCCACTGGTCCTGCGGTGTGGTGCTGGCCCCGACCTGGCCCATCCGGGTGTCGTTGACGATCGCCAGCAGACCGTGGTTCTCGCACAGTGGAAGCAAAGTCCGTTCGCGGCGAGGTTGTAGACATCGCAGCCGCCGGTGCCGGCCGAGACGAAGGTGAAACCCGCGTCGGCGATCTCCTGGTACCGGGCGTCGGTTGTCTGGGACAGCGGCGGCGGCCGGAACATCCCGATCGGGAAGACGCCGTTGGACAGGATATCCGGCACAGTCGCGGGCGCCGCCGATGCCCTTCCCGGGCCGAGCGAGGCGGCGAGGGCGACTCCGCCGGCGGCGGCCAGCAGTTCGCGCCGGGACAGACGGGCACCACGGTTAGCGGGCATCGGCACTGGTCTCCTTCGATAAGGCCGCGCCGATAATCTGAGCAAAAATGACAAACGTCAAGTGCCAAACCCGCATATCGCCACTTCGACCGGCTATTTAGTTAGTCGGCGTTTCGTACGCGGAAGACATGCCGATTGTGCGAAATCTCAGCCGAGCAACCGCTGGCGCTGACCACGATCATCCTTCCCGTTCAACTTAGGGCAGCCTAACTTGCAGGGTGGGGCTAGCACCACTGAGGTCTAGGCCCCAGCCGGATGTCGTACGCCCGATGGCGTCCATAACGTCAACGACAGCAGGCAAAACACGACTTTCGGGAGATCGTCATGGACATTTCGTTGAATCGCCGGAAATTGCTTACCGCGGGCGGCGTCGCCGCGGCGCTCGTCCCCAAGGCGGCGGCTGCCGCGGCACCGCCGACCCCGGCGGGCTTCGGGCCGATGAGCGTACGCCCGACCGATCCGCGCTATGAGAGTTTGTTGCGTGGCAACAACTTCCGCTTCGTTGGCCGGCCGGACGAAATCCGGGTGGTCGGATCGACCGACCAGGTGGTGCGGGCGGTGTCCGACGCGGTGCGGTCCGGGCGGCGAGTCGCCGTACGCAGTGGTGGGCATTGCTTTGAGAACTTCACCGCCGACCCGGCGGTGCGGATGCTGCTGGACCTGGCGCCGATGGACGCGGTCGGCTTCGACGCTGACCGCGGCGCGTTCGCCGTACAACCCGGCGCCACCCTCGGACACGTCTATAAGACCTTGTTCAAGGGCTGGGGTGTGACGATCCCGGCCGGCGGCTGCCCGGATGTCGGCGCCGGTGGGCACTTCGCCGGTGGTGGGTACGGGCCGCTGTCCCGCCGGTACGGGTCGGTGGTCGATCACCTGGATGCCGTGGAGGTCGTCGTGGTCGACCGGAACGGCACCGCCCGCGCGGTGGTGGCCAGCCGCGAACCGGACGACCCGAACCACGACCTCTGGTGGGCGCACACCGGCGGCGGGGGTGGCAATTTCGGTGTGGTCACTCGATATTGGCTGCGTACGCCCGGCACCTCGCAGCTGCTGCCGCCGGCACCCAGCCAAGAGCTCGCATGCTTGGTTATTTGGCCCTGGGAGCAGATGACCGAATCGGATTTCGGCAAGCTGATGCGAAACTTCGGCACTTGGCATGAGCGCAACAGCGCGCCCGGTTCGCCGTACGCCGGCCTCTACGCGATTCTGATGCCGACGCACCGCAGTGCTGGCAGCTTCCAGCTGTTCATCCAGATCGACGCCGGCATCCCGAACGCGAACGCGCTGGTCAGCGCCTTTGTGAAGGAGGTCACCGCGGGTGTCACGGTGAAACCGATCCTGAACGACCGGCGGGACGATGCCCTGGTTGCATTCGACCACCTGGCCGGGCGCTGGTGAGCCGGGCGATCTGATCACCCGCCGCTACAAGAACAAAGCGGCCTATTTGCGCCGCTCGTACACGGACACCCAGCTCGCCACGATTTACCGCCACCTGACCAATTCCACCGGCAACTCGGGCGGCGGCATGCTGCTGGTCGGATACGGCGGCGAGGTCCAGGCCGTCAAGCCGAGTGACACCGCGGTGGCCCAGCGGGATGTGGTCATGAAGGCGGTTTTCGCGGCGCTCTGGACGAATGACTCCGACGATGCCAGCAATTTGGCCTGGATTCGCAATTTCTATCGTGACGTTTACGCCGACACAGGTGGGGTGCCGGTGCCCGGCGAGGTCAGCGACGGCTCGTACCGTCAACTACCCCGACGTTGACCTCGCGGACCCGGTTTGGAACACCTCAGGCGTGCCATGGTCCACCTTGTATTACAAGGAAAACTACCCGCGGCTGCAGCGAATCAAATCCCGCTGGGACCCGCGAAATGTTTTCCGGCACGCCCTCTCGATCGAACCAGCCTAGTTGTCTGAAAGCGTCGCGCCGGCAATTACTCCGTTGATGAGGAGATCGACGAGCCGCAGCGCGAGGTCCCGCTGCTCTTCGGCGATCAGGGTGATCCCGCCGAGGCCCATCAGCACGTCGTACGGGTCGAGGCCGGCCCGGATCGAACCGTCGGCGGCGCCCGCGTTGAGCAGCATCGCGATCGCGTCGCGCAACAGGAAGCGGGTACGCATGAGGTCGTCCGGGGAGGTGAGGACGACCCGCAATGCGGCGGCCATGCCCCGCTTGGCGGTCATGAAGTCGACGAACCGCTCCGACCACGCCTGCACAGCGTCCACCGGCGACAGCTCAGCCAGCAGGGTCTGCGCGGCCGCACAGAGGTTCGTCACTTCGTTGCGATAGACCGCTTCCACGAGCGTCTCGCGGGTGGGAAACCGCCGGTAGAGGGTGCCGATGCCGACGCCGGCCGCTTCCGCGATCGCCTTCAGCGACGCTCCCGTCCCGTCCCGTGCGAAGGCCTTCGCGGCCATCTCAAGCAACCGTTCGTGGTTTTGCTGGGCGTCGGCGCGCACTGCTCCTCCTTGCATCCGGAGCTGACTCCGCTTATTCTCGGATTTAGCGGAGCCGCATCCGCTTAAGCGTACAGTCATCGGAGGCGCCATCATGAACACCCCTTTTCGGGGCCTTCTCGACAGCGGCCGACGTGGTCGCCGGGATCGACTTGGGTGGCCGGCGGGCGATCGTCACCGGCGGCGCATCGGGCATCGGCGTGGAGACCGCCCGGGCGCTCGCGGGCGCCGGTGCTGAGGTGACACTGGCCGTACGCAACGTGGAAGCCGGCCGACGTACGGCCCTGGAAATCGGGCGGAACGTGCTGGTCGCGCCGCTTGACCTCGCCGATCAAGGGTCGGTGGCCGCGTTCGTCGACGGCTGGACCGGACCGCTGCACATCCTGGTCAACAACGCCGGCATCATGGCTACCCCCGAGACCAGGACTTCGCAGGGCTGGGAACTGCAGTTCGCGACCAACCACCTCGGCCACTTCGCGCTCGCCACCGGCCTGCACGACGCCCTCGCCGCGGCTGGGAGCGCGCGCGTGGTGTCGGTCAGCTCGGTCGGGCACGTGAACAGCGATGTCGACTTCGACGACCTCCAGTTCGTCCGCCGGCCGTACGACCGGTGGCTCGCCTACGGGCAGTCGAAGACGGCGAACATTCTCTTCGCCGTCGAAGCCGCCAAACGCTGGGCCAGCGACGGCATCGCGGTGAACGCGCTCAACCCGGGCCGGATCACCGCCACCCACCTGTCCCGGCACATCGATGACCTCGCGGCCGCGCCGGCTTCCTTCGACTCGACCAGCACGGACGTGTCGTGGAAGACCGTTCAGCAGGGCGCCGCGACTTCGGTGTTGCTGGCCGCGTCCCCGCTGGTGGAAGGTGTCACCGGCAGTTACTTCGAGGACTGCGCGCAAGCTCCTGAGCACCAGCCCGGGATCCGCCGCGGGGTTGCCGCGTACGCACTGGATCCCGAGCGCGCGGCTCACCTATGGCGAGTCTCGCTCGACCTCATCAGACTCTGATGTGCACGACCTGAGCGACGCCGAGCGAATCATGGCCGCCCAGTTCCGCGACTCCTCGATGCCCTGACGCTTCCGTCAGTCGATACCACTAGCGTTCTAGCCGTCTAGGTTGCTAGCATAGTAGCCGTGGGAGACGACGACGTGAAGCAGTTCAACGTGTACCTACCGGTTGGGTTGATCAAGCAGGTCAAGTACCGCGCCATCGAGGCGGAGCTGTCGCTCTCGGCGCTGGTCGCCGACGCGCTGCGCGCCTACCTCGACCGCGCCCACCTCGACAACCCGACCGCCGCCGACAAGGAGAAATGACATGACCACCGAAGGCATCGAGACCGTTTTCCTGGACACCCACAACTGGGGCAAGTCCGCGAAGTTCTTCCAGGCCCTGGGCTATGAGCTGGAGTTCGCGACCGACCACAACTCCGGCCAGCTGCGCAACGGCGACAGTCCGCCGATCTTCATCGCCGAGGTGCCCGAAAGTCAGCAGTTGGGGATCCAGCTGGTGCTGAAGGTGCCGGACGCCGACAAGTTCGAGCCGGACGCGATCGTTGAGGTGGTGAGTCCGTTCGAGGAAACCCACTTCGGCAGCAAGATGATGACCGTACGCGACCCCGACGGCCGGACGTGGACGCTGCAGGCTCCCGCGAAAGATGCCTGAGGCGATGGTGAGCCAAACAGTCGACGCGCCGCCTGTCCAGGCGCGGCGCGGGCTGGGCATGCTGGTCGTGATGATCGGCGTGCTCATCGCCGCGATCGACGGCACCATCGTGGTGCTCGCGCTGCCCGCGATCCAGCATGAGCTGAAGATCTCGCTGGCCTCGGTCACCTGGGTGGTGGTGGCGTATCTGCTGGTAGTCACCGTGTTGGCCACCCAGGTCGGGCGGCTGGGAGACATGTACGGCCGGGTCCGGATGTACGAGGTCGGCTTCGGGATCTTCGTCCTGGGCTCGGTGCTGTGCGCGGTGGCCTGGGACGGGCCGTCCATCATCGGTTTCCGAGTGCTGCAGGGCCTGGGCGCGGCGCTGGTCGCCGCCAACAGTGGCGCGGTGATTTCCGAGCTCTACCCGCCGGAGGAACGCGGTCGCGCGTACGGCATCAACGCGCTCGGCTATTCGCTGGGCTCGGTGCTGGGCGTGCTGCTCGGCGGGGTCATCGTCACGTACGTGTCATGGCGGTGTATCTTCTGGATCAACCTGCCGATCGGTCTGGTCGCGCTGGTGCTGGCGGCGCTGGTGCTGCGCGATCGCGGCGAGCGGGTACGCCGGCGGCTCGACCCACTGGGAATGATCACGCTGGGCCTCGGGCTGTTCGCCGTGGTGTGGGTGATGACGAAACTGGCCGTCGAGCCGTTGAACGCCGTCCAGGTCGGTTTCCTGGTCGGCGGCGTGGTGCTGCTGGTGGCTTTCGTGTTCATCGAGTTGCGGCACAAAGAGCCGACGTTGGATCTGTCGCTGTTCCGCATTCCGACGATGGTGCCGGCGTTGGTGGCCGCACTCCTGCAAAATCTCGCCAGTTTCGCGGTGCTTTTCCTGGTGATCATGTATTTGCAGGGTCCGCGTGGACTGACCCCGATCGACGCGTCGTTGCTGATGGTGCCGGGCTATCTGATCGGCGCGATCACCGGCCCGTACACCGGGCGGGTCGCCGACCGGCTCGGGCCGGTCATCCCGGCGACCGCCGGTTTGGGAATTTCGGTGATCGCCTTGGTGATTTTCGCGCAGATGACCATTACCAGCAGCCTGTGGCTGCCGGCGATCGGTAATGCGGTGATCATGGTGGGCGGCAGTTTCTTCTATTCCGCCAACAGCTCCGCGGTGATGAAGGCCGCGCCAGCGGAGCGGCTCGGGATCGCTTCCGGTGTGATGCGTACCTTTGCCAGTGTCGGCATGGTGTTTTCCTTCACCCTCGCCATTCTGGTCGCCGCATTCGCTATTCCGCGGAGCACCGCCTTCGCCATCTTCGTGGGCACCGCCAGCCTGCACGGGCCTGCGGCGGTCGCTTTCACCAGCGGAGTCAGTGTGGCTTTCTACACCCTGACGGGAATCATGGTGCTGGCCGCCGTGCTGTCCGCGATCCGTGGCCGTGCGGTCCGCGCCTAGCCTGCGCACAGATGTCCGTACGAGCGACCGGGAGACTCGTTGCATTCCACCGCGCAGCACCTGGCCAGCATCGCGGAGATCGCGACCAAACTCCGCACCCTGCGCGACGAGAGCGCGAAACTGGAGGCATTCTGATGGGTTCGCCGCCCAACTCGCAGGAGTTGAATGCGCGCGCTCTATGTTTCGTTGGGATTATTGTGAAAGTATCCATTTCCTGATCACCCGTACGCGACCAAACTGTCGGTGCCGGCGGTAGAATTAATGTCATGGCCGCCGGCGACGACACCACCACTCCAGAACTCTGGAGGTGTGACCCAGACGAGCTCGGCGAGCTGCTACAGAAGAAAGAAAAAGCGGTCCGGCTACTGCAGGTCGAAGTACTGGACATTGTCGCCGCGATCCACCGAGGAAACGTCGGCAAGACGCTCGGACACCGCAACACCCTGGGCATGCTGCAAGACCTCCTTCGACTGTCCCCCACAGAGGCATCCCGACGCTACAAACGAGCCCTGAACCTGTGCCCCAGCCAAGCCCTGACCGGGGAAACACTCGCACCCACACTCAGCATCGCGAGCCATGCGATGCGCCGCGGGGAACTCGCCGACTCCCAAATCGACACGATCGTTGGGGTCGTTAACAGGCTCCCGGCCAGGGTGACCATCAAGGACCGTGAGGAAGCCGAGGCTTCCCTGGTGGAGCACGCGAAACGGTACACCGCACCCGGTCTGGCCAAAGTAGGGCGACGCATCCATGATCACCTGGACCCCGACGGACCCGCGCCCTCCGAACACGAAAACGAGACACCACGCCGAGAACTATCCCTCCACACCGGCACAGACGGACGACTGAACTTCAGTGGCTCCTTCGACGGCGAAACCGGGACCCTCTTCAGCGAGATCCTCAGCCCCCTGGCCAAACCCCGCCCGGCCGAGAACGGGACCCCTGATCAGCGGTCAGTGTCCGAGCGCAACGGGGACGCGTTAGCGGAAGCGTTGAATCTGATCGCGGACTCCGGGAAACTCCCGATCCAGGGTGCCGAGCGGCCGCATCTCACCATTACCATCAGCTGGGACATGCTGCGGGACCGGATCGGTGTCGCCTATCCGCACAGCGGCGCACCGATTTCCCCAGAGGGCGTCCGCCGGCTGGCTGGCTTGTGACGCGGACATCATCCCGATGGTGCTGGGCAGCGACAGCGTGCCCCTTGATGTTGGACGCAACGAACGACTCATCACACCAGCCCTACGCAAAGCCTTGATAGCGCGCGACAAAGGCTGCGCCAGATGCGGTCGACCACCCCGCTGGACACGGGGGCATCACATTTGTCACTGGGCGGACGGTGGAGCTACTTCCCTTGAAAATTGCGTGCTCCTTTGCGATAGGTGTCATCGGCTCGTCCATCACGGCGGTTGGGATGTACGCATTGTTGACGGAATTGTTGAATTCCTGCCGCCCGCGTACGTTGACCGCGAACGAAGACCCATCCGCGGCATCAACCAACTCGCCGCATAGAAAAATCCACCCGGCCGCCGGGCACCACTACGCCCGGCGGCCCACAACCCTGCTCTACTAGATGACCTATTCCAAGGACATGGCTTGCTCAGAGTCGAGGCGAGGGCGTCCATGATCGTTTTGTGACGAACAACCTGGACATCCTCGCTACTGCACTTGTACGTGACGGTTGACGACTTGCTCAAAGCCGCACCCGGGCTGGCGCCGTGGCGACCGGAGGTGGGATCGCCCCGAAGCTGACCGACGCTGAGTTGGTCACCTTGGCGGTGATGCAGGCCTTGCTCGGATTCACTTCGGAGTCACAATGGCTGCGCCCGGCCCGCAAAGGCGAAACCGAACGCCCCGGAGCGCACCTGTTCAAACCTTTGCGGCAGGTCATCGAATCGATCAACCAGACCTTCAAAAACCAACTCGACCTGGAACGACACGGAAGCCGCACCCCCAACGGCGTCATCGTGCGCGTCCTGCAACGCGTACTCGCCCTCACCGCCGCCATCTGGCACAACGACAAATAGGTCATCTAGCCTCGGGATTTCGTCTGTTGGCGAGTGACACGGTCTGAAATGCACGGAAGTGCCTGTCCAGTGCTGGAAACTTGGGATTGCGATGTCTCAAGTCACTGCGTCGGGCGTTGGCGCCGTGGCGGGGCAGTCGGGCCAGTCATGATCGGGGAAGATCGTGGGTGATATCGCGACCGCGGTCGCGTTGGGTGGGCTGCTTCCATGATCAACTGGGGTCCAACACCAAGCCCATAGTCCAAATGTCAAGCTAAGGTCAGGGTTTGTGTGCGACGGCGCCGAGAATGATGTCGTAGATCGGGTCGAGGTCGCCGTTGGGCGGCCCGGCCGGCCACCAGCGGGGCAGCGCTACCAGCCCGGGCGGGACGATCTCCAGGCCGGCGAAAAGGGTTTCGATCTCGTGCCTGGGCCGCCAGTGGGTGGTCGCGTTGGTGGACCGGTAGCCGGCCTCGATGCGCTGCGCGAGCTTGCTGGCCTCGCTCCCGTCGGCCGGGTCGTGGACGTGGGTCATTGCCACGTACGAGCCGCTGACCAGAGTGTCCACATACTGGCGCATGATCGCCTGCTGGTCGGCGAGCTGGTCGATGTGGTGGATCGTGCCGCACTGGATGAGCGCGGCCGGGCGCTCCAGGTCCAGGAAGTCCACCACCAGCCCGGCCATCCGGAACAGCTTCTGCGGCTCGCGCAGGTCGGCGTTCACGAACCGGGTGTTCGGGTTGTCCTCCAGCAACGCCCGGCCGTGCGCGATCACCACCGGGTCGTTGTCGACATAGACCACCCGCGCGTCCGGGTCCACCTGTTGCGCGACCTCGTGGGTGTTCTCCATGGTGGGCAGCCCGGAACCGCAGTCCAGGAACTGGTCGATCCCGACCCGCTCGACCAGCCACCGGATCACCCGCCGAGACCAGTCCCGATGCGCCCGCGCCACCGTCGGGATCTCCGGGTCGATGAGCAACATGCTCGCCAGCACCTGGCGGTCCACCTCGAAGTTGTCCTTGCCGCCGAGCGCGTAGTCGTACACCCGCGCGATGCTCGGCTTGCTGGTGTCGATCTCCGGATGCCCGCCGGTGCTCATCGGTCAGCCCCCATCATCGGTGTTGCTGACCTCGATTCTGCCTCACCAGGCGGCTGTTCGCGGTCCAACCCCAGGCAATCCGGGTGTCGTACGGCTTCGGTCCGCTAGCGGAGCCTTGCCGGGTCCTGGCCCGGTGGTACGCCGAACTGGCGGCGATATTCGCGGCTGAACTGCGAAGCGCTGTCGTAACCCACCGAAAGACCGACGCTCGCCACATCCAGCGGGCTGCTCATCAGCAGCAGTCGCGCTTCCTGCAGGCGGATGCGTTTCTGGTACTGGATCGGCGTCATCGCGGTGACCGCCCGGAAATGCCGGTGCAACGCGGACACGCTCATGGTCGACAGCCGAGCCAGCTCGTCGATCCGGATCACCTCCGCGTGGTGCTCCCGGATCCAGCGGATCGCCCGACTGACATGGGAAAGCCGGCTGTCCGCGAGGCCGATCTGGCGGACCATCGCGCCCTGCTCGCCGGTGATCAGCCGCCAGAGAATCTCCTTTTCGACCATGGGGGCGAGCACCGGACGGTCGGCTGGGCTGTCCAGCAGCCTGATCCGCCGGATGACCGCGTCGATGAGCTCGTCGGTCGCATCGCTCACCGCGATGCCGGCCGGGGTCTGCGGCCGCCGGCCGGCATCGCCGAGATGTCCGGTCTCCAGTCCAGCCTCCAGCAGCAACGAGGCAATGGCGGCCGGCCGCAGCCGCAGGCCGAAACCGAGAAACGGCCGCTGGACACTGGCCTCGGTGAAATGGCCGGTGATCGGCAGGTCAACTGACACCACCAAATACTGGCCGGCGCCGTAGTCGTAGACCCGATCGCCCACCATCAGGCGTTTCGAGCCCTGGGCGACCAGGGCCAGCACCGGATAAGAGCTGCTGGCGGTCGGCGGAGTCGGCTTTCGGACCATCGACAGCAGCATGCCGTCGAGTCCGTCGGCGGGCCGCTCGGCGTACTTGGTGATCAGCGTGCGCAGGTCAGCCAGGGACATGGACCGATTGAAACACACGCTTGGTCCTGTCGAAGTCGCCACGATCGTGCAAGAGAGCGCTCGTATCGATCTAACCTTCGCCCAGGTGGGGCGGCGCTGTACTCGACGTAGTGGTTCGCAAGCGTCTATCAACGGAGAGCGAAAATGACATTCGACTCGTACGTCAGCCTCGGCCGGTCGGGACTCAAGGTGAGCCCGTTCTGCCTGGGTACGATGAATTTCGGCGAGGATCACGGGTTCGGTTGCAGCGTTGAGGAATCCGAGAAGATCGTGCAGACCTATCTCGACCGCGGCGGCAATTTCCTGGACACCGCCAACTTCTACACCAACGGCCATTCGGAGCAGATCCTGGGCGACTTTTTCGCCCAGCGGCCGGGATCGCGCGATCGGATCGTGCTCGCCACCAAGTTCTTCTGCAACCTGCATCTGGGCGACCCCAATGGCGGCGGCGCGAGCAGGAAAGCCATCGTCGCGCAGCTGGAGGACTCGCTGCGCCGGCTGCGTACCGACTACGTCGACCTTTACTGGCTGCACAACTACGACTGGTCCACGCCGATCGAGGAAACCCTGCGTACGCTCGACGACCTGTCACCGCTGGGAAAATCCGCTACGTCGGTTTCTCCGACACACCGGCGTGGCTCACCGCGAAAGCACACACCACCGCGCTGCTGCGTGGCTGGACGCCGATCACCGCCCTGCAGATGGAGTATTCGCTGCTGGAACGTACGATCGAAGGCGAGCTGGTGCCGCTCGCGCAGGACAGTGGAATGGGAATCCTGCCGTGGAGCCCACTCAAGAGCGGATACCTGTCCGGGAAATACACGCGTACCAACGAAACCCCCGACGACACCAAGCGGTCGGCTGCCCTCGGTCGGCCGAATGAGGCCCAATACCAGGTGATCGACGTGCTGGCGGGTGTCGCGCAGGAGGTTGGTGCGAGCTCCGCCGCGGTCGCGCTCGGGTGGGTCCAGCAGCGGCCCGGCGTCTCGTCCGCCATTATCGGGCCGCGCCGGATCGAGCATCTGGAAGACAACCTCGCCGGACTGGACCTGCGGCTGACCGCTGAAACAGATCGCCGCGCTGGACGAGGTTTCGGCTCCTACCCTGAATTTCCCGGCCGACCTGAACCGCGAGCTCGCGCCGATGCTCAAATACTCCGGCGCCACCGTCGACGGACAGCAGACGCAGGCGTACCCACCGCTGCTGGCGAACCCTGCTCGCTATTGACCACCCTTCACGTACGGCGAGCTTTCAGCCAGGTGTCGATGTCCTTTTTCAAGCTCGGACAGTCGGTGGCCGGGTTGCTTCGAGGACATTTCAGCGAGTGCCGCAAATACGCCTTGGCCGCGGTGAGGCGCTCGATTTGTGCGTCGAAGGCGTCGATGCGGTTCTGGACGACATCATGCCAGTCATGGGCGTCATCTCGGCCGGCGAGCACCGCGCCGATGTCGTCGAGGCTCATCATGCCGGTTTCCTGCCAGAACCGGATCATCGCCGCCCGGCGGACCTCCGCCGGGCGGTAGTGCCGCCGGCCACCCTTACGCTCTGCCGGCGCGAGCAGGCCCCTGCTTTTCCCACCAGCGCAACGTCGAGGTGGCGACACCTAACAGCTCGGCGACCTCGCCGATCGACAAGGACTTCATCCGCTAAGAGTCTCACTCTATCCGTACGTTGTAGACACGTAGCCACTCAGCGACCTGCAGGAGGAAGGAAAGCGTGTCGGCCGAACGCCACATGGCCTGCTCTTGCTGCTCCCCCGCGACGAGATCCAGCACAGCGGCGGGTCGTACGAGCGGCCGCAGCGCAGACTGCGGATCTGCCAGCTCGGCCCGCATTTCCTCTCGGAGGGCCTGCTCGTACGCCGGATTTTGGCTGACGGGGAAGGAAGTCTTCTTTCGGTTGAGCACGGCTGCCGGCAGCAGGTCCGCCACGGCGTCACGCAGGAGGCCCTTGATTCGGCCGTCGGCGGCTTTGAACGCCCAGGGCGTGTTCCAGACGTATTCCACCAGCCGGTGGTCGCAGAACGGCACCCGGACTTCGAGGCCGACCCGCATGCTCATCCGGTCCTTGAATTCCAGCAACATGCTGAGCCAGCGAGTGAGGTTGAGATAGAACATCTCTCGTACCCGAGCGTCGGCCGGCGCCTCCCCAGCAAGCCGCGGAACTTCGGCGATCGCCTGCGAATAGCGGTCAGCGACGTATTCGCGTGGCCGCAACGCCTGCCAGAGCCCCGGGTCCAGCAACGGCTCGAAAGCCGCCAAACTGGCAGCCCAGGGAAAAGTCGGCGCGTCCCGCATCCGTGGATCGAAAAACCACGGGTAGCCACCGAAAATCTCATCCGCGGACTCGCCGGACAGCGCTACTGTCGAGTGTCCCTTGACCTCACGGAACAGCAGATACTGGGCCGCGTTGATGTCGGCGAAACCGGGCAGATCCCGAGCCCGCAACACTTCTGGCCGGGCCTTGATCACGTCGTCGGTCCGCAGTAGCAACTCGGTGTGGTCACTGCCCACGTGCTGGGTGACCAGCCGCGCGAACGGTGTGTCCTGCTCCGGTCTTATCGCGGTGGGTGCGAAATTATCTTGATTGCCCTCGAAATCAATCGAGTACGTGGCGAGTGTGCCGCGCTCCTGTTCGCGCAGGACCTCGGTGGCCAGTGCGGTCACCGCACTGGAATCCAGACCACCTGACAGCAGGGTAGCGACCGGAACATCGGCGATCAGCTGTCGTCGCACAATGTCGTCGAGCAGGCCCCGAACCGTACCAACCGAGGTGGGAAGGTCATCGGGATGCGGTGCGCTTTCCAGCGCCCAATAACGCTGTTCGTGGCAGCCCTGGCGATCGATCCAGGCGTAATGACCTGAACGCAGCGGCCGGATATCGCGGAAAATCGGCACGCCCGGGGTCTGCGTGAAGCACAGAATCTCGGCGAAACCTTCCAGCCCAACCGCCGGCGACGCGAGTGGATGGGCGAGGACAGTCTTCAACTCCGAGCCGAACACCGCACCGGTCGCATACGGAAAATAGAACAACGGTTTCACGCCCAACCGATCACGTACGAGCAGAAGGCCCTGCCGGTTCGGTTCGGGTCCCAGATCCCGAAGGCAAACATGCCGTTGAGCTTCGGCACGCATTTCTCGCCCCATTCGAGGTAGCAGTGCAGCAAGACCTCGGTGTCCGAACTGGTGCGGAAATCGTGGCCCAACTGCCGTAGCTCAGCGCGCAGCTCACGAAAATTGTAGATCTCGCCGCTAAAAGTCAGCACACACGGCTGCTGGCCATGGCGGGCCGCCCGCATCGGCTGCACCCCACCCGCAAGGTCAATCACCGCCAGCCGTCGATGTCCCAGCGTCGCCTGCGGCGAAAGCCACACACCGCCGGCATCAGGCCCACGCGGCACGAGCGTGTCGGTCATTGTCTCTATCGTCGTGCGTTCCTGGGTAAGGTCCCGCTCCCAGTCCACCCAGCCAGCAATGCCACACATCGTCTGCGCTCCTTGTCGTCGTACGAACACCACACAGGCTCACAGTTGAAGTCAACTTCAAGTCAAGCCTGTAGGTTTGCGGGCGGCCCTCGGAGTGAACATGTGTCTTGCGGCAGGATGGGGAGGTGTCCGATCCCGAATTGCCACCCATCCGTACCGGCCGTCCGCCGCTTACCTCGCGTGACCAGATCATGGCGGCGACGCGGCGGCGGCTGATCGATCGGGATGGGTGGGAGCGGCTCACGATTCGGCGGTTGGCGGCTGAGGTCGGGGTGGGGGCGACGACGCTTTATCACCATGTACGGGACAAAGATGACCTGCTGATCCAGTTGCTCAACGACTCCGCCGCGCAGATTCAGCGGCCGGAGCTTCCGAGTGACCCGCGTGAGCGAATTATCGTGGCCACCACGGTCATGCACGATTCGCTGGGGGACTGGCCGCAGGCCGTTGAGATCCTGACCGCGGACGACCTCCTTGGCGAGTCCGCGCTGTGGATGGTGGAAACCATCGTGGGCGGTGCGGTTGACTGCGGGTGTACGCCGGAGCAGGCCGTGGAGCTTTACCGCAACCTCTGGTATTTCACGGTCGGCGAGATTCTCGTACGAGCGCACTCAAAACAGCGCGCGAACGATGACCGGCCTCGTTATCGCGACACGGTTTTCCAGAGCCTGGACGAATCCCGGTTCCCGCACCTCGCGGCGGTCGGGAACCGCTGGCCCAGCCTGGCTTCCCGGGACACCTTCCCGCACGGGCTGCGTGCCTTCGTCGACGGACTCCTCATTAGGAGATGAGCGTGTGGTGCCAGGGAGTGACCGCGCCGACGTGGACGACCGCGTCGTACGCGGCCAGTGGGTCCAGCGGAGACGGCTGGCTCCCGGTCATCGTCGAGCGGGTCGCGGCGAACCTTTCGGCGACCACTCCGGTTGTGGGCACCGAGCGCAGGTCGAGGAGGAAGCGTGGCATGCCGGAAGAAGCGAGCAGTTCGTCGATGCTGTCCGGGGCGAGTTCGGGCAGCTCTTCGACGCTCGTACGGGTGTGGCCTGGGAGCCCGCCGGGAATGGGCCGGTGGACGAACAGCTCGCCACCGCCGAAGGTCGTACCAATCACCACCAGTTCGTCGCCAAGGCTCGCGGCCAGGTGCTCGCCGACCGTGGTCAGCGGGTCGTTGATGATGGGTGGCGCCGAGAAAGGCCAGCGTTGGACGTGCCCGTTGGCGCCGGCGAGGACGATGCGTTCCTCGCGGCCCAGGATCCATTCGACGTTTTCGGCCATCGCCACATCGCGGATGTTCGCGCCGGCGTACGTACGCTCGGCACCGGCCGCCATCGCCTGCAGAAACGCGTCGGTATGGCGACCGGTGATCGCACATTGGTACGCCACCTCGAAGGCTTCTTCGCCGGAGCGGCTCACGTACGTGACTCGCATCGCCCGCATCCGCTCGACGAGTTCGCCGATGCGGGCCGTCATCTCGAAGCGGGCAGCCGGTGGCAGCGCGAGATATGCCTGCAGCGTGGGGGCCGACCAGGCCAGCCCGCCGCGGTCGGTCGGCAGGTAGTCGTACAGCGGCATCAGCCGGCCTCGGGCCGCGTCGGCGTACGGCTGGTCGACCTTGTCCAGGTAGGTCAGCGCGGTCTGCGTCGCTGGTCGCGACGACGCGCTGGAGTCCGGTATGTCCATGCCGTAGAAGTGCACCGGTAGTTCCTGTGCGCGCATCCACCTGAGCTGGTCACGCATTTCCGCGCAACGGCCCATGTGGTACGTGATTCCGTGGCGCAGCAGCGATTCCAGGTCGCCGGCGCCACCGGTGACCCACTCGTTTACCGCGAAACCCTCCGGAAAGCCGGACTCCATCACGAAGGCGGTGAATCCCAGTTCGCGGACCAGGAATCGGGTCAGCCGGTGGCGGATCTGATAGAACTCGTGGATCCGGTGGGTGTTCTCGCCAATGGCGACCACCCGGGCCGTGCCAACGATGTCCCGCAGCGGTTCCAGGTCGCTGAAGTCGTCGTCGTTCGGGTCGAGAGTTCGCAGCAGGCTGGCGTTGTCCCGCAGCCAGCCGCCGATGTCAGGGGTGGTCATACGGCGACCCTAGAACCTCACGTCGTCGGGGAGGTTCAACCGTTCCGGCGACGGAAATGGCCGTGGCGGTGTGTTTCTCCGCCCAGTCACAGATCGCGGCGAGCAGTGGGGCGATCTCGCGGCCAGCGTCGGTCAGGGTGTATTCGACTCGCGGTGGCACCTCGGGGTAGGGCGTACGGTCGACCAGCCCGGCCCGGATCAGGTCGCGCAATGTTTGGGTCAGCATTTTTTGACTTATTCCGCCGATGCGGCGACCGAGGTCGGCCGGGCGGCTGACGCCCTCGTCGAGCGCGTGCAAAACCAGTACGCTCCATCGCTGGGCGATCAGGGTGAGCAGCTGGCGCGACGGGCAATCGGGATCGTATATGTCGTAGGCGGACGGCAATTCTCACTCCCCGGAGGGTTACGAACCTCGGCGTACGTACTTCCGCCAGGCATCGGCCGGCCTTACCGTACCTCTGCGGGTCTCTCAAAATCAGCCACCCGAAATCAGCAATATCACGCAGGAGGACGAATGCCGCTCGACCCGACCCGAAGAACGCCGAGACGATGTCGCGCTATTACGAACGAACCAATACCGGGGATTTTTTTCGGCGCGTTGGACTTTCTCAGCGACGATGTCGTCTACACCGTTCCCGGCCCGGCCGACCTGGTGCCGTACTCCGGCCAGTGGCGCGGAAAGAGCCAGGTCATGCTGTGTTTCCAGGCGTTCACCGCGGCTTTTGGCCTGGTGGACATGGTGGAGACGCGTTCGGTCGCGGGGCCCAGCGAGGTCTTCTCGCTGAACGACGAGATTTTCGTTGGCCGCTCGACCCGGCAGCCATGGCGGGTCGGCGTCGTCCATCACATGATCTTCGACGCTGACAACCGGATCTGCCGGCTGGACAACTACACCGATATGGTCACCGCGGTGCAGGCGCTCGGTGGGCAGAGCGCGATCGAGGTGCCGGTGCTGCCTCCGGACCTGGTCAGCGGTGAGCAGGACATCTCGGCGGACGCGGCGATCGCCGCGGTCGAGCGCTTCTATGCCGCGTTCCCGGACGTGCGGGAGTTGCTCGACGAGAAGGCGACCGCGCTGATGCCGGGCGACCCGCGCCGGCTCAGGTTCGCTGGTACGTGGCATGGCCGGGACGAGTTCGTCCGGATGACGGCGGCGATGCGGGACAGCCTGGAACTCACCGACAAACCCGTGCCGCATCTGGTGGCCGAAGGCGGTGCCGTCGCGGTGACGACGACCGTACGCGGCACCTTCGTACCGACCCGGACCGCCGTCGACCTCGGTGCGGTGGACTTCTTCCAGGTCACCGGCGAAGGCCGGATCGGTCGCTGGTGCCGTTACTTCGACACCCACGCGATCACCCGCTTCTGATCCGCTGCAATGGACGACAATAACCGGGTCCTAAAACCTTTCAGGACCGCAGCCACTTTCCGACCTCGCTCATCACGTCCATGTCGTAGTCGTCGCCGACCATCCGGCGCAGGTCCGCGATCGACACCTCGGCAAGCGCGGCCCGCCAGGCGCGGTCGGCGGCGACATCGTACGAGCGATCGCGCACGGCGCGGTGCACGCCTCCGGCGGTGCGGCCAGCGGGCCACGCTGGCGGATCTCCGTGCACACGTACGTCGGCTCCGACCCGTCGACCGCCTCGACGACGTCCAGGACGGTGATCTTGGCTGGCGAGCGGGTCAGCACGTACCCGCCGGATTTTCCCTGCACGGAGTGGACGAGATCGGCGCGGGACAGCGCCTGCAGCTGTTTGGCGAGATAGGTCGCCGAGACGCCGTGCAGCTCGGCCAGCCGCGTCGCGGGCACCGGCTCGGCCGTCGACGTCAGCACCACACAACAGTGCAACGCCGATTCCACCCCACCGGACAACCTCATCCCACGAGCCTAACGGCTTGCCCGGACAATGTATGTCCGAGTTGTGGCTACCCTCGCCGGGACGGCGTTCATCGCCCTCGCCAGCTCTGGATGCGCGGCCAGCCTTTCCAGGTGTACGGCCGTGATCCGCTCGCTCAGCCGCGGGTCGAGGTCGTCGGACAGCCGCATCGGATGCAGTCGGGACAGGTATGGCAGCAGTTCCAGGTCGCCGTCGATCAGGTAGTCATGGTTCATGTAGTGGTAGAGCGCCTCCTCGTCCGGCAGCATGGCGCAGTACGCGTGCGTGTAACCCTCCGCCGGATCCCCCAGGTCCTGCCCGACGGCCGAGCCCAGCGTCCCGACCGAAGCGGTTCGCTTCATCAGCTCCAGCACTCTGGCCTTCTCTGTGTCGGTCACGTCATCACGGAACGCGAACCGCAAAACGATAGCTATCATCGCGAAAACTCCTCTCGAATGAACCTGCGGGTTCAATGTAATGTTCCCGTGAGACCTGACGCAAGAGGCTGAGATACTGAACTCGCGGGTTCAGGTACGATCGGGGTCGTGAGCAGCACCGGGCGGATCGACAAGCGACAGGCGATCCTGGACGTGGCGTTCGAGGTCTTCGCCCGACAGGGCTACGCGCAGACCCAGGTGCGCGAGATCGCGCCGATGCCGCCGGGGTCGCGAAGCCCACCGTCTACAGCCATTTCGGGGACAAGGAAACGCTGTTCCGGGCGGCGATGGCGGCCGCGGCGGCGCGCAGGTCGACGCCGAGAACCTGCCGATCCTGGACCGGCTGCGCGATCCCGGCGACGACCTCGCCGCGACGCTGCGCGACGTGTCGTACCGGCTGATTCAGGCGTGTTGCGCCGAGCGCTCGCGTTCCCTGCGGTGGCTCACATATGCCCAGGTCGGGCGCTTCCCGGACCTGATCGCGACGGTTCAGGAGCGGACCCAGGTGCGGTTGCGCGAGGCGCTGGCCGATCGGCTGGGCCGGCTCTGCGCGGCTGGCCGGCTGCGGGCCGCCGACCCGGTCCAAGCGGCTGAGCAGTTGCTCGCGCTGCTCACCGCGCCGATGGAGATCCGGTCGCGGCTGGGCACCCGGCGGGTCCCCGCGGCCGAGGCGCGCAAGGTCGCCGAGGCCGCTGTCGAAACGTTCCTTTGCGCGTACGCGTGACTTGGCGGTCAATTCGGTTGCCAAGGCCTGCGCTGGTACGGATGATCTTCCGGTGAACAGTCTTCCCGCCGATGGTCGTGCTGGGATCGATGCGGCCCTGGTCGAGCGCCTTATCGCCGCACAGTTTCCGCAGTGGAGCGGCCTGCCGATCATTCCGGTCGCGGTTGATGGCTGGGACAACCGCACCTATCGCCTGGGTGAGCAGGCGACCGTACGGCTGCCCACCGCGGCCGGTTATGTGCCGGCCGTCGCCAAGGAGAACTACTGGCTGCCGCGACTCGCGCCGACGCTGCCGGTCGCGGTGCCGACCATTCTCGGCGAGGGCGAGCCGGGCGAGGGATATCCGTTTCCGTGGTCCGTACGAGGGTGGCTGTCCGGCGAGACGGCAGCGGATCTGGACCGAATCGGGGATCTGCAACGGTTCGCGCTCTCCGTAGCCGAATTCATCCGAGCCCTGCAGCGCTGCGATCCCACCGGCGGTCCGCTTGCCGGCGAACACAGTTTTTACCGTGGAGCCCCGCCAAAACACTATGACGACGAAACGCGGCGGTGCCTCGCCGAGTTGGCTGGGCACATCGACACCGATCGTGCCACAGTCGTCTGGGAGGCCGCCTTGGCGGCCGAATGGACCGGTCCGCCAGTGTGGTTCCACGGTGACATCGCGCACGGGAATCTGTTGGTGGAGGACGGAAAACTCGCGGCCGTCATCGATTTCGGCACGTCCGGGATCGGCGACCCGGCCTGCGATCTCGTTATCGCGTGGACGATGTTCTCCGGCCAGAGCCGTGCGGTGTTTCGGCACGTAGTCGACCACGACGACGGCGCCTGGGCCCGGGCGCGCGGCTGGGCCCTGTGGAAGTCGATGCTGACGCTGGTCAGTTCTCGCGGCAAGGACGACAAACTGGCAGCGGTCAACGAACACATCATCGAGCAGGTGCTGGCCGACCACGACCTTGCTCCGCGTTTTCGGTGATGGCCGCGTCGACCTCGGCGGCGTAAAGGAGCGCCGGATCGAACGCCATGCCGACGAAATGGCCGGCCAGTTCCAGGCTGAGGACGCCGTGCACCCGCGTCCAGAAGGCGAGCGCACGGTGCAGCGCCGAGTCGCCAGCGTGCTCGTTGCCGGCCCAGTCGCGGTGAGTGGCCAGGTGTTTTTTTTTCCCAAGGCAGTGGCCGATTTTGAGCCAGGTGTCGACGGGATGTCCGCGAAGGCGTCCAATAGCAGCGCCATGAGACTGGCAGCGAGGGTGGTCGCTTCCGTCGGCGCCACGTAACCCGGCACTGGTGTGCCGTAAATAAGTAGGTAGCGATGCGGTTCGGCGAGCGCCCATTCGCGGATGGCCAAGGCGATCGCGGCCAGCTGGGCGGCCGGCGTTTTGGCTGCTGCGGCGGCGGCCTGGCCAGCCGTGGACAGGTCGCGGTAGGCGTCCAGGATGAGCGCGGTGATCAGCTCGTCTCGGCTGGCGAAATAGCGGTAGAGCGCCGGACCGCTCACCCCCCATCTGCTTGGCGATCGCGTTGAGGGACAGTGCCGTGGCGCCGGTGGTGGCGACCTGCCGCCAGGCATGCGCCTTGACCTCGTCGCGTACCTGCTCGCGATAACGCTCTCTTGGACTTCTCAACTCACACTCCTCGACATTCACGATCGCGAACACATCGTACTCTTGTCAGACCATCTCACCCAAGTTAGCGGTAGTAACCACGCATCAGGGCCTTGCGAATAGTTGGTTATGCGCATAACGTTATGCGCGTAACCAACTCGCTGAGGAGGTCGCGTGGATTTCGAGAGCGCCGATGTCCTCAACCAGGCCATCCGCCTGCTGTGTCTGCGGCACCGCGCGAGAGCCGCGGAGTTGCTGGCCCCGCTTGGTCTCTATCCCGGGCAGGAGGCGCTGTTGCTCGAGCTCGCCCGTACTGGCCCGATGATTCAGGCCCAGCTCAGCGAGGCGCTGGGCTGCGAGCCGCCCAGCGTCACGCTGATGAGTCGCAAGCTCTCGAAACCATCGGGCACATTCGTCGTACGCCCGCGCCTTCCGACAAGCGCGCCAGCATCGTTGAGTTGACCGACCAGGGTAAAGCCCTCGTCGACCAGGTCAAAGAGCTGTGGCGTGGACTGGCTGACGAAACTGCCGCCGGCCTGCCCGCTCGGACGGTGGCCGAGTTGCCCCACGTTTTGGGTGCCATGACCGACAACGTCGACACCAGACGCTCCAGTCGTCGGTTTTCGGAGAAGAGAAGCTGAACTACGGAGGTTTCGATGGACTTTCTCGATTACGAGACGATATTCGCCCAGGCGTGGGCCGATCCAGCCAATACCCGCTATGAAATGCGTCCGATTGATGTCAACAGCGTGCTGGCCGAACGGTACGAACCGAGTGAACGCCTGAGCCGGGCTCAGCTGTGGGATGTCGAGGTACGCAAGGCGCGCCGACCCGATCTGTTCATTCCTGGTGTGGTGGCCAAAAAGGCAGTGCGCAGGCTTGGGGAGGTGACGACACCTTCGTACGCACCTCGTCCCAGCGTCTGTGGCTCGCGCGTGAGCAATACGGCTTGATTATCGAACAGACCCACCTCAACCACGCCGAACAGAAAGTCACCTTTGTCGGGGCGGCCGAACATCCGGACCGCGACGGTGTGCAGCTCCACGCCAGCACCGACCAGCCGATCTTCCATGTCGAGCATTCCGTTGGTGGCGACGAAAACCGGCCACTGAACGAATGGCGGATCGTCCATCTCGCGGCTCAGCCGGACGAGCGGCTGCTGGAAGTGTTCGCCAGGATAGACGCTGATCCGTGGTTGCCGGAGTTCATCGAGATCTACATTCGCGATGTCCTTGGCATCGGCCTGGCCCGCCGGGCGGACCTCGCTGGTGGCGATCGGCCGGTGGAGCTGGATTCTGGCGCACCAGTTTCCTAACGCGAGAGCCCTTGGTATTTTCATGCCATGAAGCTGCGCTGGGTCGTCGCCACCGTCCTGATTTCGCTGTCCGGGTCTCTCATCGCCGCCGCGCCGGCATCGGCCGCCGCCCCGGTGGTCCGGTGCACCTTCACCCCGACGCCGGAAAATCCGGCGGCCCGCCCGGTCCTGCGGCCGACGCCGTACGCGCTGACCGTAGGGACTGTGGACGTCACGTTCCGTTTCAACTACGGGCCAGTCACTGTACGGCTGAACCGCGCCGGAGCCGCGCCCTGCGCTGTTCACAACATGGCGAGCCTGGTGCTGCAGCATTTCTATGAACACAGCCAATGCTGGCGGCTGACCAACAGTGCGCGGCTGGGAGTGCTGCAGTGCGGAGATCTCGTTGAGGTGGAGAAGGGCGGTCCCGGCTATAAATTCCCCGACGAGGTCAACGGCACTGAGACGTACCCTCGGGGCACCATCGCGATGGGCAACCAAGGGCCTGGGACGAACGGCAGCGAATTCTTCATCGTGCATTCTTTCGCCCACATTCCGGCGAACTACTCGGTGCTGGGCCGGGTTGTCAGCGGCATGGACACCCTCGACCGGATCGTCGCCGCCGGCATCATTCCCAGCGACCGCGGCCCACTCGACGGCCTGCCGGCCAAGCCGGTCGTCATCAAGCGTACGAACTTCGGCTTCTGACTGGTTTAGAGTACTCGACGGACGCCGGGGAGTTTGCGGATCGCGCCGGCGAGCAGAAAACAGACCGGCAGCGCGACGACGGCCCCCCCGATAGCGAATTTCGCCAAGGTGGGTACGGCCGCGGTGCTGAGTGCGTAACCGGCTGCCGTCACCACGAAAGCGTGAATGACGTAAACTGCGAACACGTTGCTGGACAGGTATCGGCGTACCGGTCCATGCCCGTTGACCTTGCCGCGGAAGAAAGTCAGCAACGCGAGGACCATGCCAACAGCGAAAGTGGAGTCCCAGAGGGCGTAGAACAGCGAGCTGAGAGTGCCGTGTCCGAAGATCGCCGTGGTTCCGCCCATGAGTGCGACCGGAAGGAAGATCAGGGTGGCACCGGTGGCCAGTCCCGAGCCCGCCCCAGCCCATCGCGGCGGTGATGGTGGTCAGCCAACCGCGTCGGTACGCCACTGTGCCCAGCACGAAAAAGCTGATGTACTGCGGCAAGTAGCCACTGCTCGGGAAGCCGATGATCGGTACGAAGGTGCCTTCCGGAACGATGACACGCCACGCGTAGGTCGTCAAAGCGAGCGCTAGTACGAACCCCAGCACCATCGGGTAGGTGAGTGGCTGGGAACGGCGTTCGCGCGGCGTGCGGTTCCTGGTCAAGTGCCGAAAAGCCGCGTACGCGCCGTCGAAGACGAAAAGCGCGAGCACGAACCACAACGGCCCGGACCCGATGGTCCGCAGGTAGAAGTCCACTGGCGAACCGCCTGGGTAGGCGCCGAGGTAGAGCAATGGGTTGAGCACGAAATAGAACACCGCCAACGGGATCCCCAGCCGGACCAGCCGGTCACGCAGGAACGCGCGCGGACCCTTGCGATCGTACGATCCGGGCGTGAAATAGCCGGAGAGCAGGAAGAACGCGCCCATGAACCAGGACTGGTTGACCAGCGCGAAGATGGTCAGCCCGAGCCCGACGGCCGCGCTGGCCGGCTTTTCGTTGTAATACCAGACTGAAAGCCCACTGTAGGTGACCGCGATGTGGTGCAGGATCACCAGCGCGGTCAGGATGACCCGCAGATTGTCGACGAACCACAGTCGTGCGGCGGGCAGGGTGCTGGGAGCGGCCGAAATCTGGTCGGCCCTGGTGGGTTTCAGGTCTGTTTCTTTTCTCGGGGTGAATGTCATGGATGTGACAGTAGGAAACGCGGGTCATCGGCGGAATGGGCCTGGCCGCACGGTTGGGTGTGGCTAGACCTACTTCACGCTCTCAACGGCGAGAATCGGGCCGTCCAGCGTGCACAGTTGACTCACCGAAGTCGTTCCCGGCCGTACAGTCGGGTCACAGAATTGCGAAGAGGGGTCATGAAACAGCTAATGGGGTGGCTTGCGAGCGCCTGCATCGGGTTCGTACGAGCGAGTGTCGTCCTGGCTGTCGCGCTGGTGATTCCGGCTCTGTGGGCGGCCGTGGTGGTGGCGGTGATCTGGTGGGGCCTGTGGGCCTCGATAGCGCCGATTGTCTGGGCGGGCATCGGAACTGTCGCGCTCCCGCGCCCACTGTCCCGGCTGGTTCGGTTCCTGGTCGCGAGGTGGACGGGCACCGCGATTGCGGCCGGGTACCGCAAGGCCGTCCCGGTGACCCGGATGGCGACCGGCTACTGGTGGAACGGGTTCACGTACGCGCGAAGCCAGCGAGACGCCCGCCAGCAGCAGCGCTGGCGGCTGGTGTGGAACGACCCGGCCACCTGGCGTGACCTGCGGTTCGTCTTGATCGCGCCGCTGACGATGGGGGGGGTGTCGCGGCCATCCCGCCGGCCGCCGTGGTGGCGGCGATCCTCGGGTTCACCCGCTTCGGGGTCGCCGCCGCGGTTGCCGGCGCGATCGTCGCGGTGGGCACCGCGCCCCGTACGCGTGGCGGGTTATGAAGCCGGTCGCCGTCCGTTTCCTGCGCCCGTCGGCCGCGATGGAGCTGGCGGAGCGGGTGGGTGACCTGACTGACCAGCGGGCCGACGCGACGGTCGCGCAGGCCGCCGAGATCCGCCGGATCGAGCGGGACCTGCACGATGGCGCGCAGGCCCGGCTGGTCGCGCTCGGGCTTTCGCTGGCGACCGCGGAAAAGCTGATGGAAACCAACCCCGACCAGGCCCGGGCGCTGCTACGGGAGGCGCGGGTCGGCGCCTCCACGTCCCTGACCGAGCTCCGTGACCTGGTCAAGGGCATCAGCCCGCCGGTTTTGAACGAGCGCGGTCTCGTCGATGCCGTACGCGCCCTCGCCTTGGACAGCCCGTTGGAAACGACCGTCAACGCCGATGCTCAGTCGCGTCTGGACCCGCCGATCGAGTCGGCGGTGTATTTCGGGGTCGCCGAGTTGCTCACCAACGCCGTCAAGCATGCCCACGCGTCCCAGCGCGGATCTCCGTCGCCCACGACGGCACCGGGATCGTCGCGGAGGTCGAAGACAACGGTCAGGGCGGCGCCAGCGTACGTACCGGCGGCGGACTGGAGGGGCTGCGTCGCCGGCTCGCGGCCTTCGACGGCACCCTGGAGGTCGACAGTCCGGCCGGCGGTCCGACCCGCGCGAGAATGGTGGTGCCATGCGAATCGTTGTAGCCGAGGATCTTTACCTTTTACGCGACGGAATAGTGCGCCTTATAGAGGCGTACGGGCACGAGGTCGTGGCGACCGCGACGACCGGGCCCGAGACCCTCGACGCCCTGTTGGCCTGGCAACCGGACGTCGCCATCGTGGACGTACGGATGCCGCCGACCCAGACGGATGAGGGACTGCGGGCGGCGCTGGAGGCCCGCCGGAAAGTCCCCGGCCTGCCGGTGTTGATCCTGTCGCAGCACGTCGAACAGCTCTATGCCCGGGAACTGCTGGCCGACGGCGCCGGGGGCGTCGGCTATTTCCTCAAGGAAAGCGTGTTCGACGCCGACCAGTTCATGGACGCCCTCACTCGGGTTTCTGGTGGTGGCACCGCCATGGATTCGGCTGTCATCACCAAACTGTTCGCCAGCGGCACGTCGAACCGGCGGCTGGGAAGCCTCACCGAACGCGAACAGTCCGTCCTCAGCCTGATGGCCGAAGGCCTGTCCAACCAGGCCGTCGCCCAACGGCTTTTTCTCAGCGAGAGCGCCATCAGCAAATACACCACGTCGATCTTCGGAAAACTCGGCATTACTGACGACGACAACAACAATCGCCGCGTCCTCGCCGTTCTCAGCTATCTCAACAAACCCTAATCGCTGCCGGCGGCGAAAAGGGGTCGCTGAATTCGGTCGCTGCCGTTTCTTTAGTTGGCCTGGCGGTACGCGTCGATGATGGAGCTGGACAGCCGGCCGCGGCCAGCGACCTGCATTCCCTGCCCCTGCGCCCAGGCGCGGACGGTCTGGGTGTCGATCGCGGCGCGACGGCCGGGGCGCTTCGCGGCCTTACGTGCCGGTGCGGCGACCTTCTTGCGCGGACGGCCGGGGCCGCGTTTGGCCACTGCCGGTGCGGCCTTTGCCTTGCTCGCCTTCTTGGCGGCCTTCTTCGCCGCCGCTGGCGCTGCCTTCTTGGCAGCCTTCTTCGCCGCCGGTGGAGTCACCTTGCGACTGGCCGCGACTGGGCCGCCGTCCATCGCCTTTTCCAACGCGGTGATGAACTGTCGCAACGGAATCTTCTTCGCCCGGCCGACCCGGCTGGCGCCCTTGCGCCACTCCACTCCCGAATGGCCGATCCGCACGTGCCCGACGACCGAACCGGAGTTATCCGAAAGCGACAGCTGAACTCCCTTGTCGCCAATATCGATAACCGCGTCCGCGACATCCAGGTTAACTCGCATGATGACCTTCTCCTCGGGGGAACTGTGACATGTTCCCGCGATACTAATACGAAGAGGTGATTCGCGCGCGTGGAAACGCTGCTGGGAGCGCCACTGGAAACTGTCGGGACACTTTTCCGGGCGTTTCGGGTCTGATTATTTACCGAGGAAGGCGGCCGATGCCAACCGCAGCACGAATGGCTGTTCGGAGCCGTCCTTGTTGCCGGTCGGGTTCAACACATAGACGATTTTGCGCTTCAGGTCAGGGGTGGCGAACACGCCGTCCGTGTAGCCGGGACGTGAGCCGGTCTTGCCCCACGCGAAAATCGTGGTGCCGGGCAGCGAGACCTTCATCAGTCCCATGCTGTAGCAGGCGTTGCCGCCTGGGCAGTTGGATGCGTCAACGTACGGGACTGGTGTGCCGTCCGGGCTCACCGGCAGCGTGAACATCTCGTTGAGCTCGCTGGCGGGTACGATTTTTCCCCCTTTGAACAGTGCGGTAAGGAAGTGGTCCAGGTCGGCGGCGCTGGAGATCAGGCCGCCTTCGGCCCACGCCCACGGGCTTTCCTCGGTTACGTCCACCAGCTTGTCGCCAACAGCTACATATCCGTGCGAATGTGGGCCTGGAATCGCGAAATCGTACGGGCCAGGGACGGACGTGTCGTGCAGTGCAGTCCCAGCGGGCTGATAATCCGGTGCTGGACCTCTGCCGCGTACGTGTTGCCGGTGATTTTCTCGATCAACAAGCCGGCCAGGTAGTAGTTGATCCCGTCGTACTTCTGTTTCGTACCCGGCGCGAACTGCATCGGATGCCGACTGTCGATGGCGACGATCTGCGCTGGGGTCCACACGTCGAAACGGTGGTCGACGAACCATTGAGCGTCGCCGGTGGTCTTGAATGGACTGTCGTCGTCCGGAAGTCCGCTGGTGTGGTTGAGTAGCTGGCCGATGGTGACCGGTGGCAGATTTTCCGGTAGCAGGCCGGGAAGGTAGTGCTGCACGGTATTGGTGAGAACGATTTTGTGTTCAGCGGCGAGCTGCAGGACGACGGCCGCGGTGAAGACCTTGCTGATGCTGCCGATCCGGAACCGGCCGTTGAGTGGCACCGGCTGGTGGTTCGCGATGTCTCCGGCACCGGACGTGCCAGACCATTGGCCGGCCGAACCGGTGATCCGCAACAGCGCGCCGGTGACTTTGTCGGTCGGCCGGACTTGCAGTGCGTGGCGCAAGACCGAGTCATTGAGCGGCGGCAGGTCCTGGTGCGGAGCAGCGATCGCGACACTGGCCACCAGTGCGGCCGCGGCCAGTGCGAATGTTTTTACCATCATCGGTCCTTTGGCGTGGCATAAGGGAAGTATGCCGAGCCTGACACGGCTGGCCGGGTCCGGTGAGTCGTGTCAACCCACCAAAGCAGGGTAGGGATGCCCCTACTGTGACAAATGATGCAGGAGCCGGTTGGCTTGCCTGTGTCGCCTGGTGGAGACCTTGTTGAGCTGCGAAGATGGCCGC
Source organism: Fodinicola feengrottensis (assembly GCF_010993775.1). GTDB lineage: Bacteria > Actinomycetota > Actinomycetes > Mycobacteriales > HKI-0501 > Fodinicola > Fodinicola feengrottensis. The sequence continues at coordinate 62,580 of NZ_WOTO01000010.1, read as the reverse complement.
ATGACGAGTCGTTTGAACCCGTACCTCAGCTTCCGCGGCGACGCCCGTGCGGCGTTGGAGTTCTACCAGACGGTCCTCGGGGGGACCCTGACGATGTCGACTTTCCGGGAGTTCGGCATGCCGGACTCGCCGGAGGCGGATCAGATCATGCACGGCCAGTTGGAAACCGACAGCGGCTACACGCTGATGGTCTCCGACACACCGCCGGGCATGGAGTACAACCCCGGCACCAACATCACCGTCAGCCTGAGCGGAGACGATGCCGACGAGCTGCGTGGCTACTGGGAGAAGCTGTCCGCCGGCGGCACCGTGTCGACGCCACTGGAGAAGCAGATGTGGGGTGACGAGTTCGGCTCCTGTACGGACAAATTCGGCATCCCCTGGCTAGTCAACATCACCGCCTCCTGACCTCAGGCCCAAGGCTCGATCCCAATGATGAGCGCTGTCTTTGATTGCATCATGGCGCCCATACTCTGACGAAACGCGTCACCCACCTGGCAAGTCATAAGCGGAGCCTTCCCGATCGAGTCACGCGCTTTTCCTGATCGGGCAGATGGCACGGCCGTGTCACGTCTTCTCGGTGAGTGCGGGTGAGCGGAGGCGAGGTGGACAAGACCGGGGTGGACCAGGCCAAACAGTGGGAGGCCCGGCCGGCGCCCGCGCGGGCGGTCCCACCAGATCGCCCGGTGGCCCGGCCAGTTCTGCCGCGCGGTGGCGATCGCGGCGCCATGGCGAGGGCGATGGGAACCATCCAGCGCACGGCCGGCAATCGCGCGGTGCAACGGCTCGTACGGTCAGGCCGCCGTGATGAGGACACACCGCTGGGGCAGCTGGACAGTTCAGCGGGCGCCGCTGGACAAGGACGCGGACCCGAACGGCTATTCCTCGAAGGACGGCCGGTCGTTCAAGGACGAAGGGGTGGTCCGGCGCGAGGTGCATGGGCTCAAGTACGGCCTGAAAGGCAGCTTCCAGGACAAGTACACCAGCACCCGTACGACGGTGGACCCGGTCACCAAAGAGAAGAAGACCGTCACGGTGGACCATCAGAGCACCGAACGGACCAAGACCCACGAAGACGTCGACCACATGGCAGTGGCGATCTTTCCCAGTTCGCTGGGCAAGGAGCCGGTCCAGGTGGTGCTGCACTTCCACGGTTACGGCTTCCGGGGAGGCGATCCGTACGCCGGTTACACCGTGTCGGCGGAGGCGGGCAAGAAGGGCACTGTCCGCGATGTCGATCAGGAGCACTGGGAACAGCAGCTGGGTGCGGTCGACAAGGAGCGCGAGGCGGCCAAGGGGCCGTCGGTGGTGACGATTTTGGTGCAGGGCCGTGGCATGTCCGACTTCGGCAAGGTGCCGACCTTCGACTACATCGCGGACGTGTTCAGTAAGGTGCCCGAGCTGAAGGAAATCACGAACTACTCGTTGATCCAGACCGCGCACAGCGGCGGTGGCTTCGCCCTCGCCAACAGCCTGAAGAGCGGGACCGCGAAGACGTCCGATCGGGGCAAGCTGCCGGCGGCCGAGGACGGCAAAGCCGCGCCACAGCCGTCCGACATGGTGGTGGTGTTCGACGCCGAGGGAGAGGTTGAGGTCACCAAGTGGGCGATTGAGCAGGTCAACGCCCTGACGATCGCGCTCAAAACAGTCGCCAGACCTGAGGACGCGCAGGCGGCCATCGCGGCGACCCCGAAGCTGCGGGCCTACTTCGCTGCCGGCGGGTTCTACGTGGCTCGCTACCAGAAGCAGAACGCGGCGCTCGGTGAGGCGATCGAGAAGGTGCCTGCCCCGTGGCGCGACCCGACCTCCTCAGCTGTGACTGTGGCGGACCTGTTCCGGTTCATCGAGGTTTCCGCGGCGGGTGTCGACCACGAGCATTTGATCAGCAAGGGCACCAAAGGCGGCGCGAAGAACGGGGCAGTGGCGGACGCCTTGCGCGCGTCTACGGACCCGACCAGCGACCGGGGTCAGGCAGTGAAATGGTCCTGGGCCGGTACGACGAAGGCAGCCGCACCTGTCGTACCAACCAAAATCCCGCCAGCGGTCAAGACCACGCCAGCGGTCAGCGGAACCGCCACGACCATGCCGGCCGCTATCATCAAGGGGACGACCGCGACGGCGCCGGCCACCGCACCCGCGGCGGCGGGCGCGCTCAAGGGCTGGCGGGCGAGTAGCGCGGCGTCGGAGTATTCATTGACTCAGGCCCAAAAAGACGCGATCGCCGCGCAGACCCCGGAGCAGCGGGCGACGGACGCCAAGGCACTCAAGGACGGTACGAAGCGGCTCGCGGCGCTGATCAAGGCCGAGAAAAAGGCCACCAAGGCCAAAACCGAGATGCCCGAGGCGGACGCCAAGGAGCTGGCCGACCTGCGAGCCCTGCGGACCAAGGTCGCGGCCGCGCAAATGGCGCTGAAGACCGAGGATGTCGAGGACATCTTGAAGGCGGCCGGTCACACGGTCGTCGGCTGGTACGGGGACGTTCAGCAGGGGAAGTTTCTCAACGTCTCGGTACGCGTACACAAGGACCTGGCCGAGGCGCTCCAGCGGGCCGAGGCGGCCCTGGTCGCCGACCCGAAAGCCAATCCGGACAAGCTGGACGCGGTCGCGCTGGGCAAGAAGCTCGGCATGAGCCCGCGGGCCGCCGACATGCGGATCCCCAAAGCCGCCGTCGGTGGCACCAGCATCAGCATGCACACGTTCGGGCTGGCGGTTGATCTGAACTACGCGGGCAACCCGTACCTGGTGCTGAACGGCCGGACCGCGCCCAACGTCATCGTGCGCGCGACCAGCCTGGTCGCTGGCAGCCCGGTGGATGTGGGTACGTCACTTGGCGACACCAAGACGTCGTACGACAAGCTCACCGGCGCCTCCAGTGCGCTGATCACGTACCTCTCGTTCAAGGATCCCGCGAACAGGCCGGCCCTCAAGGCGGCGGTCGACGCGCACACACCTCGCAAGGGCGAGCCGACGGACGAGGCCGGCTGGCTGGCCCAGATCGAGAAGGACGACAAGGCGATTGTCGGGAGCAAGGACTTCGCCGGCCACACCTCGCCGGAGAAGGGCTTCATCGACTTCCAGGAGTCGGTGGTGATGGCCCTCGCCGGCGCCGGTCTCACCTGGGGCGGCACGTACGGCGGCACCAAGGACCTGATGCACTTCGACCTCCGCTCCGGTGAGGGCGCCAAAATCGACGCGGCCCGGCAGAAACACAAGGCCGAGAAATAGCTGTTTCTCAGATCATCCGACGCAGCGCGGTCTCGACGGCATCGACCAGCGGATCCCCGCCGGTGCGTGGGTGTCGGGTGAGGCCGAGTTCCACGTCCGGCAGGGTGGGCAGGGCGTCCGGGTGGTGGCAGGCCATGGCCGGGTCGACGTTGGCGGGCATGAGGGCGGTGACGCCGAGCCCGGCCTGCAGCGCGGCGAGCAGGCCGGCGAGGGTGTCGCTTTCGAACGCGACCCGCCAGCGCCGGTCCGCGCCGGCCAGCGCCTCCAGGGTCGAGGTCCGCCACGTGCAGGTGTTCGCGAACAGCACCACGGGCAGCGGATCCGCGGCCACGTCGACGCCCTCGCCGACCGCCCACACCAGCGGACGGTGGACCGTCCAGCGGGGTGGCGCCGGCAGGTAGATGACCTCGTCGAGTACGAGCTGGACGCGGCCCGCGTCGTAGGCATCGCGCATCGCGGCGGCGGGGGGGCAGAGGACCTCCAGCGTCACGCCGGGGTGCAGCCGGGCCAGGTCGGCCAGGACCAGCGGAAGGTGGGACGGAGCGAGGTCCTCCAGGAGGCCGACGCCGCAGTGGCCAGTCAGCGCGCGCCCGGTCTCGGTGAGTGCCTGTGTGCAGAGTGAGAGGATGCGTTCGGCGTACGGCAGCAACTCCTCACCCGCCCGGGTCGGCGAAACTCCGGACGGCGACCGGTTCAGCAGCGGACGACCGACGGTGCGTTCGAGCCTGCGTAGCTGCTGGCTGAGCGCCGGCTGGGTGTGCCCGAGCGCGGTCGCGGCCCGGCTGATGCTGCCGGCCCGCACGGCGGTGACGAAGGAGCGGAGCAGAGCGGTCTCCAAGTCCCGGGCCATAAGCAGACGTTATGTCAGCTCCAACGGATCACCAGTTCCTATGGCGTAAGGGGCGATCTATGGTTGCGCCGGTGACCAGCTACCGACAGGTGCTCGCCGCGCCGGGGATGGCGCCGTTGCTGGGCGTCTCGCTGGTGGCCCGCGTCGCGATCACGGCTGACGTGATGGCGCTGACTATGTACATCGTGCTGGGCCTGCACATGAGCTACGCGGCGGCCGGCGGTGTCGCGGCGGCCATGACCGCCGGGATGGCGCTGGGCGGGCCGCTGGCGGGTCGGATGGTCGACCGGCGAGGCCCGCGGATCGTCCTGCTGGTCACCGCCGCCGCGCAGGTGGTGTTCTGGCTGGGCGTGCCGGCACTGCCGTACGGGATCCTGCTTCCCGCCGCCGGTGCGGCGGGCCTGTTGATGGTGCCGGCCCAGTTGGTGACCAGGCAGGCGATCACCGCGACGACGACGGCGGGACAGCGCCGGGCCGCGTTCGCGCTGGAGTCGGTGCAGGGCGAATTGTCTTATATGGTCGGCCCACCGATCGCGATCCTCTGCGCGTCACAGCTGTCGTCGGGCGTGGTGGCGTGGGGGGGCGTCGGCGCGGCGATCGCGGCGGGTGGGGTGGGGATTGCCCTGCTCAATCCGCCGCTGCGGGCCGACAGCGAGATCGATGCCGGGCCGGCCGGCCGTCCCCGTCTCCGGGAGTGGATGGGCCCGCGCATGATCGCCGTGCTGGTGATGGCGTTCGGCACCACGATGCTGCTCAGCGGCACCGACCTCGCCATCGTCGCCACCCTCAAGGCGGTCGGCCAGGTGTCCTGGGCCGCCGTGGTGGTGGCCGTATACGGGGCGTCCTCGGTCGTCGGCGGGTTGGTGTACGGCGCGCTGTCCCGGCCGCTGTCCACCTGGCTCCTGCTCGGCCTGCTCGGGCTGGCGACCATCCCCGCGGGGCTTGCCCCCGCTGGGCCTGGTTGTGCGTGGCCGGTGTCGGTGCCGGGCTGCTCACCGCGCCGACCTTGTCCGCGGTCGCCGACGCGGTCAGCCGGCTCGCGCCGGCCGGCGTGCGCGGCGTCGCGACGGGCCTTCAGTCCTCGGCACTGAGCGCGGGCTTCGCACTCGGCTCCCCGATCGTCGGAGGAACGATCGACGCCTGGGTGCCGGTGGGCGGCTTCGCGGTAGCCGGGCTCGCCGGCCTCGTCACCGCACTCACCGGATACCTGCTGTCACGCCGACCGCCGGCCCAACACCGGCCTTCGCCCAGTGCTCCCGGGCCAGCCGAGCCACCGGCTCTCGAGTCGTGCACCGCCGCCGTCCGGCCCACCATGTGAGCGCCGGCGGCTCGCCAAGTGCCACACTTTTCTTGCCACTGAGTAGGAAGCAGCTCATCGACTGCAGCACAATGTCCCGCACTCGACATCGACTGCGGGACATTGTCCGGCGCTCGACGGCTAGCAGGTGATTTCGACGTTGGAGTAGCCAGGAATGGTGAAGTCCTCGAAAGTCGTGGAGAAGAAGGTCTCTTCGGGGGTGTCGCGCGTTACGGAGTTAATCCGCCATTCGCCGTAATTATTGTTGTTGCTGTAGCCGTCGAACCGGTAGCCCACCTTCCAGTTCGGCGCGTTGTCGTACGAACAGAAGTGGCCCATGACCGGTGGGCTCGGGGCCAGCGACTGGCTGTTGCCGGCCCAGGCCGGGCCGGCCGTGGCGACCAGGCCGGCGAGCAGTGTCGCGGCTATCGAGGTTCGCAGTCCCCATCGCCAGCAGCTCGTACGACGCATGGAAGTGTCCCTTTCAGTGGTGGCGGGCATCTTCAGCAGGTCCATTCGACGTTGGAGCTGGAGCCGGGCGGATCCTGCTGGTAGTAGGTGGCCCAGTAGAACGTCTCCTCAGGCGTGTCCCGGATCGCGTTGATGACCCAGCCGCCTTCGGTGTTGTTGTTGGCCGTTCCGGAGAAGCCGTAGTCGACATGCCAGCCGGCCGGGTTGGAGCAGAAGATCGAGTGAGTGGGTTCCGAGGGCGCGTTCGGCGAGCTGTTGCCGGCCCACGCGGGCGAGGAAATCAGTACGAGGCTGGCCAGCGTGCCGCCGGCCAGCGTGACCGCTCGGGCCCAGGTTTTCTGACGGTTCACCATCACGTCCTTCGTCGGTGCACGGGTACGGCCAGTTCTGTCTAGCCGACCAACGTTGTTCGGCATCGACGATCGCGCACCGAACGACAAACCCCGAACATCCCCCGGGCGTACGAGTGCGGCCGGTCGAGCGGTTGTCCGGTGTTTGTCGTTCGGTATGGGCGAACCGAACGCGAACAGCCCGGATCCACTAGACAAAGGCTGTCGAACGGGAAACCAGCGATCCTTGGGAGGATGGAAGATGCGAACAGCCAGACTGATCGCCGCGACCGGGTGCGCGCGCTCACCGCGGTCGGCCTCTGTGCGGCGACGGCGATGCCGGCCGCGGCCGCCGAGCAGACTTCGCAAGCCGAGCAGGTTGGGCAGTCGGGGGTGCACCTGCAGATCGTCAAAGCCACCATCGGGCCCAACGGCATCGGCCCGGGATCATGCAGCGATGCGTCCGCGATCGGATTTCTCACCGGTGTGGAGACCGGTGCCCCTTGGTGGTATTGCTTCTCCGGGCACGGGACGCTTAACGAGAAAGTGTCGGACGTGAGTGAATACAAGTCCTCTTATGGTGCGGCTGGTCAATTCACCATATCGTTCGCGCCCGGTTATAACTGCCAGACTGTCCGGATCTTCTATCACAACAACAGCGAGGATTACTCTCCCGCGGTCAACGTCTGCCAGATCACCCTGGACTGACCCGCGATCGCCGTCACGAAAGGAGGAGGCCGGCTTGAGCTGGATCCTGCTCGACGACGAGCGCTGGCGGCAGCGTTTTCAGGCCGACTTCCAGTTTCGCCCGGGTACGACGGTGTCCAGCTGGCCGGCCATCCGCGAGCCGGCCGGTGCGGTGACGATCGACCTGGCGCCGATCTTCACCGCCGCCGGCCGCGGTGCCGACGACCTCGACACGCAGGTGCTGGCCGCGATGATCGAGGCATTTCCCGGCGGCACCGGGCTGGCCGCTCTTGACTGGTTCCATTCCGGCTTCTGGTTCGTACCAGCTCATGGCGAGTTGCCGCCGGTCCGCCCTTTTCCGAACGGGGATTACCATATTTTCCTTACCGAAGATCTGACCAGTGGGCTTTTCGGACATCCATGGGAACAAACCCTGTGTGTTTTCGGCGCTGGCCTGGTCGCCGCGCTGGTGCCGGAACTGACGCGATGGCTGCCGGTGAAGCGGGATAAGAGGGCCGCACCAGTCAACGAATAGCGATGTTTGCGCTAAACCGGTGGACATCGGGCGGCAACCGGTTAACCTTCGTGATCATGCCGCGTCCGGAGCGTCCGTTAGACACCGTGGACAGCGCGTTGGTACGGTTCGCCGCCGATTTGCGGGCGGTACGCGAAAAGGCCGGCAGCCCGCCGTACCGCGAGCTGTCCCGTCGTGCGCATTTCTCGGCCGGCACGCTGTCCGACGCCGCCGGTGGCCGCAAACTGCCGAGCCTCGCGGTGACCCTCGCGTACGTACGCGCCTGTGACGGCGACGACACCGAGTGGGAGCAGCGCTGGCATGCGGTCGCCGCGGCGGTGGCGGCTGAGGCGAGTGGTGCGGAATCCGAGGCCGAACCGGATCCGCACACCGCGCCCTACGTCGGGCTCGCCGCATTCCAACCCGCCGACGCCGACCGGTTTTACGGCCGGGAGGACCTGGTCGACGAGATCAGCCGCCGGCTGGAAAGGCAGCGGTTCCTGGCGGTGTTCGGCGCATCCGGGGCCGGAAAGTCCTCGGTGCTGCGCGCCGGACTGGTGCCCCGGTTCGGCGCCACCGAGTCGCGCCCGGTGCTGCTGCTGAGCCCGGGCGCGCGTCCACTGCAGGAGCTGGCGCTCGCGGTGGCCACGGCGACCGGCAGGTCCGCGAGCGCGGTGCGTACGGAGCTGGACGCCGACCCGGCGAGCCTGCATCTGATCGTCCGCCAACTGGTCTCGGAGACCGACGACGACGTGCTGATCGTGGTCGATCAGTTCGAGGAGCTGTTCACGCTCTGTCCTGACAAACAGGAACGCGAAAGGTTCGTCGACTGCCTGCTCTATGTGGTGAAAGCGCCGACGAGCAGGGTCCGGGTGGTCATTGGCGTACGCACCGATTTCTTTACCCACTGCGTCAGCCACCAGCCGCTCGCCGAGGCGTTGCAGGATGCGCAACTGCTGGTCACCCCGCTGACGGCGGACCAGTTGCGGCAGGTGACCACCAGGCCGGCGACGCTGGCCGGCTATGTCGTCGAGGGTGCGTTGCTCGCCCGGGTGGTCGCTGACAGCGTGGGTCAACCAGCCGTGTTGCCACTGGTTTCCCATGCATTGCTGGAAACCTGGCGGCGCCGCCGCGGAAACACCTTGACGCTGGCCGGTTATGAGGCCGCCGGTGGGATCGTGCATGCGGTCGCGCAGACTGCGGACGCCGTCTATCGGGACCTCGACGCGGCCCAGCGCAAGCTCGCGAAAGACCTCTTCCTGCGGCTCACCGCGCTGGGGGAGGGCACCGAGGACACTCGGCGGCGGATCGATCGTGCCGAGCTCTGCACCGACCGGCCGCAGGTCGAGGTCCTGCTGGAGCGGCTGGTTGCCGCGCGGCTGATCACCGTCGACGCGCAGTGGATCGAGGTCACCCACGAGGCGCTGATCCGGAGCTGGCCGCGGCTGCGCGAATGGCTAGCGGAGGACCGCGACGGGCTCCGGATCCACCGGTCCCTCACTGTCGCGGCCGCCGGGTGGGAGTCACTCGACCAGGATCCTGGCGCGCTTTATCGGGGTGCCCGGCTGGCCGCCGTACGGGACTGGATGGCGAGCCACGATGCTCACCTGACCGGCCCGGAACAGCGGTTCCTGACGGCCAGCGAGGCTGCCGAGACGGCGGAGAACACCGCGACCCGGCGGCGAACCAGGCGGTTGCGGCAGCTCGTCGCCCTGCTGACCGTCGCGCTCGTGCTGCTCACCACCGCGACCGGCTTCGCGACCTACGCCGAAGGGACGGCGAACCAGCAACGGGACCGGGCACAGGCGGACAGCGTCGCCCAGCAGGCCACTGCGCTGCGTGCCACCAACCCGGCGCTGGCCGCCCAGCTGAGCCTCGCCGCGTACCGGCTGAGCCCGACCACGGCGGCTCGTAGCAGCTTGGTGAGTACGCTCGCGCAGCCGTACGCGACGGCGCTGACCGGCCACACTGACAGCGTGGAGGCGGCCGCCTACAGCCCCAACGGGAAGGTGCTGGCGACCGCGGGGGGTGGACGAGTCGGTCCGGCTGTGGAGCGTCACCGACCCGCATCATCCCAGCTCACTGGCCCTGCTGACGGGTCACTCGAACGTCGTTAACGCGGTTGCTTTCAGCCCGGACGGGACGATGCTGGCCTCCGCCGGCAGCGATGGCACCGTACGACTGTGGGGCGTCGCCAACCCGCGCCACCCGGTCACCGAGGGCGTGCTGCGGTGCGCAGCCGCGGTGACGTCGGTGGCATTCGCGCCGGACGGCCGGACTTTGGCCGCTGCGCAGGAAAACGGGGCGACGCAGCTGTGGTTGGTGGGCCATCCGCGGCTGGCGGGGACTATCCCCGGCACCGCCGCGGTGTTGTCGGTGGCGTTCGGCCACGACGGGGGGACGCTGGCTACCGCGACCGCGGATCACCTCGTACGGCTGTGGGATGTCGCCGATCTTTCCCATCCCACCAGCGATGCCAGCCTGACCGGCGCCGCGGACAGCGTCAACTCGGTGGCGTTCAGCCCGGACGGCCGGGAGCTGGCCGGCGCGAGCCGGGACCACACCGTACGGCTGTGGGATGTCGCGGTGCCGAGCCAGCCGAGTCCGCTGGCCACCGTCAGCCAGGACAACCAGGTCCTCTCGGTCGCTTTCAGTCCGGACGGCCGGACCATCGCCACCGGCGCGGTCGACCACACCGTACGGCGGTGGGATCTCACCGATCCCCGGCAACCGGTGGCGCTGCCGGTGCTCGGAGGGCAAACCGACGAGATCAACGCGGTGGCCTTCAGCCCGGACGGTCGGACGCTGGCCACCGCGAGCTCGGACCACACGGTCTGGCTGCACGACCTTCCCGGGCCGATGCTGGCCGGCCACACCGACACCGTGAACGCCGCCGCGTACAGCCCGAACGGCGGCATGGCGGCGACCGCGGGTGCGGACGGAACCACTCGGTTGTGGAATGTCACCGACCCGGACCACCCCGGCGCGATGGCCGTCCTCACCGGCCCGGCGACCGCGGTCTTTGGTGGCAATGCGATTTTCGGCCTCGCGTTCAGCCCGAACGGGCGGACGCTGGCGGTCGCCAGAAATGACGCCACCGTGCAGCTCTGGAACATCGCCCAGCCGCGCGACCCGGTCCGGCTCGGCGCCGTCACCGGTCACACCGCGGCCGTTTTCGCGGTCGCTTTCAGTCCGGACGGGCGCACCCTCGCGCCGGCAGTGTGGACGGCACCGCCCGGATCTGGGACCTCGCCGACCCGACCCACCCGGCCGTCGTCGCGGTGCTGCCGAACTCGCACTCCGATGGCGCGCTTTCCCTTGCGTACAGCCCAGACGGTCGGACGCTCGCGGTGGTGGACGCCAACACGATCCGACTGTGGAAGGTGGCCGATCCACACCACTGGTCGCTGTCGGCCACGCTGGGCGGGCATGGCGGAGCGGTCCAGTCGGTCATGTTCGGCCGAGACGGCCGGCTTCTGGTCAGCGGGGGCAATGACCGGACCGTACGGCTGTGGGATGTCAGCAACGGGTCGCGGCCCGCCGCCCTCGCCACCCTCGTCGGACCGACCGACGCGGTGGACGCGGTCGCCGTCAGTCCCGACGACCAGACCGTCGCCGCGGCGGCCAGTGCCGACCACACCGTCGTGCTCTGGGACATCGCCAACCTCCGGCAGCCGAGCCCGCTGGCCACTCTCAGCGCGGCCACCGGATCCGTACGAACGGTGGCTTTCGGGCCGGATTCGCACCGGCTGATCAGCGCCGGCGACGACGAGACCGCGGTGCTCTGGCAGACCGATCCCGACCAGGTGGCGAACCAGGTGTGCGCACTGGTGTCGCCGCAGATCACCAAGGCCCAATGGAACCAGTATTTCCCCGGCATGCGCTACTCGCCGCCGTGTCGCGGGTCCTTTTCTTGATTTTGTACGGTAAAGGTCGTGGGTAGGATTCTTGGCTCCGACCAGATGAGGCAGACAAATGACGCAGGATTCCCAGACGCGAGCGCGGATAGCGGAGCACTGGACGGCCTCCGAGCGCGGGGACGTTGACACCGAGCACGCGGTCTATGCCGCCGACGCGATTTTGGACTATCCCCAGTCGGGGGAGCGGTTTCGAGGCCGCGCAAGAATCCAGGCGCAGCGTGGCGGACACCCGGCCGAGCGCCATTTCACCATCACCCGCATAGTCGGCGGTGGTGACCTTTGGGTGAGCGAATGTGTGATCACCTATGACGGCGTACCGACCAACACGGTCAGCATCATGGAGTTCGCCGACGGTTTCGTGACGCATGAAACGCAGTATTTCGCCGACCCTTTCCCAGCGCCTTCCTCGCGAGCGGCGCTAGCCGAGCCGATCACCGGCTAGATCGGCAACTTCCGGCCGTCGCGGACTTGAGCGTCAACCGACCGTTCACCAGGTGGGAGGCGCTCCTGCGGGCAGCAGGACTTAGTTCCATTCGCTGGCGAGAATGGCGTAGACGTACGTGGAACTCCACTCGCCTTTGAAGAACTCGTCTTCCCGGAAATGCGCCTCGCGCCGCAAACCAAGCCGTTCCATCAGCTTCGCTGACGCGGTGTTCCGGGCGTCGCAACGGCCAATCACCCGACGCAGTCCGAAAGCGTCGAAGGCGAGGTCAAGCCCGACCCGGGCGGCCTCGCTGGCAAATCCACGGCCTTGGTGGTCGGGATGGAAAATGAACCCGAACTCGGCCTGGTGTGACTTTGTCGTAGTCGAACAAGCTGATGTCGCCGATCAGTTCTCCGGTGTCCTTGCGTTCGACAGCGAGGATGAGGCCGTCGGAGTCGGGGTCGAAAACGGTCTTCTGCATGCGCCGGTCGAGCATCTCTTTGGTCTGTTCATGGGACTTCTCGGTCCAGTAGAGATAGCGCACCACGTCGGATCGGCGGTGGATGTCGTGCAGCTGATCGAGATCACTGTGCTGGTAAAGGCGGAGGAAGAGGCGGTCGGTGTCGATGGGGTAGGTCGGCTGGCGCATGCGCGGATAGTACGGGTGGGGGCGATCATGATGGCACCCGGTTTGTTTGCCTACCTCGCGCGTTATCTATAGTTTCCGATCATTGACGGTCCGGGTTTTGGAGAAGTGCTGCGCGGCCATCGGCGCGCGGCGCGGCTGACGCTGGAAACAGTTGGCCGAGAGGTCGGGGGTCAGTGCGAGGACCCTGTCGGATCTGGAGCGTGGCCGAAGCAAGGGGCCGCACCATCGGACTGTCACGGCCTTGGTGGAGGCGCTTGCCCTGGAAGGGGATGCCGGCAAGCAGCTTGTCGAGCTGGCGCGGGACGGCCGGCTACGGGATCACTGGGCCCGTCCAGCCAGCCTCTGTGAACTGCCCCGACCGGTCGACGACTTCACCGGCCGTGCCGCGGAACTGGCCTGGACGAGTGAGCTGGAGTGCGCCGAGAGTGTGGTCTCGTTGATCACCGGCTCCGGGGGCATGGGCAAGACCACCCTTGCCGTCCGGGCGGCCCACGCCCTGCGTCCAAGCTTCCCCGGCGGAGTGTTTTTCGTTGACCTGCTGGGGATGTCCCCGCGGCCAGCGACCGCCGCGGACACGTTGTGGCTGCTCCTTCGTACGCTCGGTGTCGCGGACGAGGAGATCCCGGACGATGCCGGGGAGCGCGCTTCGGTGTATCGGTCGCTGCTGCGGGACCGGCATGCGCTGGTCGTGCTGGACAACGCCGGGTCGGAGGAGGAGGAGCAGGTGCGCCCCCTGCTGCCGGGAGATGGCGCGAGCCGGGCGCTGATCACGGCCCGGCGGCTGCTGGCTGGTCTGGAGGGCGTACGCCGGCTCGCCCTCGGACCTCACTCACCGTCCGAGGCCACCGAGCTGCTGGCCGGGATTCTGGGCGTGCGTGCCGCCCGCGACCAGGAATCGGCACTCCACCAGCTGGCCGAGTTGTCCGAGGGCATGCCGCTGGCGCTGCGGATCATCGGGAACCGGCTGGTCAGCCGGCCCGGCTGGGATGCCGCCGCACTGGTGGCTCGGCTCGCCGACGAGGAACACCGGCTGGATCAGTTCAAGGCCGGTGACCTGAAGATCGCCACCGCGTTCGGGATGTCGTACGAGCAGCTCTCGGACACCGCCCAGCGGGTGTTTCGGCGGCTGGCCGTGGTACCGGAAAGCGACTTTGACGCGGCCCTCGCCGCGGTCGTTGGCGAGGTGCCGATGGAGGTCGCCTGGGATGCGCTGGACGAACTCGTCGACCTTGGCCTGCTGATGGACAGCGTGGCGGGGCGCTACCGGTTCCACGATCTGGTCCGGCTGTTCGCTCGCCTGCGGCTGGAGGCAGCGGAGTCCCCAGCCGAACGTGAGGCACTGACGGCACGTGCGGCACAGGCGTACGCCACGCAGTCCTGACCGATCGGGAGCGCTCTGCGTACGCACTTCTGCGTGCTGTTCTGCGTGGTGCCGGCGATTCCCCGCCGGTTGACTTGACCGCAGCGGGACCGGCGTCACCGGTCAAGATGTCACTCGACGAGAAGGAAACAGCATTCATGTCGGATCACCCGACCAAGATCAGCTTCGTCTATTCGAACCCGAAGGACCCGGCCGCCTTCGAGGCCGCTTACCCCGACCAGCTCGCGCTGGCGCGCAAGCTTCCCGGTCTGGTTCGGCTCCAGGTGTCGAAAGTCTGGCCAAAGGAAGACGGCGGCCCAACCCCGGCGTACCGGCTGTTGGACCTTTACTTCGCCGACTACGCGGCGGCCAGCGCCGCCGCCGCTGAGGCGGGCAGCTTGGTCGGCGCCACCGTCGAGCACTCCACCGGTGGCGTAGCGATCGCATTCGCGGAAATAGTCGAGGACATTTAACCGCTTTTAGCTCCAGGCGGCCCGTACCAGGTTGGTACGGGCCGCCCGCGCGTTAGAAAGCGGTGTTGCTGGCCCAGACCGGGCGGCTGTTCTGGTTGTAGATCACCACGTTGCCGTCATTTTGGATCGCGAGTTGGCATCCGTCATACACCGCCGAGCACGCGCCTTTGGTGTTCGTCGCCCACATCGCCGCGCCGCCGGCCGCGTAGACGACCAGGTTGCCGTCGTGCTGCCACACCGCGTACTGGCCGTCGTTGTTGTTCGACGTCCATTCCGGGTCGCTCCAGTGAAAAAGCTGCAGCCCGTTGTAGCCCATCGGGAACTTGCTCAGCTGCAGGACCGTACGTCCACTTGGTGAGGCCACGCCCTGCCCCGGTGTCTGGAACACGAAGCCGTGGTTGACGCACGTGTTGCTGCCGTCGTTGCACAGGAACGCCGGAGCGGCGGTGGCTGCGCCTGGCAGCATGGCGACCGCGAGACCGATGCCGGCCGTCAAGGCGACGACCGTTCGTCTGACAAATGTCATTTTTTTGTTACCTCCCACCAAATCTTGCCAGATAGTGGTTCGATCGGGAAGCTTTTGGACGAGGTCCTGTCTGGTTATTGCGGCGGGCGATAGCCGAGCCCAGGAGCCGCCTGGCGGCACCGCGGAAAAGCCCCCATAGCGCTGCTATGAAGGCTTTCCCGCGGTGCCGCCAGCCGACTCCTGGATCTCGACTCTCATCCCACCGGAATAACCAGACAGGACCTAGCTGGCCATGCCGAACCACTGGGACAAGTGGCTGACGAGATCGGCCTGATCCTCGCCGGCCCAGGCCACGTGGCCGTCCGGGCGCAGCAGTACGGCCGGGGCGTCCAGTTCCTCGCTCACGTCGACGACGTGGGCGACTCGATCCGTCCAGCCCGTCACCGACAGTCGGCCGGTCTGGTCGATCAGCAGTCCGCGGCCGGCGTGCATCAGCTCGTACAGCCGGCCCCGCTTCAAAGCGATGTCCTTCAGCCGCCGGCCCAGCAGCGGATGGCCATCGCCGAAGTCATAGCGAACACTGATCGCGGTGACCCGCTCGATCAGCAGCCGGTTCACCTCGTCGAAGTCCATCAGCTCTGTCATCAGCCGGCGCAGGGCCTGCGGACCAGGCTTGAAGGACATCAGCTCGGCCTGCGCTCGTACGTTGTCCAGTACGCCGCCGCGACCGGGTGCCGTTCGTCGTAGTAGCTGTCCAGCAGCCCCTCCGGAGCCCAGCCCCTGATCTGCGCGGCCAGTTTCCACCCCAGGTTGAACGCGTCCTGGACACCGAGGTTGAGGCCCTGACCACCGATCGGCGGGT
Organism: Fodinicola feengrottensis; assembly: GCF_010993775.1. GTDB lineage: Bacteria > Actinomycetota > Actinomycetes > Mycobacteriales > HKI-0501 > Fodinicola > Fodinicola feengrottensis. The sequence goes on along the minus strand of NZ_WOTO01000010.1, from coordinate 47,053 downwards.
GGACGTGGGCCGCGTCGCCGGCCAGCAGCACCCGATCGACCCGATAGCGGTCAGCCAGCCGGGTGGTCGCCAAAGCGCGACAGCCAGCGCGGCGAGTGCACCCCGAAATCGCTGCCACCAAACACATTCAGCTGCCGTTTGATTTCGTCGAGAGATGGCGGCACAGTCCGGTCCTCGGCCACCGTCTCGGCTGGCACGATGACGCGGTACGACCCATCCCCGATCGGCCAGACGCCGTACCAGTGCTGGGTTTTGCGGACTTCGGCCACCATCGTGGCCACCTCGTCCTGCGGCGCGGTCAGCTGCATCTCACCCAGCAGCCACTCCATGCTCGCCGGCTCGCCGGGGAAGTCGACGCCGAGCAGTTTTCGCACCGTACTGCGACCGCCATCGCAGCCCACGAGATAGCGCGTACGCAGCTGCGTGCCGTCGGTCAGTTCGACGGTTACTCCCTGCTTGTCCTGGCTGAACCCGACCAGTTCAGTGCCGCGCCGAACCTCGGCGCCGAGCTCGACGGCGTGCTCGGACAGCAGGCGATCGATGACGCTCTGCGCGAGCCCGAAGACGTACGAATGCGCGGTGTCCATCCGCTCGGGCCACGGCTTGTTGATTCCGGCGAAATAGCCGCCGATCTGATGTTTTTTGCCGCCGTTCTCGATGAACCGCTCCAGTAGGCCGCGCTGATCCATGATCTCGGCGCTGCGTACGTGCATGCCCAACGCACGAATAACCTTGGTCGGCTCGGTCTCCTTCTCCAGCACCAGCACGGGTACGTCGTGCAGCCGCAATTCGCTGGCGAGCATCATGCCGGTCGGTCCACCACCGGCCACGATTACGTCAAACAATGAGCCATCCATTCACTACAGACTGCGTTTCGCCAATCCCGCGGATCTGTTTCCGCAGGTGGTGGCATCGGGCTCGCAGATTCTGCAGCACGATGGGGGTCTTGTGGCAAGCCCCCCCATGCGATATATGTTAATAATGGCGGGGAGTGAAACTCCTCGCTATCTTGGTTTCACCGCCGAAACCGCGCCTTTGTCGAGGTCAACTCGTCGGTGGGTTTTCTGGTACGGGACCGGAGTCCGCCGCGGTGCCGCGCGGCACGGTGAGGGTGAAGACCGCGCCCGCGGAGTTCGCGACCTCCAGCCGGCCGCCGTGCAGGGCGGCGTTCTCGTACGCGATCGCCAACCCCAGGCCGCTTCCCTCGGTCTTCTGGCGGGCGCGGTCGCCGCGGGCGAACCGGTCGAACACGAACGGGGCGAGGTCGGCGGGCAGCCCCGGTCCGGAATCGGCGACCGCGACGCGTACCAGGTCGACCGCGCTGCCGTCGATGGTGACGGTGATCGGTCGCGCGCCGTGGCGGTCGGCGTTGGTCACCAGGTTCCGTACGATCGTGTGCAACCGGCGCGGATCGCCGACGATAGTGGCGTCCCCGGTGACGGCCACCTGGATCCCGGCTTCCGGCGCGCTCAGCGCGACGGCGTCGGCCGCGAGGGGGTTCCAGGTCGACGGACTCCGGCCGCAGCTCGGCCACCCGGCGTCGAACCGGGACATCTCCAGCAGGTCCTCGACGAGCGAGCTCAGCCGCTGGACCTGACTGCTGACCAGCTCCGCCGAACGTACCCGGTCGTCAGTGTCCTTGGCGTTCAGGCTGGCCGCCGCCGCGATCATCGAAGCCAGCGGGGTGCGCAGGTCGTGCGCCACATCGGCGATGAAACGCCGCTGGCGCTGGTCGTTCACCTGCAGCTGTTGGATGGATTCGCTCAGTCGTTGGGCCATCGCGTTGAACGAGCTGGCGAGGTCGGCGAGTTCGTCCCGTCCGCGCACCGGCAGGCGGGTGTCCAGCGCGCCGTCGCCGAGCTTTCTGGCCGCCACGGCCGCGGTGCGTACGCGTCGCTGGATGCGCCCCGCGGCCACCACTCCGATGAGGACGCCGAGCAGGGCCGCCCCGGCCGCGATGCCATCGAGCTGCAGCCGCAGGGTGGACAGCTCGCTGTCCAGTTGATGGGTGTCGAACGCCTCGGCGAACAGCAGACCCGGGCCGAGTTGGCCGACGATGATCAGCTTCGGGCCGAGCTTGGTGTTGACGATACGGGTCACCGGCTGCGGACTTCGCCGCGCGAGGCTCACCGCGGATTGCACCATGTCCGCCTCGGGCAAGGAGAGCTGGCTGACCAGCAAGCTGCTGTTACCTGCTGTGACGACGAACTTCTCGTCGCCGGGGGCGGCATCGCGGCTTATGGAGCCGCCGGGGCTGCTGTCGACCTTGGCGGTGAGCACCGCCCAGATGATTCCCGGCCGGGTGAGCTTGTAGTCGCGGAACTTGTTGACGTCGATCTTGGTGGCAACAGTGGCCGCGTTGACTTGCTCGCTCAGCTGCCGGGCGTCGTAAAGGAAGTTCACCGTGGCGGCCCCGATGTACCGGTCCCTGGTGGGCCCGGTCTGCAACTGGTAGGTCACCAGTGCCATCACGGCCGCCGCGAGGGTGGTGACCAGCACGACTGTGAGCGCGATGCTGGCCCGCAGCCCCAGTCGCCACGTCATGGTGTGACCAGGCGATAGCCGAGCCCGCGTACGGTACGCAGCACGGTGGGGTTGCCGGGATCCGGCTCGATTTTCGCGCGCAGGCGGGACACCGCGGCATCGACCAGCCGGGTGTCGCCGGTGTATCCGTAGTCCCACACCCGTTGCAGCAGCGTCTGCCGGCTCAGCACCTGCCCGGTGTGGTCGGCGAACTCCACCAGCAGGCGAAGTTCGGTCGCGGTGAGGACCAGCTCGGTCCCGCCCTTGGTCACCACCAACGCCGTACTGTCGATCTCCAGGTCGCCGATCCTGCGGGTGGTCCGCTGTGCCGGTGTCGTACGCCGCAGGATCGTCTTCACCCGCGCGTCGAGCACCCGCGGTTCGACCGGCTTGACGACATAGTCGTCGGCCCCGCACTCCAGCCCCACCACGACGTCCACGTCCATCGCGTCACCTCGAGCGGTGAGCAGGATGACCGGGAGCGCGTCGGCCGCCCTGATGCGGCGGCAGACCCTCGAATCCGTCTATCCCGGGCAGCATCACGTCGAGCAAGACCACCTCGGCTGGTTCCCGCCGCTCGAACAGTGACTCCAGGGCCTGCTCACCGCTGGGAGTCACCACCACCTCGTGGCCGAATCCACGCAGTGCGCGGGACAGTGTCTCGGCCAGCACGGCGTCGTCCTCGACGAGCAGCAGACGAGAAACGGTGACGACTCCTTACCAGACAGTGGCCAGCACCGGTTCGACGCGACCATAACTACATTAAGCCAGGGTTATCGCAGACGTGCTGACCTGTCGACGAACTGTCACAGTCCTGGTACAAAGCCGCCCTAGCGTGATCGACATGTCACCGCTGACCTCGACGCCCCCAGCGCGCAGTCGATCGCGGTTCGCCAGTGAATGAAACCAGAACGCGGATCGCCGTTGTGTACGGCGGACCAAGCGGTGACCACGACGTGTCATGCGAGTCCGCCGCCAGCATCGTCACCCACCTCGACAGCCGTCGATACGACGTCGTCGCGGTCAAGATCAGCGTTGCTGGCCGCTGGCGGATCAGCGGCCCGGACTTCCCCAGCCGCGGGCGGCTCCCCGAGGCGGATCGACTGCGCAGCATCTGGGGCACCTTGGAGCGGTTGCGGGACGTCGACATCGTGCTCCCGGCCCTGCACGGCTGCCATGGCCAGGACGGCACCATTCAGTCGTTGCTGGAGCTGGCCCGCCTCCCGTACGTCGGAAACGGCACCTTGGCCAGCGCGGCCGGAATGGACCGGGAGTACGCCAGGAAGCTCCTCGCCGCCGCCGGGCTGACCGTGCCGGACGGAGTCGTGTTGCGAGCGGGCCGCAGTGACCTGACCACCGCGGAAAAAGAACGCCTTGGTTTGCCGGTGTTCGTTAAACCCGCGCGCGCCGGGTCCAGTCTTCATGTGTCCACAGTGGACAGTTGGGATGACCTGGCCGCGGCCATCGCGGCGGCCCGGCGGATCGACCCGAAGGTCCTGGTCGAAACGGCGGTCCGAGGACGAAAGATCGGCATCGGCGTACTCGAGACGCCCGACGGGGCCGTGCACGTGAGCCCGCCGCTGGATTCCACCGCTCTCGAAGTTCCGGCCAGCGTGGATCAGCAGACTCTCGTACGGCTGGACCGGGTGGCCCGGCAGGCATTCGCCGCGTTGGACTGCACGGGGCTGCTTCGCGTCACCTGCTTCGTCGACGCGGACGGCGAAGTCGTCGTCAACGAGGTAAACACCTTTCCGCGCTTTACCTCCGCGTCGCCGTACCCGCGAATGTGGCAGGCGGCCGGCCTGGACTACCCGGAACTGCTGGACACCTTGATTCAAACCGCTTTGCGCCGCCGATCGGGGAACCAGAAGTGATCCCGCTGTCAGACCGTCGCCCCCATGCCGTCCCCGTCACGATCTATGGATGCGAGCGGGACGAAGCCATCTTGTTCCGAGAGCTGGCGCCTCGCTTCGGCGTTATGCCCACCATGACCGAAACACCGGCCTCTGAGGGGAACATTCACCTGGCGTCCGGAAAACGATGCGTCAGCGTGGGCCACAAAACTCACATCACGAACGCCACGCTGCTCGCGCTCAGCCGAGCCGGCGTCCGGTATATGTCCACCAGAAGTATCGGATACAACCATATCGATGTGAAGTACGCCCGGAGCGTTGGCATTTCCGTCGAAAACGTCACCTATTCGCCCGACAGTGTGGCCGACTACACGCTGATGCTCATGCTGATGTGTGTACGAAACGCAAAGTCCATGGTCCGGCGTGCGGACGTTCATGACTACCGACTGGATGACGTACGCGGGAAAGAGCTGCGCGACCTGACCGTCGGAGTGGTGGGAACAGGACGCATTGGTGCCGCGGTGATTGACCGGCTGCGGGGCTTTGGCTGTCGGATATTGGCCTATGACACGTTTCCCGCGACTTCCGTCGACTACGTCCCCCTCGACGAATTGCTCGGTCACAGCGACATCATCACGCTACATACGCCGCTTAACGCGGACACGTACCACCTCTTGGACTGTCAAGCGTATCGAACAGATGAGCCGTGGCGCGTACCTCGTCAACACCGGGCGCGGTCCGCTGCTGGACACCGAGGCTCTCGTCTCGGCATTGGAATGCGGTCGACTGGGTGGTGCCGCGTTGGATGTTCTCGAAGGAGAGGAAGGAATATTCTACGCGGACCGTAGAGACAGGCCCATCGAAAGCAAGTTGTTGCTGCGGCTTCAGGAACTGCCGAATGTGATCATCAGTCCGCACACCGCGTACTACACGGACCACGCTCTGGGCGACACCGTCGAAAACTCCATTATCAACTGTCTGAGATTTGAAAGCGAAAATACCGCATGAACAAGACGAAGATCGGCATCATTTTTTCGGGGGCGCCTGTGAAGAGCACCCCATCTCCCTCAAGTCCGCGCGAGAGGTCGCGAGGAGCCTCGATACCGACAAGTATGACCCTTTCTGGATTGGCATCACCGAAAGCGGCGTCTGGAAGCTGTGTGACGGTCCTGACGAGGGCTGGGAAAATAACGGCCGCCGTGCCGTGCTGTCACCAGATCGCAGCACCCCGCGGATTGCTGGTCATTGACCAGGCGAAATGCGAAACCATCAGTCTGGACGTCGTGTTTCCGGTGCTGCACGGCAAGCTTGGCGAGGACGGTGCGATCCAGGGCTTGTTCGAGCTCTCCGGCCTCCCCTATGTGGGCTGCGATGTCCAGAGTTCGGCTCTGTGCATGGACAAAGCCCTTGCCTATACAGTCGTCGCAGGCGCGGGCATCGCCACTCCGAAGTTCTGGATTGTCACGGCGGACCAGGACATCGATCCCGACCAGCTCACCTATCCGGTCTTCGTGAAGCCGGCCCGTTCGGGTTCATCCTTCGGCGTCACCAAGGTGTCCGGCGAAGAAGAACTGCTGAGCGCGGTGGAGGCCGCGAGGGAGTACGACTCGAAGGTGCTGATCGAAGAAGCCGTCGTCGGCAGCGAGATCGGCTGCTCCATCCTGGGGAACGACCAGGACCTGATCTGATCGTGGGCGAGTCGGACCGGGTCGCCCTGTCTCATGGGTTCTTCAAGATTCACCAGGAAAGCCACCCGGAAACCGGTTCGGAAAACTCGTCTTTCATCTGTCCGGCGGACATCTCGGCGGAGTCGCGCTCGCTCGTACACGAGACGGCGAAGGCCATCTATCGCGCCTTGGGATGCGGTGGGCTGGCGCGAGTGGACGTGTTCCTGAAGGAGGACGGAAAGGTGGTGCTCAACGAGGTCAACACCCTCCCCGGCCTGACCTCCTACAGCCGCTATCCGCGGATGATGGCGGCCGCTGGATACTCCCTTGCCGAGGTGATCGACATGCTGGTGTCGTTGACCTTGACCGGAAAAGCCCAATGAAAGACGATTTCGTCTTCGTGGATGAATACGTACCCGGAATACGTTGGGACACCAAATACGCCACCTGGGACAATTTTACCGGCAAGCCGGTAGACGGATATGTGGTGAACCGAATCGTTGGTACGAGGGCGCTGTGCGCGCAGCTCTGGAAAGAGCCCGAGAAGCGGCCGCATCCCTGGGGTTTGGCTTGCTTCTCTGGGATGGCTACCGGCCGCAACGCGCCGTCGACTGTTTTGTTCGCTGGTCGCAACAGCCCGAGGATGGCCGGACGAAACTCAGGCACTATCCGAATATTGACAGAGCCGAGATGTTCGAAGAGGGATATGTGGCCGCCAAGTCGGGCCACAGCCGAGGCAGCACCGTCGACCTGACTTTCTACCACCTGGCTACCGGTGGGCTCGCTTTGATGGGCGGTGACCATGATCTGATGGACTCCGTTTCGCACCATGGAGCGAAAGGAATCACGCAGGTCGAAGCGCAGAACCGCCACCACCTTCGCGCTGTCATGGAAGTCAGTGGGTTCAGCTCGTACGAGTGCGAGTGGTGGCACTACACTCTGAAAAACGAACCCTATCCAGACACCTATTTCGATTTTCCTGTCACCGACTTGAGTCGACCGAGGGAGCTGGCGAAGCGTTGACAGGGAAAGGCATCCGGATACGGCTGGCGCACCCCCGACGACGCCGCGGCCGTCAACGAACTGCTTCGCCAGCTGGACCATCCCCAGGACGACACCACGACGACAGCGACTCGCATCCAGGCCTGGGATGACGATCCCGCGAGCGCGGTGTACGTGGCCGAGGCGGACGGTGATCTTCTCGGTCTGGTCGCCGTCCACATCTGCCCGTTCTTCGAGCGCGCCGGTTCCTGGGGGCGGATCGTGGCTCTGGTCGTCTCCGATCAAGCCCGCGGCCAGGGTGTGGGCACTGCGCTTGTCGCAGTGGCGGAAACGTTCGCGACAAGTCATGGATGCGTACGCATGGAGGTCACCAGCGCGGACCGTCGCCAAGCCGCACACGAGTTCTACCGGCACCGTGGCTATCCCGACCAAGCGGGGAAGTCATCCCGATTTTTGCGCGATCTCAACGATCCGACCTGACCCGGAAACGGCGGTCATGCTCTCGTCCACGGCAACACTCTGGGATGCACCTCCGGGGCGGGTAGGGTTGCCCTCCCTGTCAGGCCGTGTTGAGACATCCCGGAGCCCGAAAATGTCGCGTACCAAAGGTGGGTGCGGCGCGAAATTGTCGTAGGTGTCTGTTTTTCTTTCCCCCTCCCTTTGAACGGGCGGGGGGTGGGTCGAGAGGTGGACCTTAATTTTTAGTTGAACATCGGTCCTCGAACCCGCCCCCCACCCGTCACTGGGTGGGGGGGATTTTTTTGGGGGGGTACGACAGTTTTTCGCGCCGCACCCTGTGCGTGCGCGTTCGCGTTCAACCCTAAGCAATGTGGTGAGAATGGTGCCGCGACAGGGTCTATTCAGGCGGGGTTCGCGCCGGCGAGCAAGCCGTCGACGACAACGTCGACCGCGAACCGAAACCGCTCGTCGCTGTTGCCCGCGGTGAGCTGTGCGGCATGCGTGGAGATGAGCGGGAACCGGTCGGACGGCAGGTCGGCGAACGTCTGGCGGAGCTCGCCGACCCATTCCTGACCAGCGCCGCGCCGGAGGTCGTCTTCCACCGCGGCATGGCTGACCAGGGCGGCGAGGACATCGGTGGCCCAGACCGCGCGTTGCGGCTCGATGTCGCCCGCGAGCAGGATTCCCAGCAGGTTCTCCAGGAGGCGAAGCGAAGCTTCGGTACGAGGGGGGCTGCCCATCGCCGCCGCGGCGATTCCGGGATGCGCGAGCAGCGCGTGGCGCATGCGGCCAAGCAGTGAATGCAGCTGCGTACGCCAACGTGACGAGTTCGGCGTTTCAAGCTCGATGGTGGCGATGACGCGATCCTGCATCGCCTGCAGCAGGGCATCGCGGCCGGAGACGTAGACGTAAAGCGAGCCGGCTCCAGTGTCGAGAGCGGTCGCGACCCGCCGCATCGAGACCGCCGCCAGCCCGTCGGATTTCAGGATGGCCAGCGCCGCGTCAATGACCGCGTCCTCGCTGAGCGGTGCCTTCGCGGGGCGGTCCCGCGTCGAACGCTGGCGGCTGGTGGGGGCTCATCGGTGGCGACCTCCCGGCGAGAGAAAGTGTCTTAACGAACAGTGTTTGTTACGAACGCCGTTCGGGGCGTACGGTGTTCGTAACAAACACTGTACCTGGTCCAAGCTCAGGAGGACCTCATGGAGACCGTCCCCATCAGCAGTTCCACCGCCCGGCAGCGCTACCGGCTGCGCTGGGTCGTGGCGGTCGTTGTGCTGGCCGCGAGCACCATCGACGTACTCGACGCCACGATCGTCAACGTCGCGGCGCCAGCCATCCACCGTGATCTCGGCGGCGGCGCGGCCACGATCCAGTGGCTGAGCGCCGGCTACACGCTCGCCTTCGCCGTCCTGTTGATCGCCGGCGCGCGGCTCGGCGACATCCTCGGCCGGCGTCGGCTGTTCCTGGTCGGCTCGGCCGGTTTCACCCTCTTCTCAGCCGCGTGCGCCTTCGCGCCGAGCATCGGCGCGCTCATCGTTTTTCGGGCGCTGCAAGGAGCCTTCGGCGCGCGCTCTCATGATCCCGCAGGGCTTCGGCCTGCTGAAGGAGGTCTTCGACGACGACGAGTTCGACAAGGCGACCGGGCCGTTCGGTCCCGTCACCGGAGTGGCCATGCTGATCGCTCCGCTGCTCGCCGGCGCGCTCGTGGACGCCAACCTATGGGGCACCGGGTGGCGACTGGTGTTCCTCATCAATGTGCCGATTGGCGTACTAATGCTGCCGTTGGCCATCCGCTCGTTGCCGCGGGGCGCCAGCCATCCGGGCGTCAAGCTCGACTTCGGCGGCGTTGGCCTGGTGGGGCTGGGGTTGGTCGCGATCATCTATCCGCTGATCCAGGGCCAAGCCGCCGGTTGGCCCGCCTGGTGCTTCGGTCTGCTCGCCGCCGGGGTGGTCCTGCTGCTGGTCTTCCTGCTCTGGGAACGGCGCCGCAAGCACAGCCCGCTGATCGAACCAAGCCTGCTCACCAACCGCACTTTCCTCGGCGGCATCGCCGTGACGCTGGCCCTGTTCGTTCGGGGCGTTCAGCGGGCTTCTGCTCTGCATTTCGTTGTACGGGCAACTCGGCGAAGGCTGGTCACCGGTGCACGCGGGTCTGGCGCTCACGCCGATGGTCATCGGCATGGTGCTGGGCATGGTCGCCTCGCTCGCCCTCGTCAAGCGGTTCGGCCGTCACCTGCTGCACGCCGGCATCCTGTTCATCGGCGGCGGCTCGACCGTACTCGCCCTGACGCTGACCGGTGCCCGTACGTCCTCGGGCTGGGACCTTGTCCCCGCGCTCCTGTTCATCGGCGTGGGCGTTGGCGCCTGCGTCGGGCAGCTCTTCCGGTTCATCCTGACCAGCGTGACCATGGCCGAAGTCGGTTCGGCCTCCGGTGTCATGGAAGCCGTCCAACAGTTGTCGTCCTCGCTCGGAGTCGCCGTCCTTGGCACCATCTTCTTTTCCGCTTTCGACCGCCACGTCCCGACACACGCACTGCAGATCACCGCGTGGGCCTGCCTCGTACCGCGCAGCCGCCTTCGTGCTGGTATTCCGGCTGCCTATGCAGCCTCGGCAAGAGGCGCATTAATACGCGCTTGAGCACCGCAGAGGGTGACATTATGTGATAGAACCAGTGAAACTGGGCCTTCGTATGGTGGGAAATTGTTGTTCGGCGTGCTGTCGCCCGATTCCGAACAATCGAAGTCTGCTAAACAAAAAAAAAGCGTGTCGTCAAGACGCGAGTTGGCTTCGCATTTCCCACTTTTGGAGAGGTCTCATGCGCGGAGTACGAGTCACTAGAACTGCTGCCATCCTGCTGTCAGTTGCCGTCTTCGCGGCGATGTCCGCGGGGTTCGCGTCGCCGGCGACCGCGGCGGCCGCGAAACAGATAAACAGTGGCTATTATGGCTGCCTCGACGCGAATGCCACTCAAGGTGGCAACGGTACGACCGTGCAGCTGTGGGCGTGCAACGGCAGCGTCCAGCAGCGGTGGTACGTCAACGGAAACACCATCGTCAACGCGAAATTCAATCGCTGCCTGGACGCGGACGCGACCCACGGCGGTAACGGGACGCGGGTTCAGCTGTGGGACTGCAACGGCACCGCTCAGCAGACCTGGAACAACAGCGCCAATTTCGGCCTTGTCAACTACCGATTCGGACGGTGCCTCGATGCCAACATCAACTATTACGGCAACGGAACTCCGGTCCAACTGTGGGACTGCAACAGCGCCGTACAGCAGCGGTGGTACGTGCCCACCAGTTGACCTGCGCACGAGAGCGACAGTGCTGGGGTGGCGCGGCAATGCGGGGGCCGGCATTCGCGACCGCATGGGGACATAAGTGAACCTTGGCCACACTTGTGTCGTGTCTGTCGATGTCGTGAATCCGCCCCAAGAATGACGAAGGGATATCGGGGAGCAGCGACCAACCGTCCGGTGGTGAGACCACCTGGCGGTCCGAGATCCCTCTGCAGAAAGGCCAAAAAATGACGACTTCGATAGCCCGCCGGCTAGCCTTGACCGTGGCCGCCGCTGGTGCGCTGACCGTGGGCTTCGCGGCTCCGGCCATCGCTGCTCCAAGCGCACCTGTCACCCATTGTGAAAATACGACAAACCTGCAGGGTGGCGGCACTGTCACCCCGTGTCTGTCCTTCCAGGGCGGGCAGGTTCGTGCCTACGCCGTGTTTTTTCCTCGGCTCCGGCCAACTGCACTTTCTCTTTGCAACTTTGGCACAACCACTCACAGTTTTCGCCAAGTACGCCCTGCAGTGACGTGGCCAGCCTGGTTTTGACGGCCGCCACCGCCGCGAACGACTCCTACTTGACCGGCGTACTGGTCCAGCCCGGCAACGTGCAGGCCTACACGAGCTATTACGACGCTCCCTGACCCGACCTTTCGTTGTTGGTCATGGGATTTGTCCCATGACCAACAACGCCTACGGGTGTTCTCAAACCCACCCCCGGCAAGCGAGTCCGGCGGTTAGCTTTCGTAGCGGGGGTTGGTGGCGTGCCATTCGAGGCCACCGCCCATCCATGCCTTGACTCCGTTCAGGAAACGGTGCAGTTCGGGTGAGGGCACGGTTCGGAGTTTTCGGTGACCTGCCTCGAAGTCGCGTACGAGATTGTTGTGAAGATCGACGGTGATCTCGGTTGACTCCTGGATGGAGCAGTTCCGGTCGGCCGCGACCTGCAGGACCATGTTGCAGACCGGCTTCTCGTCGGCGGCGTCCTTGGCCACCGAATGGAGGTCGTTCACGAGTACGGACGCGGTGCCTGCCTGCATGAGGGCCTGTCGAACGCGAGGGTCGTAATACAGGCCCGCCGGCAGCTCGTATCCGCCGACGGGGTCCACCAAGGTCATCGAGGTGTAGAAGCTGTCGTGCTGGCGCGCGGCGAGGTATTCCCACGCCGGTGGGTAGGCACCGGTGTGCCGCCACGCCGCGTAGGCGCTCCAGGTGACGAACATCGAGAAGGTCGCGTAGCACACTCGCTGGACTTGTACGGGTGTGCCGTGGCGGGCCAGGTGTGGCCGACGCTGGAGTGCAGCGCCACCAGAATGGGATCGCCCCGAAGGGCCTCGTCGAGCTGACTGGAGAATTCGCCAGCGGGCGCGACCGGGTCCATCGCCGCCATGACCAGCGCGAGCCGTGGCGGGGTTTTCGTTGGCGTGGCACCGAGTTCGCTGTCGTCGGCGTAGTAGTCGTCGGCGGCCCACCAGGCCGCGTTCAACTGCGCCGCGATCAGGAGCAGATCGGGATCGTCGGCGTCGGCGTGGGTGAGCATCGCGAGCCGCCCGAAGCCGGCCTCGCGGATCTGGTCGAGTCCCTCGCCGGTGAATCCGCACTCCTGCGCCCAGACAACCAGGCGGCGGTCGACCTCCTCGGCGAGTGGCTCGTTGACCCGCTCGACCACTGGGCAGTAGAGCGGTGACGCCGACCCGTCGCCCCAGGGGATTTCCGCGTACCCCCGATCGGGTCCCCCAGCGGACGCGAACCGCGCCGTCATGCGGGCCGCTGACGTACCGACCGAGGCCGGTCGGTCCGGTACGCAACGCGGCAGCGGTGTCCATCACCGTTGACTCCTCCTGTGGTCAGATCCGGTCGGCGGCGATGAGCAGGTAGTGGAAGCTGCCTTCGCGGTACGCGGTGAGAAACGGCTTCTCGATGCCGGTGGCGACCGCGGACTGCTCTCGCAACTCCCAGTACGGGATCGTCGCTGCCGTCAGGTCGACAACGGCGATGGGGACGAACCCGTTGGCGGCCAGGGCCTTGAAGTATTCGCTGCGGGGATGGATGTTGCAGATGTAGTGCTGATCGATCTGGCTCACCGCCCGCGACCGGCCGCCGGTGACATCGTTGTAGCAGCCGGTGATGGTGACATAGCGGCCGCCGGGCGCGAGTTGGCGGGCGTGTTCGGCGAACAGGTCGTACAGGTCGACGTACATGGTGCTCTCGTTGTTCCAGGCACCCCTGAACGATCCTGTCTCGAAACCGGTGTCCAGCATGTTGCGAAGGTGATACTTGACCTGATCCCGCAACTCCGCGTTTTTTTTTTTTTCGCCTGCCCGTTCGCGAACCCGACCTGCTGCTCCGAGATCGACACCCCGTCCACCTGGCAGCCGAAGCGCTGGTTGGCCATGATGCTGGTGCCGCCTCGGCCGCATCCGGCGTCCAGCAACCGGTCACCGGGACCGATCGCACCGAGATGGTCGAGCAGAACGTCGGCCTGCGCGGTCTCGAGGCGGTGCATCTCCTGGACGATCGCGTCGTCGCGAACCGCGGCGGCAGCGTCGAGCACCGCGGGATCGTACGCACCAATGCCGTAGTGGTGATGGTAGAGACCGTCGACATCGCCGAGCCGCAGGTTGACGGGGTCTTTTTCCTTGTTCCAGTAGTCGGCGATCGACTGCTGGTACGCGGTACGCACCACTCGCTGGTCAATGGTCGTCATTGATGCCGCTCCTTCAATTAGGACGTAACGGCATTCTTATAGAACGCGACCACCGAGAAGCCATGTCACCTTGGATCCAACCTGCGGGAAAGGACGCCCCAATCGGCCGCGCTATCCCAGCGGTTTCGCGAAGGTGGATCGCTGCCGCAGGGTCTGCTCGGCGATTTTGATGGCCAGCTGTACGCGCTGCTCCAGACTGCCGGTGAGCAGCGCCCAGGCATGGCCTGCCTCTTGGAGCGCGGTGGTGAACCACGCCGTCATCTCGGCCCTGACCGCGAGGTCGCCTTCGCGTAGGCCGTCGTTCAGCCAGGGCACGCCGACGTGGTCTGTGAGCAGGTAGAAATCCCCGAGTCCCCGTCGCGGTCGCCACGACCCGAGATACCGGCGCTCCCACACCGCCGTCGCGAACGCGTCCGTGTCGCAGACCAGCAGCGGCGAGCCAGCCGCTGCGGCCTCTTCCTCACGTCGGCGTTGTTCCACGGCGATCAGGTCGAAGTCTTTTTGGTCCCAGACCAGCTGATCCAGCTCGCCGCCCTCGGCCCCGCCACTTCTCGTACGTGTAGTCGCGGCCGTACTCCGCACCCAGCCGGTCCGCCGCCACCCCCCCCCCCGGTCGCGGAACGCCTCCGCGACCAGCCGGGACACCGTGGTGGTGCCAGTCGACTCGGCGCCGACGAACACCAGCCGAGCCGCGAGCCCCCGGCGCGTACCACCGGGTCCAGGAAGTCCCACTGGCCGGCGAGGTCCGCCCGGATTGCGGTCGCGGACACGGGTACGTGCAGGCGGTCCGGATCGACGACAACATGCTCCGCGCCGAACCGATGGGCCAGCTCGTCGCCGTACTTCTCCGAGGAGAACACGGCGTCTACCGGTGCGTTCCCGAGCGCCGCGCGCATCACTGCGACCTGCGCGGCCCAGATCGGTTCGTCCGCCATGTCCACCGGCACGTCACAACGGGTGCCAACGACCTCCACGTCCGGGTGCACCGCGCGCATCCAGGCCACCCGGTCCGCCAGCGGGATCGACTCCACGCTGGCCGCCTCCACCAACACCGTCAGCCGCCGGCAACGGGCCGCGGCTGTCCGTACGAGGTGATGGTGGCCGGTATGCGGCGGGTAGAACTTGCCTACCACCAGGCCGTGTTCGTACGTCATGCGGTGGCCAGGCTTCGCCGCCATTGCCGCAGGCCGAGCACACACAAGCCGAGGAACAGCACGTACACAATCGCCGTTAGTTCCAGTTGTTTGGCCAGGTAGAACGGCACGTAAATGATGTCGGCGGCGATCCAGAAAAACCAGTTCTGGATCTTCTTCGCGTTCAGCAGATACTGCGCGGCCAGCGAGATCGCGGTGGTCAGCGCGTCCCAGAACGGCGCCGCGTCGTGCACCGCCGTCAACAGGACCGTCAGGCTCGCCGTACCGACCAGCACGAACACCAGGCAACCGGCCAGCGTCAGCGGGCTCGCCCGCCCTGCCTCCAGCGCCGACCGCTGCGGGCCGCCTCGTACCCACTGCCACCAGCCGATGAAGCCGAGCACGATGTAGACCACCTGCAGGCCCGCGTCCGCGTAGAACTGCGCAGACACGAACAGGACCAGGAAGAACGCGCTGTTGGCAATGCCCACCGGGAAGTTCGCCACGTGGGCGACGACCGTCAGTACGACGCAGGCCCCGCCAGTCACGAATCCCAGCAGCTCAGCCACCGACACCTGGTCGTCGCCGAGCACGAACAGCACATGGTTGAGCCAGTCGATCATGCCGCCCTCTCCCGTGGTGCCTCACGATGCCACAGCTATGACATCGAGATCGGGAGTGTCACTAATTCGTCATTTGCGCAAGACCGCGTGGATCCACTGCAGTTGGGCGAAAATCTGCCCGGCGTTGGCGGTGCTGTCGCGGTCGGAGCCGTCTAGGACGCCGACCAGCACCTGCGTCCCCGCTGCCGCACCGGTCATGACCGGTCCGCCGGAGTCGCCGCCGGCGGGAATGCCCCAGACCTTCTGCGCGCAGAAGTCGGTGCCACCCGGTCCCACCAGCCCCACACAGCGTGGGTCGTGAGGAGACACCACTCGCAGCAGGACCGATTGCCGCAGTACGTTCGACTGGCACGCGTTCTCGTCGCTGGTGCAAGTGGCGCCCCAGCCGTACTGGCGCACGATCTGTCCAATGTGGACCGACGTGGTGGCGAGCTTGGCCACCGGGACATTCATCGGCTGCACCTTGATCATCGTGATGTCGGCGTGCGGGTTGTCCACCCGGCTGTGCGGGATCGGGTGGACGAGCCTGCCCTTGCGCTGATCCAGGTTGCCGACTCGAAAGGAGAGTCGCGAGTCGGCGAAAGGAGCGTCCGGCTTGTCGAAAAAAACAGTGCGACGCGCTGATGACCCACTGCGGCGAGATCGCCGTACCGGTGCACCACGGATGGCCGTCCAGCAATATCCGTACGGCCCACGGCCCGGACGGGCTCACCGCTCCGCCGATGACGGCCGAGGCTGGCGACGCCGTCGCCAGTACGCCGGCCAGCAGGAACGGGATCATCATCAACAAGACACGAATGCGGCGTACCACCCCGGAGCTCCTCTCAACGAAAAAGTCGATCAGAAGACGTCCGATGGCACCTGCCGGTTTGCTCATCAGCGGTGATGTGTCGGTCAGCTCAGTGCACCAGCAGGTCCTCGATCGTGATCGGGATGTGGCGGACGCGGATGCCGGTCGCGTTGTAGATCGCGTTGGCGATCGCCGCCGCGACGCCGACCACGCCAATCTCGCCGATGCCGCGGGCACCGACCGCGTTGTGGAGGGTGTCCGGGTACTGCACGAACTCAACATCGATGGCGGGGATGTCGGCGTTGACCGGGAGCAGGTAACTCGCGAAGTCGGCGTTCGCGAGACGGCCGTCCGATTCGATCTCCAGGCCTTCGTGGAGTGCCGCTGACACGCCCCAGATCAGGCCGCCGGACAGCTGGCTGCTGGCCAGTTTCTCGTTGATGATCCGGCCCGCGTCGAACACTCCCAACAGGCGCGACACGCGGGCCTCGCCGGTCAGGCGGTGCACTCGTACCTCACAGAACTGGGCCCCGAACGAGCTGAACGAGTGCTTGGTCATTTCCTCGCCCGGCGCCGAGGATCCCTTGGCGGACAGGGACTCGCGACCTACTGCTCGCAACAGCTCACCGAACGGCACGGTGTCGTCGGTGCCGTACACCCGGCCGTCGGCGTAGGTCACTTCCTGGCCTTCGTACGGTCCACCCGGCGCCGAGGCGAGCGCCAGCAGGTCGTCGATGACCTCGGTCGCGGCGACCATGATGGCTGTACCAGCGCTCGCCGTGGCGGTCGAGCCGCCGGACATGCCACCGGACGGATATCGGGAGTCGCCGAGTCGCGGGGGTGATCCGTTCCGGTGCGATGTCCAGCGATTCGGCGCCGATGGTCGACAGCACGGTCAGCAGGCCGGTGCCCGGGTCGGCGCCACTGGTACGGACCTCGGCTGTCTCGTCCGCGTTGAGCGTGATCTCGACGGTGGCCGGGAACCGCAGCGCCGGGAACATCGCGGTCGCCGTGCCGATGCCGACGAGCCAGTCGCCGTCCACGCGCCCGCGTGGTGACCGATTAGCCCAGCCGAACCGCCGCGCACCGATGTCGAAGCACTCTTCGAGATGTTTGCTCGACCACTGCAGGTCCTTGCCGGGCGGCGCGGTGGAGCTGTTCCGCCTGCGCAGCTGGATGGGGTCCATCTTCAACGCGACGGCCAGCTCGTCCATGGCGCTTTCCAGCGCGAACGAGCCGGGCGCCTCGCCGGGAGCACGCATGAACGTGGTCAGCGGGACGTTCAGCGGGACCATCTTCTGGCTGATGGACAGGTTCTCGGTGGCGTACCACTCGCGCGAGGTGCCATGCGAGGTCGGTTCCACGAACGAGCGATCCATCGCGGTGCTGGACCACGAGTCGTGCCGTACGGCCAGCAACGTGCCGTTTTTGTCCGCGCGAGGGCGATCTTCTGCAGGGTGGCCGCGCGGCCCGCGGTCGCGGTGAAGACCTGTTCACGGGTGAGCGCGCACTTGACCGGGCGGTTCAGGGGGCCCGGGCCGCGGCCGCGGCGAGGAACGCTGGCACGGACGTACGCCCCTTGCCCCCGAACGCGCCGCCGACGTACGGATTCACCGCGTGTACGGCTGAAATCGGCAGGTTCAGCGCACCGGCCACCTCCATCGCCTGCAGGTCACTGCCCTGGTTTCCGCTGTAAATGGTCAGGGTGCCGTCGGCCCAGACGGCGACCGCGGAATGCGGCTCCATCGGAGCGTGGTTCTGGGTCGCCGTACGGTAGGTCGCCTCGACGACAACCGGGCTGGCCGCGAGCGCGTCCTCAATGGACTCGACGCCCGGTGCGAGCACCGTGGCCGAAAGTTCGTTGCCCATGAACGCGGGTGCGTCCTCGGCGGTGGCGATCCCGGCCTCGAAAGACGTACGCGCCGGCTTCTGGTCGTACGACACCTGAACGAGCGCGGCGGCGTCGCGGGCCTGCTCGAACGTCTCCGCCACGACGACGCCGATCGGCTGGCCGCGGTACGCGACGTCGGTGTGTTGCGCAGCGGAACCCAGGTCTCGCCCATCATCGGCGACGACGCGACGGACAGCCCCAGCCCTTCGAACGGCGTGTACACGGCGACGACGCCAGGCGCGCTCTTGGCCGCTGCCACGTCCATGGCGGCAATCTCGCCGCAGGCGATCGTGCTGAGTACGACATAGCCGTAGACCATGCCGGGGAAGTTGTTGTCCGCCGCGTACTTGGCCCGCCCCGTGACCTTCGGCACGGCGTCCAGCCTGCCGGTCATCGGTGGCTCCCTTCGGTCAGCTCCAGCAGCGCGCGGACGATGGTCCGCGTCAGCAGGGTGGTCTTGAATTCGTTGCCGGACAACGGATGCGCGCCCTCGGCCGCCACCGAAGCAGCGTCCGCGAAGGCCTCCTCAGTCAGCTGCGCTCCTTGCAGCGCGGCCTCGACCGCCGTCAACCGCCACGGCACCGTCGCCACCCCACCACCGACCGCGACCCGGGCGTCCAGGATCCGGCCGTCGCGTACGTCGAGGGCGACCGCGGCCGAGCACAACGCGAACTCGTACGACTGGCGGTCGCGCACCTTCACGTACGTGGAGGTGGCGGCCCAGTCCAGCCGGGGCACGTACACCTCGGTGATCAGTTCGCCGGCACGCAGGTCGTTCTCCACCTCGGGGGTCGAACCCGGAACTCGGTAGAAGTCCCGCAGCGGGAGCGTCCGGGTCCCGTCCGCGCTGGTCAGTACGACCTCGGCGTCCAGTGCGACCAGCGCTACCGCGACATCGCTGGCGTGGGTCGCCACGCAGGCGTCGCTGGTGCCCAGGATCGCGTGCATCCGGTTGGTGCCGCCGATCGCGGGGCATCCACTGCCCGGAACCCGCCGGTTGCACGGCATGGTGACGTCGCGAAAGTACGAACACCGGGTGCGCTGCATCAGGTTGCCGCCGATGCTCGCCATGTTCCGCAGCTGCTGCGAGGCACTGAGCACCAGGGCCTTGGAGATCGCGGGGTAAACGCCGGGATGTGCCGCGACGTCGGCCATCCGTTCCAGCGCGCCAAAACGCATGCCGTCGGACGTACTGATGCCGCGCAGCGGGAGGTCGTTGATGTCCAGCACGCATGGCGGCGTGAGGACGTCCAGCTTCATCAGATCCACCAGCGTGGTGCCGCCAGCGAGGAAGGCGCCGGTGGACTCGAGTGCGTCCTGCACCGTGGCGGCCCTGGTCAGCTCAAACGGTCGCATCGGCCCGCCTCGTGTCTGCTGCCGCCTGCTCTGATGCCTGCTTTATCGCGGCGATGATGTTCGGGTACGCCGAGCAGCGGCAGAGGTTGCCCGACATGAACTCGCGTACATCCGACACATCCTCACGCACCGCGGCGACCGCGGACATGATCTGGCCGGACGTGCAGAAGCCGCACTGCAATGCGTCCTGATCCACGAACGCCCGCTGAACCGGATGCAGCTCGTCCCCGGTGGACAGTCCTTCGACCGTGGTCACCGGCCGCCGTACGGTGGCGGCGAGGGAGGGTAAGGCAGGCGAGCACTGGCTTACCGTCGACGTGCACCGTGCAGGCGCCGCACTGGCCGCGGTCGCAGCCTTTCTTCTTCGACCGGTGACGCCGAGCCGTTCGCGCAGGGCGTCCAGCAGCGTCACGCCCGGATCGACGCTGAGCGGCTCCGACCTGCCATTGATGTCAAGTGAGATGTCCACTGGGATCTCTTTCCCGCGGATCGCCATGCAGCCAGGCTTCCGGCCGCATGGCTTGTGGGTATTCTGGGGTTGGCGCCGATCCGGATAGAAATCCGCTTCGGCTTGCTCGACCGAGGCTAGCGGATTAAAATCCGCTTGGCAAACGAAGGCCGGGCATTCCAGAAGCGCGCTAGCGAGACCAGGAGGAAGGATGCCGACGGGATCGGTCAGCCCGCGCCGGGCGGACACCCGACGCAATCACGAGAGCATCCTGGTTGTCGCGGCCGAGGCGTTGAGACGCACCGGAGACGTGTCGTACAACGGGATCGCGAAACTGGCCGGCGTCGGCGTCGGGACCGTCTATCGGCACTTCCCCACGCCAGAGGACCTGATCCTGGCCGTTTACCAACGCGAGGTGAACCACCTCATCGACATCGTGCCCACCCTGCTGGAACGGCAGTCACCCGACAACGCCTTCCGCGTCTGGGTGATCGACCACCTGGCGCACTACATGATGACCAAACGCGGGCTGATGACCGCCCTGCGGGCTGGCCCGGGCGAGCTACCCACGCACACGTACAAGTCGCTGCTGGATGCGCTGGACACGCTGCGAAAAGCCAACGTCGAGGCCGGCCTGATCCGAGCGGACCTGACCGTCGAGACCCTGATGCGCGGCCTCGGCGGCCTGATGTTCCTCGACCCGGAAGGCAACTGGAAAGCCGACACGAAAGCCCTGGTCGACCTGCTGTGGGCAGGGATGCGGGCGCAGGTTTGACCGCTGCTCAGCGAATGCGGAGCCGTCCCGAGGTGAAAGCGGCCAGCGCCTGGTCGATCTCCGGAACCGGCTGCCGGAGAACTCGGGTCGCGACCCGAAGTCCGGTGGTGCCCAGCACCTTCCGGTGCAGGACGCGCTGGACCTCGGGGTGCGCGATGCCTTGTACGCCGGGGGTCGCCGGACTGACCCCGGGCATCAGGTCGATCACGAGGGACTGCTGACCTCGCCAGGCGTGGCGGCGGAGTCCCGCGACCGTGCTCCACGGCAGGAAGACCGAGTCCGGCGCCGCGTCGATGCTGGCCCGCAGCCCGAGCGGGGAGAACCGCATCGCGACCGGAGCGATCCCGCTGGCCGCCCAGGTGGTGCGGAGCCGCCGGATCCTGGCGCGCTTGCGGCATCCGTCGTACGTCAGGAAGAGTCCTGGCACGACAATCGGGCCAAGCCAGAAGGCCTGTAGCGGTTCGCCGCCAACGGTCGCGATCAAGAAGCCGACCAGGATCCCGATGCCAAGGATCAGCCCGCCGCCGACCAGGCTCACCCCGGCGGAGAAAGTCAACGCCCGCAACGTGGTCGCCCGGGCCTGGGCCACGACGCCCTGATCGACCTGCACAACGAACTCATTCGGCGCCCCCGCCCGCGCGTTCATCAGGCCACTATACGACCGCGCCAAATGTGCGCCGGCGACCCGAAATCCCGAGAATTCCAGGTCTGCCGTGCTTAGGTCCGGCAGACGAGGTTGGCCGCGGGGAGCGTTCCGTTCGCGAGATATCCGTCGATCACGCCGTCGGCGCAGGGTGAGTTGTCGAAGGCGCCATGGCCGTCGATCGTGGCGGTGACCAGTCGGCTGCCGGCCAGGTCGCTGGCCAGGCTCCGGGTCCATGCGTACGGGGAGATGGGGTCGCCGGTGGTGCCGGTGACCAGGATGGACGAGCTCGGCCGGACGCGGGCGGGAAGGGTGTACGGATGGGCTGTCGGCTGGCCGACGCAGCCGGCCATCGCCTCCCAGGCGATCGAGAGGCCGCCGGTGTGGGGTGCGCTTCGTCGGACCAGTTGGGCCAGGAGTCTCTCAACCGTGGCAGGCCGGCGGGTGCGGGGCTGTCGGCGCAGGTCTGGATGCGGCTGGCGGTGTAGTCGGGGTCGGTGTACGTGAGGGCCGAATAGGTGGCGAAGGTCTGGCCGTTGCCGTTGGCGGCGCTGGCTATGCCGGCGGCCAGGCCCGGCCACGCGAAGGGATAGCCGGCCAGATACTGCCCGGCGGTGATGCGGATTTCGGCGCCGGTGAGTGGTCGGGGAGACGGCGCTTGGTTCGACACACCGCCGGCGTCGGCCTTGGCGACGACCTGGTCGAAGACCTTGCCCACGTCCTGGCCGTGCAGCGCGCAGGTGGTGTCGGTGTCGCACCAGGTCGCGAAATGGGTGAACGCGGTCTCCTCGGCGCTGGCCGCGTCGATCGCCCGTACCGCCGCCGACCGGTTCGGGTCGACCGCCGCGTCCAGGACGATGGCGCCGGTACGGCCGGGATAGGCGGCCGCGTACGCCGCTCCGCGTTCGCCGCCGTCGGCCTGGCCAGCCAGTTCAGCCGCGACTCGCCAAGCGCTGAACGGATCGCGTCCAGGTCGCGTACCTGATCGTGGACGCCCATGTGCGCGGTCAGGCCCGCGGTGCCCTGGCAGCCGGCGAAGGTGGCGGCATTGTGGGCGAGCAGCCGGTCGTACGTGCCGACCGAGGTCGCGAAGCTGGAGACAGCCGGGTCGTGGCCTGGCACCGCGCAGTGCACGCCGGCGCTGCCGCCAAGTCCGCGCGGGTCGAAGATGACGATGTCCTTCGTGGCGTGCGTACGGGGCAGCCGTGACAGGTAGTTTCCGCCGTGCTGAAGGAAGAACGAGATCTGGGAGCCGCCGTAGCCGGCCAGTTCCTCCGAATCCGACACCACCGTGCCGGTCGAGTCGCCGGTGGCCGGAACTCGCAGCAGCGCCAGCGCGATCGACGGTCCCGACGGCTTCGCCCAGTCCACCGGCACTCGTACGGTGCCGCACCGCGCCTGGTATTTCGCCGCCGCCGGCTGTTCGCACGTCGTCCACGCGATGGCCCCGGCGGGAGCAGCGGCAGTCGTACCGGTGGGGGCCGCCAGCGCGGCGACCAGTGTCAGACCGGCAAAGGTGGCCGGCAGCCGACTACCGAGCACGACGGTCACCGGCCCGTACCAGCCCGGTCCACGACACCAGCTCGCCGAGCGTGGAATCCACCGCCGAGCGTCCAGATCGGATGGTGTCCTTGCCGGCGATCCAGGACAGCACTCCACCGGCCAGTTGGTCGGTGAAGTCGATCAGACCGTGTTCTTGTTTTTCCTTCGACATCGGGAACCCCTCCGTTATGTTTGACTATCAAGCAAGTAGGACACTAGGGCAAGTATGCTTGATTGTCAAACATCTTTGGAGGTCGAATGCCGCCGAGTCGAAAGGCGCTGGTCGCTCAGGTGAGCGCGGCCCTGGCCGATTTGCAGGCCGTCTATGACGACCGCGACCAGGCCTTGCCCGACGCGTTGGGGGTCAACCGCACGGACCTGCGCTGCCTGGACCTGATCGTGCGGGAAGGACCGCAAACCGCCAGCCAGCTCGGCGCTCGGCTGCACCTGACCCGCGGTTCCATGACCACCCTGGTCGACCGCCTGGAACGCGCTGGATACGCCACCCGGCACGATGACCCGCAGCACGGCCGGCGCAAAACTGGTCGTACCCACCGCGAAGCTCGTCGACGCGATCACCCCGCTGCTGGCCCCCCCCCGCCAGCACGGCGAAGCCCGCCTGCACAAGTACGGCGACGGCGAGCTGCGGCTCGTACTCGACTTCCTGCGGACCACCCACGCGGCGCAGGACGCCGTCGTCGAGTCCATCCGGGGAACGTCGAACGGGGACGCCAGCCAGCGTCATCCCTGACTCGTCTCGGTGGGCAGCAGAATTCCGACATCACTCGTACGCCGGTCGGATCTGGCATGAACCTGACAAGGCTGTGACACCCCACCCGGCACTGCTGAGACTGAGTGACAAATCGCAGCCGTGGGATGGGAGCACGCAAATGGCAACCGATTCTGGTGACATTTCCATGATCACCGACGATGCCCGATACGCCATGACAGTACTGGGACAGGCAGGTCAGGACCTTACGTCCAACTGGTCGTCCGCTCATGGTGCGATCAGCGGTGCATCTGGACAGACGGGCAGCGACCTCCTCGGTCAGACCTTCCTCCAGACGTACCAGCCCAGAGCCACCATCATCGCCAAGGCGATGCGGAAATCGGTCCAGGTTCCCGGTCTGCTCGCCGACGCGGGCCATCGCGGCATCGACAACTACGAGGCCGCCGACACCATGTCGCGCGGCTTTTTTTTCGGGGAGATCAGTCATGACTAGCGCGCTCGACGGAACGATTCCGGAGCCGACCGGGCCGTTGTGGGGCGCGATCGTCGCACAGGGAGATCCCTGGCCGCAGGGAAACGAAGCCCAGATGACCGCGCTCGCCGACGCATGGCAGCGAGCCAGCCAGGACACCGCGACCGCCACCGCTCTCAGACCAACAAGGCGTTCGGCGAGACGCAGGCGGCCTGGCAGGACCCGGCCGGCTCGAGCCTCGGCTCGGCAATCGACTCGCACGGACAGCAGCTCCAGCTCCTCGGCCAGGCAATGGCGAACCAGGCGACCAAGGCCAGCAACTATGCCGGCGCGTTGACCAGCACCAAAACGTTCATCAGCAACGCTGTCAGCCAGTACGACGACACGTACGCCCAACTGGGTGACCCGCAGATGGGAGCGGACGGGCCGGCCATGCAACAGCAGTTGGCGCAGGAGCTCTCGACGTTGTTCCAGCAGAAAGTGGCACAAGAGGCCGCGGACCTGAGCGACAAGAGCAATGTCGGGGACGACGACTTCGACCGGCGGCTGAGCAGGTTCGGAGCGGGATTCGCCGCGGGCGCGGCCATCGGTGGTGGTATTGGAACAGTTCTGGAACCCGGTGGCGGCACCGCCGTTCTCGGACTGGCCGGTGGACTGATGATCGGTGGCTCACTAGCGCTGCTCAGGGAGATATTGCGGCAGGGAGCCGCCAACGCGGGCGGCGACTCCGGCGACAGTGGCGACTCGGGCGACAGTGGCGATTCTGGGGATTCTGGGGACAGCGGAGACTCCGGCGACAGCGGCGATTCTGGTGACAGCGGTGATTCTGGCGACGGTGGAGATTCCGGCGATTCCGGAGACGGTGGCGACTCCGGTGATTCTGGCGACGGTGGAGATTCCGGCGACTCTGGAGACGGCGGTGACTCCGGCGATTCTGGTGACTCCGGTGACAGTGGCGACTCTGGTGACAGCGGCGATTCCGGTGATAGCGGTGATTCCGGTGACTCTGGAGACAGTGGTGACTCCGGTGACAGTGGCGATTCCGGCGATTCTGGTGACAGTGGTGACTCCGGTGACAGCGGCGACTCTGGAGACAGCGGCGATTCCGGCGATTCCGGTGATAGCGGTGACTCCGGCGATTCTGGAGATTCCGGCGGCTCCGGCGACAGCGGCGATTCTGGCGACGGTGGAGACAGTGGCGGCTCCGGCGACAGTGGAGGCGGGGACGGAGGCGGGGACGGCGGCGGGGACGGCGGCGGAGATGACGGTGGTTACCCGGTCGAGGCATAGCTGCGGGAAGTGGTGGCCGCGCTCGACGCGTAGGTCAATGCGTACGGCCTCCGCTGTCTCATCTTCCTAGTCGCACTCAGAGGGCCACGTTTGGTGCGCTCGCACCAAACGTGGCCCTGAGTGACGGTTCCTCCGAACCAGGGAAACGCTCCTCGGTTCGGGTCCGAGGCGGCTTACGGAATGACGCGGTTGCGGAGGTTGTATGGGTACGGGCCCTCGCCGTGGATGTTCAGTTCGGTGGCCACATCGAAGCTGTAGTACGGGTGCGAGGTGCGGTAGCTGTCCAGGTTGTTGCCGCCGAAGCAGATGAGGTCCGCTCCGCCGGCCGAGTTCGGCCCGTTGCAGAGGCTCAGCGTCGGGTACTTGAATCCGTCGAGCGGACGGTCGCCGGTGCCACCGGGGCCGGGCACGTTTAGGTAACCGATGAGCCCGCCGGGGTCGCCCGGCCAGTTCGACTCGCCGGGCTGGCGGCGGCCGTCGGAGAAAAGCACGCCCTGGATGTTCCGGCCCGGCGGTTCGGTTTCCAGGACGGTGCCCGCGACCAGCGCGCCGAGGCTGAACCCGACGATGTAGACCTTCGTGCTGAGGTCACATCCTGAGGTGACGTACAGGTTGTAGAGCGCCGTCCTGAGGTTGGCGACACCGGCGTCGACATCGCTGTAGAGGTTCACGTCGGTGACACTGTTGGGGTAGGGGATGCGTACGGGGTCGGCTCCGCCGGGCGAGAAATTCCGGTCCAGGAGTTTGAAAGCCCCGCCGTCCTGGTAGCCGGGAACCACGAACATGACCGGACCGCAGGCCCCGGCTGGGCGTACCGCGGTGGCCTGGGCCGCAGCGGCCGACCCGATGGTCACGCTGGCGGCGGTGGCGATCGACAGCACGTGGCCAAACCCCATCGCAGTCGTGGCGGACTGAGCCTTCTCGTCACGGTTTCTCCTCGTCTGTGGTCGATGCTGCGGATGACCCAGGGTGTGGGGTCAAAGGCAAGATTGATCGTTTCGTCCGGATCGTCCGCGTACCAGGCCAGCGGCCGGCCATTTACGACCGGTCGTCGCCGCGAGCTGCGAAAGTACGGCTGAGGTGGTCCTGGAGCCGGGCGTGGCGAAACTGGTAAACCGCACCGGCCTGACGCAGGACGCCGCGCCGGTAAGCGTCGTCCAGGAAGGCGACCGTCGCCCAGGGCAGCCGGCCCGTCAGCGGCAACCAGATGCGTGACAGGACGACCCATTGGCCCCAGGCAGTGAAGGCGAACGCGTACGAGAGCCCGCCTCCCAGCCCGCCCACCGCCCCGATGACGAGCGAGTCGGGCATGCCCCAGACGAGCGGTCCCAGCGTTCCCTGGAGGAGGTCCACAACCAACTGGCCGCCAAAGATGATCGCGACCATGAGCAGCACGCCAAGCATCAGCGCCTGGCGAACCACGGTCGTACGGTTCGTGACGAGCAGCCCGGTCGGGCTGGTCGCCGCGCTCAGATCCAGCGGTGCCTCCAGGACCGCGGTGAGCCCGAACGTCGACCCGGCCGCGAGCCCGAACACTGTTCCGGTCACCAGGGTGTTGATCAGCGCGACCTTGACCACCACCCCGAGGTCGGCCGCAAACCCGTAGAACAGCCCCCGCGCCACCGCGGTCACCGGCCCGTACCCGAGGCCCACCGCGAACCCGCCCAGCAGGCCGCCGCCGAACCTGCCGGCGAACCTGCGGACGAGGCCGCCGCCGGTTCTGCCGCCCCGGCCGGGGCAGCCGTACGCGGACGCGGGCGGGTTCGAACCGGACCCCGCCGTATCCGACCATCAGCCCGTACACGAGCCCGAAGGCGAGGCCGACCAGCGAGCCGACCAGCACGCCGTCCAGCAGCCCGGCGCCGAGTCCGAACGAGCCTCCGTACCTGGTCAGGTCCAGGGGCAGCGAGACGAGCCAGTCGGAACCGGCGGTGGCCAGCGCGGCCGTCAGCACGACAATGAGGATGCGCGACGAACGGCGCAGCGAGTCGCCGAGCTGCCACCACGCGAGGTCGTACGTGCCGCGCCGATCCAGGTGCCGCGCGAGGTAACCCAGCCAGCGCTGGACATCTTCGGGGTCCCATTTCCGGTGGTGGTGCGGCTGGTGCCGGTAGACGGTGCGTACGAAGCTGCCCAGCAGGTGCTCTTCCAAGGCCTGCGAGCTGGGGAAACGGTGCGTGTCCAGCAGCGCCGCCGGGTCAGGGTCGAGGGTGTCGCTGTAAACGGTCCTGGCGAGGACGACCATCAATGGGGTGCTCAGGACCGCGGCGAGGGTGGCGCACGCCGGGCGTTCCGGGTGGGCGGACAGCTCGTTCAGGACGGGATCCCACACGGTCCCGGTGGTACCGCTGCTGGGTGAGCCATTGCCCGGCGCGTTCGGGCGGGTGCTGCGGGGGAGGTAGTTGACCAGGTCGGCCGGGGTGAGATCGGTCAGCTCGACCCCGGCGGCGCGGGTCAGCACATCGGTCGCCGCCACCGCTCGCGCGTACTCGCCGGGACGGCTGGTCAGCAGCAACGGCAATGAGGAGGCGTTGAGTGCTTCCAACGCGGGGCCGTGCAGACCGTCGGCGATCTCGTCGAACCCGTCCAGCACCGGCAGGATCAGGTCGGCCCCGACCAGTGCGGCGGCCAGCGTCGACCGGGCCGGTGCCCTCGCCGCGAGGCCGGGGTAGTCGCGCAGCAGCTGATCGGTCAGCCAGTCCCGCAGGGCGGTGGTCGTCGGATCCCAAGACCCGAGGCTGAAGATCACCGGCACCGGGTCGGCGCTGGTCCGCGTGCGCAGGTAGTCCAGGGCGAATCGCGAGGTCAGGACCGTCTTCCCAGATCCGGCGCGGCCCAGCACCACCAGCCGTCCGGAGGGAATCCGCTGGTACGTGTCGGCGATCGCGGCGAGGTCGCCGGCCAGGTCCAACGGGCCGGACGTGGCCCCGGCCGGAATGCGGCGGATGTTGTCCCAGTGGTCGGTCAGCTCCGCGGCCACCGGCCGCCACCGGACCGGCAGCGGAAACGGGTCGTGGATCCGGCGCTGTTCCTCCTCGCGCTGCCAGCGGTCGCTGACCACCTGGGCCAGCTGGCCGGCGGCTTCGGCCAGCGCGATCCCGGCCGCCGAGGGCGTACCGCGCTGCTGGCCGGCCGGTTCACTGGCGACCGGAACGGCGTCCGGGGGCGGGTCCGGGGGCGTTGCGCCGCCGGCTTCGGACAGCAGGTTCTGGCGCTCTTGCGGCGCGATGCCCAACGCGTCGGCAAGCAGTTTTACTGTTCCCAACCGGGGGTCGGTCGGCTCGCCGGTTTCCAGTCTCCGGATGGTGCGTACGCCCAACCCGGACTGTTCGGCCAGTTGTTCCTGGGTCATCCCGACCTGCCGCCGCAGCTGACGCAGCAGCGTTCCGAACTGGCTCGTCACCCCGCCGACCTTAGCGGGATATCCGGCCATATTTGGCCGGTCCTCCTGCCTGGTCCGTTTATGCGTACGAACCGCATCATGAGCGGCGCCGACGAAAAGCCGGCGCTCGCCGACGGGGCGAGGTCATCTCTGGCGAAGGTGGAATGCGATGAGAATCCGTTTCCGGG
The DNA here is from genome assembly GCF_010993775.1 of Fodinicola feengrottensis. Taxonomy (GTDB): domain Bacteria; phylum Actinomycetota; class Actinomycetes; order Mycobacteriales; family HKI-0501; genus Fodinicola; species Fodinicola feengrottensis. Next base: position 18,296 of record NZ_WOTO01000010.1, on the reverse strand, counting down.
CGTTACTTTGTGGTGGGGCGGGTCTGGCCGTCGCACTCGTACTGGCGGCCGCCCCGACCGAAGCCGCCGAGGCTGCGCCGCCGCACTTCGCCGACGGGTTCGGGCTGACCGTGGTCAGCCAGCCGGCGTGGGTGGATGCCAACCACCGCACTTTTACTTTCGCGGTGAGCTCCGACCAAGTTCCGAATCCGACGTTGCTGCCGGGCCAGACCGCTGGGCAGCACCTGATCATGGTTACCCTGCCAGCCGGGTACGACGGCGCAGCCGCCACCCGCTATCCGGTCCTCTATAACCTGCACGGCAACCCGGACCGGCCGAACACCGTGGCGAACCTGCAGATCACCGAGCAGTCGACGCAAGGCGTACCACTGATCACGGTGGCCCCCAACGGCGTACGCAGCTGGTACGCGAACTGGGCGAACCCCGGCGCGCTCGGCCCGCAGAACTGGGAGACCTTCCATCTCGACCAGGTGATCCCGCTGGTCGACGCCAACCTGAAAACCGTCGCCACCAGGGCTGGCCGGGCGATTGTGGGCCACTCGATGGGCGGCTTCGGCGCGTTCCACTACGCCGAGGACCGGCCGGACCTGTTCAGCTATGTGGGCAGCCTCTCCGGCGGTCTGGACCTGCTCAGCCAGGAGCAGCGAGCCGCGGTGGTGGAGACCGAACTGGACCCGGCGTCGGGCACCCCGACGGTGGCCGTCGACTCGATCTTCGGCCCGCCGACCTGGCCGCTGGACGGTGCGTGGAATGCGCAGAGCCCGGCCCAGCATGTCGCGTCGCTGCGCGGCATGGGAGTCGCGATGTACGTCGGCAACGGCGGTGACCTGACCGTCGATCCGATCCAGGCCGTGATCGAGAACCGGGCCAGGGAAACCGCCCTGGTGACCGCGACCAACCTCAAGGCCGCCGGCATCCCGTACGACTTCGCCGACTACGGCGACGGCAGCGCCTGGGCGCCGGGCTGCACCGGCAAACATGCCCAGCAACCGTGCCTGCAGGCCGACATGGACCACTTCATCCCACTGATCATGCAGCGGCTCCAGCACCCCTGACGTTTGTCGTACGGGTGTGACCCCAGTAGTTGTCAGTCCGCGGGTGCCGGCTCGGTGGTCCGCGGGGTGAAGAAGCGGACGAGGTCGTCGGCCGCGGTGGGAGACATCATCATCGCCTGGATGCGCGCGGACATTTCGGCGATCGGCTGGATCCTGGTGAACATCGCCCGCTCGTACGCACGGATCGCCGAGTCGGGATCGGCGGGATTCGCGGCGAGTTCGGCGGCGAGTTCGGCGCCGTCGAGCATGGCCTGGTTGGCGCCCTCGCCGACCGGCGGCATGAGGTGTGCGGCGTCCCCGATGAGGGTGACACCCGCCTGCGGGTCCCAGCGTGCGTCGGTGGGCATCGTCTCGATCCTGCGTACGAAAGGCGAGCCGTCGCCGGCCGCGATAAGCGCGGTGACCTGGGGAGCCCAGCCAGCGAAAATGTCCAGCAGACCGGCTTTGCTGCGGTACGTGTCCACGTGGCGATCGGTCGGCCCCAGGGACATCCCGACTCGAATGCTGCCGTCGCCGAGGCGTTGCGCCGAGAGGATCTGGCTCACGCCGACGCACCACATGTTCCCCGACCGACCGACCAGCTCGGCGATGTCCGGATAACGCCGGTCAACATCGCTGATGGTCAGCGCCACCGAGGTGCCGACGTACGACAGTGGCGCGTCGGTCAGCAGGGACCGGACGACCGAGCGTGCGCCGTCCGCGCCAATGAGGACGTCGCAGTCGGCGCTGTGCCCGTCATCGAAAGTCAGCCCGAAACCTCCGCCGGCTCGTGGCGTCGCCGCGACGAGCCGACGCTGCCAGGCCACCGCCTCGCCGGGGAGCGAATCGAGCAGGAGATCGCGCAACGCCCTCCGATCGATCTCGGGACGTCCAGAGAATGAGCCGGGCTTGGGTATGTGGTGCACAAGGATGCGCCCAGCCGGGTCGAGGATGCGATGTTCCTCGCCCTCCGGCCGCGCCTTCGACTGGAACTGGCCGGCGAGACCGGCCTTGGCCAGGGCCTGCTGCCCGGACTCCGCATGCAGGTCGAGCATGCCGCCCTGTGATCGCGCGGATCGGGTTGCCTCACGCTCGTACACCTGCGCGTGGATGCCGTGCAGGTGCAGGACCCTGGCCAGGGTCAGGCCGCCGAGGCCGCCACCAGCTATCGCGATTCGCATCATCGTCTCCGTTACCGTACGCTGTACCTTATGGATACGCCGTACGGTAGCGCACCGCTGCCCGTCTGGGAACGGCCGGAGCCGCACCCGCGTCGGCGCCCGTGCCGCTCAGCCGCGCGAAGATCGCCGCCGCGGCGATCCAGCTCGCGGACGTACACGGCCTCGACGGTCTGTCGGTACGCAAGCTCGCAAAGGAGCTCGGCGTCGGTCCGATGCGGCTCTACGACTACGTGGTCAACAGATCCGAACTGCTCGATCTCATGGTCGACGCCATCTACGCCCAGATCGCCGAAGCCGACCAGCACTCGCAGTGGCGCGCCACCGTTTTGGCCATATATCACCGAACCCGCGATGCCACCCTTGATCATGAGTGGTTCTCCGACCTGCTCGGCGGAAGGCCGCACTTGGGGCCACACGCGCTCGCCGTCGGCGAATCGACCGCGGCGGCACTCAGTCAGGCACCCGCCGTACGCGACATCGACGACCTCCAGCGAATCGTCGGCGCCCTCAACGCCTTCGTCATCGGAGCGCTCCGCAGGGAAGTCACCGAGCGACGCACCGCCCGTACCACCGGCACCGACGTGACCACCTGGCAGAAAACCCTCGGGCCGTACCTGACCCGCATGCTCAAAACGGGCCGCTACCCCACCGTCGCCCGGCTCGTCATCGACGGCGCCCACCTCAACCCCGAGGAAACCTTCCACCACAACCTGATCACCATCCTCGACGGCATCACCAGCTGAACGGACATCGTCGGCTGGACAACCAACGGCGGGCGAGCGGCGTCTTAGGCGGCGAGACATGGTTACCGGGACGGTATCCGCGGGGGAGGAACGATGGGAAAGAACAGCAGCCTGTTGGTGTCAATGGGGCTGGCCGCAGTCGTTTTGGCTGGTTGCGGGCAAGGTGGTGGCAACGCAGGCCCATCGCCGTCCTCGACACCGACGCCTGCTCCGACGGCGTCGACACCGGGCGGTACGGGCTCGTCGGACGGGTCGTCCGGCGGCACGTCAGGCAGCACGTCCGGAGCCGGCAGTGGCAACGGCGGCGCCTCGAACGCGGGCCTGACCAACTGCACGGTCGGAAGGGCCTCAAGGTCACGGTCGCGAGCGGTGATGGTGGTGCCGCCGGCCACGTGGGCTACTACCTGCGGTTCACCAACACCACCAAGCAGTCCTGCTATCTGTGGGGCTCGCCGGGCGTCTCCTTCGTCGCCGGCGACAAGGGCACCCAGGTCGGCCCGGCGGCGGTTCGCCAGCCGAAGGCGAAGGGACACAAGGTGACCATTCCGGCCGGCGGCTATGCGATCAGTACGTTGGTGATCACCAGCAACGGGCCGCTGCAGCCGTGCAACCTGGTGCAGGTCCGTGGGCTGCGGATCTACCCGCCGGACGACTACGGCGCGGCGTTCGTGGCGATGTCGCAGCAGGTGTGTTCGAACCCGAAGCAGAGCCAGCTGCAGGTCGACACGGTGCACTGAAGCGGACCGTCGAATTGGCTCTGAACTGGACCTGTTGCCACTGACAAGCGCGGATAGCGTTGACAGCGATGGCATTTCTGGTGAGGAGCTGACGATGCGTGTTTTCTTGGCTGGTGCGACCGGCGCGTTGGGGCGTCGCCTCATTCCGATACTGGTCGCCGACGGTCATCAGGTCACTGGACTGACCCGGCGCGAGACGCAGGCAGATGCCCTTCGGGCGGCCGGAGCCGACGCGGCGTGGCTGACGTCTACGACCTCGATGCGTTGACCGCCGCCGTACGGCAGGCCGCTCCGGATGTCGTTATGCACCAGCTGACGGACCTCTCGGCGGGGGACACCGGCGCGAACGCGGAGATCCGCCGGCGCGGCACCCGCAACCTCACGGACGCGGCGCTGGCGGCGGGCGTACGACGGATCGTCGCGCAAAAGCATCGGATGGGCGTATGAGCCGGGGGAGACGCCAGCGGACGAGCAGACACCGCTCGATGTCCAAGCCGAGGGCGTACGAGCGACGACCGTTGCGGCGGTCGCCGAGCTGGAGCGGACCGTACGCGAGGCACCCGAGTGGGTCGTGCTGCGCTATGGCCTCTTCTACGGGCCGGGCACCTGGTATGCGAAGGACGGCCTGATGGCGGACAAGGCGCGCGCTGGCGAGCTGCCGGCCACTGGCGACATCGCGAGTTTCGTGCACATCGACGACGCCGCGGCGCGCGGCGGCGATGGCGCTGTGCTGGCCCACCGGTGCGGTGAACGTCTGTGACGACGAGCCGGCCGCCGGGTCGATCTGGGTGCCAGCCTTCTGCCGGGCCGTCGGCGCACCGTCGCCCACCGCCGGCGGCGACCGGCAGCCGTGGGCCCGGGGCGCGGACAACCGCCACGCGCGCGACCGTCTCAAGTGGACACCCGAGCGGCCATCCTGGCGTACCGGCTTCACCGACCTTTGATTTTCCCCTCTCCTCGGAGGCATGCCCAGCCACAAAACGACATCAGGCTTTGACAACAAGAAGGATTTCTGGACCGGCGCCTATCAGGCGGTCGATGCCTGGGCGCCTGGTTTTTGGTCAAGTCCCGGCGAAACTTTGCATGTCGCGTCCCGGTGCGAGATGTCGGCCGCCCAGATCCGGTCACGCAGTCGGCGAAATACTGAGCTGGCGGCGACAACGCCGATTCCGGGGACTCTGGGGCTGACAACTGGGCGGGCTATGGTGAGCACAGTCCGACCCGGAGGGCCGTCGTGAAGGTTGTCGTTGCCGAGCCGTACCTGCTGCCGCACCGTGACCTGATGGTCGAGCTTGGCCCGCCGGACGCGGTGTTTTCCTGGCACGACAGCTTTACCGAGGGCCCGGTCGGCGCTGACCTTGCCGACGCCGACGCGTACGTTGGGTCGGTGTTGACTCGGTCGATGGCGACTGGCGCGCGTCGGCTGCGGTTCGTACAGGTGCCGGGCGCGGGGACGAACGGCATCGATTTTGGTGCGCTGCCAGCGGATGCGGTGTGCGCCAACACCTACCACCACGGCCCGTCGATCGGCGAGTACGTCGTTTCCGCGCTGATCCTGCTGAACCGGCGGATTCCGGAGCAGGATCGGGCATTGCGGTCCGTGACTGGCTGACGCCGAAACGGGCCAGCCTGATGGCCCAACCGTCCACTTTGGACGGTCAGACCGTCGGTTTCGTGGGATTCGGCCACATCGGGGTTTCCTCGTGGCGGTTTCTGCGCGCCTTCGGCATGCGTGGGATCGCCGTGACCGGCCGCGGCAAAGGTGACCCGGCCGAGTACGGCCTGGACTGGCTGGGCGGCGTCGACCGGCTCGCCGACCTGCTGAGCGAGTCCGACGCCGTGGTACTCAGCGCGCCGCTGAACGAGCAGACCACCGGCATGATCGGGCCGGCGGAACTCGCGGGGATGCGGCGTTGCGCCGTCCTGGTCAACGTCGGACGTGGGCCGCTGGTCGATGAGCGCGGCTTGTACGAGGCGCTGCGGGACGGAGTGATCGCGGGTGCGGCGATCGACGTCTGGTATCACTACCCGGGCCTCGACCTGCGAGCGCAGCCGAGCGACTTTCCGTTCCGAGACCTGAGAAATGTCCTCATGAGCCCACACATCTCCGGCGTCACCGCGGCCACCTTCCGCAGCCGGACCGCCGAGATCGCGGCGAACCTGCGCCGTGTCGCGGCCGGCGAGGCACCGCGGAACCAAGTGCTGGCCTAGGGGGTTCGATCCCGCTGGCGTTTGGTGAGCTTTCGTCGTTGGTGGTCAGTGTGTGGAGCCGCCTCCTCCGAGAATCGAACTCGGGACCTACGCATTACGAGTGCGTCGCTCTGGCCAACTGAGCTAAGGCGGCGTAGTGCTGTTTGCCGGTAAGCAGTCTAGCTGAGTGCTGGTTTGTCCAGGTGAGGCAGGGGGCATGGGTCAGTTGGAGAACCCAACGATGTTGGTCTGTGCCGGTCTGTGGGGCCTGGTTGTGGTTCCTCTGGGCACGCTCTGGGCACGCAACCGGGGCGCCCAGCCGGCTTATGGGCCGCCCAGTCCAACTTTCCGGCGGTTACGGAGAGCCAAGACAAGGACGGGTTGCGCGCGCTCCGTGACTCCGCCGGCCGGCAGTTCTGGCTCGAGCTACCCCAACACGTCGGCGAGCATGTCACGATGGGCGGCAAAGATCCGACCACCTGTTGCGGCTGCACAGGCAACGAGTTCGTCATACGTGCTGGCACTAACCCAACGCGCCTCCGCGGCGTCGTCGGCGCCGGTGACTGCCGGGAGGTTGTCGCGGTCGAGGACGCCGAGGTCGGTACGGCACAACACAGTTACCATCCATGCCTCATCGCTAGCCCGCGCGGACGGCACAGATCCCGGACTATGGCTGTTTCCCGGCCTGCAGCCCGGACGACCAGCCCTACCCGGCACCATCACCCACCGGCTCCAGCGTCTGGGCATGCAGCCCAGCGACTACCGAGAATCCGCACTGCTGCACCTGGCCGGGAGCCTGCCACCGGCAGTCACCGCTGACCTCCTCGGCCTCTCCCACCAGGCCCCCCATCGATGGTCGGTCCTCGCCGGGCGCCCCTGGGGAACGTACGTCGCTGGCCGGCTGGCTCGGCCGGTCGACCGAGACCCGAGCTGACCGCAGTCGATGTACTCACGCGTTACCCCACAAGCGCGCCAAGGCACGGCTCGACAAGGAGGCCCTGGCAGCACCGCATGAGCACGTAAGCGGCACTGTCGCCGTGCGTGACCAGCGCGTTTAGCGCTGCCCGTTGAGGGTTGCCTGCACGAGGGCGGTCAGGTCGGACTTGTCCAGGATGAAGCTGGCCTCGTACACGACCTCTTGGGCGGCCTCATCGGAGTCGGGATCCAGCGCGTAGTAAGCGAGTATGTGGGCGCGGGCAACATTGCGCCACCGGCGCCGCTCCTGATCGAGCCGGGTGATGTCGCGCCCGTCCTGCTGGGCCTGCTGGATGTCTTCCTCCCGCATGAGGCGTTCACTGTCGGCCTCGTCGCCCTGCGTCTCCAGCCATTGCCGTAGCGGAGAGTCGCCGTATTCGCCAGCGCTCAGAGCGGCCAGCAACTCCTGGGCGCCGGTGATCGGCACCAGGTTCAACACGTAGGCGGTGACCGCGGCAGCGACCTGCCGCTGGGCGGACTGCCCTGCAGCGGTGATGCGGTCGGCCACAGCCCGGTCGCCCATCCGCAAACGGCTCACCACGACGGTTCCATCCCTCTCCTCGGCGTGCGGAAAATCGCAGGATAACCAGCCGGCGGCGGAGCCACCGCGCTGGCCGGCAGCACCTGAGCCTGCTGCATGGCCAGCTGGCACTGGTAGCAGATCCGATAACCGGCCGCGATCGACTCCAACCGGAACCCCCTCAACGGATACGGCTCGTCCTCGCCGGGCGGTAACGGCAGCTCCGCCAAGTCGGTGTAAGCGATCATCCGCCGCTCCGCATCCAGCGACACATCATCTGGCAACGTGGCCCGCACCTCGGTCGACAGATGCTTCTTGATCTGCCGCGGAATGTACCCGTCGCCGGACATCGCCATCACTTCCTGCCGCGCGCCGGCCTGACTCTTCGCTACTCCGAACGCAACGCAGGGACGCGACGACGGCCACCGGCCCGAACGGGTCGGGCCAGGCTGTGGGATCAGATCCTGGAACCAGGCGGCCTTTCGCTCAAGATAGGCAGCCCATTGTCGGCCCAGCTCGTCGAGCCCCTCACCTCCGTCCATGCCCGCAGCATGCCACCCGGCAACGTCGTGCCGCTGACCATCAGGGAATCCGCCCTGCGGGCCCGATCCACGGAATGCGAATGCGTTCTGGCCGTCGTCCTACGTCGAGGGCGGGGCGGTGTTGGGAGTAATAGGCACCCTCGATCCTTCAGGGTGGCGACCGTCTGTATCAGCGGTGGCGGCGCGTTCGCGCCAGGCGCGTGCGCCACCCAGATCTGGAGGCTGCAGTTGATCCGACAGCAGGATGCCGAGGCAGACCATGGCGTTGGTATTTCCGGAGTTGGCGGCGCGTTCGTACCAGGCGCGTGCCCCATCCAGGTCTGGAGGCTGCAGCTGATCCGACAGCAGATTGCCGATTGCCGAGGTTGACCATGGCGTCGGTGTTTCCGGCGTCAGCGGCGCGTTCGTACCAGGTCCGCGCCCCGTCCAGGTCCGGCCCCTGCACCTCGAGGCACAGCAGGACGCCCAGGCTGTTCATGGCAAGGGTGTGGCCGGCTTCAGCGGCGCGTTCGTACCAGGTCCGCGCTGCCTCCAGGTCCCGCGGCTGCACCTGATAGGCCAGCATGGCTCCTATGTTGTTCATAGCATTGGTGTTCCCGGCGGCTGCGGCGGCTTCGTACCAGCCACGTGCCCCCTCCAGGTCCGGCGGCTGCATCTTGCTGGACAGGAGGATGCCCAGGCTGTTCATGGCACCGATGTTTCCGGCGGTTGCGGCGCGTTCGTACCAGACGTAGGCCCCCTCCAGGTCCGGCGGCTGCACCTGACCGGCCAGCAAGCCCCCCAGATTTGCCATCGCGATGGTGTCCCCAGCGGTGGCCGCGCGTTCATACCAGACGCGGGCCCCCTCCAGGTCCGGCGGCTGCATCTGGCTGGCCAGGAGGATACCCAGGTTGTTCAGCGCACTGGTGTTTCCGGCGGTTGCGGCGGCTTCGTACCAAGAGCGGGCTCCCTCCAGGTCCGGCGGCCGCACCTTACCGGCCAGTAAGACGCCGAGACTGAACATGGCGTCGGCGTTTCCCGCGGTGGCCGCACGCTCCAACCAGGCACGTGCTCCCTCCAGGTCCGGCGGCTGTAGCTCGTACGCCAGCAGGACACCCAGGTTGTTCATGGCGTCGGTGTCTCCGGCGGTGGCCCCGCGCTCCAACCAGTTGCGTCCTCCCTTCAGGTCCGGCGGCTGTAGCTCGTACGCGAGCAGCAAACCCAGGGCATTCATGGCGAGTATGTTGCCTGCGGTTGCGGCGCGTTCGTACCAGGTGCGGGCCCCCACCAGGTCCGGCGGCCGCACACTGTGGCACAGCAGATTGCCGAGGTTGTTCATGGCGTCGGTGTTGCCTGCGGTTGCGGCGCGTTCGTACCAGGTGCGGGCTCCCTCCAGGTCCGGCGGCCGCACACTGTCGGACAGCAGATTGCCGAGGCCAACCATCCCGTCGGTGTGACCGGCAGTGGCGGCGCGTTCATACCAGACACACGCTCGGTCTAAGTCCGGCGGCTGGAGATAGTCGGACAGCAGAACGCCAAGATTGACCATGGCGGCGGTGTTGCCGGCGGTGGCGCTGATTTCCCAGGCTGATCGTGTGATCTGCAGATTGCTGCGTTCGTAGGCGGTGATGCCGATGGTGAACGCGTCTTCTGGGTTGGCGCGCTGGAGGGCCTGGTCCCAGAAGGTGGTGGGGATGGGTCGCGGGGCGTCAGTTTGGTTGTCGTCCTGGGCGATGAGGTAGTCGAAGACGCGGTATCCGCGTGTCCCGTCAGCCAGCGGCACGGTACGCAGCGCGGCGACCCTTCCAGCACCCCGCGGCGGCATGCGGGCCGTGTGGAGCGCAGCTGCGATGTCGGCATCGCTGGGGTCAAGTTCGGGATGGTCGTGGAAGAGGCGGGCGGTCGAGGGCGAGGGTGGTGAGGTCGTCGGCGGGGATCGGCCGCTGCATGCCGACCCGTGCCCAGTCGATCGCGGTTTGCACGATTGAGAGCAGAATCGGTTGCGCGTCGCGGTATTGCCGAAGCAGCTGCGGCGCGCCCGCCAATCGTTCGCCCAGTCCCACGATCGACAGATCCGCGGACGGGTAGGCGGCTCGGGCGGCCGCTTGTTCCTTGTCGTCGTCGCTGGTCGGTCCCAGTTCGATGTTCGATGACAGTCGCGTCGTTGAGAAGTTGGCGGGTGTCGCGGGTCAGCTCGCCAGTGTCGGCGGTGAGGCGGTCTCGTTCCTCCCGCCGCAGTGTGGCGATGAGCAGGGTCGGTCCGGGGCGGGCAGTGAGCTGGACCAGTACGGCCGGAGTCAGGGCGTCCGTGGTGGTCAGGAACCGTTGCAGGTCATCTAGCCACACCACCAATAGATCGGTCGATCCTTCGATTCGTGGGTGGCGTGCCAGTTGACCGAGCGCGGGAACGGGGGCTAGGACACGGGCGTCGGGCCAACGCTCCTGGACGGCTTCGAACGCGGTCCTGGTCTTGCCTGTCTTCGATGGCCCAACGACCACCACGAGCCGTCCGGGCACGAGTTTGTCGCGAAGTACGTCGTCAACGTTATTGCGGGTTCGCGGAACATACTGGTCTTGCTGGCGGTAAGTGTCACGGTCACCGAACTCGGTCGGTGAGGCTCCCAATTGGTACGGGTCCAGATCCCGCATCGCCGGCAGATCTCCGTCATCCAACGGCAGTTCGACCAATCCCGTCAACGGCTGCGTCGGCACATGGGCACCGGCGGCCGTTTGCGATATCCGGATGGTGTCGCCGAACCCGATGATTTCAATGTGTCCGGCGGAGATGACCGGCTCGACAGAACCCGCAACCGTGCTGTGAATGCCCGCACCCGCCGGTCGTCGGGAAACCGGCGGCGCGGTCGCCCCCGTTGCGTGAAGCGAAGCATCGGCTAAAGCGCTGGTCGGCCCGTGCGCATGCTTGTACTTGCGGCGCCACCCGGCGGGGTCGAACGAGCCCTCCGGCGTCGCCAGCCGCTGGCTCGTAGCGTGTTGCTGACATGCCAGCACGAACGCCTCGACCGTGGCCCACGCCGGCTTGCCGTCGTTGAGCAGATCGCCCACGGTCGAACGCGGCAACGACCGACCCGCACGGGCCGCCGCAGCCTCCAACGCCCGCCCGCAACGACGGACTACCCACCAGATCCCGGAGCCCGCGCAGGGCAGCAACCAACTCCGGGCGCTGCGATGACGGTGGCGGGGCGTCCACATGGCTATGGTCGCAGTCCGGTCAACCGCCTGACACCGCGCGTCCGTCGACGTGTCCCGCTGACCGTCCGGCGGTGTCCGATCTCTGGCACCGGACCACACCGGACGCCCACCTACGTTCAGTGGACAGCATGACCAGCAACATCGTGTCCATGCTCGGCCGGGCCATCGCCACGGGCGCCGGCCTGCTCACCGCGACTCACCTGCCCGTGGCAGCAGCCACCGGCGGCGGCGTATTCCTAGCCCTGATCGTCTGGCTCGCACTCACCAGCGCCCACGCAAAAACCAAAACACGCCGCGACGCCGCCCGCGCCACCCTCGCCCTGATCCTGAACTTCCTCCGGCGCCACAACACCAGACAGAATCCATAGCCCAACACCGAAATGGGGCAACCCAGGATTCGACAACTTCGAATACCTCGCGTTCCCAGTTGTCTGCGGAACGAGCGTGCGGTGCGGGATGGGCTGGAGCCAGATGAATTCGACGGCATCCGGCTAGAGTCGGTGGCCGCTGCGTATAACGTGTGTTGGAGGCGGTGCCAGCCGGTGTTGCGTCGGGAGCGGACCAACCCGTTGACCACGCTCGCGCAGCGGCCGCCGGGTCAGCCAGAACCAGAACCGCCCTTGGCCTACGGTCCGCCGCCACCTGCCGTACGACTGGGAGCATGCCAGGATCCGAAGAAAGGACCACGGTCAGTGAGGTACGCGGGCTTACGTCCGGAGCTTTCCCGGCAGATCGAGTCCGCCGGCCCGCAGGTCCAGCGGCGGCTGGCACTGTCACTGATCGTCTTGGTGACCGAACGAGTGACGGTGAACCGCGGAGCCGAGGTGCTGACCGCGGTGCACACCGGAGACTTCGGCGACACCGAGCTGCGAGCCTGGGTCGGGCAGCAAGCGAAGATAGCCAACTCGGCTCACGACAAACTGTGGAACCGACAGCGCCAAGCCGAGGATGCTGGCGAACCAGTACCCGATGGACAGGACGACCTGATAGAACGCGCGCACATGGCGGCGTCGGCATACGAAGTCCTGTACGCGGCACTGGACTCGGATCCCAACACCGCGGCGCAGGAAGTGGCGTTCCTGGCACGCCGGGCAACGTCCGACGACGAAGCCGAAACAGCGGTCGGCTGGATACTGCGTGAGGCCGGATACGACGTCAGCCGTACGGTGTTCTGGCTGCCCACCCAACAGCCGAGCAGCACATAACGATCGGCCGTGGCCACGCCAAGGATTCCGACAGGTAATACGCCGGACCTCCCGTCGGGCGGTAGCCGGATCTGATTCTGATAAGCCTCGCAGGCACCTTCGAATCGCTGCCGCGCGGTCTGTGACTGAGGTTCGATTACAGTCGCGGACTCCGACGGCGATTTCAGTGCAATAGAAGAAAAAAATATCCGCATAGTCACACGCCTGCGGCGGACAGGTCAGCATCGACGATGCTTGGCAAAGCGGCTCTATGCTGTCCTGCGAGGAATGAGCGCGGCGCGCCTTTCTCAGCGGCAGCTTTTGCGAGCTGGGGAAGGACGCTCGTGTAGAACTTCGAGGTGACCCGATCGCTGCTGTGGCCGAGCATTTCTTGGACGACCTTCATCTGGACCCCCGCGGCCAGGTGAATGGTCGCCGCCACGTGTCGGAGATCGTGCAGACGTACCGGTGGTAGGTCGGAGAATTCGACAAGACGGTTAAAATGCTTGCTGATCTTTCCTGGATGCAGAAGGGAGCCGTCGGCGTTCGTGAATATCCGACCAGTCTCGGTCCAAGTCTCGCCGGCGGCCATGCGGGCTTCTAGCTGGCGCTTGCGGTGTCGACGAAGGACTCCGAGGGTCTTGGCGTCCAAGGCTATCGTTCGGTGGCTATCTTTGGTCTTCGGTGCTGACTCTACGATGTCCCACCCGTCCTGGACGAGCTGCGTGGCGATGGTCAGCGATTCCTCTATCTCGTTGAGGTCCATCCACCTCACCCCACAGGCTTCACCTCGCCGCAGACCTCGGTAGGCCATTAGATGCCACATCGCGTATAGCTCGTGGTCAACGATAGTGTCAAGAAATTGCCCAACTTGCTCTGGCATCCAGACCATCACTGGAGACGGCGTGAGGCCAGTCTCCTCCCAGTATTCGACCCGCGAGTCGGTCCACACCAGAGCCTTCGCTGACCGGCCGTCATCGGCGATCTCGACGTGAGCCGCCGGATTGAAGGTAATCAACCGGTATGGGGAGATGGCCCTGTTCAGCGCGGCACGAAGTGTCGCTTTGATGTGCTTCTGGGTAGACGTACCGGTGGTTCGCCGAAACGGCGGAAGTTCGCGTAACTCCGCACATAGCGCCCGTGATTCGGCGCGAGACTTTGCCGTCTTGCGTTTGGCGTTTATCTCATGGCGGATCGCGTTATTCGCGGCGATGGCATCATTGGCTTCGTTGATCGCATCAAACATGTCGATGACGTGTCCGATGCTTAGCTTGTCCAGACGGACATGCCCAAGGTGTGGTTTGAGGTGACAGCGCACGTCCATCTCGTAGCGTTTGATTCCGGACTTCCTACCTCGCTGGTTGGCCAACCACATGTCCAGATAATCAGCCACTATTACATGGGCGTTGAGAATGTGTGGCGTCTTCAACAGGCGACGAACGGTCTCGGCGTCCGGCAGAGGCTCGCGGGTACGAGAGACCCGCGCCAAAAGCGCGGCGACATTATCGATCGCATCATCGTCTCCCGGATCCGGAATAGCGAGAATTGTCCTCACGCGGTCCAGATCAACTTGCCCCTCAGTCTGCGTGTCGTATCCCTTGCGACGAAACAACCGTCGTTCCCCGTCCGCCCCAGTCGCGAGTTCCTGGCGAACTGTCCACGTGCCATGGCGCTTCTTTCCGAGATCTGGGCACTGCGCTCCCAACTCGCGACCGGTTTTCTTGTCGCGACAGGTGCAACGCTTTGTTACTGATCCGGATGCCATTTGCTTTTCCCTTTCACGCATGAGACTAACGTCGAAACACAGGACATCGCTGCATCCTCGATATCGCGACCAAAAGGCACCGAACGAGGAAGCTCGGGAACGAGGAGGATGGAGGAATCTGTTAAATGTGTCGAGCGACGCACATCCAAGCGCCGCGGACTGCACCCTACTGGGCTCATCAGCGCGCGCCAAGTGCCCCGCCACAGACAAATATCGCATTGTCGATTTGTTGGCCGCAGGGTTCACGACGGCCGCCTTTCTCCTTGTCCGGCGGCTCTCGGTGGCGGCTGTTCTCATTCCGAGTAGCGGTTGTCATTCGTCCAGCTGTACATCGATAGCTCGACCGCATGCTTCCGGCACACATACTTGCGCGACGGACAGTCTGGATAGCCGCCGACGGCCAACGCGCACCCGCTGCCCTGGCATCGTCAACGATGTCGAGTCAATTCGTGGAGAATGCCGCCGATGCCGAGGAAGCAATCACCGCACCAACTGAAGGCGGCGGCTGACCGCCGGCACACCGAACAACGGCGGTTGACCGCCGATCTACATCAGCAAGAGGAACACCTGTTGTCGACCGAAACGCCTGAAGGCCGGCAACTCACCGGGGGCGCTGGAGCAACAACGGGACGCGTTCCGAGACAAATTCGGCCGCGAGTCCGGCCCTAGCGATTCGCTGATCCTCGACCCCGACGCGGCCGCCGACGCGCCAACCGCGATGACCTAAGGACTGGAACACCTGGACAAGCTCACGACGGATTCGCCGAAGCAGGCATCGACCCGGGTTAAGGCGTGGCGGAAGACCGCATACCAGGTCATGGACGCCAACCAGCACCTGTTCTCTGCCATCGAGGTTCAGACGTACCTGGAGATAGTCGAATGACACGAGATCCAAGCCGCCGGTGGCGAATGGGACGACGACCCCGATGGCTTGGACGACGAAGACATCATCGACGACGATGCCGCCGATGTGCTCGAACAGGTGGTTATTGACGACCGCGACGTTGTCGCCACACTCCATCTGATGGACAGGTCACCGCCGATCCCGCAACCAACGAAACTCCGAGGCCGACGCCTCCACGGCGTTGACGATCGAGATGTTCGCGATCCTGACCGGCTGGCTCACACCGCCGGCTACGACCTACCGCCAACCGCCGCTACTACCTTGATCGTCAACAGTCTCGGCAGTGAGGCAATCACCGCGCCGTCATCCTCGGCGGGTTCGTCGGTCACCCAAGCGCACCCATGGCACAAGACGATCGATGACGCCTTCGAGGAGCTCGGGCCACTGGTAGTGCCGACGATGATCTGGCTAACCGCCGCGCTGGTCGGCCCATCAGTCGCGGCGCCGCGCCTTGGATCCGCCAACACGACACCACCGACTCCCAGCACCTGAGACCGGTGCCACTGACCGGCGGTCTTGGGGAAATCGGAGCGTCGTGGGTGTAGACCCTACCAACCAAACCCCGGCGGGGGATACCGAGCCGACCGGCGACGGCCGTGACGCCGCGGTGATGCCATGCGGCGTCGGTCGACGTTCCGCACTCCAGGCTGCTGGTCAAGGGCTCAGGCGCTGGTGCGGCGCGCTTAATGCCGGAGTCATGTGGGAGACCTGCTCACAATGCTGACACCGATGGGCGGGCGTTAGCAGCAGCGTCAGATGGCACCTTGCGTTGCGGCGAGTCCGCGGTGCCGCTCATGGCTGACTGGGGTGTCCGCGTCCGCTTGGTCGCTGAGGAGGTTGTGCTGCTGTGGTGTGAGCGACGCTGTCGTCCAGCTGGTGCCCGCGGTGCCCCAGGTTCCGCGGCGGGCCATTGCCCAACAGCAGCCGCCTGGCGATAAGCATCGTCGAACTTCTCCTGTGCGGCAGCGATCCGCTGGTTGGCGGCCGTCTGTACGTCCACCAGATTCTGATTGGCCCGCTCGGCTTCCAGGCGAGCCATGTCGACGGACTGTCGTTCCTTCTCACTGACCGCCGCCAGTTCGGTCAGTGCCTGCTGAATATCGGCAACCAGGGGCGCGAGCTCGCCGCTACTCGGCTCGGATGGGGACGGTGGTCGCAACGCCATTTTGAACAGCCCTCCTTAGATAGCCTTGGATAGAGGAGCACTCTACCCGCCGAATCGGACATCGTGGCCATAATGTGCCATCTCGAGCCCGCTTGGCACGCCGTCGGGCACTACGTGGGCTCAGTTGCAGCCGGCCGAACTCTTTCAAGCCCCTGCAGCACGTTCGTGGCGGCGTGGACCGTCACGGTCGATCATGATCCCGGCGGCCATCGGCGCACACTCCCATATGGCTCCTCAGTGCGTGGGGCCGCCGACGCCTTTAATCACCGAACCGTTCGTGTTACGGACCCGTCGGATTCCAAGCGTTTGAAGTCAGCCGCAGTGCGATGGATCGAGGCGCGAGTCCGCCTCTGTGGTTCCGAGGTCGATGACCGGCGCGGTGGTGGTCAGGATCTCGACGCGTCGTTTGCGGCTGTAAGACGCCAAAGCCAGTGACAACTTTGGTTCGTGGATCGGACCGGTGGGAGGTTCGCTCCGGAGATGTTCCACGAAGTCTTGGGTGAGCCGGGCGCGACCTTCCATCAGTCGTAGACCGTTGTGGCCGTACCGGTCCAGGAGCAGGACCGCCTGGTCGCGGGTCGGTTTTTCGATCAAGGACGTCATGATGGGACGGCCGCTGACGGTCGTGTCAGGGCAGATGATCACTCCGCGATGGGCGGCCGCGTCGAGGTCGAACGGACGAGCCAGCACGGTGACGGTGTCCGCCGCTGCTGCGGCCAGCATCGGCATCGGCGGCGCGGCTGGGTAGAGGTTGTCGGCGAAGGCGAGGTAGAGGTCACCGGGTGGGTGGAGGGTGGCGGCGCCGTTGAGTACGGAGGTGATGTCGGCGTAGTCGCCGCGCTGACGTACGAAGATGACATCAAGGTCGGCCCAAGCCGAGCGGATCGCAACAGGCTGCCGCGCGAGCGTCCGGTAGCGATATTGGGCACCGGCCGACAGGGTCAAGCGTGCCCAGCGGACGAACGTTTCGTAGTACGGGTGGTAGACGATCGCGGCTCGCGCCGGACCGACGGCGGCGATCTCGTCGAGCAGGTGCGCGATGCCCGGCCGGCCCTGCACGGGGTAGAACTCCTTGGGCAGGAACTGGGACCAGCTCGCGGCCCTGGTGCCGAGCCCACCCGCGGCGACGACCACATGTGCGACACGTTCGGTAGTCACCGGGTCACCGCATTGTTGCGGACCAGCGGCTTGCTACGGTCGCTGGGTGCATATCCGCGTAACCGGGATCGTCATCGAGGACGACCGGATTCTGTTGCTGGACCAGGACACCGATGGCGATCGCACCTGGAGCCTTCCCGGCGGGAAGGTCGAGGATGGCGAGACCCTCGCCGAGGCGCTGGTGCGGGAAGTCCGGGAGGAGGCCGGCGTCGTTGTCGAGGTCGGCCGGATGCTGTACGTATGTGATCACGTTGGGGCGCACGTTGTTCACATCACCTTCGAGGCTCGCCGAGTCGGCGGCCGAGTCGGGGCCGGTGAGCCCGGTAAGGACTCCCGACCGATCAGAGGAGTGGAATTCGTGACGATCGCTGACCTGCCGGGGCGCGGGTTCAGCGAGCGTTTCGTGCAGCTGTGCCAGGATGGATTTCCGGGCGCGGGTTCGTACATGGGGCCGAAGTCAGCGATCGGCTTGGGCTGACCCGCCGCGACCGCAGGCTGGGGCGGTGGGGCGAGCAGGTCGAGGACGGTCTGGTCGAGGGTCTGCAGCGGTTGGGCTCGGTCGCGGAGGCTGTGGATCCAGCGCCACAGCCCGCCGGCCAGCTCGGCGGTCTCCAGCGTCCGGTTTTCCGTGTCACGGACAGGGCGCAAGCCGATTCCGCGTGAGCCGCCGAGCAGCTGGCGGGATCGAATGGCGGTGATGGCCGTCCGGCCGGCTGGGGTGTTCCAGGCGGCACCGAACAGGTACCTCGCGACGGGCTGGTGGCGGCCGCCGGGTGGGCCGTCGCCGCACCAGGTCTGCAGGTTGCCGACCCGGTGGTGGATGTCGAGCTGGCTCGCGGCCGGGTGCGAGTCGCGGGCGCCCACGTCGCCGGACCGCGTACATGTGTTGGTCGGTATCGGCGCGCCCAGGGGGTGGCGGTTGCAAGCTCACGGCTGCGGGTGGGCAGTCGGCACCGGTCAAGGCGGCGAATGGCGCGGCGCCGATCCAGTCACCCAGTACGCCGGGTGG
>NZ_WOTO01000001.1 GCF_010993775.1 Fodinicola feengrottensis | reverse complement strand
CATCCCAGCAAAAACGTGCGATTCCCAGCACCGCGATGCAGGCCGACGTACGCAACGCGAACAGCCGCCGCCAGGCTGAAATGTCCGGCCGCGATGACGACCCCCGCCGAGCAGGATGGCACGGCGTTCCCCGAGAATCCGGTCTCCCACCCAGCTGCCCGGCATGGACAGGACGAAGACCGATCCAAGGTAGACGCCGAACAGCGCGGCAGCCTCGCCGGCAGGAAGGCCCAGCCCGCCGGAAGCGGTCGGCGTGTCCACCCTGGTAAACGGGCCGCCCGGCGGCACGAAAAAGGGTCCACGAGCCCGGCGGTGGGGAGGAAATCCCGGTCCGGGTCCTCCGCGTTGACCCGGCATTCCAGCGCTACTCCGCGCGGCACCACGTCCTGCTGCCGGAAGGACAGCGGGCTGCCGGAGGCCACTCGCAGCTGCTCGGCGACAATGTCGATGCCGGTGGCCATCTCGGTGACCGGATGTTCCACCTGGATCCGGGAATTCACCTCGATGAAGTAAAAATCTCCCTTGTCGTCGACCAGAAATTCGAACGTACCGGCGCCGACATAGCCGCAGGCGCGAGCACCGCGGACGGCTGCCGCGCAAATGTTCTCGGCCAGCCCCGCCGGCAGCCCGGTGGCCGGCGTCTCCTCGATCAGCTTCTGCCGGCGGCGTTGCACCGAACAGTCCCGCTCCCCCAAGCTGACCACATTCCCGTGGTGATCGGCCAGAATCTGCACCTCGACATGCCGAGTGCTCTCCAGGAAACGTTCGACATAGACGCGACCATCGCCAAATGTCGCCTGCGCCGCGGCACGGGTAGTCGCGTACGCACGGGCCAACTCACGGCCAGCGCGCACGACCGCCATTCCCCGCCCGCCACCGCCGGCAATCGCCTTGATGATGACCGGATATCCGATCCGCTCAGCGATTTCCTTGGCCTCCAAACCATTTTCGACAGCCCGCGAGCTACCCGGCAGCACCGGCAGGCCGGCCGCCGAGGCCACCTCGCGGGCCTGCGCCTTGTCGCCCAGCCGGCTCATCACGTGTGCGGGCGGGCCGATGAAAATGAGTCCCTGCGCCTCGCACATCTCGGCGAAATCGGGATCCTCGGAGAGGAAGCCGTAGCCGGGATGGATCGCGCGTCGACGCCGGTCCGCAACGCGGCTTCCAGAATAGCCGGAGGGTAAAGATAGCTGCGCCGGGACGGCGCGGGTCCAATGTGGACACACTCGTCGGCGAGACGCAGCGCGGGCGAGTCGCGATCAGCGGTGGAATGCACCATCACCGTACGTACGCCCAGCTCACGGCAGGCACGGGCGACCCGCAACGCGATCTCACCGCGATTGGCGATCAGAACAGCCGAGAACATTGTCATCCTCCAGAGGGAAATCAGGCCGCCGGAGCGATCACGAACAGCGGCTGGCCGTATTCGACGGACTCCCCGTCGGGCACCAGGACCCGGACCACCCGGCCGGACCGGTCCGCCTCGATCGGGTTCATCAGCTTCATCGCCTCCAGGATCGCCACCTGCTGGCCCTCCTGCACCTGGTCGCCCTCTCGAACGAACGGGTCGGCGCCGGGTTCGGGCGAACGGAAGAAAGTGCCCACTGTCGGCGCACAAATCGACTCGGCCGGATCGGTCGTCTCGGCCGCCGGAGCTTGCTCCACCACCGCGACCGCGTGCTGAACAGAGGTGGCCTCTGGCCGTTCCACCTCCACGGTGATGTCGCCGGCTCGCAGGCGTACGCTGCGGACCGGACCGCGGGTGCCGTCCAGGATTTGTACGGCATGGCGGCAAAGCTCTTCGAGTAGCTCGGGCGAGTCGGTCATCGAGGGTCTCCGTTGTCTGCCAGCTGTCCTTGAGGGGCGCCAAATCGGCGGAATCGCTGCCGCCGGTCCGCCACCAGCCGCGCCGCATCGAGGTCGGCGAGCTCCCGGACCGCGGCCGCGACCACCGACCGCACCAGCGACATCGTCTGCACCGGGTCGGTGTGCGCACCGTCCGGTGGCTCGGCGATGACACCATCGACGATGCCGTACGCCAGAAGTTCCCTTGCGTGCAGGCGTAGAGCCGCGGCCGCCCGGCCGACCGTGTCTTCCCTGGTCAGTTCCGGGCCTTTCCACAGGATCGCCGCGCAGCCCTCCGGACTGATCACCGAATAGACGGCGTTTGACAGAGCGAGCACGCGATTTCCCACTCCTAGGGCCAAAGCACCGCCGCTGCCGCCTTCGCCGGTAATCACCACGACGACCGGCACCGGCAGCGCGGACATCAGCCGCAGGTTTTCCGCGATCGCCCAGGCCTGGCCGCGTTCCTCGGCCTGGATCCCGGGATCCGCGCCTGGCGTGTCGATCAAAGTCACCACCGGCAGCCCGAGTTTGGCTGCCAGCCGCATCAACCGGGCCGCCTTGCGATAGCCGGACGGTGACGCCATCCCGAAGTTCCGCTGCACTCGCTCTCTGGTGTCCCGGCCTTTTTGGTGTCCTATCAGGGCAACTGGCCGACCGTGCAGCAGGCCAATGCCGCCGACGATCGCCGGGCAGTCGCCGCTCACCCGGTCGCCGTGCAGTTCCAGGAACTCCTCCAGCATGAAGGTCGCGTACTCGTCAGCCGTCGGCCGATCGGCGTGCCGGGCCAGTCGTACGGCCGCCAACCCATCGCGCTCGGGCAGCCGTGCCGGATCGGTGATCACTGGTACGGCCGGCTCCGGCGCCGCTTGCGGACGTGACTTCGGCTCGTGCGCCGACAAAAGCCGGGCGATCGTCCGCCGCAGCGCCGGCCGCGGCACCACGCTGTCCACCAGGCCCTGCCCCAGCAGAAATTCGGCTGTCTGGAATCCCGCCGGCAACTGCTGGCCGGTGGTCTGCTCGATCACCCGCGGGCCGGCGAAACCCACCCGTGCACCTGGTTCGGCCAGGATAACGTCGGGGAGGGTGGCGAAAGAGGCCGCGACTCCACCGTATGTCGGGTCGGTCACCAAGGCCATCGTGAGGATGCCGGCCTCATCGAGCATCGCGATCGCCTGGCTGGTTTTCACCATCTGCATCAGCGAAAGCGCACCCTCCTGCATCCGCGCACCGCCCGAAGCGGTGACCAACAGGAAAGGCGTGCGCTCGCGAACGGCGGTCTCGGCGCGACAGTGATCCGCTCTCCGACACCACTTCCCAGGCTTCCACCGAGGAAGCGGAAGTCCATCACCGCCGTGATCACCCGGCGGCCGTCAATCTCACCGCGTACGCACACCACTGCCTCGGTCAGGCCGGTACGTTCGCGCGCCTCTCGCAGCCGGCGCGGATACGGTTTGCTGTCCACAAAACCAAGCGGATCCTCGACCGCGTCGGCCACCTCGATTTCGGACCAGCCAGGATCAAGCAGCTGCTCGATGCGCTCGGGCGCGGTCAGCTTCCCATGCATACCGCAGCCCGGACAGACCTGCAGCGATCGGGCATAGCGGCGGGCATAGACGATTTCTCGGCATTTCAGGCAGCAGATCCAGTCCAGATCGGACACGGCCGCGACGACGGCGGTCATGGCGGTCACCAGCCCCGCGGGAAACGGAAGTGGTCCTCGCGACGAGGTTCCCACCAAGCCGGGTTGTCCCGGTACCACTGAACCGTCTCGGCCAGCCCAGCGCCGAAGTCGACCTCCGGCCGATATCCGAGCTCGGTACGGATTTTGCTGTCGTCCAGGGAATAGCGCAGGTCATGGCCCATGCGATCGGGGACGTGCTCGACCTGGTTCCCGTCCGCTCCACACAGCTCGACCAGCCTCCTGGTGAGGTCCGCGTTGGTCATCTCGACCCCACCGCCAATGTGGTAGACATCGCCGGGCGTGCCACTTTCCAACACCAACTGGACAGCCCGGCAGTGGTCGTCAACGTGCAGCCACTCGCGGACGTTCCGGCCATCACCGAAGAGCGGCACCTTCTGCCCTTCCAGCAAGTTGGTGATAAAGAGCGGAATGACCTTCTCCGGGAATTGGTACGGTCCATAGTTGTTCGAACAGCGAGTGACCATCACCGGCACCCGGTGGGTGCGAAAGTACGCCAAGGCGAAGTGGTCACTGGCCGCTTTCGAAGCCGCGTAGGGGGAATTCGGATGCAACGGCGTGTTTTCATGCCACGATCCGGAGTCGATAGAGCCGTACACCTCGTCGGTTGAGACGTGCACCACGCGGTCGATGCCGACGAGTTGGCAGCAGTCCAGAACGCTCTGAGTGCCGAGCACATTGGTTACCGCGAATTCACCGGCACTGACCAGCGAACGGTCCACATGAGACTCAGCGGCGAAGTGGACGACAGCGTCGTGGCCGGGCAACAGTTCTCGCAGCAGGCCGACATCGCAGATGTCACCCTTGACGAAAGTCAGCCGCGGGTCGCCGATCGGCAGGTTGCCGGTGTTTCCGGCATACGTGAGTTTGTCGACAACCGTGATCTGCGCGTCGACATATCCTTTGTACGATCCGGAAAGCATGCTCCGGACGTAGTGGGAGCCGATGAACCCGGCGCCGCCGGTGACCATCACCCTCATCGCTCGATCACCACCTCGGTGTTGTCGCCCAGCACCAGCCGCCGGGATGGCACGGTGTCCAGCGCGGGCCTGGAATGCACTTGGGCGTAGCGCCCGATAACCGACTTGCCGGACCGCGTCCACCCCGGACACCGTCGAGCCCTCCAGCACGATCGAGTCGGCGATATCGGTGCTGGTGATGTCACATTCCGCGCCGATCGAGGTGTACGCCCCGACAGTGCTGTCGGTGATCGAGGCCATGCATCCGATCACCGCCGGCCCGATCACCCGGGAGCGGGTGATCCGCGCTCCGGCGTCCACGATCACCGGGCCGATCAGCTCGCTCTCGTCGTCCACTTCGCCGGCGTTGGCCGGATCGATGAGATCCAGCAGCGCGCGGTTGCCGTCCAACAAGTCGGCGATCCGGCCAGTGTCCTTCCAATAGCCGGAAAACACGTGACCGCGGACCGCGGACCCGTGCTCGACCAGCCAGCTGATCGCGTCGGTGATCTCCCGCTCGTTGCGCCAACTGGGGCGGATACTGCGCACCGCCTGATGGATCGCTGACGAGAAGACGTACGCTCCGATCACCGCCAGGTCGCTGGTTGGCTGGCTCGGCTTTTCCCTCCAGTTGCAGGACCCGGCCATCGGCGTCGAGCTCGGCGACGCCGTATTCGCTGGGATTGGGGACTTTCCCGACCATGACCAGTGCGTCCGGACGGGTCGCCCAAAACTCCCGGACCAGGTGTTCAATCCCGCCGGAGATGACATTGTCCCCTAGATACATGACAAAGTCGTCGTCTTCGAGGAAATCGCGGGCAATCAGCACACAATGCGCGAGACCCAGCGGCGCTTCCTGCGGAATGTACGTGACATGCAGACCGAACCGGGAGCCGTCGCCGACCGCTCGGCGTACGTCCGCACCGTGCGGTCCGATAATGACACCGACCTCGGTGATGCCGGCATCCCGGACCGCCTCCAATCCGTGGAAGAGCACCGGCTTGTTGGCGATAGGCACCAGTTGCTTGGAAACGGTGTGCGTCAGCGGCCGCAGCCGGGTGCCGGAACCGCCGGCCAGCACGAGAGCTTTCATCGACAGATGCCTTCCAGAATGGGCAAAATTGACTGCTTACCAGGTCACCGGGATCTCGAGAAAGCTCTCCAGCAGGTGCTTCTCGTCCCGCCGGATCCGCTCGACCGGCACCGTCAGCCGCAGGTTCGGCAACTCCCGCAGCAAAGTGGCCAGAACCACTTCCAGCTCGACGCGTCCCAAAGCCGCGCCAGCGCAGAAATGGGTGCCGGCGCTGAAGGTCAGGTGAATGTTGTCCTTCCGAGTCACGTCGAAAACCTCGGGATGCTCGAAGACCGACTCGTCCTGGTTCGCCGAGTCGGCGGCCGGGATAATGCTGGAGCCAGCCGGAATGGTGACCCCGCCGACCTCTACATCCTCGGTGACATAACGAAGCATGGTCACCGAGGAGCCAACCAGCTTCCAGCGTAGGATCTCCTCGACGGCACTCTTCATGAGGTCCGGATCTTCCTGTACCAACGCGAACTGGTCCGGATGGGCGAGCATCATCGCAATGGCACCGCCAATCTGTACGGCGGTGGTTTCGTACCCGACCACCAGGACAAGCAGCCGGGACCACCAGTGCAACTCGTATTCACTGAGCCGGCCGTCGTCTTCGTCCCGGGCCGCGATCATCGCGCTGATCAGGTCGTCGGCCGGAGATTTGCGTTTGGTTTCAATGAGCTCACGCATATAGTTGTCCAGCGCGAGCCGGTTCTGCTCGGAGGAGCCACTAATCGACTTGAAAGAGCTGGTCCAGACCCGAAATCTCTGCTGGTCCTGGACCGGCACGCCCAGTAACTCGCACACCACCCGGATAGGCAGTGGATAAGCCAAAGTCTCATTGAGATCGGCCGGCGGGCCTTGCCGGACCAGATCGGCGACCAGCTCATCAGCGATCTGCTGCACTCGCGGACGCATCCGCTCCACCCGGGTAGCGGTCAGCGCCTTCATGACCAGTCGGCGGATCCGAGTGTGCTCTGGCGGGTCCGGATCCATTCTGGGGTCCTGGAAAAGCTTGTTCGTCTTGCTGATGCGGGCCGCGCCCGGCCGGTTGAGATTGCGGCTGATCCGGGGATCGGCGAGCAGCGCGCGTACGTCCGCATACCGCGTCACCATCCACGCCTGGTCGCCGCTGGGCAGCAGGACTTTCACCACTGGTTCGGCACGCAGGTCGGCCAGTTCCTTGGGCTGCTCCAGAGGCGCTGGCCGGTGGAACGGGTACGGGCATCCAGTCGCGGCGCCCGCCAACCTGTCAGCCTGGGTGTCCATCAGACTCCTCACGCGATGTCCGGTAATGAGGCGATAGTTGCCGGCAGCGCTTGAACCCGGACCGCGCCGCACTCAAGGCTCAATCGGGCAGCGCCGGTCGACCGTTTCTCAAGGCCACGTTGAAACCATGCCGGCTAACGCTGCCGTCACCGCAAAGAAGGAGCTGAGGATGCGACTGGGCGTCAACGTCACGCATCTGGACCCGGGCATCGCGGTCGACGCGAGCGGCGCGGCTCGGCTCGGCTACGGCTGGCCCTGGTGCCAGAAGGATTTCGGGCCGACGCCGTCAGTCAGTCGTGGGCTGGTTGGCCGCCCGTACCAACGAAATCCAGCTGTCGGCCATCTGCCAGCTGCCGGTTCGTACGCCGGTCGCGATGGCGATGACGGCCGCCACCCTCGCGACCTTGTCCGGTAGCCGATTCCAGCTGGGGCTGGGAATCTCCAACTCGCACACCGCTGAGGTCTGGCACGGCGTGTCCTTCGAGCGGCCACTCGCGCGAACCAGGGAGTATGTCGACATCGTCCGGATGGCACTGGCCGGAGACGAAGTTCGTTACGCTGGCGAGCTTTTTCAGATCCCGCTGGCCGGTCGCACCGGCAACCCTTTCCGGATGCCCAGCAACACCCCCATTCCGGTTCACCTGGCCGCGGTCGGCCCACGCAACCTGCACTTGACTGGGTTGGTGGCCGACGGCTGGATCGGCGTTTTCTCTTCGCCGGAGCGGATTTCGGAGATCCTGCCGCTGATCCTGGCCGGCCGGGACGCCAGCGGGCGGCCCCGCGAATCCTTCGAGATGAACCTGACCGCTGGCGTGTCCGTTGACGACGACCCCGAAAAGGCCTCGCTCGCCCTGAAACCGCACGCGGCTCGCTTTATGAGCATCGGCCACCGGGAGAAGAACTTCTATTTTTCCGGCTGGCCGCCGGAATGGGCTTGGGAGCCGCGGCGGCCAAAGTCCAGGATCTCTATGCGGCCGGTGAAATCTCCGCTGCGACGGCAGCTATCCCCTTCGCATTCGTGGACGCCACCGGACTCATCGGCCCGGTGGACCGGATCGCGCAGAAGATGAAAGCCTACGCCGCCGCCGGTGTCACCACACTTGCCATCACCCCGTACGGCCCGGATCGCGTGTGTACGCTGGAAATCGCCGCCGAAGCGCTCCGACAGAGCGGAGTGCAGGGGTCATGACCGAAGTGCCTTTCAACCGTGCCTACTTGACCGGTGCCGAACTGGACTACGTGGGGCAGGCGGTCGACAGCGGAATCATCGGCGGCGACGGGCCTTTCACCAAGAAGGCGACCGCCCTGGTCGCTGGCCTGACTGGCGCCACCTCTGCACTGTTGACCACCTCCTGTACGCATGCTCTCGAACTTTCCGCTCTGTTGCTGGATTTGCGGCCGGGCGATGAAGTCATCATGCCGTCCTTCACTTTCACGTCCACCGCGAATGCCTTCGTATTGCGCGGCGCCACGCCGGTCTTCGTCGACATACGCCCGGACACCCTGAATCTGGACGAGCGGCTGACCGAAGCCGCGATCACCAGCCGGACGCGGGCGGTCGTCGTCGTCCATTATGCCGGTGTGGCCTGCGAAATGGCGACGATCATGGCGATCGCGAGCCGCCATCGCCTCAGCGTCATCGAAGACAACGCGCACGGCCTCGGCGGCTCGTACCACGGCCGGCCGCTCGGCTCTTTTGGCGCGATGGCGACCCAAAGCTTCCACGTGACCAAGAACGTCCAGTGCGGCGAAGGCGGTGCGCTGGTCATCGGCGACGACCGGCTGACCGAGCGGGCGGGCCGAGACATTCGCGAGAAGGGCACCGACCGGGCCCGGTTCTTTCGTGGCCAGGTGGACAAATACTGCTGGCGGGACCTCGGGTCGAGCTACCTCCCGTCCGAGCTGCTGCTGCCGCGTACCTGCTCGGACAGCTGGAATCCTTTGAGCGCATTCAGGAAAAACGCGGCCAGGTGTGGAGCGCGTACGACCAGCGGCTCGCGGTCTGGGCCTGCGAACGCGGTGTCCGGCGGCCGACCGTACCGGCCGGATGCGTTCAGCCGGCCCATCTTTACTACTTGTTGCTGCCCAATCCGGTCCAGCGAGATGATTTCCTGCGGCATCTCTCGGAGCGCGGCGTACGAGCCGTCCACCATTACCAGCCGCTGCACAACGCACCGGCCGGTCTCCGGCATGCGCGCGTCGCTCCGGGCGGTTGCTCGGTCACCGAGGAGGTCGCCGACGTCCTCGTCCGGCTGCCGCTTTTTTCGCCGGCATGGCGGCCGAAGAAGTCGATCATGTGGTCGATTCTGTGCTGGCGTACGCACCTTCACGGGTCGCTCTCTGACGTCCGGCGGTCTTTTACGAGCCTCTTGACCACCGTCGGGGTTGGCCCCTATTGTTCCGAACGGTGATGAGATTCACACACATGTTCAATGTTCATGTTTGTGAATACCGATGAAGGTGGGTCTGAGCACCAACGTCGCTGCCTTGTGAGCCGCCCGCGCACCAGGACCGTGCCGCCATTGAGCACCAGGGAGGACCCACCATGCTAGGTGTATTCCGGAAATCCGCACTCGTCGCCGGCGTCTCGCTGCTAGCGACCGCGGCTTTGGCGCTAGGTACGGGCAAAGTAGCCGTCGCCGCCCCGGCCGCTTTCCCGAGCCAATACGCGGCGCCCTATCTGGAGCTGAGCAGTAGCAGCGTCGGCGATATGGTTTCGGACCGGAACGCCTCCGGCGTCAACCACTACACGCTTGCCTTCCTGATTCCCAAGAGCGGCTGCACCGCCAAATGGGAGGACGGCGACTATCAGTGGGCACCTTCAAATCGCAAATCAACGCGTTGCAGGCAGCCGGTGGCGACGCGATCATTTCCTTTGGTGGCGCCGCCGGCGGTGAACTCGCACTGACCTGTACGTCCGCGACCAACCTTCAGGCCGCGTACGCGAACATCGTCACCACCTACAACGTGCACCGGCTGGACTTCGACATTGAGGGCGGACCGCTGGACAACAGCTCGTCGATCGCCCGCCGCGACCAGGCGCTCGCCGCCCTGCAGAAAGCCGATCCGGCCGTACAGGTCGACTACACGCTGCCGGTCGATCCGGGCGGGCTGCCCGGCAACGCGATGAACCTCTTGAAGGACGCCAAAGCCAAGGGGGTGAAGGTCGGTTTGGTGAATATCATGACGATGGACTTCGGTGACGGCGAGAACGCCCTCAACGACGCCGAATCCGCGGCCAACGGCACCGAAAAGCAGCTCGCCTCGCTGTACGGGATCTCCGCATCGCAGGCATGGCATGGAAGCTGATCGGGCTCACCCCGATCGCCGGTCACAACGACGACAACGAGAACTTCACCCAGGGCAACGCCACCACCCTGGAACAGTTCGCCGCGTCCAAGGGCGTACAGGAGCTGTCGTTCTGGGAGGTCGACTCGTACGACAAGAAGGTCGGCTACGCCTATTCGAAGATCTTCAACAGAATCTGACCCGACCAGCCCGACGCTGCCCGATGTGACCGATCACATCTGGCTGCGCCGGGCCGACGATGCTGCCCTCTTGGTTGCCTCTTTCGCCGGCGAATTTTGCCCACCGATCAGACAATCTTCTCGACCATGAGGAAGAACCCTGCCACCCGACTGATCGCCGGAATCGTTGTCCTTCTGCTCGCTGGTGGATGTGGAACAAGCGGCTCCGATCGTCCGAGCGCCGGCCAGGATCATCGCGGCGGGACCCTGCATATTCTGGACCAGTCCGATTTCGACCATCTCGACCCGGCACGTAACTATCCACCCAGCCAACTGCACCTTGAGACTCTTTACGCGCCAACACTGACGTCTTATGTCAATGCCCCCGGTCTCGCCGGCACTGAGGTCGGCGCGGACGCCGCCACCGACACCGGCCGGCCGAACGCGGACGCCACCCAGTGGAGTTTTACCCTGCGAGACAACCTCACATGGCAGGACGGCCGGCCCGTGACGTGCGCGGACTTCCGGTACGGCGTGAACCGTTCGTTCTCCGACCTGCTTCCCGGCGGCCCGACCTATCAGAAAGCATATCTGCGAGGTGGCGACACCTATTCCGGAATTTATCAGGATCCGCGCGGGATTCCCTCGGTCACCTGCAGCGAACAGACGATCACCTACCAACTGAAATATCCGGTCCCGGACTTTCGCTACGCCGTCTCCATGGGGATCTTCGCGGCCGTCCGACAGGATCGGGACACCAGAACAAAATACGACGACCAACCGTTCTCGTACGGCCCGTACATGATAAAGACCCATGTTCGCGACCAGAGCCTCACGCTGGTACGCAACCCGTACTGGGACCAAGGTCTGGACCACATCAGGAAGAACCTGCCAGATGTCCTCAGTTTCACCTTCGGGCTGAGCCGCGAGGTCATCACCGACCGGCTGATCCAGGACCGCGACACCGACCAGCAAACCATCCCGTTCGCCAACACCACAGTGTCGCCCGAGCAGCTCTCGCAGGTTCTCGGCAATCCAAAACTGCGTTCGCGAACGTTCAGCGGCTACACCGGCAGCACCTCGTTCATCGCTATCAACACGAGAAAAGTTCCGGACGTACGCTGCCGGCAGGCCTATTCGTACGCGATGAACAAGCAGACATATGTGACCGTTCTCGGTGGGCCGGCAACCGGGGACTACGCGAACACAGTCGCGGGGCCTTCGATGAAGGCCTATCGGGCGGCTCCGGCCACCGATCCGCGCGGCGACCCGGCAAAGGCCCGACAACTGTTGGCACAGGCCTCGGACTGCCCGCGAACGATCAAATACGACTATGCCCAAACGCCGGTGAGCGATCGCACGGCGGCCGCGGTGAAGGACGCATTCGCGAGGGCCGGTATCACCGTGCTGCCTACCCCCATAGCCCGCAAAGAGTTCTATTCCACGGTAGGCAAACCCGGCACCGAGGACGAACTGGTGAATACAGGTTTCATCCCCGACTGGCCATCCGGCGCGGCCCTCTATCCGCCGCTCTTTGACGGTCGGCAAATCCTTTCCGATGGAAACTCCAACTTCTCGCTGCTCGATGACCCGAAGGTGAACCAGGCGATCCGCGCCGCCGAAGCCGAGCCCGACACCAGGAAGGCCCAGACGTTGTGGGCACAGGTGGACCGGCTTGTGATGGAGTCAGCCGCGATCATTCCGCTCCAGTACGTCAAAGTCGTGATCCTGACCGGATCCAAGGTGACTGGTGCGCGCATGCACTCCGAGTATTTCGATATCAGCCTGCTCAACGTCGGCGTCACCACCTAGGCGGCGACACTGCACGGACGGTGTGGCGTCGTGGTCGAATAGCAGGGTGGCGGACGAAGCGGCTCGGGTGGTGGCGTTGTTCGACCTGCGCCGGTACGCCGAAGCCGAGCAGGTCGCGCGGCGCGGGCTGGTGGCCGAGCCGGCCCATGGGAAATTGCTGCGATTGCTCGCTCGTACGCTCGCTGAGCAGGAAAAAATACGCGGAGGCGCAGGTCGCCGCGGAGGCTGCGGTGGCGGCCGCGCCGAATGGGCCTGGTGGCTACGTCGAGATCGCGTACGTGCGGATGCGGTGTCGCGACTGGCCGGCGGCAGTGGCGGCCGCGGAGCGGGTGGTGCGGCTGGCTCCGCTGTGGGCGGGCGGATTGTCGCTGCTGGCCCAGACTTATGCCGGCGGCGGCGAGAGTGCGAAAGCGATCGAGACCGCGCGACGCGCCCCTGGCGTTGGATCCAGAAGCCGAGCAGCCGTGGCTCACCATCGCGCTGGTCGAGCGCGAACGCCGGGATTTCGGTGCGGCCACGGCGGCTTACGAGGAGGCGCTGCGCCGGGACCCGCAGTCCGCGCACGCCCATCGCGGGTTGGCCGAGCTGGCCGCGAGCCAGGGCCAGATCCGCCAGTCGCTGGGCCGCTACGGCGCGCTCGCGCGGCTGCGGCCGACCGATCACGACCCGCAGCTTTCGGCGTGGCCGGTCATCCTGGCGGCGATCGGACCATTTTGGATGCTGACCGGCCTGATGGTGCTGCTCGCGGCCACCGCAGCGGTGGCCACCTGGGCACTGCCGGCGCTGGCGCCCGCCGTTCGCGTCGGCGCCGGCTTGATCGCGCTGGCCTTGCTCATATTTCTGGGCCGTTTGTTGTTGCCGGCTGGGCGCACGCCCTATCTTGCGTTGCGCGCCACCGATCGCCGATTCCGGCGCGCACTCTATCGGGCCCTGGTGGTCGAATTCGTGCTGATTTGCTGGCTCACCGCGATCGCCGTCACCGGCGGAATTTTCGCTGCGGTGATGGGGGATCATCCTGCTTGTGCCGTACTGGCAGGCCGCGACAGTGGTGACCGCGGCCCCCAGCCGAAATGACTCCTAGAAATGCGTACCGAACCACTGCGTGACCCGATCCCGGTAAAGCGCGGTGTTGCTGGCCAGGTTTATCGAGTGGCCCGAACCCTTTAGCGTGTATGCCTGCAGGTCATGCGTACCCGCCAGACCTGCTCGTTCTTGCTTTGGGTACTAGATAGTGCCGGTGTCAACGGCCTGGACGATCCAGGGGATGACCTCGTCGAGCATGTGCTCCAGCGAGGTGGTGGCTTCGAAACCGAGGACCCGCTTCGCCTTCTCGGTGGCGGGCACGCGGCGCTGCACGTCGTACGCGAACGGCTTGTCATGGACGAACCGGAGCGGCACCTCGTGACCCCGGATCCGGTGCCACATCACCTCGGCCAACTGGCGGACCGTGGTGGATTCCGCGGTGGAAAGGTTGAAATCCTCGTTGCGGGCGGCCGGATGGGACATCGCCGTGACGATGCCGGTGGGCCAGGTCGCCGCCGTACGTGTAGTGGCGGACCTGCGATCCATCGCCGAGAACATGCAGTGGGTCCTGGCCTTTGACGATTTTCTGGACCAGGTCTGGAACAACATGACTCATCGCCAGCTCGACGTTGCCGGAAAGGATTCGCTCGTCGCCGAGGGCGCGACTTTCCCCGATGCCAACGCAGTTGAAGGGCCGGACGATTGTGTACGGCAGCTGATATTGGTCCCAGGCAGCTCGGGCGAAATATTCGACCGCGAGTTTTTGGAAGCCGTACGAGGAAAGTGGCGGCGGGACCTCGCGCTCCTGCCCTTCGTACGACGGCCAGTCGGTGGTGCTCTCGAAGACCATCGACGACGAAAGATAGGTGACCTTGCCGAGTTTTCCCTTGCGTTGCGCGGCGATCGCCGCATCGCAGGAGGCGGCGATGATCCGTTCGTTGGTAGCCAGCAGGTCGTATGCGTACGTGTGGAAATACGAGATGCCGCCGATCATCGCGGCACCGGCGATAAAATGGTCGCAGTCGGCCAGCAGGTCGGTCATCAGGTCTACCTGGGTGGCATCGCCTTCGACCAACTGGTAACGGGGATGGTCGTCGTACGACTTCGCTACCTTTCCGTATTTGGAAAAATTGTCGATGCCGACCACCGAGTAGCCTCGGCTCAACAGTTCCTCGACGACATAGCCGCCGATGAATCCGGCCGAACCGCTGACGAGAACCTTCTCCATCACGCGCCTTTCGACAGACTTCTGGCTGATCTGGCCCGGATCTGCGCGACCGACAGCCGCGGCCCGAAGGCGAACCGATACCAGCGCAGGTATTTGGGAATCCACTGGGCGATCTTGAAGTTGGACACACCGGCCTGCCGGTCCAACCAGATGGTCGGCAGCTCGGCCACCGGGCGGCGCAGCCTCTTGGCCTTGGCGATGAGCTCGATGCCGATCTCGAAACCGTCTCGGCTGTCGATGCCGACCGAACGGACGAAGTCCGTGGAATACGCCTTGAAGGAATTGGTCGCGTCGCGGGTCCCGAGATGTGCCAGCAGCCACAGCGAAAGACCGGCCCATTTCGAGATCAGGGCCTTCAGCCACGGCCCGCCGACCTGTTGGCCCCCGGGCATATAGCGGGACGCGGCCGCGACGGACACACCACGCTCGACCAGCCGGGTCAGGTCGTCGATCTGCCGGGGATCGTCGCAGCCGTCGGCCATGGTGACAACAGTCACCGGTGCGGTGGCCACCTCGATGCCGAAGCGAATGGCGTTCGCAGGGCCGCGGCCGTACGTGTTCACCGTGCATCTCAGGCCCGGCTGACCTTGCGCATATTCCTCAATGACGGCGACTGTCGTGTCGTCCGGCGCGTCCACGACCACCAGGACCTCGCAGACCAGCGTGACAGCCCCGAAAAGCCGGTCGAGGACCGGCACGATGTCCTTGCCCTCGTTGTAGGCCGGAATAACGACAGAAACCCGCGGCCGCGTCATGACGGTCACACCCGGACCCCTTGCCCATCATGTTCCACACGTCGACAACCGGCTTGTCAATGCTCAGGCCGCGATATTCTTCATGTGGAGCAGCCACGAAAATCAGGTCGGCGGCAAGCACTTCGTCCAGCGGGCGCAGGTCAAGATCAACCGTGACGTACGGGTCGGTGCACATTACCCGGGCGGCCTTGAACTTCAGAATCCGCTTGAGCTTGTAGGACAAACTCGACCGGATGTCATCCGATCGACCCTTGAACGCCATCCCCAGGATGCCGACCGTCATCGACGACAAATCGAAGCGACGCTCGACCCTGTCGACGAGATAGAGAGGCAACCCCTCGTTGATCGCCATCGCGGTGTGCCCGAGCGCGAAATTGTTGTTGTTGTTGTACGCGGCGAGCTGCATCGTGTCCTTGAAAAGACACGGCCCCGCCGCGAAAACCGGGCCCTGGCATGTCCGCCGCCCGCGGGTACTCGGCGGTCAGGCCAGCCCGGATCCGTTCGAAGTCCAGCCCACGGTCGTTGGCCATCATGTAAAGCTGGTTCGCGGTGGCGAACTTGACATATCGCCAGACATTGGTGAAAAGTTTGGCCAGCTCGGCTTCCTCTGGCGTCATCTCGACCACGCTGCCCGTCAACAGGCGGAAAAGCCGGCCGGCCCGTTTCCACGCCGCGAGCGGTCCGGCTGGAGACGATCTGCGGCAGATCGAACAGCTCGGTCATCGCCCGCCCCTCGGCGATCCGCTCCGGGCAGAAAGCCACGTCCAGTTCGATGCCGAGTCCGGCGACCATTTTCTCCACGCTCGCCGTGACCCCTGGATAAACCGTGCTGCGCAGCACGATCAGCTGCCCGTCGCGGAAATGATCCGCGCAGGCGGCCAACGCGTCCCCAATCGCGGCCTGGTCAGGATTCAGGTGCCGGTCGACCGGCGTACCGATCACCACCACAACGTGCTCCGCACTGGAAATCATCGCCGGGTCGACCGATGCCTTCAACCGATCCGCTGCCAGCACTCGCCGCAAAACATCGGGAGCGCCGGACTCGTCGAATGGCATCTGGCCGCCGTTGACGTCGCGTACGGACCTCGCGTTCACGTCGTAGATCCCCACATTCGCCCCGCGATCGGCCAGCGCGATCGCCAATGGCAGCCCGACGTGCCCGCAGCCGCCGATGACTACCACGTCACGGGCGAATTTCGGCTGGTTGCCGGACTTGGTAGGAGCTTCCAGAGAAATCGTCATGATGACCCTTTCGCAGGACCGCAGTCGTGCAGGACGAGGGCGTCCTGGGTGAAAGCGGCCGCAAACGCTGCCGGCTTGACCACCGGGCAGTGCGCCGTCACCCAACCGGCGAGCACCGGGTCAGCGAACCGGGGTGGAACTTGGCCGGGATAGACGAGGAAATAGCGGACCTGACCCTGCCGTACATACTTCCGCAGCTGGGAAAGGGTGAGCGTCGGATCGCTGCCGATGAATCCACCCATCGCCATCGCGGACCGCCCGGTTCGCAGAATGATCGGGGCGCGGCGTACTGGGAGCTGGGGACGGCGACCAGCCAGGTGGCCGAGCCCTGCCGCGCCTGGAGATAGTCGAGCATTTTGCGGTAGCTGGCTGGATCTCCGGTCGGACTACTCAGATCCTGAAACGGGCCGTTCGGATCACCGCCGAAGCCACCCTTTCCGCCGGGTCCGCCCATCCAGGTACTCGCCGGACCGGCGAGCGGGTTGGTGAAGATGATCCGCTGGAACGGTGTGATGACTGAGAAAACAGCGGGTCCGGCGAGTACGACGATGGCGGCCACGATGGCGGCGACCGGTTTCCACCGCGGCAAGAGCAGACCGACGACCGCGGCCACGGTGCCGGCGAGGACGATCCATCCCAGCCAGGGCAAGAAGGTGCTCGTACGGATCAACAGGATCGAACCCCAGAGCCCAGAAACCGCCACCATCACCGGCAATGCCCATCGCAGGGGGAAAAGTGTCACGCATCCGATCCCGACCAGGGCCGCGAGCGCCGCCGGAGCCATCGACGCCGTGTAGTACGGATGCGGTCCACCGCTGGTCGAACTCAGCACGGCGACATGCGTGAGCAGCCAGCACCCCCAGAGAATCAGCACCGCGCGGGGAAAGTCGGTCCGCGGCCGTACTCCGCGCAGGATCAGCGCCGCCACCAAAACCAGCACTGCGAGCGGCAGCAGCCACGAGATTTGGGTGCCGATGAATTCGTTGAACATCCGTCCCAGGCCCGGGTCGCCCATCCATTCGTCGCCGGACCCGGATTTCCCAGCCGGCCAATGCCGTTCGCCCCGATGGCACTGTCCAGGACCGTGTTGTTCGAGCTGCCACCGATGTACGGCCGAGCACTGGCCGGCACCGAGTCGACGATCAGCGTCCACCAGAAACTCGCTACCGCGAGGACCGCTCCGGCGGCGACCAGGTGACCAAGCCGGCGGACCAGCTTTCCGGGCGCTGCCACCAGATAGGTGAGGGCCAATGCAGGCACAATGAGATATGCCTGCAGCATCTTGGTGTTGAAGCCAAGGCCAACCAGCACGGCCGATCCCAGCAATAAGGTGAGCTTCCCGGTGCGAGTGGCCTCCAGGACTGCCCAGCCGGCCAGCACGAGGAGCAGGACGAGCAAGGGATCGGGCGTATCGTCCCGGGTGATCGCCACCGTGATCGGCGTCAGGGTCAGGACAAGGGCGGCGATCAGTGCGGCGGGAAGACCAACCGTTCGGCGTACGGCCGCATAGAGAACCGCGACCGCGGCCACCGCTTCGGCGGCCTGCGGCAACAGCAGGCTCCACGTATTAAAGCCAAATACCCGTACGCTCAGGCCGATAATCCAGAGCGCCAGCGGCGGCTTGTCCACGCTGATGAAGGAAGCCGGGTCAAGCGAAGAAAAGAAGAACGCCTTCCAGCTCTTCGTTCCGCTCAGGACCGCGGCCGAGTAGTACTGGTACGCGTCGCCGCTCGCGCCAAGGCCCCACGTGTAGAGGGCGGCCGCGAGAAACCAGGATCGCCCAGAGTGCCGGTCGGGCCCACCGCGGATCTGCCGGACGGCCCAGCAGCAATCTCCGCAGCCAACCAACGCGAACGCCGGTCGCGGCAGGAGCGGTTTTCTCGGCGGTGGTCGCCGGCGGGGAAAGGTGGGTGGTCATCGCGCGGGCTCCCGGACTGTGGTGGGAGGGACGGAAAGGTTGCGGCGGGGATGGAAAACCCAGCCGCGGAGCAGCAGAAAGCGCAGGAGTGTGGACAGTGCCGTACACGCGGCCAGGACTGCCAACTCGGCGAGTCTTGTCGCATGTGGAGCGAGCAGTTGCAGGAGCCACAAACCCAAAGTGCTGGTCGCCGGCCCCAACAGGAACGTGATGCCACCCTCGAGGTGGTGCCGGACGGCTCGCTCGGAGCCTCGATAGCCGAAGGCAAATCGCCGGTTCGCCGCGGTGTTGACCACCATCACGGCCAACACCGCCGGCACATTCGCCACCAAGGCCGGCAACACCGACCGCAGGAGCGCGTAGAGGGCCAGGTGGGCAGCCGTGCTGAGCACGCCAATCACCACGAAGACCGCCAGCTCCCGGGAAATCCCGACCCGCCGCAGCTGGGCGAGCAATCCGCCGGTCATCTCAGCTCTTGCGCCCGACGACCAGCGTGTCCACATCGGTCAACGGGATCGTGTCTGTCTCGGCGAAACCTGCCTCGATCATCAACGACCGGCAGTCGGCCGCAGTGTATTCGCTGCCACCGGGGCTGATCAGCATCATGTGCAGGCTGGTGATCAGGCTGTAGTCGTTCCGCTGCCGCTCGTCGTCAATCATCGGGTCATAGACCAGCAGATATCCGCCTGAAGGCAGAGCTTCGTACGCCTTGCGGACGAGATCCTTACGCAGGCCGGGATTCCAGTCGTGCAACACGTGACCGAAGATCAACGCGTCGGCTGTTGGCAGCGACTCGGTGAAGAAATCCCCGCCCTGGAAGGTGACCTTGCCGGCCAGGTCCAGCTTTTCCATGTGCTCGTCGAAAACTTCCCGTACGGCCGGCAGGTCGAAGACCGTCGCCTCCAGATGCGGGTGCGCCTTGACCAATTCCGCGGACAAGTTGCCGCGAGCGCCGCCGAGGTCGGCGAACGTCCGCAGCTGGCTCCAATCATACTTTTCCGCCAGCGCCGGGCCAACCAGCTGGTTGATGCCGTCCATCGCGGCCATGAAACGCCGGATCCGCATCGGGTCGGCCTGCATGTCGTCATGCATTTTCTGTTCGTCGCGTACGTCCTGGGTCACCGAGCCGACGTGCAACAGTTCGGTCAACCGGGCCCATTTCCCGTACTGCAGGTTGTGCATGATCAGGAATCCGCCGACATAGCCGGGCTTGCGGGCGTCCAGGTATGCGTCCGAAATCGCGGTGTTCTGGTAGAAACCCTGCTCGCGGCTGAGTAGGCCAATAGCCACCAGCGCGTCCAGGAAGTCGGCGGTGGCCCGCGGGTGCAGGTCCAGTGCCGAACGCAGCTCGGTCTCGGTGGCGTGTGGGGCGCGGCAGCGAGATGGGTGAAGACACCGAGTTCGACCGCACTCAGCAAAACCTTCGATCGGCAGTGGTCGAGGCCGAGCCTGATCAGCTCGGTCTTTCCGGCGATTGTCTGCTTCATCGAGCGCCTCTCCTCGCAGCGGCGGACTTTTGCGGCACATCCTGTGGCCGTGGACTCGCAGACCACTGGGCTCGCGCTCGAGGGCATGCCCTCGAGCCTGTCTTGAGGGCCTCTCCACCGATTTCTGTGACTGTGTCCGGGACCGCCCGCGGCAGGAGGATGACGTTGCCATCAGCGACCATTGAGGTCCGAGACCTCGCCAAGACCTATCCAGGAGACGTACGGGCGCTCGCCGGCGTCAGTTTCGCCGTCCCGGCCGGCAGTGTTTTCAGCATTCTCGGGCCGAACGGCGCGGGCAAGTCGACGGCGATGAAGATCCTCACCACGCTGGCCCGGCCCGGCCGGACACCGGGATCGGCCCACATTGGTGGCATCGACGTGGTACGCGACCCCCAGCAAGTCCGTCGAATGATTGGCTGTGTAGCGCAACGGTCCGGGGTGGACAGCAGCGCGACCGGTCGGGAGAACCTCACGCTGCAGGGCCGGTTACACGGCATGTCCGGCCGAAAACTCGCCCGCCGGGTCGACGAGCTGGTCGAGCAGGTCGACCTGACCGCCGCGGCGAGCCGGGTCGCCGGCAACTATTCCGGTGGTACGAAACGCAAACTCGACATCGCGATGAGCCTTATCCATCGGCCACAGGTACTTTTCCTGGACGAGCCGACCACCGGGCTGGATCCGGAGATCCGGGCCGAAATCTGGCAGCAGATCGCCGCTTTGGCGGCCATTGAACGGCTTACCGTCCTGCTCACCACGCACCACCTCGAGGAGGCGGACCGGCTCGCCGATCGGGTGGTGATCCTGGACCACGGACGCGTCGTCGCGAAAGGCAGTCCCAGCCAACTAAAAGACGACCTCAAAGGCGACGCGGTGCAGGTGGACCTGATCGAGCCGCGGGCCGTACCAGCCGCCCACCGCGCGCTGGCTGGACTCGAAGCGATCCGCGAGGTCACCATCGAAGGCTGTGCCGTACGAGCGCGTGTCGACGACGCGGCCGCGGCGGCGTCCCGCTGGTGCTCGCGGCGCTGGCCGCGGACGGTGTCAACGCCGTCTCGGTCACCGTCGCGCGACCGTCCCTTCACGATGTTTACCTGCATTACGCGAGCCGCTCGCTGAGCGAGCTGGAAGAGGAGACGACTCGATGACCGCCACGCTCACCCAGTCGTGGTTCATGACGACCAGGTTGCTGAGGTCCACCCTGCGCCAGCCGCTTTTTCTCGCCATCGGGCTGGTGCAGCCGGCAATCTGGCTGCTGATCTTTGGCCAGCTTTTCGGCCGGGTGACCGAACTCGGGGGTTTTGGCGCCACCTCTTACCTCGACTACCTGACCCCGGGCGTGCTGGTGATGATGGCCCTCACCCGCGGTGCCTGGAGCGGCGGCGCGACATGCTATTTGAGCTGGATCATGGTGTGCTGGACCGATTTCTGATCTCTCCGGTCTCGCGGGCCGCGCTGATCGCCGGTCACCTGGGCCACCAGGTGATCACCGTCATGGTGCAGGCAATGGTCGTCCTGGTGTTGGCCGTCGCCGTCGGCGCTCATCTGCCCGGCGGTTTTCCCGGCGTACTGGTGATGTTGGTGGCGGCCACCCTTATTGTGCTCTCGATCGGATCGCTGTCGATGGCATTCGCGCTGGTGATCCGGCGACCGCAGTCGCTCACCGCGACCATCCAGTTTATCCTGCTGCCGCTGGTGTTTATGAGCTCGGCGTTCATGGTTCAGCGGCTCGCGGCCGGTTGGATCACTTCGGTCGCCCGGTTCAACCCGATCGACTGGGCGGTGCAGGCTGGCCGTACGGCGCTGGCCGCGAACGCTGACTGGGGCCTGGTTTTCAGTCGGCTGGGCTGGTTGTGCGTGCTCGCCGTCGTTTGCGCGGCCGTCACGGTCCAGTCTTTCCGCGCCTACCAGCGATCGCTATGACCGGGTGGACCGAGCGGGGTCGGCCTGCTCGTACGTCTCGGTGGACCGGGACCATTCGGGTGCGGCACACGGCTCCAAAGATGAGGGTGAGATGGCCAAATTCCTGATCAGCACGATGCCCGAGACCGGACACATCTATCCAGCGCTCCCGATCGCTACCGCGCTCGCCGCCCCCGCGGCCACCAGGTCCGGTGGCACACTGGGCCTGACTTCGCCGACAAAGTAAGTCAAACGGGTGCCTCTTTCGTCCCGATGAAACACGCGCCCCGATTCCAGGACCTCACCCCGCGACCCAAACAAAGCCGCAGCTGGGAAGCTGTCGTGGGTGCGTTGCGCCGGCTGTTTGTCGAGCCCGCCCCCGGACAGTTGCGTGACTACACCGAAATCCTGTCCGACTTCGACGCGGATGTGGTCATCAACGAGTCGACTGCGGGCCTAGGCCCGCGGCTGCTGCACGAGTTGGGCGGCCCCCCGTGGGCACGACTGGGCGTCAGCCCGCTGCCAAGCCTGCCCACCTCCGCTATCCCGCCGCTCGTGTCGCCCGCGGTTTTCGCCGATCCACCGGAAGTTCTGCCCTATTCCGACGATCCCGGGGTGCAGGACCGCTATCGGCGGATGAACTGGGAAGCAGCCAATGTCCACATGTCTCAGTTGACCGAGGCCCTGGACGAACTGCGGGCCAGGTTCGGCCTCGGTCCACAGCCAACTGGCGAGACCGGCTTCGCCGCCACCATCTCGCCATTTCTTCAGCTACAGACCGGAACCCTGGCTTTCGACTACCCCCGCCCAGAACTTCCGGCGCAGGTACACCATGTCGGCCCACTTCTGCCGCCTGGGCCCGATGTTTTCGAACTGCCGCCGTGGTGGCAGGACGTGGTCAGCGCCGACCGGCCGGTCGTGCACGTCACCCAGGGCACGGTGGCAACCGATCCGACCAGCCTGCTGCGCCCCACCCTCGACGCACTCGCGCTGACGACGATGTCCTTGTCGTTGCCACCGCCGCGAATCCGGCCGATCTCGGGCCGCTGCCGGCGAACGTACGGCTGGCCAAGTCCATCCCGTATGCGTTGCTGCTGCCGTACGTCGACGTGATGGTCACCAACGGTGGCATCGGCGGCATCCTGGCCGCGCTGACGCACGGTCTGCCGCTGATCGGCGGTGGCCGTACGGAGGACAAGCCAGCGGTCTGCGCCCGGATCGCGCACACCGGTGTGGGGATCGACCTGAAGACCGATCGGCCCACGGTGGGAAAGATCCGTGATGCCGTACGGGCAGTCCTGAGCAACCCGTCCTACCAGCGCGCGGCCGTTCGCGTCCAAACCGACTTCGCCCGGCACGACCCGCCGGTGGAAGCCGCTGTCCTGTTGGAAAGGCTCGCCGAGACAAAGGCGCCGGTTGTATGATCTCAGCGGCGGGATCGAGGTCTCGGCGTTAGCTACCGACAAGCTCGACCGGCAACTGGTCCATCAATCCATGATTCACGATCCCGGCTGCGCGCCGGGCAGCGGCCCGGCGCGCAGCGATCCTCATTTATTTAGGGACAGAGCTCGTAATGATAGGCAGGATCGCCCTTGGGAACGACGTTGCGATCGCGTCGGATGA
The DNA here is from genome assembly GCF_010993775.1 of Fodinicola feengrottensis. Classification (GTDB taxonomy): domain Bacteria; phylum Actinomycetota; class Actinomycetes; order Mycobacteriales; family HKI-0501; genus Fodinicola; species Fodinicola feengrottensis. The sequence continues at coordinate 241,376 of NZ_WOTO01000001.1, read as the reverse complement.
TCGACACGGTCGCGCCATGGTCCGTGCAGGCGGCCTTGAACTTCTTGGCGCTCTCGTCGGTGTATTCGATCTCGATGTAGTTGTTCCCGTACGCGGCGGCATAGTCACCGCATTCGTCGTAGAAGCCGCATTCCTCGGCGATCGCGAAGTTGAAGCCGACCTCGGTCTTACCGGTGGTGCCGAACTCGCTGTTGGTGTTCTTCTGCGCCACCGCCAGTCCCTTGGTGTGCGCGTACGGCACGAACAGCACCATGAATGCCTTGTCCTGAGCGAAAGTGAGCCGGCCACCTGACCTGCTGTACGAGTCGAGGTTGTCCGGTTCGATTGCCTGGAAGCCGGAGGTCTGGCAGCCATCGATCCAGCCCTCTTCGATGGTGAGGATCGACTGGCGTTTGGCGTCCGTCGAAACATCCAGCAACGCCTCTTTCCAGTCGGTGTCAATCACCGGCTTTCCCTTGCTGTCCTTCAACACCAGGTCGTTGTGGTATTTGACCCACCAGGAAACTGTGCCGTAGTCAGGCTCGGCCGGCGGATTGTCACCGTCTGGTTGAGTCTGCAATGCGTTGATGTAGCAAATGTTGTACTTGCCCGCGACCGGGGTGGACGTCCGGTCGCGGTCGACGATGGCGACCGATGCCGCCGGGGGATACGCGCCGCCGATTTGGTAGTCGAACTGACCATGAGCGGGCGGCAGGGTTACTGCGGCAGCTGCGGGGCTGGCCGCGACAACCAGCGAAAGGCCGAGAAGGCCGACGGTAGTGGCTGCGAGTAAAAGACGGAACGTCCGGCGGGCCGGGCGGGCGTCTGGGCAGCCGAGGACTCGCATGGCATCTCCCTTTGTTTCTCTGTGGGGGGGACAAACGAAAGCGCGGACCTCCCTTCTTTTGTCGTACGATCAGCCTTTGAGGCCGGAAAAGGTCATGGTCGCGACGAACTGTTTCTGGGCGACCATGAAGAAGAGGATCAGCGGCGCGGTGGCCACCACGTTCCCGGCCATCAGCAGGGACCAGCGGGTCCGCCGGGTGCCGAGGAAGTCTGAAAGACCCAACTGCAACGTGTAGTTGTGCGAGTCGTTAATCGCGATGAGTGGCCAGATGAGGTCGTTCCAGGATCCGATCAAGGTGAAGATCGCGAGAGTCGCCAACGCCGGCCGGGCCAGCGGCAGGATCACCCGCCAGAAGGTCCCGTAGGGCGAGCAGCCATCCAGCCTGGCGGCTTCTTCCAACTCCACCGGCAGGGAAAGGAAAAACTGCCGCATCAGGAAGATCCCGAAGGCGCTCGCCAGCCATGGAACGATCGCGGAGGCAAGCGTGTTGATAATCCCGAGCCGGCTGAACATCACGTACGTCGGGATCATCAGCAGCTGGGTCGGGATCATGATGGTGGCCACGATCATCAGGAAACCCAGGTTCCGGCCGGGAAACTTCAGCCGCGCGAAGCCATAGCCGGCCAGCGAACACAGCACCAGATGCGCGAGCACCGACGTGCCGGACACGATGACGGTGTTGAGGAACCAGCGAATGATCCCCGACTGCTGGAAAAGCTCCACATAGCCGTCGAACGTGATCCGGGACGGCCAGAACCGCGGCGGGAAGCGGTTGATGTCCGCCTCCGGTTCCACCGAGGTCATCACCAACTGGACGAGCGGGAAAAGGAAAATCAACGCGGTGGGGGCAAGCAAGAGGTGCCAGGGGTTCAAGCGCCGGCGTTTGGTGGCGGGGGCGGTCATCAGAACGCCTCGACTTTGGCCCGGCGGGAATAGACGACCATGCCGATGGTGATCAGCATGGTGACCGCGAAGAGGCCGTACGCGACCGCCGATCCGTAGCCGAAACGCAGCCCCCCCCGAAATGCCTGGTCCCAAAGGTAGTAGACGACCGTCTCGGTGGATCCCAGCGGCCCGCCCTTGGTGGTGACGAAGACGAGGTCGAAGAGTTGCAGCGCGGTGATGGTTTGCCAGATGGTGGTGAAAACCGTCACCGGCGCCAGCTGCGGCAGCACGATGTGGCGAAAGATCCGCGGCGCGGAGGCGCCGTCCACTCTGGCCGCCTCCACCAGATCGGCCGGCATGTCCTGTAAAGCCGCGAGGTAGACGACAACCGTGAAGCCGAGCTGCTGCCACAGCGCCATCACCGCGATGACGATCATCGCCTGCTGCTGGCTTTCCAACAGTCCCTGGGCCGGCAGCCCGAGCACTCGCAGAATGTTGTTGGCCACCCCGAACTGCGGGTTGAAGACATAGTTCCCGAGGATCCCGGTGGCGACCGCCGATGCCACGAACGGCACGAAAATGCACGTACGATAAAAGCCCACGAACCTGATCGGCCGGTTCAACGCCACCCACCAGCAGCAAGCCGAGCAGAAAGATCGAGGCCGGTACGAAAAGCGCGGTGAAAAGCAGCGTGTGGTCGACCGCCGCCGCGAGGTCCGGATCGCTGGCCATCCGCTGGTAGTTCAGCCAGCCAATGTCGGTGGCCGGCGTGAAGCCGTTCCATTTCTCCCGCGAGAGAAAAAATGCCCAGATCGCCGGGAAAATCGAGAGACCGACCACGATCAAGGTCCCCGGACCAGTGAAGGACAGGCCCACGCCCAGCCGGCCGACGGCCCGCCGTGGCCGTCGGCTTGCCCTGGAGGGCGCCGAAACGCTGGACGGCACTGGCCGGGCGAGGATCGCCATCAGTCCCCCGCCAATGCCTGGTCGGCCTTGGTCGCGGCCGCGGCCAAGGCGTTCTTTGGCGTCGACGCTCCCTGCATGACCTGGGAAATCGCGGTGCCCACTGCCTGGGACAGCCCGACATACCCAGTCACCGTCGGACGCGGTTTGGTGGCGTTCGCGAAGTTCGCGACCATCACGTCGATCCCCGGATAGTTTTCCGAAGTTCCTGGTATGCGGCGGAAGACTGTTCCGAGGCGCGCAGTGGCAGGTTCTCCTGGGCGAGGTTCCAACGGGCGTCCTGGGTCGGATCAGTAAGCCACTTTGTCAGCTGGTACGACCAGTAGGCGCGGCTCGCGTCCTGATGGTTCAGCAGCACCCATAAATCGGGGCCGGCGACAGTGGTATGCACGCCGTTAAATGCCGGCAGATAGGTCACGCCGTACTTTGTACCCGCCTGAGACAGATCGTGCAGCATCCACGGCCCTGAGATGATCATCCCGATCCGCCCGGAGGCGAACAGCGGACCGTACTTTTCGCTGGTCTGGTCGAGATAGACGCTCTTGTCGTCGACGGCCATCGATCGCAGGAAGTCCAATGCTCGTACGCCCGCGGGACTGTCGAAAGCGGATTTCCTGCCATCCGCGCTGATCACGTTCCCACCGAGTTGCCACAGCAGCGGCCAGAGATGCCAGGTGGTGTCCTCACTGCCGTCGTCGCGGATAGCCGAAGCCGTACGTGGTGGTGGCCGGATTGGCGAGTTGTTTCGCCGCACGGCGAAAGTCGTCCCAGGTCCAGCTGTTCGTCGGGTACGCCACGTGGGCCTTGTCGAACACCGTTTTGTTGTAGAGCAAGGTCAGGTTGTCCACGATCGCTGGGAAACCAATGACCTTGCCGCTGGCGGCCGCGGTCGCCCGACCGGCCGGTGGCAGCTCCGACCAGCGCACGGCCGGATCGCTGATCTGCTGGCTGATGTCCAAAGTACGGCCAGAGGAGGCCAACTCGCTGGCCCAACTGCCGTAAGCGTACGAGACATCCGGATATTGGTTGCTGGCGAAACCAGCCGAGAGTTTCTGCAGCAGGTCATCGGTGGTGGACGCGCCGGCGGAGATGTTGATCGTGACATTGGGGTGCAGCTTGTGGAAGTCCGCGGCCAACCCTTCCAGGGTTTTCTCCGCGTCCGAGGCTTGCCCGGTCCACCACGTCAGGGTGACTTTGGCGGCTGGGTCAAGCGGCCCACTGGCTCCTTGGCCGGAGCCAGCACAGCCGGCGACCCCGACAGCCAGTGCGGCAGCGGTGAAAACAGCGACAAGACGGCGGTTCGTCAACGTCACGTTGCCCTCCTTGGACATCCGTGCGGACTCGCTGGGGACGAGTCAGGAAGGGAAAACAGCGCCGCGCCGGCAACTGACAGGCCGGGGACGTCGGTATGGAAGAAATGCACGCGACCGCTGCCTGGATAGGCTTTTAGGGTCGCCTCGTTCAGGCCTGTACGAGCCGTCGTCAAATAGAGCGTACGCAGGTCCTCATCGCCGAACGCGACACTCGTGACCCGCAGCGCTGGCACCGAAACCTGCGCGGTGACGTGGCCGGTGGCGTCCAGTCGGATCACCCGGCCGCCGTCCCAGAGCGCCACCCACAGGCCGCCCTGCGCGTCGACCGCGATCCCGTCCGGCATCGCGTCGTCGTCGGTGTGGGTATAAAAGACTGGCGCCGCCCCCCGAGTGAGCCAGTGGTTTCGTCGTACTCACGGGCATAAATCACCCGGGCCGCGGAATCCACGTGGTACATCGTCCGGTGGTCGGGCGACCACGCCAGACCGTTGGAAATGCCCAACCCGGTCACCAGTTCATGGCAACCGCCGTCCTGGTCGAGTCGGTAGAGGCAGCCCAGGCCTTCCCTGTCGTCGTACGCCAACGAGCCGGCGTAAAGTCGACCGGCCGGATCGCAGCCGGCGTCGTTCATCCGGACTTTCGTGGGCTTCCGGAAAATCTCGTACGACGACAGGGTTTTCCATTCCGGATCGCGCAGTTCGAAGCCGGTTTCGACAGTCAGCAGCCAGTTTTCGCCGGCGCGTACGACCGCGCTGACCGGCTGGCCCACGACCACCGTCCGGCAGCCCTCGGTGCCCGGGTCAAGCATGTGAACAAAACCCGCGAGCAGGTCGACCCAGACAAGGCGGTGCGTTCGCGCGTCCCACCACGGACCTTCCCCCAAATCGCACACTGGCCCCCGCACGTCCTGCACCAGCATCACATCACCGCTACCTGACCGCCGTCGACCGCGAGCACGGCGCCATGCACGAAAGCCGCGTCGTCGCTGGCCAAGAATGCATATGCGGCGGCGACATCCTCGGGATTGCCCACCCTGCGCAACGGAATCCGTTCGTTCGCATACCGCTGGGCGAAGTCGCCCGGTAGCCCGCCGGCGATCGTCTGGTTCAGTGGAGTGTCGATATATCCGGGACAGATCGCGTTGACCCGGATGCCGTACGGGCCGAGTTCCACGGCCATGCTGCGGGTGAGTTGAAGGACTCCGCCTTTCGAGGAGTTGTAATGCGCGTAGTCCTCCTCACCGCCAAGCGCGTTGGTGGACGCCATGTTGATGATGGAACCGGCGCGTCCGGCGCGTACGAGCAATTGCGCGGCGGCCTGCGCCACCGAAAACATTCCTCGCAGGTTGACAGCCATGATCCGGTCCCAGTGCGCGACTTCCAGCTGCTGCAGAAATGGCTCTCGCCAGGAAATACCGGCATTGTTGGCGACCACCGTGAGCGCACCGACGGCCGCGTCCGCGGCCTCCACCGCGGCGATCGCCTGCTGGTGGTCGCTGACATCGCACACCTGACCGGAAATCTCCCCTCGTTTGCCGAGTTTTTCCAGCGCTGCGGCCAGTGCGTCCGGCTCGTGCCCGGTTATGTACACCCGGCAGCCTTCTTCGAGGAACCGCTGGGCCGCGGCCAACCCAATCCCGCTGGTGCCGCCGCTGACCAGCACGCCACGACCGGCGAGGCCCATCATGTGCCCACCACCGAGTCGGGCACGATGACCGCCTTCGCGATCGCGGTGTTTTCCGTTTGCCAGCGAGTAAAACGGCGTCCGCCTCGGACAGCGGCACGTCGGTGGTCCACGACAGGTCCAGAGTGGTCGCCAGATCGACGGCGGCGGCGAAATCGGCTGGCGTGTAGGCAAACGATCCGACGATTCGCTTTTCCTGCCGGACGACGAGGATTTCCGGCCAGTTGCACGTCGTCGGCGGCCAGGCCCAGCCACACCGCGGTGCCAGCCGGGCGGCATCTCTCGATCGCACTGACCCTGGTGACCTGCGCGCCGACGGCGTCGAAAACCGTGTCGTACTCACCAGGAAGTGCGGTGGTCACAGTCAGGCCGAGCGACTCGGCCACCTCTCTCCGGTCCGTGGAAGTCTCGCTGACGGTCACCTCGGCGCCGTGGAAACGGGCCACCAGCGCACAAACCAAACCGATCGCCCCGGCGCCAATCACCCCGACCCGATCCCCGTCACCGCGCGCTGACCAGGCGTGTACGGCGTTGGCCAGCGGCTCGATCAACGTGGCCGCGCTCCAACCAACCCCCAGCGGTAAGGGATAGAGCGCTCCGGTCGGGACCGCGACAGTTTCCGCGAAACCACCCGGGCGACTCACCCCGAGCAATCCCCTGGTCCGGCACACCTGAGGCTCGCCGCGCAGGCAGGAATCGCAGCTCTGGCAGGAAATCAGCGGGTTGATCACCACTCGGTCGCCGGCATCGGTGGTGCCGACAAACTCGTGCCCCATGATGAGCGGTGGCACTCTCATGCCCACCGTACGGAATCCATGCAGTTCACTTCCGCAGATTCCGCTGGCACGGACAGTCACTACAGTCTCGTCTTCGGCCGCGTCTGGAGGCGGCACATTCTGCAACTCGACGCGCCCCGCGCCGGTGAAGACCAAGGCGTGCATCAAATCCCTCCGTCCAGTCGATGGGTGGCAAGGTAGCATCGATCCTGTCAGCGGACTAGCGTTTCTATGAGCGGAATGTGATTGTGACTCGATGAGCACACCCCTGGGTTCCCCAGCCGTCCCGGCGCACCAGGCAGTCGACCGCGCCCCCTGCAGGTCCTGACCTTCCTCGGCCGGCACCCGTCAGGCGTTTCCCTGCAGCAGATGTCGGCCGGCCTCGGCGTGCCCAAGCCATCTCTGCATCGGATTCTTTCCTCGATGCGCGCCCGCGCGGTTTCGCCACCCAACAGGAATCTGGCGGCGTCTATTTGCTGGGCGCGGCCGCATTGGAGGCAGCCTTCACCTTTCACGCTGGATTCGACCTGCGGCAGGTGCTGCACCCGCTGGTTCTGTCCGTACGCGACCGATTCCAGCAGACCACCCACCTGGCGTGCCTCGCCGGCGGTGAGATCAGCTATGTCGACAAAGTGGAGGCGAATATCGGCGTTCGTATCACTTCGGTGATCGGCGGCCGAAACCCTGCCCATGCCACCGGCGTGGGCAAGGCGTTACTGGCACATATTCTCCCCGACCGCGCGGCCGTCGGCGAATGGGTCAGCGAACACGGGCCGCTGGTTCAGCGTACGCACCACACCGCGACCACCGCCGGGGCATTGTCCGATGCCTTGGATGCCGTACGGGAAACCGGCTTCTCGGTCGATGACCAGGAAAGCGAGCTCGGGCTGCTCTGCGTCGCGGCGCGCGCGTTCCGATGGTTTTCGGGGAACTGTCGCCACACACCGCGGTCAGCGTCACCGGCATGCGCGACTCGATGCTCACGCTGGGCATCGAGCGGATCGGCACCGAGTTGCTCGACCTCATCACCCATTTCGACTTCGCATCCCCGCCCCCCGGAAGGACCGAGCAGTCGTGACCGTCATCAGCTTTATCGGCGCCGGCAGCGTCGAATTCACCCGCGACCTCGTCGCCGACCTTCTTCGCTTTCCAGACCTGGAAAATCTCGAGCTGCGCCTCCATGACATCGACGACAGCCGGCTGCGGACCGCCGATGGAGTGGCCCGCTCGGTGGCCGAACAACTCGGTGCCGCGCCTACGATCGTAGCCACCGCGGACCGCCGGGCCGCACTGGAGGGCGCCGACTTCGTCATCAACATCGTCCAAGTCGGCGGTTTGGCCGCGACTCGCACGGATTTCGACATTCCGGCCGCGTACGGACTGCGACAGACCATCGCGGACACCCTCGGCATCGGCGCGATTTTCCGGGCGCTACGAACCTTCCCGCTGCTCAGTGCCCTCGCCACGGACATGGCCGAAGTCTGCCCGGACGCGATTCTGCTGAACTACACCAATCCGATGGCGATGAACATCTGGTATCTGTCCCGGATCGCCCCGAAACTGCGCGCGTACGGACTGTGCCACTCGGTCTACTGGACAGTCGTGGGGTTGAGCGAGGTCATGGGCATCCCGCACGAGGAAGTCACGTTCCACTCCGCGGGTGTCAATCACCAGGCGTGGCTGCTCACACTCGAGCGGGATGGGGAGGATCTCTACCCACTGCTGAACACCCGGATCGCCGCCGATCCAGAGCTGCGGCGGCGCGTACGGGTGGACATGTATCGCCGGTTGGGCTACTACCCGACCGAGACCAGCGAGCACTCGAGTGAGTACGTGCCGTGGTATCTGAAGAATACCAGCGAAATCGCTCGGCTACGCATCCCGATCGATACGTACATAAAGATAAGCGAGGAGAACGTCGCGACTTTTTTGAGCGTACGAGGGACATTGTGGCGGCAGGCGGAAAGGTCGACATCGAGAGCGAGGCGACGGAATACGCTCCGCAGGTCATCCACAGCATCGTCACCGGCACCCCGCGCCAGATTCAGGTGAACGTGGCCAACACCGGCCTCATCACCAATCTCCCGGCTGGCGCGGCCGTCGAGGTGCCGGCGACCGTCGACCGCGGTGGCGTCCATCCTTGGCACGTTGGCGATCTCCCCGTCCAGTGCGCCGCGCTGAACCGCGCCTTTCTCAGTGTGGGAGAGCTGACTGTCCAAGCGGCACTCACCCAGGACCCGCGCATGATCCGGCAGGCCGCGATGGTCGACCCCAACACCGCCGCCAGCCTGACCGTGGACCAGATCTGGAACCTGTGCGACGACCTCGTCGCCGCTCACGGGACCCTGCTTCCCGAGTGGGCTCGCCAGCCACTCTCGCCTCGCCCGTGGTTTTCCTTCAGCTGACGGGAAGACGCAGAATTCGTCGAGCGTTTCCGGCATACAGGGCGGCAAGATGGGAGGCTGGGATGTCCAGGGCACTGATATCCCAACGGCCCATCGGCGGGATCTCGTCGTCCGGTGCATACCCAAAACACTCGTCGTCGGTCTCGACGAACCGGAACCAGCGATGATATTCCTGCTCTACCACTGGATAGAGGTCGGTGCCGAAGAGCACCTGCCGTGGATGGTCCACGATCAGCCGGCGGGCGGCTCGTGGCTGCCGGCCGAGCTCGGGCATCCGGCCACCGAGATCGACGTGCAGGTTTTCGTACGCGGTCAGCATTCGCGAGACCCGCCGCAAATCCTCCGCCGCGCATCCCACGTGTGCCGCGATAAAAGTCGTCCTCGGATGGCCGGCCACCACCGCTTCCAGCGCGTCGATCAGGCGATCGAAGGTCGGCAGCCCGGGCTTGCCGAACCACCAGTCCGGGTTCGTGGCGAGGTCCTCGATGCGCTCGTTGTGCTGGTCTATCGGCTCGAAAAACGCGACGGGATCGGCGGTATGGATAAGAACCGGGAGGTCCAGCTCCGCTGCCGCGTCAAAGACCGGCGCCACCCGATCGTCATCGGGCAGGACGAGCTCACCGCGTTGGTCGCGAAATTCCAGGCCGAGATTCTTCCAGACTTTGAGCCCGCGAGCGCCGACCTTGGCCGCTTCGTGGAGCTGGTCGACCAGAGTCTGCGTCGCGTTGCCCCTTTCGGCCAGGACCCGGAAGTCGACATGGCAGAAAGTGGAGAATCGGCCAGGGTGTGCGAGGTCGTACCTTTCCAGGTTTTCCTGAAGTTCGGTGCCCCACCGGCCGTCGAGATTGACAATGTGGTCGACCTGGCAGCGATCCATGATGCGGATGAGCTCTGCGACATCTGGAGTCATCCAGGTGCCATCGCCGGTCAACCATTTACCAAGGTGGTTGTGAATGTCCACGCACGGAATCGCGGCGTGCCGTTTTTCGGTTGTGGGCAGGCGCACGGCCCGCCGCGGAAGATAGCGCGCGAGAGGGGCAGGCTTTTCGGGTCGAGAGAAGTCATGGAGACTTCATATCGCATTCTGCCACTGGGCGCCGATATTTCGACTGGCGATCGACGATCTGGGCGCGATATCGCTATCGCCGCCGACCGCCGTACGCACCGACCGCCGGCGCAGCCGCCCCCGGCAGTTCGCTCCCGGCCTACCGGTGACCTCCGAGGACGTCGACGACCTCCTCGCAGGCGGCGACCTCACCGATTTCCGACGCACCGGAAAGACGATCCGCGATCGGAGTGAGCTCGCGTGAGAGCCCGGTGAACCCGGAAGGAGATCAGATGTCGAGGCGGATGCCGTAGTCGCGGAGCCAGGTGTTGACCTGGACCAGCATTTCCACGTTAGCGCGGCTTCGCCAGCCATTGGCGAGGCTTTCCGGGTCGTCGAGGACCGCGCGGGCGCCTTCACGGTCGATGAGTGCGGCGGCGGGCGCCCCAGGATCATCGAGAAGTTCGGTCAGCTCGGAGCGCAGGACCTTCGCGTACGTGGGATCGACGCTGACCGGGAACGGACTCTTTTTCCGTTCCACCACAGACTTGGGCAGCAGGTCAGCGACGGCGGCTCGCAGCACGCTCTTCTCCCGGCCGTCGAAAATCTGCATATCCCACGGGGTGTTGAAGGCATACTGCAGCAAAAACGCGGGTCGCAGTACGGGAAACGGGCCTCCAGGCCGACCTGGCCGCTCAACCGCTCGTCGTTCTTGATGAGCGTTTCCGGATAGCGGGTCAGCTGCATGTACGTCATTTCGCGCATCCGCCGGTTCAGCTTGTCCTCACCGGCGATGGTCGGCACCTCGGTGAGTGCCTGGTGGAATCTTTCGGTGCAGTAGCCGGGAATGTCCAGCCGAGCCCGCAGCGCCGGATGCAGCAGGCCGTTGCCGATGCCGTCGGCGCAGGCACGCTTCTGGGCCAACGCCACCCAGGGGAAGGTGTCGGCGTTGGCGAACTGCGGGTCCTGCAACCATTTGAGGCCACGAAAAGCGAGTCGGCGAGCTGACCGGTGAGGGCCACTCGGGAATGGATCGCGGCCTCCCGATAGAGCAGGTACAGCCCGGTCTGCATGTCGCCGAGCGGGCTCGGCACGTCCCGGGCCCGGATGGTGGCGGCCCGCATCACCGGGTCGAGCAGATCTTCGGTGCTGACCATGACATTCGTGTGCTCGGCGCCGAGATGCTGGACCAGATCGGCCACATAGGGCGCATCCAGGGTCGTACGCACCTCGTCCGGCTGGAAGTTCTCCGCCAGGCCCCGATAGTCGACGGTGAACGTACGCACCGGGCCGGCGCCCCGCGCCTTCAGCACCTTCGCGACCAGCGCGGTGAGGCCACTGGAATCCAGGCCACCGGAGATCAGCGAGCAAATGGGCACATCCGCCATCAGGTGCAGCGCGGCCGATTCCTCCAGCAACTCGCGAACCGTGCCAATGGTGGTTTTGAGGTCGTCGGTGTGCTCGTACGCCTCCAGGCCCCCCAAAACTTCTCGACGGTCAGTCCCTGCCGGCGGATGCGAACCAGGTGCCCGGCGCGAACCTCTTTCATGCCGCGGAAAGCCACCTCGCCAGGGGTGCCGGACTGCGACAGGACTTCACGAAGTCCGTCGAAGTCCACCACTGCGGGCACCGACGGGTGCGCGAGGATCGCCTTGGGCTCGGAACCGAAAAGCACCCCGGTAGGCGTCGGGTAGTAGATGAGCGGCTTGGCGCCAATGTGGTCACGGGCGAGCAGCAGCTCTTCCTTGCGTACGTCCCAAATTCCGAAGGCGAACATGCCGTTGAACCGTCGGGGTGCTTCAGCGCCCCACTGAAGATACGCACGCAGGACCACTTCGGTGTCGCTGCGGGTGCGGAACCGATGGCCGTGCGAGACAAGTTGACCACGCAGCTCATCAGCGTTGTAGATCTCGCCGTTGAAAACGACGACGGCGAGCAGCTTTCCGTCTTCCTCGGCAACCTTGGGCTGCCGGCCACCCTCACGATCGACGACCGCGAGCCGGCGGTGGCCAAGGATCGCCCTCGAGCTGAGCCACAGCTCCTCGGCGTCCGGGCCGCGGCCGGCCAGCGTGGCGGTCATCGCGCGGACCGTGGCGCCGTCCCGGTGCAGGTCACGCTCGAAATCCACCCAACCCGTGATTCCGGACATCCGTTTTCTCCTCACTCAGCGCTTTTTCGTGCTGGTCCACCGGAATCTGCTCCGCGAACACCGCCCAGTCGGCCATCGCGTGGCAGCGGCCGAGGTCCTGCAGACCGCGCAGGACCAACCGGCCGACCGCCACCGCTACCCGCCGAGAGGTCACAACTGCCCGATGACCTGATAAATCCCGTACGGACGGCCGTTCGTCCCGTCCTCGTACGGCCGCAGCTCGGACGTCTGGTTTCGGTGCCGCGCGCCCTCCTCCCACTGCTGGAAAAAGACGGCAGGTCTGTCCACTCGCTCAGCACGGCGAACCGGTCGGTGTCCAAAGTGGACTTCAACAGCTCCGCGCCGACCAGGCCAGCGGTGCCAGCCATCTCCTTGTTGACCCGTTCGTACGCGTCGACCAACGTCTCCTCGGGAGCGGCATAATAGACGACCACACGGACCCGGCCGATCATCGCGCGCCGCTCCGGATTTTCAGCATGTCATAGACGACGTGCATGGTCGCCATGCTGCCCTGTTCGCGGTACGGGTGCAGTTTCTGCCGGTGTTCCAGGTGCTGCGCGCTCTTCTCGAATTCGCGGAACTCCGGCTCGTCGACCCAGTCGCTCATGATGTAGTAGAGGTTTTCCTCATCTCCACTGCGAAGCAGCCACTGACCGAGGTTGGCCGGGTGCCCGGAGATCACGTCGCCAATCGAATACCACGCCTTCTCGAACTCCGGTCCCATCCCGGCCTTGATCTGCATCCGCAGCATGATCCGGAAAACGGCCATCTCACATGCCTCCGTCGACGTTGATGGTCTCGCCGGTGATGAACCGCGACATGTCGCTGGCGAGGAAGACCACCGCGCCGGCAATGTCGTCCGGTTCGCCGAGCCGGCCGACCGAGGTCATGGAGCGATAACGTTCGCGCATTTCCGGGGAAAGTCCGGCGGCCTGGTCGGTGTCGATAATGCCGGGCGCCACCAGGTTCACCCGGATGCCCTTGGGACCGAGTTCCTTGCACAGCGACCGGGTCAGCCCGATCATGCCGGCTTTCGCCGCGGTGTAATGGCCGCGCAACGGTACGCCAACCAAGGCGACCTTCGAGCCGACGCCAATCACCGAGGCCTGGTCCGAAAAGAGGTCCAGCGACCGGCTGACCAACAGATACATCGCGGTCAGGTTGCTGTCCAGCACGTTCCGCCACTGCTCGATGCCCAGTTTCGCCAACGGAATGTGGCTGATCGAGCCGGCGTTATGCACCAGCACGTCCAGCGATCCCAGTCGGGTACGGCATTCGTCGACCAATCGGTCCACGTCCGCCGGCACCGCCACATCGGCCTGGATCACACTGTGCTTTCCTGGAGTTTCGGCCAGGTCCTTCTCCAGCTGCGCGGCCGCCTCAACGTTGCTTCGGTAGCAGGCAACGACATTGCAGCCGGCCCGGGCCAGCTCCAGGCTGACTGCCCGGCCGATGCCCCGGGTGCCGCCGGTGACGACGGCGTTCTTTCCATCCAGATTCAGTTCCATCGCAGGAAACCTCTCGTCGAAGGTCAGATCAGCAGGCCGGCGGTGATGACGTTGCCGAGCAGCGCGAGCACCGCGAGCGCGGTTCGCACCTGGTTCCATTTCGTCCAGTACGCGCGCGGATCCCGGTCGGCGAAGTCCGTCGGCAGCTGCTCCGGGTCCAGCGATCGAAGCCACCGGTTCACCGGCACGTTACGGGTCACCGAAACCGTCACCACCGAGGCCGCCAACAAGGCGCAGACTCCAGCCAGCACCCGACCTGCCGGCACCGGTGCGGTGATCGCGACGAGTACGTCCGCGACCACCGTCCGTCACAGCAAACACGCCGGTTTTGGAACGGATCGTACCGACCGGCCGCGAAAGCATGTGCGCGTACGTAATCGCTCGCGGGCAGCGTGTGATAGAACGGCACGACGCCGATCGTCGTGCCCACCAGCGTGCCTGCCGACAGACCAATAGCCAACAACGCGATCGGCAGCAGGAAAACGGTCATCTCGAAACCGACGCGCTTTCGATTTTCGCCTTGATAGCGGCCATTTGTACGGGCGAGTTCCCACTGATCCGCTCGGTCATCTGCTCCACAGACACCGGCGAGTCGGCCCGCATCTGAAAATCCTGCATCCAGTTCAGCTGGGTGCCACCGTCAACTTCGCGATAGTTCCAGTAGATGTCCATTTCTTCGAACCATCCCTTTTCGATCCGCTGAGCGCGGACCGTACGGGCCACCGGATCCATGACTGGCTCGGACACCCAGCTCCACTTGTTGCCGTTGGCGTCGGGGTGCATCGTCAGTCGAAAGCGAACGGTGTTCCCATCTTGGGACAACACCTCGGTTCGGCGTACTCGGTGAAGAGGTTGGGCCAAGAGGTGACGTCGTTGGTCATTTCCCAGACCACGTCGATGGGTGCGTCGATGACGACCGAGCTTTCGGTGTGTCCGGCGGCCATCACCGCACCGCCGTGCGGTTGTTGACAAAGTCCAGGACCATGCGGGGTGTCTTGAAACCGTTGGCGACGGCGTCGGACACCGACACGCCCCAGTCCCGCTCGACCCGGCTGGCGATTTCCAGTACGGCCAACGAATCCAGGTCCAGGTCGGTGAACGGCGTGTCGAGAATGTCGCCGCCCAGCCGCAGCTCATCCTCACCGACTCCGGCGCTGGCAATCATGAGCTCCCTGAGCTCGGTGAGCGTACGTTCAGACATCAGCTGCTCCTTTTGGTGGGAACCTGGCAGGCACGTACGACCAGAGCCGCGTTGAATCCGCCGTATCCGCGGGCGATAATCAGTGCCGTCCGAACCGGCAGTTGGCGACGGCGGTCGCGAACCAGGTCGATTCGGCAGTCCGGCGACAAAGTCCGGACGCCGATGGTGGGCGGCAGCACGGCGTCGCGAATGGACAGCAGGGCATCGACCAGATCCAGCGGCGCACCGCCGGCGTAAAGACGGCCGGTCATCGTTTTCGGGGCGGTCACCGGCACCGCGTACGCGCCGAATACCGCGCAAATGGCGGCGGCTTCGGCCGCGTCGAGATCCGGATCGCCAGCGGCGTCAGCGAAAACGGCGTCGACCTCGGACGGATCCAGCTCGGCGTCGCGCAGCGCGCCCTGGATCGCGGCGCGCAACGCGGACGGTTGCCCGGTCCACGGTGGCGGGTCGAAAGTGGCCGCATAGCCGGCAATCTCGCCGTACCCGGGCACACCCCGCTCGGCCGCCGACGCGGGCGTCTCGACAATCACGATCGCGCCGCCCTCGCCGGGCACATAGCCGGCCGCCTCACCATCAAAAGGCCGGTACGCGCGATCCGGATCGTCGATCCGACTGAGTCGGCCGTTGCTGAGCTGGCAGGTCAGTCCATACGGGCTGAAAGGCGCGTCGGTGCCGCCGCTGACCACGATCCGGGCGCCGTCGTCGAGCACCCGGCGAGCCTGAGCGAAAGCCTCCAGCCCGCCGGCCTGCTCGGCCACCACCACCCCGCACGGCCCGCGCATTCCATGGCGGATCGAGATTTGTCCTGTCGTCGCCGCGTAAAACCAGGCGATCGACTGGTACGCACCGACGTGCCGCGGTCCGTTGGCCCACAGCCGCTCGATTTCCCGCTGGCCGAATTCAACCCCGCCGGACGAGCTCGCGGTCACCACCGCCATTTCGTATTCGGGCAGCTCGGCGGGCCGGATATCGGCGTCCAGCAAGGCAAGATCGGTGGCGGCCAGGGCTAGATGGGTCCAGTGGTCGGTTTGTGGCACCAGCCGGCCGGGAACCCGGTCCTTGGTCACGAAACCCGGCACTTCGCCGCCCAGTCGGATCGGGTACGTCGACGGGTCGAAGCGCCAGCGGACCGATCGCGGTCTCGCCGCGCAGCGTCGCCGCCCAGTGGTCGTCGTGGCCGAGCCCGGTCGGCGCGAGCACGCCGATGCCGGTGATCAGGGCCCGGCTGGTCATGCCGCTTTCCCTTGCGGTGCCCGCAGAACCATCGCGGTCTGGAAGCCGCCGAATCCGCTGCCGACGCTCAGGACCACGTCCGTACGATGCTCGCGAGCGACCAGCGGGACATAGTCCAGATCGCATTCCGGGTCCGAGTTGTGCAGGTTGGCGGTGGGCGGCACCACGCCGTGCTCGATGGCGAGCGCGGAAGCGGCGATCTCAATCGACCCGATCGCACCAAGCGAATGACCGACCATCGACTTGATCGAGCTCACTGGCACCTCGTACGCGTGATTTCCCAAGCTGCGCTTGAAAGCGGCGGTCTCGTGCCGGTCGTTCTGCTGGGTGCCGGAGCCGTGCGCGTTGAGGTACGACACACTGGTCGGGTCGAGTTTCGCCGCGTTCAAAAGCGATTCGAATCGCCTCGGCCATTTCCCGGCCGTCCGGCTTCAACCCCGTCATGTGGTAGGCGTTGCTCCGCGTCGCATAGCCGGAAACCTCGCAGTAGATATGTGCACCGCGGGCCTGAGCACTTTCCCATTCCTCCAGAAGAAGAACAGCGGAGCCCTCGCCGAGGACGAAGCCGTCGCGCTCACCGTCGAAGGGCCGGGAGGCGTGCGCCGGATCCTCGTTGTTCGCTGAAGTCGCCTTGATAGCGTCAAAACACGCGACTGTGATCGGCGAGATAGGTGCGTCGGTGGAGCCCGACAACGCCACGTCGGCCGAACCCTCGGCGATCAACCGGGCACCGTAGCCGATGGCGTCCAGCCCGGACGTACATCCAGTGGAAACAAGCGAAACGGGACCCTGCGCGCGCCGGCGACCCAGGCCACTTCGGCAGCCAGCGAGCTCGGCACCAGATAGCGGTAAAGATGCGGGGAGCCGTACGAGTGATCCACCAGCCAGTTCCGGCCGGTGTCACTGACGACGACGTATTCCTCTTCCAGTCCCATCGTGCAGCCGACCGCGCTGCCGAGGGTGACCGCCGTTCGGGCCGGTACGAGAGTTTCCAAGCCACTGTCGGCGAGCGCCTCCCGGGCGCTCACCACGGCCAGTTGCGCGGCCCGGTCCATCCGGCGAATTTCCTGCGGGGACAGGCCTTCCGCGGCCGGGTCGAAGTCGCACTCGGCGGCGATCCGGGACCGGAAACCGGTCGCGTCGAAAAGCGTGATGGGCCGGGTCGCCGTCCGACCTTCGGTGAGCAGGCTCCAAAAAGCCTTCCGGCCGATGCCACCGGGAGCGATCACGCCAATGCCGGTGACGGCGACGCGGCGCCGGATCACCGGACCTCCCCGACGGCCTGGATCGGTTCGTGGCCACCGGGCAGCGGCTCGGTGTCCACGTGACCCAGCTCCGGCCGGGGTGCGAGCGGCCCGAGGTGAATGACCACCTGGGCCGGCTCGTCTGCGTGGTTTTCCACCCGGTGCCTGGTTTTGATCGGCACCATCATGGCCTCCCCCGGACCGAGGTCGACCGGCCGGCCGTCCAGTCGGACGGTGATGTGGCCACTCACCACATAGAGGAATTCCTCGGAATACGGGTGGTAGTGCTCGGCGACGAACTCCGCCGGTTCCAGCCTGAGGGTGCCCATGAAACCCGAGGTGGACCCGACGGTTTTCGGGCTGAGCAGGACACGGATGTCGCCACCGCGGCGCCGGTTCGGCGCGATGTCAGCGGCGGCGATCTTCTGGGCGAGCTCAGTGGGGCGCGTGGCGGTCACCAAGGACTCCTTTCGGCACGTCTGTCGTTTCCGCACCATTCCCGGCCACCCTTGAACCCCGCTCGCACGCCACTAGAAGGTCCGTTCTCTAGGGCGGCTCAAGGGATTTCTGTCACGCTGCGGCGAAATCGGAGGGAAGAAGCATGCTCGTACAGACCCTGGGCACCCTGGTGCTGGTGACCAGCGGCATCGCCGCCGGTGTCCTTTTCACCCACGCGGTCGGCGTTTGGCCGGCGCTGCAGGCGATGTCGCCGGAACAGTACGTGGCCGCCCACAAACTGATCGGCCGCGCGTACGACCCGATGATGCCGATCATCGTGGTCAGTTCGACCGTTCTGGCCGTCATCCTCGCGGTGCTCGACGGCCGCCCACCGGCGCGGGCACTTTTCGTGCTGGCAGCGGTTTTCCTGGTCGGCGTGTCCATCGTGTCGCAGACCCGGAACGTACCTATCAACAAACGGGTGAAAGCCCTCGACGAGGTGCCGGCCGGCTGGCACGACCCGCGGCGGTCCTGGGGCCGCTGGAACCTCGCCCGTACGTCCTTCGCGCTGGTCGCTTTCGCGGCCCTCGCGGTGGCGCTGACTTTCCACTGACCGAAGGAGATTCGTGACCCAGACTCAGCGCGGCCAGACCGGCGCCCCGGTCCGCCCGCTCGCCCGCCCCAGCGCAAGGCCGACGGGCCGTCCTGAATGCTTCGCACCGAACGAAACGGCTGGCTCGCCACCGCGGACTCGGCCGGCGGACCGCACCTGGTGCCGCTCGCTTATGTCTGGGACGGCAGCCAGATCGTCATGTCGACCAAAGAGGCCGCTCGTACGGTACGCAACGGCGGCCGGGCCCGGCTGGCGCTCGGCTCCCCCACCGACGTCGTCCTGATCGACGGCGACCTCTGCGTACTCCCCGCGACCGCCAATGTCACCCCAGAAGCAGTGCGGTTGCCCTTGCATCCCAGCCGGGTCCCTGGCTGCGTCTACCTCGTTCTGAAGCCGCGCCGGGTGCTCGCCTGGCGGGACCGCTCGGAAATGCGCGAGCGGGTCGTCATGGCCTCCGGCCACTGGCTCATCTGAGCCTCCAGAGAACTGGCTCATCTGAGTACGAAGCAAGCAGCTGGCTCATCCAAGTGCCAAAGAGGCAGAGCGCGCGCGCCGGCGGTGGCAGTTTGCGCCGAGTCTGGCAGCATCTTGCCGGTGAGTGCGCGCTCAGCGAGAACGTCCGCGCCGCCGAGGACTCCCGAGTCCGAGGGCGGCTTTTTTCCGGGTGCGGCCAGCCGCGGCAAAAATGTGACCCAGGTCATACAACGCGCCGGGTGGTCGTCGGTGTCAGGGAAGTATGAGCCAAAGCGTAAGCCTCCGGCCCATGCATAGCCCGACCCCGGCGAACCAGCCGGTCTCCGCGCAACCGCCGGTCCAGGCGCAGGTCATCGATCTTTCGGTGATCATCCCGGCGTACAACGAGCAGGACCGGTTGGGCACCAGCCTGGCCGCGGTGCACCGCCACCTGAACGCGTCAGGTGTGGCGTGGGAGGTCATCGTCGCCGACGACGGATCAACCGACGGCACCGCGGCCTTGGTCGAGCGACTGACCAGCACGGATCCGCGGGTGAAAGTGCTGCGCGCGGACCAGAACAAGGGCAAGGGCGATGCCGTACGCCGCGGCATCCTCGCCTCGCACGGAAAGCGCGTCCTCTACTGCGACGCCGACCTGGCTACCCCGATCGAGGAGATCGCGGTGTTGCGGGCCGAGCTCGACAGTGGTTTCGACGCGGCGATCGGCTCCCGAGCCGGACAGCAGGCCCTGATCGAGGTCAGCCAGCGGCGCGTACGAGTGTGGCTCGGGCGCCTGGGCAACCGGCTGATCCAACTGCTCGCGGTGCCCGGCATCGCGGACACCCAATGCGGCTTCAAGATGTTCGACGGGGACAAGGCCCGCCAGGTCTTCGCGCTGTCAGTCATCGACGGCTGGGGGTTCGACGTCGAGATCCTCCGGCTGTTCCGGCAGTTCGGCTGGACCATCTCCGAGGTGCCGGTGCGATGGGCGCACCAGCCCGGGTCGAAGGTCCGGCCGCTGGACTATCTCCGAGTCCTTATGGACGTCGTACGCGTACGACTGGCGCACCGGGGGAAGAAGCTGTGACGGTCGACAGCCCGCCCGCCACCGCGGAGGCCGAGCCGGTCCGGCTGCCGGCGTGGCGCCGCTGGCCGATCCACGCCACGTTCGTTGGGGTGTACGTGGTGTTGGCCTGCTACCTGTTCAGCGGCCTGTGGGCCGGGATCCTCTCGCACGGCGACGGTTATCTGACGACCAGCAGCCAGGACCAGTACGACTGGGAGTGGTTCTTCGCAGTGACCGCGCGCGCTCTCACCCACGGCGACAACCTGCTGCTCAGCACCTTGCAAGGCCATCCGCTCGGAGTGAACATGATGGCCAACACGGCGATGTTCGGCCTGTCCATCCCGCTGGCGCCGGTCACCCTGATCTTCGGTCCGACGATCACCTGGGCGCTGGTGCTGACGCTGGGCATGGCCGCCTCGGCCGGCTGCTGGTATTGGCTGATGGTCCGCCACCTGGGCATCTCACCGGTACCGGCGGCGATTGGCGCGGCCTTCGCCGGCTTCGCACCGCCGATCGTCTCGCACGCCAACGCCCACCCGAACCTGGCCGTCTTTTTTCGTGCTGCCGCTGATCATCATCATCGGCAGCTGCTGAAGATGCGTACCGGCGAGCACAGGATCCGCAACGGCGTCATTCTCGGCCTGCTGGTGACCTACCAGCTCTTCCTCGGCGAGGAAGCCCTGCTGATGGCCGCGCTCGGCATAGCCGTCTTCGCGGTCGCGTACGCCGTCGTACGGCCACGGGACGCCTGGGCGTCCGCCCGCCAGCTGTTGCCCGGGATCGGCATCTCGCTCGCGGTCTTCGTACCGCTGGTCGCCTACCCGCTGTGGTTCCAGTTCGCCGGCCCGCAGAGCTACGACAGCCTGCAGCACGGCAACTACGGCAACGACCTCGCGGCGTTGGTGACCTTCCCCAGCCGCGCGTTGGCCGGCGACCATCCGACCGCGCTGGCGTACGCGTACCCGACCGAGGAGAACTCCTTTTTCGGCTGGCCGCTGGTCATCGTGTTCCTGGTGGTGGCGGTGCTGGTGTGGCGGGTGCTGGCCGCCCGGGCGCTGGTGCTGACGACCCTCGCGATCACCGTGCTGTCGCTGGGAGCGACAGTGGCGGTGCACGGCCACGACACCGGCATTCCGATGCCCTGGGCGATCCTCGGCCACCTGCCGCTCTTCGAGTCCATGCTGGACTCCCGGTTGACGATGATCTGCGTACCGACGATCGGGATCCTGCTGGCGGTCGCCACCGATCTGATGCTTGCCCGGACGAACCGGATCAAGGTCGTCTGGTCGATCGCCCCTCGCCGCCGCGCTGGTGCCGATCTTCCCGATCCCGCTGCTCGCGACCACACACGCGCCCACGCCGGCGTTCTTCAGCCAGGGCATCTGGCGCCAGTACGTGCCGGCCGGGAAGAAGCTCCCAGTGATCATCACGGTCCCGACTCCGGAGCCGACGGACATGCGGGCCGCGCACTGGCAAATCGAGGCCGGCCTCGGTTTCGCGTTGCCCGAGGGCTACTTCGTCGGACCATGGGACGGCACCCGGCAGGGCTCTTACGGCCCAGCGCCGCGGCCCACCACCGAACTGCTGCGCCGGGTTCGGGACAGCGGCCAGGTCGCCATCATCACCGACCAGGATCGGCTGAACGCCCAACAGGACTTCGCCTACTGGGGAGCCGATCTGGTCGTGCTGCCGCCGTACGAGAATGACGCCGCCTTGCAGAAGACCATCGAGCAGCTGCTGGGCCCTGGCCGTACGGCCGGCGGTGTGGTGTTCTGGAAAGTGCGAGTCGTATGACAAATGCGATTGTTCCGGCGTTCGCCGATATCTTGTGGTCTGCGGATATCGGCGAAGAGCGGAGGGCCGTGCGGGCCGACGACGAGCAGGACTATGTGGACTACGTGACGTCCGCGCTGCCCTGGCTTCGCCGGCTGGCCTTTCTGCTCTGCCGGGACACCCATCGCGCCGAGGACGTCACACAGACCGCGATCACCAAGCTCTTCGTCCACTGGCAACGCGCGAAGTCCGCGGAGAACCTCGACGCGTACGTCCGCACCATGGTTGTCCGGACGTTCCTCAACGAGCAACGGATGGCGTGGGCGCGCGTACGACTCGTGGGCACGCCTAACGACATCCCGAACGTCACCACCTCACCGGCCCCGGATGTGGAGACGCGCGCGGTCGTGCACACCGCGCTGTCCCGGGTGGCGCCCCGGCAGCGCGCGTGCTGGTGCTCCGCTTCCTCTGCGACCTGCCGGTCAGCGAGGTGGCCCGGGTCCTGGAGTGTTCGGAAGGCAACGTCACGAGTCAAACCGCGCAGGGTCTCAAGAGACTCCGCAAGCTGCTTGGCGACCAAGCCGTCGCCGTGTTGGACGAGCGGTAGCGGCGTGGACCATAAGGACGAGCAAGACGGTGTACGACTGCTGTCGTCGCTGCGCGATTCGGAGCCGGACGGCCCGATCGCGGTGGACGTGCGCCGGGCCGTACGATCCGGCCGCCGCCAGGTCCGGGTCCGGCAGGCCGCGCTGCCCATCGCCGGCGCGATCGCGGTGGTGGCGCTGGTGGCCGGGGTGGCCTTCGCGGTGCACCAGCCGCAGACGCCCACGCCGGCCGCCCATTCGGGCAGTTTTGACGTACGGCGCCAGGCCTTCCACGTCGGCTCGGCCGGCGGCTTCACCCCGGTCACGTACGAGACTGGCCGATATCGGCAGGTCATCCAACTGGTGCCGGCCGACGACCAGGCGATGCCGGCCACCGATGCGACCGTGACCCTTTATGCGGCCGGTTGGTACCCGTACCGCAACGGTCAGGAATGGAGCCCCGGTGGCGAGTCCGCCGACTCGGTGGACGGCCATCGAGCGCGCTGGCTGGCCCCGCCGATGATCCGGTCCGGTGCGGTCGAGCTGGCCTGGGAGTACGCGCCCGGGGCCTGGGGATTCGTGTCGCTGCGAGGCCCCAGCGCGAGCCGCGACCGAGCGTACAAGGTGGCGCTGAGTGTGTGGCCGGGCGCGCACGACGCGGTCCCGATGCCGGCCCAGATCAAGGCGTCCGCGCTCGGCGGCACGCAGGTCGTGGGCACCATCAGCCCGATCGGGACGAAATCGTGGGCCACCCGGGTCGTCGAGGTGCTCTACGGCAGCGACGATCCGCCGATGCCGCCAAACAGCGACACCGGCTATGTCGGCGTCGGGTTGCAGCAGCCGCCGGACACCCCGGCGGCCACCACCCAGATCGGCGGGAAACCGGCCGCGGTGACCCCGACCAGGATCAGTTTCACCGACGGCAGCGGGCTTTTCGTCCAGGTCAGCGACGCCGCCTACCTGACCCAGATCGGCGGCGCGGCGGCGCTCGTACGGATGGCCGGTGACGCCACCGCGACGCGCGAACTTCCACTGGCCCGCAGACCCGTCAGTCACCCCATCGCCGACTATGTTGGCGACCCCTTCGTCGACCCCTTCCTCGACTCAGTCGCCGCGTACACCGAAGCGCGCGGAACTCTGGTCGCTGAACTCGGCGTTGAACCTGGACCGCGGTTACAGAACCTGCATCAGGTCGTGTTGACCGAACACACCAGTTGGCCGCGCCCGCGCACATTTTCCCAGAACGGCAAACAAGAGGCCCCTACCGGATTCCTGCCGGCAGGAATCCGGAACAGTGAGCAATTGCATTCTCGCTCCGCGTTGGCACCGATCCCACCGGTCGGAACCGGATTCGTCCGTCATTTCGGCGGCCCCGTCGAATCGCCGACGCAAGATCGACGAACCACCGCCGTGCCGTTCGTGCCGCCACCGCGCCCGCAGTGGCGGCTGCAGCAAACCTTGCGGCGACTGCTGTTTCTCGCGGCGATGTTGATCACTTGCGCCGCCGCGGTGGCGGCCACTCTCGCGGCGACGATGCCACGAATAGCGGACACCGGCGCACCAGCGACATTTCCCGGCCAGCTGACGGTGCCCGATACGAATGCGACTCACTCGTTTCTGACGAGTCGGCGACTGGACGGCGAAATTCAGCGGGCTGAACAACCCGCCTTGTCGACGGAGTTCACCGAGCGACAAGCGAAAACCTTTGCCGGCCGGTACGACGGGATGCCACCTCCTTAAACTGGTCGGGAAAGTCCCGCACCGAAAGGAACCCACGTGAAATACATGCTGCTCATCTACGGAAACGACCGCACGTGGGGCGAGATGTCCAAGCTCGGCGCCGACCAGGTGATGGCCGCGCACCAGGACGTGATCAAAGACCTGACAGCGGCCGACGAATACCTCGGCAGCGAAGGGCTGACCGCGATCGGCGCCCGTACGGTAAGGGTGTCCGCCGCCGGCGTTCCGGCGGTGACCGACGGACCGTTCACCGAGGCGAAGGAAGTCCTCGCCGGCTATTACCTGATCGACTGCGCCAGCATCGACCGCGCCGCCGAGATCGCCGCCCGCCTCCCGGAGGCCGCCTTCTCCCCCATCGAAGTCCGCCGCGTGATGGCCAACGAGGAAATCACCATGTGACACGACGGACACCGCAGGGCCTCGGCAAAGTCGGGTTCGCGCGATGCTCGGTGTCGAGTGCGGCACAATGTCCCGCAGTCGACGCCGAGTGCGGGACATTGTGCCGCAGTCGATGAAGCTGCACGACCGTGGCACTCTCACCAAGATCTCTTACGAGACCAGCAAAATTCCGACGAGCCCGTGCTTCAGCACCGAGCCCAGCACTGAACCGCACCGAGTCCGCGCACCCGCGGTGGCTGTGCCGGGCAGCAGTTGCTCAGCGCCCGGAGATGGCCAGCGGGCGACCGTGCCTCCCGCAGCTGCGAGCTGACACACCCAGCGAAGTGTCCGTTTCGGCCCGGTGTAACGACATTAACCCGCAGTCCCCGAAGGTGCCGACAGCGGTGGCCCGGTCAGTCGTGGCGACCCCGCGAGGCGGCCGTGGGTCGTTGGTCGGCTGGCATCTTCCTGCCGTCGAACAGCCATTGACAGGGAGTGCGGCGGCTCCTAGCCTCAGGACCCAACATGCGGTAAATCGATGCACCGGCGGCGCTGGCTGGCGGCGAAAGGCGGAGCCCATGGACCGGACGCCCGTGGGGTTTTCGCGCCGGAGCCTGCTGACCGCGGGAGCTGGGCTCACCGCGCTGGGGCTGGCCGGCTGCGGAGCCGGATCCCAGCCGGGGTCGGCCGAGACCGGCCCGGCCGAGGGCTCGATCGCCCTGCTCACGCCGATCTTCGACGGTACGGATGGGAAACATCTGTTGGAGTCAGTGCTGTTGCCCAAGTTTCGGCAGCAGTATCCCAAGGTCACCGTGTCCGTCGACTACACCACCTACGACAAGCTCGACGCCAAGATCACCACTGGGCTGGCCGGCGGCGCGCCGCCGGACGTGCTCATGCTGGGGGTCGGCTGGGTCGAGCCGTTCGCGGCCCGTAACGTGCTCCGCGAGCTCACACCGGCTCCCAGCACTGGCACGTACGCGGCCGACATCCTGGATTCCTGCCGATATGGCGGCAAGCTCTACGCGCTGCCGGTGATGCTGGACAGCCGGATGGGCCTCTACCGCAAGGACCTCCTCGGCAAGGCCGGCCTGACCCAACCGCCATCCACACTGGACGAAATCCGGCAGTACGCCGTGCAGCTCACCGATCGGCAGGGCGGCCGGCTGAACCGTACCGGCCTGGACTTCCTCAGCCTGGACACCCGGCAGATGTTCGAGACCGTCCTGTTCGCCTTCGGCGGGGCGCTGTTCACCGCCGGGAAGCCGACTTTCCAGGACGAACGCGGGGTAGCCGCGTTGCAGTGGCTAACCGACCTGCAGCGCAAAGACAAGGTTATCGACGCCGGTTTCTCTTCCACCACAACCACATCGCTTCCGATCGCGGACGGACGAGCCGCGATGGCGGTGGCTCATAACAACTGGTGGCCGACGATTCTCAAGACCCATCCCGAAACCAAGGACCAGCTCGCGCCTTTCCTGTTCGACCAAAGCAAGCCGTCGATTTTCGCCGGCGGCACCCTGGTGAGCGTCTCGGCGCAGTCGCAGCACCCCTGGGCCGCCCAGGCACTGGCCCGCTATCTCGGCAGCGCCGACGTTTCGCTGGCCGCGAGCCAACAACGCGGGAACGTGCCGGCACAACTGTCCAGTTTTGGACTCGCCGTACGTGAAGGGCGATCCGCTGGTCCAGTTCGCCCTGTCCAACCTGAAATACGCTCGGCACGAGGGCGGGACGCCGGCCTGGCTGCAGATCCGCAGCGAGTTCAAAGCGGCCGTACAAGCCGCATTGCTCGGGCAGCAGTCGCCGAAACAGGCATTGGACGCGTTGGCGAAAACAGCCACCGCCGCGATCGCCAACGCGGCCCAGAAATAGCGGTTCGGTGACCGCGCTTCAAGTGCTTCCGAAAATTCGCCGGGACGCCGTCGACCGGCCCCGCCGGCGCGGCAGCGTGAGCGCCACCCAGCGTCGGGCAGCCTGGTTGATGGTCGCGCCGGCGGGCCTGCACGCGCTGATCTGGATCGCCGTCCCGGTAGTGGCCACTTTTGTGTTGTCAGTGACCAACTACAGCGTGCTGGAGCCACTGCGGTTCGTCGGGCTCGGCAATTACGTGACGGCGTTCGCCGATCCGGTTTTCCAAGCCTCCATCGTGCACACCGCGGTCTACACGTTCTTCACCGTGCCGGTGGCGATGGCGATCGCGGTTTTCCTCGCGGTTCTGCTCAACCTGCAGATCCAGGCGCGCTCCTGGTATCGCGCCGCGTATTTTCTCCCACAGGTCACCGCAACCGTGGCGGTCGCGATGGTGTGGCTGCAGATCTACGACCCGCAGAACGGGCTGGCCAACAAGGTGCTGGCGTTGCTCGGCATCACCGGCCCGGCCTGGTTGGCCGATCCCGGGTTCGCGCTGCCGTCGGTTATCGTGGTCGGCATCTGGCAGGGCATCGGGATCAAAATGCTGATCTATTTGGCCGCCCTGCAGAACATCCCGGCGGACCTGTACGAAGCGGCCGCGCTCGACGGCGCGAACGGGTGGCAGCGATTCCGCCGCATCACGCTCCCGATGCTGCGGCCAGCGACGTTTTTTCGCCGCCGTCGTCTCGGTGATCAGCGCCTTTCAGGTCTTCGACCAGGTGTACGTGCTGACCGAGGGCGGACCCGCCAACGCCACCACGATGATGACGTACGAGGTGTACAAAAGCGCCTTCGTCAACTTCCAAATGGGATTGGCCTGCGCGAAATCGGTGGTGTTGTTCGTGTTCCTCTTCGGGCTGACGCTGCTCAACCGCACACTCACCGGAGGCCGCGATGAGGATTAGACCGCTGCGGATCGCCACCCATGCACTGCTTGTTCTTACGGCGACCGGGATGATCCTGCCGTTTCTGTGGATGGCCGTCACCTCTCTGAAAACCAGCAAGGAGGTGGCCGCATATCCGACCCAGTGGCTGCCATCGAGCTGGCAGCTCGGAAACTATGCCAGCGCCATGCAGGCGGCTCCTTTCGATCTCTATTTCCGGAACAGCATTATCATCGCGATGGGCCACGTCGTGGTGTGAACCTGATATTGGCGTCACTGGCCGGTTATGCCCTCGCCCGTACCGA
This sequence comes from Fodinicola feengrottensis, assembly GCF_010993775.1. GTDB lineage: Bacteria > Actinomycetota > Actinomycetes > Mycobacteriales > HKI-0501 > Fodinicola > Fodinicola feengrottensis. The sequence continues at coordinate 213,997 of NZ_WOTO01000001.1, read as the reverse complement.
TTCCGCGGCCGACAGGTGGTCTTCCTCGGTTTCGTGGCGATGTTGATGATCCCCACCTACACCAAGATCGTGCCGCAGTTCCTGATCGTGAAGCTGATGCCGCTGTTCGGCGGGAACAACATCCTCGGCGAGGGCGGCTCCGGCTGGATCAACACCTGGTGGGCACTCATCGTGCCGGGCGCGGTCACCCCGTTCGCGGTTTTCCTCTTTCGGCAGTTCTACCTGTCCATCCCGCACGAACTGGAGGAGGCGGCCCGCATCGACGGGCTCGGCGAGTGGCGGATCTGGGGGCAGATCGCCAGCCCGCTGGTCAAACCCGCCTTCGTCACGGTGGCGCTACTAACTTTCCAGGAATCGTTCAACAACTTTCTCTGGCCGCTGCTGGTCACCACCCACGACGACCTGCGGGTGATCCAGGTCGGCCTGACCGTGCTGAAACAGGCCGGCGAGAGCGGCGGCACCCAGTGGAACCTGCTGATGGCCGGCACACCACCCCTGCCAGCCTGCCGATGATCGTGCTTTTCCTGCTGACGCAGCGCTATTTCGTCCGCGGCCTGGCCACCACCGGCCTCAAGTGAAGGAGACTGCGAGTGACTGCTGACCTGACCGCCTCCCGTGCGCTGGTGACCGGCGCTGGCCATGGCATCGGACGAGCGATCGCGGTGGCGCTGGCCGACGCCGGCGCCGACGTGGCGATCCACTATGGACAGTCCGAGGACGGCGCCGAGGACACCGCCGCGCGGATCATTTCCGCCGGCCGCCGGGCCAAGACCTTCCAAGCGGACGTACGCGATTCCGCCGAGGTCAGCACCCTGGTCTCCGATGCGACCGATTTCCTTGGTGGACTGGATATTCTGGTCACCAACGCCGGCCACCTGGTGGGCCGCGCGCTGGTCGCCGAGATGACCGACGACCACTGGCAGCAGGTGCTCGACGTGAACCTGACCTCCACCTTCCTGACCTGCCGGGCGGCACTGCCCAGTCTGATCGCAAGCCGCGGCCGGATCGTCACGATGGCGAGCCTGGCCGCCCACAACGGCGGCGGCGCCGGCGCGACGGGCGTACGCGGCCGCGAAGGCGGGTGTTGTCGGGTTTACCAAGGCGCTGGCCAAAGAAGTCGGTCCACAGGGCGTCACGGTCAACGCGGTAGCCCCGGGCTTCATTGCCGGCACTGCCTTCCACGACACGTTCACGCCTGCGGACGCGCAAAAGGCGATGGTCGCGGGCATTCCGGTCGGCCGTGGCGGGACGCCCGAGGATGTCGCTGCCGCGGTGGTCTATCTGAGCTCGCCGGCGGCTGGATTCGTGTCCGGCGCGACCCTCGACCTGACCGGAGCGCAGTGGGTCAGGTGAGCGCCGTTGGCCGCCACCTGACCATCCCAGACCGGGCCGGCGGCTGGTGGCACGAGTACGTGTGCCCAGTGCACGGCGTGGAACTTCTGCCCGCACACAACGATTCCTTCCCTTGCTCGTACGGCTGTGTGCTGACCGGCGAGCCGTACACCGGCGCCTGGGCGGTTCTCGCGCACCAGGCGGCGGCCCGGTCACTGCGGCGGCTCGCGGGTGCGGGCCCGTGCCGGCGACCGGGAGGCCGCCGACCTCGCCATCGACGGCCTGAACCGCTACGCGGACCTTTACGCACGGCTCGGCGCGACCACCCATCCCGACGCTCAGGGGTGGGATGCTGTCCGGCCGACTTTTCCAGCAGGCACTGACCGAAGCGATCTGGGGCACCTCGCTGGCCCATGCCGTGCACACCCCGGCACCGGCACCGTCGACCGCGAGCGGCTCCTGCCTGCGGCGGAACTTCTCCGCGACATCAGGGAAAGTGCTCGTTCGGCTCGTCAACTGCTGGTCGAGCGGGGCGATTTTCGGCATAACTACACAGCTTGGCTGAACGCGGCGGGCGCGTCCGTGAGTCACGCTTTGGCTCTGTTGGGCGAAGCCGACGAGGCCGCCGACTGGGTGGCCGGGCCCTATGGCATCGGGGAACACGCGCGGCGGCGATCAACGGCGACGGGTGGGAATGGGAAGGCAGCACGTACTATCACGTTTTCGTGCTTCGAGCGTATTTGCTGGCCATCCGTGACTGTCCACATGAGACGTTGCCACCGGGACTGTCCCATCGCCTCCACGACATGATCGAGGTGGTCGCCGTGCTGGCCACCAAAAACGGCCAGCTGCCGGCCTTGCAGGACACGCCGTACGGCGGCGCGCGCTGGGACGACGAGATAGCCGAGCTATGCCTGTTGGCGGCACAACTCCCGCACTCCCCCAGCTTGGTCTTTCTTCGGCCAAAAAGTGGGGAGAGTTGGCGCGAAGCCGAAGCCGCCGGATGGTTGGGCGGTGATGATCTGGGCGACCTGACCAAAACCGGCCGATCCAGCCGGCTGTTTCCCGACGCCGGCTACGCCGTGCTCAGCGGCACCGGCTACCGGGCGATCCTGGATTTCGGGCCGCACGGCGGATCGCATGGCCACCTGGGCAAACTCGCGCTCTATCTTTACGGTCCGACTGCCGGTTGGCAGCCTGCGTACGGCGTGCCGCCCTACGCCCATTCACTGAGGCGCGACTACTACCGCCGCACGGCCGCGCATCCTACCCTCACGGTGGATGGGGCGGACCAGCGCGAGGCGACTGGCCAGCTGCTCTACTGGCGGCCCGGACCGTCCACTGTGGTCGGTGCCAGCGCGGAGGTCTATCCCGGTGTTCGGTTCGAGCGGCACGTACGGGCCGACCCGGAACACCTGGTCGACGTCGTACGAGTGGCGGCTGACCGGGACCGCGACTTCGTCCTGCACCTGCGGTCCGATGTGGACACCCAGGTGCGACACACCGCCATCGGCTACCAAACCTGGTGGCCTGGCGACGGCGGACTGACCGGACACCACGCCAGCATCCCGGCGGCGGCGCTGGGCACCGGCCCGGACCTGGGCCCAGCGGACGATCCGATCCGCAGCGGACCCGTCCGCACCTGCGGTGGCGAGTTTTCGGCCGACAAGCGGTGTTCGTATCGGCCTATTCCCGAACCGCCACCGGGCTCCGGGTCGAACAGACCGACGGTCGATTGATCGTCCACATCGGACATTCTGACGGTGGCACGGTCCGTTGGCCGGTCGCGGACAGAGAGTGGGACTGATGACCGATCCCCAGTTGCTGCTCGGCGACGGCCGGCTGGCGAGGCTGCGCACCGAAATCCGGGACCCGCGAGCCGCCCAGTTCCACCGGTTGCTTGACCAGTGTGACTATTACACCACCGAGAATCCGCCGAAAGAGCACCCGGAAGCATCCATCACCTATCTTGGCCCGGCCTCGGCAGGTTTCGCGCTGGCGTACCGGTTGACGGACCAGCCGCAGTTCCTCGCACAAGCTCGCCGCTGGATCGCCGCGGCCGTGTCGTACCCGCACTGGGGCCGGGCCCATCTGCCCGACCACGACCTGGACGCCGGCTGGCTGCTGCTGCATGGGCTTGGCCTCGCGTACGACTGGCTGCGCGATGCCCTGCCAGCGCCCGAAATAACTGCCCTGCGGGAAAAGCTGATCCTGCAGGCGGACCGCATCTACCGGTACGCGGTGGAAACCGAGGGTCAATGGTGGTCGTCCTCGTACTGGCAAAACCACAACTGGATCTGCTATGCCGGGCTGCTCACCGCTGGTTATGCGTTGCGCGACGAACATCCGGCCGCGAAAGACTGGTCAGCGCGGGCGGTGGACAACTTCCGTACAGTTTCCAAGATGTTGCCGGCCGACGGGTCGGACAGCGAAGGAATTGTCTACTGGCGCTATGGCGTGCCGTGGCTCGCCATCGCTTTCGATTTGATCGCGGACCAGGACGGCGTCGACCTCTTCGAGTCCTGCGCCTTCCTGCGCCGAACATTTTTCTACCGGCTGCACCAAAGTTTGCCTGGCTGGGAACACATCGTCGACCACGGCGACTGCCATGACCGGCGCAGCGGCCACAGCCTCGCGCTCTACCACAAACTCGCGAGCGCCTATCGCATCCCGCAGGCGCAGTGGCTGGCCGAGCACGTGCGGGAACATTTCCTTGGTCGCGAGTGGCACGAGAGTGGGGTGAAGCCAGGCGTCCGCGCGGGAGGGCTATCTGGAATTGCTCTGGTACGACCCGACCGTGCCGGCTGAGCCGCCGGACAAACTGCCGTTGTCGGCGTACTTTCCGGACCTGGGCTTGGTCACCGCCCGGACGAGCTGGGACGACAACGCCGTTTCGTTGTCGTTCAAAGCTTCCCCCGGCGGCGGCCACAGCGCTTGGGAAACAAGCCACTGGCTGTGGGCCGAGCGCGGCTGGGAAACGCTCAACGCCGGCCACCACCATCCAGACGCCAACACGTTCGTCCTCAATGGACACGGCTCGCCGCTGGTCGTCGAAGACGGCTATGCCAACGAAAAACTGACGTCGAACCACAATGTCGTGCTGGTCGACGGCACCGGCTATGCCGGCGATGGCCGCTATCACGTCTACCGCGACCTGCCCGAAAGCCACCTGGCGCGGGTTTATGACGTACAAACCGAACAAGGGTGGGTGCACGCGGTCGGTGAGGTCGCGGCGATGTATCCACCGGAGCTGGGAGTGGTACGAGCGACCCGCCAAATTTTGTTCAGCCCGACTGGAAGTCTGCTCGTCATCGACGACCTGGCCGCCGAGAGCGAACGCACCTGGACCTGGTTGCTGCACAGCGACCAGCCCACGATCGCGCTGTCGGACGGCCGATTCGTCGTACGCAATGGATCCGGCGCGCTCGTGCTATCCACGTTTCAGCAGGGAATCATCCGGCCGGACCACACTGTCGTACGTGCGAACCCCACCGCCAGCACTCCGAGCCTCACTGTCGGCCGCACGCTGCACACGCTGCGCCGAGAACTGGGCCCGGTCAGGTCCGCGCGTTTCGTCAGCTTGCTTTTGCCCGGCTCCGCGTTGGAAAAGACACCCGACGATGCCGCCCACCTCTCCCCGGATCTGGTGAGCTGGACGCACGACGGGTGGGATTTCCAGGTCCAACTGGACATCCAGGAAATGACCATCGTCGACGCGGTCGCGCGGTCCGATGCCACGGTCCGGCGGATCCGCCCCACCACAGGAAGGCGCTTGCCATGACCATCCGAGCCCACGTCCAGCGGACTCTCGTCCTGGGCGCCGTCATCGCGGCGGTGTCCGCGACCGCCACCGCGCCGGCCAGCCAGCGCCGGACATCATCCTCAGACCTGCCAATATCCAGCAGATGTGCTGAGTTTGGCCAACTGGAAGGAAACCCTGCCCATTGGTTCGTCGGGCAGCCCGACCGAAATCAAGCAGCCGGCGCTGAAGACGTACGTGAAGTCGCCGTGGTTCGTGCCTACCTCCGGCTGTCACGGCGTGCAGTTCCGCGCCGCGGTGAACGGTGTCACCACCAGCGGTTCCGGCTATCCGCGGTCGGAGTTGCGGGAAATGGCCAACAACGGGACCGAAAACGCGAGCTGGTCAGCGGACTCCGGACTCACACCATGGTCATCGACGAAGCGATCACCCACCTGCCAAACGACAAGCCGCAGGTCGTCGCCGGCCAGATCCACGACGCCGACGACGATGTGACGGTTTTCCGGCTTGAGGGCACGAATCTCTACGTCACTGACGGAAACACCACGCACCACAAGCTGGTCACCAGCAACTACCAGCTGGGCACCCAGTTCGAGGCGAAATTCGTGGCCAGCGGCGGCCAAATCCAGGCGTACTACAACGGTGTGCTGCAGACGACCATCGCCAACAGCAGTTCCAGCGACTATTTCAAGGCCGGCGCTTACACCCAGGCGAACTGCGGCAACTCCGATCCGTGCAGCAGCTCGAATTACGGCGAGGTCATCATCTACCAGGTCACTGTGACTCACCAGTAGCACATCGACCGGTGGAAGCCCGGACGATGAGTTCGGGTCGCATCAGCACGGACTGTCCCGGTTGGCCAGCGGCGCCGTCGAGCAAGTAGTCGACGGTCGCCGGCCATGCCCGGCAGCGGCTGCCGAATCGTGGTCAGCGCCGGGAAAGTGAGATCGGCCAGCATGATGTCGTCGAACCCGACGACCGACCGACGTCAGCACCCACCCGCAAGCCGGCGTCCCTTACGCCCGCGCAAACACCGATCGCGAACATGTCATTAGTAGCCACAAAAGCCGTCGGCGGGCAGGGGCGGCTCAACAGCTCGCGGGCCGCCGCCCGGCCGACCTCGGCAGCGTCAAGATCTCCGGCCCGGCCAGAACCGCTGTCTTTCCACACCAGGACCTCATTCGCGGCAATGCCGGCGCGGTCCACAGTGGACAGAAAACCGTCCAGCCGTTCTTTGCGGTTGACGCTGTGCACCCGACCGGACACGAACGCCAGCCGGCGGTGACCCAGCTCCAGCAGGTGGCTGGTGGCAAGCTGCGCCCCGAGCGAGTTGTCGACGCTGACATTGGTCAGGGACGGTGGATCGCCGAGCTGGCTGGTTCGGTCGAAAGCGACGATCGTCATGCCGCGCTCCAGAAAAGGCTGCACGTGGGAGATCGAGGGCAGCGACGAGCACAGCAGCACGCTGCTCACCCCGTCGGCCCAGAGTTCCTCCAAATACTCGGCTTCGCGTTGCGGATCTCGCTCACTGTTACACAGCAGCACCCGAAAACCCGACCGCAGTGCCACACTTTCCACCAGTTGCGCGAAAGTGCCCCAGAACGGGTTGGCCACCGACGGCACCACCAACCCGAGCATCTGGATCCGGCCGGTACGCAGCTGCCGGGCCGCCCGGTTCGGCCGGTAGCCCAGCTGGGCGATCGCCTGCTCGACCCGCACCTTGGTCTCCGGCAGCATCCGGCTGTCCCGGCCGTTGAGCACATTGGACACCGTGCTGGGTGACACGTTCGCGGCCCTGGCCACTTCCTGGATCGTTACGGCCACCGGTCCACCTTCCGAGTACGAGCGCCGGTAAAACGATACACCAACAGGCGTACCGTTCGGGCCTACCGGCGGCGTCCGCCACCGTGGTCCACTCGGCGAGCAGTTCGAACAGGCCTGCGACCCGCTGGACCACCTCGTCTATCGACGTGTCCCGGTTATACGAGGACGTGCCGAGATCGTCGGAGACCACCCGGCCGAGGATGGCCGGCGGCAGCCAGCTGTATTTCGCCGCGCCACAGGCCGCGATGGTAGTGCGCACTTGATCCGGCGAGCCAGACCAGCCACCGTCCCGCAGGCCGATGAGATAGCCGTCGACAGCCGTCTCGGCGACCTCCGCGACCAGCCTCGGGTCCATCAACCCATCGGCGAAACTGTCCACGATCAGGTTGGACACGTCCTCGCCGACCGCTCCCTCGCCGACGAAAGACCAGTCCAGCAGGACGGATTTTCCTTCACTGTCCAGAAGATTCGCTGGCCAGACATCGAGATGGCAGAGCGTACGCGGAGCGGCCCGCGCGACGGCGAGAAATCCGTTCCCGGTTGGGCCACAGCCAGCCCAGCCGCCGCTCCCGTACCGACGCTCGCCATCCGGTGACCCTGGGGTGGTCCCAAAAGTTGTCCTGGATCCGCACCGAAAGACTCGGCCCCTCTACCAAATACTGGGCCAGCCATTGCCGCGACAACCAGTCAGTGCCCGGCACTCGGCCAACCCAGCGCGCCTGACCGGTCCCCAGCTCGTACGCGAACCGCGCGATCCGTGGGACCGACCACGAAAAGCCGTCGGTGCCGCTGACATCGGCCAGCCAGAACTCCACCAGGCCGTCCGGACGTACGGTCGACTCCAGCAGGTCCGCGGTGGTGATGCCGGTGCCGGCGTACGCGGTGGCCGTCAACCCGCTGGTGTAGGCCAAAGCCTCCCGCCGCCAGTAGTTCCAGTGCGACGGATCGTCGCTCGTGGGCCAAAATCCGACATGCCCGTCAACCGGTGGACTGGAGATCTTCAGCACCGCGGAGCCGAGCGGTCCCGCGCACCCGCCAGATGCCCAAGGTCGCGGCATTTCCCTTGTTGTGGCGCAATAGTTCCGCACTGACAGCCCCGCGACCGAGCCGGTCGGGCAACCGTGAGCACCTCACCGTCGTACCGTCGCCGAGGTCCAACAAGACGCCATCCGCGTCGTTTTCCACGTGTCAGACCTCGAACAGACCCAGTTGCGACTCGTCCACCGGCGCCGGCACGGCTGCTTCCCCCAGCGATACCGCCGCAGGTCGACCTTGCCGTCCACCGACGGCACGCCTTCGGCCCGCAGCCTCGCCAACTGGTCGTCACGCAGGTGCGGCGAGCAGGTCCCACTAGCGTGCAGCACCCGCTGCCACGGCAGTTCGGCGCCCTCCAACGACAACACCTGGCCGACCACCTGGGCCGTCGGCGCCTGCGCCAAAGTGGCGACATCGCCGTACGTGGCCACCCGTCCGGCCGGGATCCGGGCGATCACCGCGCGAACCCGCGCGACCACCTCGTGCTCCACACCCGCGATCACGCGCTCCTCCTGTCATTCATTCAGCAGCAAAACCAGGACAGTACCGCACCGAATACCTTTACTTCGCCGGGTGAGCGGGACGAGACTGCAGGAATGATCACCAGGACCTGGTCAGCGCGCGCCACCGAAGCCGGCGCCCGCGACTACCACACCTATTTCGACCAGACTCTGTTGCCGGAGCTGCGCAAGCTGGCCGGCTTCGGCGGCGCGTACCTGCTGTCCAGGGACCACGACGACATCGTCGAACTGACCGTGCACACATTCTGGGATTCCTTCGACGCGATCACCTCCTTCGCCGGCGAGACCTTCACCGTCGCCGTGGTCGAGCCGGAGGCACAGGCGATGCTGCTGGAAATCGACCCGACCGTCAGCCACCGGACCGTTCTCGTCGACAGGCGGCCGAGCCGGGAGTAGATTGTTCGGCGAGGAAATGCCATGGATCGCGACGAGTTCACAACCCCGGGCGACACCGTCTCCGCCGAACGCCACCAGCGGCGCTGATCGGTGGGTGGCCGATGGATTTCGTGGTCACCGCCACCGACCGAGCGGCCTTCAAACGCTGCCGGCGACAGTGGGACTTCGGCTCGGCGCACCGCCGCGACCTGGAACCGGCGGACCCGGCGCAGGTCAGCCTGCAAAACGCGATCAAGGACGCGTTGGCCGTCTACTACTATCCGGGCACCTGGGACTGGCCGCGCCAGATCGTCCTTCCGTTGGTGTACAAGGGATTCGAGCGCTCCATGGGCGAGGCGCCAGGGTCCGCCACTGGCACGGACATTCTTCGGCAGTACATCAAATGGGCGCCAACGCTCGACGACTTCGCGCCGATCAAGATCGACCACGACGTGGACGGCATGGTCGCCGATCCGTCGGTGCCCAACCGCGGCCTGCTGACCGCGGACGGCCGGCGAGTCAGCTACGCCGGTCGGGTCGATCTGCTCGCCGTCGACGCCACCGACATTTATTGGGTCGTACGCCATCAGGTCGTGCCGGACTGGCAGGACCTGGAGGCGCTGGTGTTGGACGAGGAGGCGGTGGCCGGCTGCTGGGCGTGGGAGCAGGCGTACCTCGGCATGGAGATCGCCGGCACCATTCACAACGAAATCCGAACGGCGGTTTCCGAGCAGCAGCGGGAAAGTCCGGAAATCGATGCGCTGGAGCCACCGCGAGTCGCCCAGCACGAACCCAGCGGCGGGGGTCGATCGATCCCGCAGCACCGCCGGCTCTACGCCCGCGGACTGCCCACCTCCGGTGCCAGCCGGGTGGATCAACGCACCGCCGGCCCGCTCCGCCGCCGCCCCTGATTCGCCGTACCCGCCCCGAAATCGCCGCCGCCGGCCGCCCCTCATCGGCGAAGAGGCCCTGGCCATGTCCGCCGCCGACCTCGCCGCTTACCCCACCCCCCCGCCCACACTGCCGGGACTGCGCCTTCGCCACGCCTTGTCTTGCCATCACCGCCTGCGTAGACCCCACGCCAGCTCTGGCCAGCTTCCGTCGACGCCCGGCGACGCCGCCAAAACCCCGGCTCGGACAGACCTGGGGCTTCGGACGCGGCGCCGCCCCGCCCTCCTTTGACAGCTGAGCGCGGTTAGCCTCGCCAGCGGGTAACTAAACACGAGCGCAAGAACTGCTCTCCACCGGCAATACTGGCGGTAACGCGAGAGGTTCTGGACGCGGACAAGAGGGCCAGCTGAGGTGTCGTTGTATCGCTACCTTTTGTTGATCTTGGCCAGTTTGCCCTCCCAGAGCGGGCAAATGCCCCATCCGGTGGGCTAACTGGCCAAGGTCAACAACAGCACTCGGACGGTGGTCTGGGCGCAGATGGCGGCAAGGCGGTCGGGCTAAACTTCCCGGCCGTGAGTAGACACGGGGAACCTGATTTCGACGCGGCGGCGGCGTATCCCGCGGTGGGCCATTTGCGGTCGATTGTCCAAGCGGCTGACTGGCCGGGCGTTTTGGCGTTTTTCGCGAGCCTTCCGGACCACCGTTCGCGCAGCTTTCTCGCCGCGAACGTTGACGCGGTCGAGGGCTCCGAGGATTTCCTGGCCGAACAGGTTCCACAGGAGCGAACACCTGGACTTGCCCACACCCTCCTGGGAATTCGATATATCACCATGGGATGGGACGTTCGTACGTCCCTAAGCGCCAAGAAGGTCAGTCGAGAGCAGTTCGCCGCGCTGCGCGACTACCTCTGCAAGGCAGAACAGTTGCTGATCGACGCCACCGCGGCCCGGCCGGACAACGTGGCCGCCTGGCAGGCCCGGCTGACCACGTCGATGGGACTTGAACTCGGCAAGAGTGAATCGCTTCGCCGGTACGCTCAGCTCGCCAAGCATGATCCGCACAACTTCCTCGCACAGCGCCGGATGGTGCAGTTGCTGTGTACGAAGTGGAGCGGCACTTGGGAAGCGATGTTCGCGTTCGCCAGGGAATGCGTGTCGAGTGCCCCGTTGGGCGATCTCACCCCGGCGGTGATTGTCGAGGCGCACATCGAACGCTGGTTCAAGATTGACGGCGACGCCGAGAGCGAACGTTACTTGCGGGAGGCATATGGCGAGGTCTGCGCCGCCGCCGATCGCTCCGTCGACCACCCCGCTTATCGGCCGCAGTACGGGTGGGTGGCCGCACACAACCTTTTTGCCTTTTACTTCACTGAAGTGGCGGATTATCAACGCGCGGCACGGCATTTTCACGCGATCGGCAATCTGGCGAGTTATCCATGGAGCAACTACGCCGACGAAGCGGCCGCGTTCGCACGCGCTCGTGCCGCCGCGACGGGAGCCTGAGACACATGTACCGACAGACCGAGGTCGACGGTGTGCCCACGCTCCTGTCGCCGATGCCAGGACCGATGGCGGCGGGACTGATCTTCCGGGTGGGGCGGGCCGACGAGACGTTGGCCCGTACCGGAATCACCCACCTGATCGAGCACCTGGCCTTGCATGGTCACGCGCCGACGGACTATCACTTCAACGGCACCACCGGCGCGGTGAACACGCATTTTCTGATTCAGGGCAGCGAATCGGAGGTGGTCGGCTTTCTCCATGCGGTGTGCGCCGCGCTCGCGGACCTGCCCATGAGTCGACTGGAAACCGAAAAGGCGATTCTTCGCACCGAAGAAAGCAGCGCGTCTCGTTCGGTCAATGAGTCGATGCCGGTGTGGCGATATGGCGCGGCCGGACACGGACTGCTCAGCTACCCGGAATGGGGCCTGCACCGGATCGGCCCGCAAGACGTTCTCGACTGGACTCGTACGTGGTTCACCCGCGAGAACGCGGTGCTGTGGATGACGAGTGACCACGTGCCGGCGGGACTGCGGCTGACATTGCCCGAGGGGCGCCGGATGCCGGTGCCCGCGGCGACTTCAGCCCTGCCGGCCACTCCGGCTTTTTACGCGGAGGGCTCAAAGGCGGTCGTCATGGAGGCGACGGTCCGACACCGAGGCGCTGCCACCATTTATTCCGGTGTGCTGGAACGCGAGCTTTTTCGTAGCCTTCGCCAGGAAGGTGGCTTCTCGTACACCACTACACAGGCTCCTACAGCCGACGCGGTGACGGGTACGCGACGATCACCGCGCTCGCCGACGCCCTACCCGACAAGCAGGATGCGGTGCTCGGCGGTTTCCTCGACGTTCTCGCCAAACTTCGGCTCGGTGTCATCGATCCGGCCGATGTCGAGGCAGTGCGCGGAAAGCGACTGGAGACGTTCAACCACCCGGACGCCGATGCGCATGCCCTGCCCAGTTACGCCGCGAATTTGCTGACCGGGCAGCCGAACGGCACTGCGTCGGAAATACACGCGGTGACCACGCAAGATGTCCATGAGGTCGCGGTGGAGGCCGCCAGCGCGGCACTGCTGCAGGTGCCGGCGCGCAGGAGCGCTGACTGGGCCGGCTTCGCGCCGGCTCCGATGTGGTCAGGCGGCACGGTGACCGGTCAACGGCTGCCGTCCTGGGAGGACTCCCAGACGGCCTTGATCATTGGCGACCAGGGCGTCAGCCTGGACACACCGAATGGCACGGTTACCGTGCTCTACAACGAATGCGCGGCGATGCTGAGCCGGCCGGACGGCGGTCGCCGGTTGGTTGGTCTGGACGGCATGTCAGTTAATCTGGAGCCGACACTTTTCTATCCGGACGTACGGGCATGGGCCTATCTCGATTCACGGGTGCCGCCGCAGGTGGTCGTGCCGCTGCCGGCCCGGGCGGCCCAAGACGTTCCGCGGCCCGAGCCGCAGGGCACCCCGGTCCCCGGGGTGACTTCGCCGACGGCCTATCCCACTGGACCGGCAAGCCCGGCCCGCCCGCCGGAGAAAAAACCCAGTGTGCTGGAGAAGATAACGCTCGTCATCCTGGCCGTGGTGACCGCTGTTTTGGTCTGTGCGGGCGGTTTGTCGACCCTCGGGGTGGCCAGCGGAGACGGCGGTCCGACAGATGCTGGGGTGTGGTTTGTCGTCGGCGCGGTCTGGTGTCTTGCCGCGATTGTCGCGCTGCCACTGATCGTGCTCGCGCGGCGAGCCTTTCGCCGCAATGGCCCCTAACAGGTACCAGGACCTAATGCCCCAGTGCCCCGGCCGGGAAAGGCATGGGCGGGATGGCGATTTCGTCCATGCGATCGAGATAGAACCGATACCGGCGGCGGGCTTCGCCGTGCCGGCCGGAAATCTTGAGCACTCCGACCAATCCCAGATGCGCCTGCTCGTCGTACTGGTCCCGCTCCAAAATCCGCAGGTGATAGTGGATGGCGTTGTCGTACGAGCGGGACACACTGTCGCGGTTTCGGCGAGGGTACGCAAAAGTTCGACATAAGTCGTCTTGGCTTCCTCGCGCAGGCCAACGGCCCAGTCGCAGTGCTGGTCCTGCTCCAGAAACTCGCCGGTGTAGAGCGCGGCGGCGCGCGGCGGAACATCCGGGTACGGACGAGTTCGGTGGGGTGGTCGACGTTCAGCGCGTGCCGGGCGGCGGCCAGGAATTCCTCGACGTCCACCCGAATGTTCGCGACCGCGACGCTGTGCTTGCCGGTGCTGACGAAGTGGTTCGCCGGGTGCCGATGGTCCGGATCCAGCACCGCGCGGATGGTGGACAGCGCGACGGACAGCCGGTTGGCGCATCGGCCCAGGTCGTCGCCGGGCCACAGCGCGTCGATCAGGGCCTCCCGCGGGATCGCCCGGCCGCGCCGCGCGCGATCAGCAGTTTCAGCAGGTCACGGGCCTTTTTCGACTGCCACTCCACGGCTGGTGTGGCCTGCCCGCTGGGCAGCACCCGAAACCGGCCGAGGGTTTGTACGGCGGGGGCAGCTGACCATGGGGTGTCGGGATCGCGCTGAGCGGCGCGTTCGCGGTACCGCGGCCGGCGATGGACTCCCCCAGCCACCACAGCTGCGCCCTCCCGGCCGGTCGGGAGCGGGCCGCGGTGCACACCCGGGCCGGCGAAGATGCCAGCGATACTGGCGAAAACAGCTCGGCCGCGGCCGCGAAAGTCGTCATCGTCTCTCCCCGAAGTTTCGATGATTGGTCGGTCATGAGTGCACCAGCTCGCGGCGCAGCGCGGCGAGCGAGCGGGCCCGGGTCGGCCCGATGCTGCCGACCGGCATGTTCAGCGCCGCCGAAGCGGCCGTGTAGCTGGGCGTACGAGAGGCCATCAGCATCGTGAGCAGCTTGCGGTCCCGCTGCGGCAACCGCTGCAACGCGGCCCTGACCTGCGCGTTCTGGTCGAGTGCGGCGATCTCGTCTTCGGGCGTACGACCGTCGTCCGGCGCGTCGATGCTGTCGTACGTGTCGACCAGCCGTTCCCGGCTGCGGCCACGGACCACGCTCACGCTCTCCCGCCGCGTGATGGTGACGAGCCAGCCGCCGACCGCGGCCGGGTCACGAAGCATGTGCAGCCGCTCGAAAGCACGCAGCCAGGTCGTCTGGACCACATCGGCGGCGCTCGCGTTGTCCAGGCCGTACGTGCCGGCGATCCGGTGCAGCCGGACGCTGAACCGGCGGACCAGCTCTTCCCAGCTCACGGTGTCTCCGGCGACGGCCTCGGACACCAGTTGGCCGTCACTTCTGGCGTGTCTGGTCAGGTTCTTAGTGGCGGGACGCATCGCTTGTCACCTCTCGCGGCCGGTGTCACCGCAGACCCTGCCAGCGCCCCGATGCCGGTGGATCCGGGAAAACCCCAGGGTGCCCCTGGGCCGCAACACCCGGGGCAGCCAAATGCGTTCGTGTGCCCCGAATTGTGGCCATCGGCCGGCTCGGACAGACGGCCTGTCCAGGGCTTTCACCGAGATCTGCCCGTACGGGCAGCCAATGTCCGGACAGTCACTACTGCTCGATGCCTGACCCCTCTACGCTTCTCGTGTGTTGGTGGGGCGCGCGACGCAGTGTTCGGACATCCGTACGCTGCTGGATGCCGCTGTCCAGGGGCAGGCCGGCGTGCTGTTGATACGCGGCGAAATCGGCATCGGCAAGACCCGGATGGTGGATTTCGCGGTCGAGGCGGCGACCGACTTCTCGATACTGCGAGTGGCCGGCCACGAGGCCGAGACCGAGCTGTCCTTCGCGGCCCTGTCGTGGCTGCTCGATCCGCTGACCGAGTTGCTGCCGCAGCTGCCGGAGTCGCAGTCGAACGCCCTCGCGGGCGCGCTGAACTGGGGTCCGGTGGCGGCCGGCGGTGACCGGTTGACCGTCGCGGCGGCCACCCTCACCCTGCTGGCTGCCGCGGCCGACGAGCGGCCGGTGTTGGTGGTGGTGGACGACGTGCACTGGCTGGACCTGCCGTCGATGGAGGCGATCATCTTCGCGGCCCGCCGGTTGAAGGCCGAGCGGATCGCCGTCATCCTCGCCGCGCGCTCCCCTGAGGACGCTGCCTCCCCGCTGCGGCGCTGGCTTGGCACCATCCCGGAGCTGGTGCTGCCACCGCTGCCGGAGCCGGCCGCCTGGGAGCTGGTGGACGCCCACAGCACCGGCTGGAGCCGTACGCTGCTCGCCCAGCGAATCCAGGAATCCGCCGGCAATCCGCTCGCGCTGCTGGAGTTTCCCAAGATCGGCCCGGAAGTCTCGCCCGTACAACCGCTGCCGATCAGCCGCCGACTCGAGCTCGCGTACGGCAGCCAGATCACCGCCCAACCGCAGTCCACCCAGCGCGCCCTGCTCGTGCTGGCCGCGGTCGGCTCGCAGCCCTCGGTCGCCGAGGACGTGCTGTTGCCCGCGCTGGACCTGGAAGGACTGTCCGCGACCGACCTCGAGCCGGCCGAGACCAGCGGGCTGGTGCTGATCGACGAGCGGGGCATCAGCTTCCGGCATCCACTGGTTCGCTCGGCGCTCTACCAGTCGGCGTCGCCGGCCGACCGGCGGGCCGCCCATCGCGCGCTCGCCGAGGCTTTCCGGCACCTGGGTGGTACGCGCGCGGCCGAACGTCGTGGGTGGCATCTCGCAGCCGCGTCCATCGGCCCGGACGAGCAGACCGCCGCGGACCTGGACGCGGCCGCGGCCGGCGCCGTCGAGCGACGCAGCTACGCCACCGCGATGGACCTCTACCGGCGGGCTGCCCGGCTCACCCCGCCCGGACTGACTCGGGCCCGGCGGCTCATCCAAGCCGCGTACCAGAGCCTGCCGTCCGGCCAGATCGACCTCGGTCAAGCGCTGATCAGCAGCGCCCAGGAGGAGACCGACGACCCGCACCTGCAGACCGAGGCACGGGCGCTCTGGGGCCGGATCGGCATGTGGGGCGGCCAGCCCGCGCTGGCCCGCGACCTGACCCTCGCCGAGGCTCGCCGGATCGCTCCGCAAGAACCCATCTGGGCGGCCCTTATGAGCGCTCACGTTGCGCTGGTGACAGCGATGATGGGCGAGCAACGAATGGCGTCCGAGGTGGCCGGCTGGGCCGCCGAACAGGTCACCGACCAGCCCGATCTGGTCGCTGTCCCGGTCCTGCTCGTCTACGCCCTGACCCGCGCGATCAGTGGGCACGGCGACGAGGCCAGGGAGCTGTTGATCCGCTGCGAGCCCGGCCTTATGGACTGGGATCCGCTCAGCAGCGAGCACTTGCTGCTGGTCGCCGCGCAGGGCTGGGAGTCGCTGGAGGAGCCCGCGCACGCCCGCCGGCTGCTGGAATACGCCGTACGATCGGCCCGCCAGGCCAGCGCCGCCGGACTGCTGCCCTTCCAGCTGTCCCGGCTCGCGGTGTTGGAGTTCCGGGCCGGCGACTGGGCGGCCGCCTATTCGTACGCGCACGATGCCCTGGTGCTGTCGGAGCAGAGCGGCTGGCAGACCGAGGTGCCCAACAGCCTGGTCACGCTCGCCACCATCGAGGCTGGGATGGGCCGCGGGCAGGAGTGCCGGCAGCACGCCGAGCGGGCGATCCAGTCCACCGCGGGCGCGACTGTCATCAACGCACGCGTCGCGAGCGCGCTGGGGCTGCTGCTGGAGCTGGCCGAAGGCCGCGCCGTCGAGGCGACCGCACACTTCGCCGAGGTCGGCCGGTTCTGCGCCGAACACGAGCTCGGCGACCCGGTGCTGCTCAACTGGGCCGGCGATCTGGTGGAGGCGTTGGTACGAGCCGGCCAGCCGGACCGCGCCGACGCGCCGTACCAGATCCTCGCCGCCGAGGCCGCCAGCACCGCCCGCCCGACCGAAGTGGCCATCGCGGCCCGCTGCCGCGGCCTGCTCGCCGCCTCGCCGGACGACGCCGACAAGGCCTTCGCCGAAGCACTCGAATGGCACGGCCGCGCCGCGCAGCCCTTCGATGCGGCCCGGACTTGGCTCTGTTACGGGGAAATGCTGCGCCGCCAGCGCCGCCGGGCGGCCGCCCGGGAAGCGCTGGAAACCGCCGCCGAGCAGTTCGACCGCCTGGGCGCCAAGCCGTGGAGCGATCGCGCGCACGGCGAACTCCGGGCCAGCGGCGCGACCGCCCGCCCGCGCCGGGAGTCGCCTTCCGGGCAACTCACCCCTCAGGAGCTGCAGGTCGCGATGGTGGTCGCCGATGGCGCGAGCAACGCCGAGGCGGCCGCACAATTGTTTCTCTCGCCCAAAACCATCGAATATCACCTGTCGAACACCTATCGCAAACTCGGACTGCGCTCTCGTGGCCAGTTGGCCCGCGCTATTGCTGACGGGCGTCCGACGGCGGGTTGAGGTTCAACCAGTCCCGCACGCCGGTGCGTACGCTTTCCATAGCCTGCAACGGAAGTACGACGTGACCGCAACCGCCGACCACGGTCAACCGGTCACCCGGCCGGCGCGCCAGCGCGGAAAAAAATGAATGCCAGCTGTCGCGGTAAATCGACCAACCGGTCCCGATCGCCCAGCCAGACCCCGAGTGGATCGCGGAGAGCCAGAAAAGCACTCGCGAAATCCTGACCGGCCAACCAGCCCATTCGCCGCCGCCGCACTGTGAGCGGATGCATCGCCGCTAGCGCACCGAAAAAAAGGCCCGCCGGCATCGTCGGGATCCGGACCGAAAAGCAACCGCCCGGTGGGTCGAGCCGTACTCGCGTAAACGCTCGACGGAGTGAGCGCCATCGCAACATGACCGATGCGTACGCGTACGGCCGGAAGACCGGTAAAAGGGCTCACCAGCACCGCCCGCCCCCCGTGCCAGGTCGAGCCGCTGCCGCACCAGCGCGATCAGCAGATTGCCGAATGACTGACCCCACCACACCACCGGCTCATCGGGAGGCAACACCTGCCGAAGGAGGCCCGCGATCGTACCGACCAACTGCCCCAACAACCGGTGCCGCTCAGCCGAATAGTCGACCAGGATAACGCGGCCTCCGGACGCCCCCGTCTCGGCGTCCGGAGACCGTCCAGGCGTCCCTGCGAAGGCGCCCCCGAGCCCACCCGGCGCCTCCACAGGGACTCTGATTCCGGTCCGTACGACCGGAAGTACCACATCAAGGCAGCTTTCCCCGCTGCCTTCCATGCCCGGGATCACCACCACCGGCGGGCCCTGCCCGCACACCCGCAGCGAGACCCCGTGCCGGCGGGCCAGCACGGTCCATCTGCCGGTCACCTGGCCGCCGTCTTGCGCAGCCAGCGCGCGGCAACGGGATCGGCGCGGCGGCTCGCCGCCGGTAGACTTCCCATAAATGGCCTAAAAAGAACGTGCCGAACCGGCCCAGCGCCTCGGCTTGCTCGGTGGGTGTGGACGCGGTGGCCCGGAAAGAGGCAAGCTGGCGGAGCAGCCCGGGGACGCTGATCCGCAACGTGCCAGCGGCGATCAGCCGATGGTCGTGCCGGACCTCGGTGGCCAACGTGGTGGTGTCCGGCCAAAGGTCCAGAGTGGCATCGTGGCGGACGGTTTTCACCCCGTGAATGGCCAAAGCGCGGCCTTTCGCGTCGGTCACTTCCAGGTCGTAGACCATCAGTTTGGTCGGCTGCGGCGCGGTCGACCCGGCGTCCACCAGGATGTTGAAACTTCCTTGCCGAATAGGCAGTTCCCCACCAAGAGCAGCACAGCGTACGACCCCGAAAACGGCCGCGACGTGCGCTGAATCAGCCACGAAACGGGCGGTGTCCTTGACCACCACGTCCAATTCCACGTCATCTTGGCGGATTGCCCGGCCGGCGCCCGGTTGCGGCTGATCGTGCCGGTCATCACCTCATGGAAGCTGACCGAGTCGACCGCTGCCGGTTGCGGCAGGAACTCCTTCGTACGGACCGGAATCCCGCGCTTGGCGCACCAAGCGCGGGCATCCCGTACCCCCAGATCGACCGCCTCGGCGAAACTCGCCTTGCGGAAATTCAACAAATAGTGCAGCGGCACCTCAGCGGCCAACAGGTGCACGGTGACTTTATGGCCGAACTCGGACGGTTTCCCAGCAGTCAGCGCCGCATTGCTGCGCTCGATCCGGTCCAGCGAGGCGCGCAGCCGGCTGTTCGCCGCCGCCTCGATCATGGTGAAGTATTCCGACACGAAACCGGGACGCCACTGCCCGCGCGTACTCACCGTCCAGATCACCCACAACTCGGTGGCCCCGCGGCGGACGGTTTCCTCCAGGTTCGCGTCGGTGGCGAAAACCGAGTCTATGTACGTGTCGCCGTCGACCCGTACCGGCGGGAACCACATCGGCAGTGCGATCCCGGAAAGCAGCAAATCATCGGTCATTCGCGCGGCCGGCAGCACCTGGTGTTCCTGCCGGCTGACGTTGAAAAGATTGAAAGTCGCCTCTCGTCTGGTGGACCGGATCGCGTGCCAGTCCAACCCAAACCCCGGCAGGACCCGGTTTTTCATTCCCGAGAGGGTCAAAAGCGAGGGCGCGTACGGTCCGCGCAGCCACCCACGCACGTTCGGCGTGCCGGCCCGCAGAGGGTGATATGCCCGCCAGTTGTCGGCGATCTGGGTGCCGGTCATGCCCTGGCACCACATTGCCAGGTTGAGGACACCACCGCTGGCGCCGTCGGCCAGATCGAAATCCAGCTCTGCTTCATCCAGCCAGACCTGTAAAACTCCGGCCTGGTAAGCCACTTTCAGGCCGCCGCCAGCCATAATCAGTGCTCGCCGCGGCGACGGTGGCGCGGTCACCGGGCCACCGCCAGCCGCTGGTCGAGCCGCTCCAGAATGCGTTCGGTGAACCGCTCGGCCAGCGCCGCGATCGTCAGCGACGGGTTCGCACCGACCGGGCCCGGCATCACCGAGCCATCCACCACGAAAAGGCCGGGATGCCCGTACGCCTCGCCGTGCGCGTCCACCACACCCCCTGGTCCGGATTACTGCCCATCGGCACCCCGCCGAGCGGATGCGGGGAAATAATGCGGTGCAGGTGCCGGGAAGGGTTGATCATGAACCGGCCGCCAAGCTCCTGCGCGATCGCCGTCATCGACGCCTGCACGGTCGCGAAATACTCCCGGGAGCTCTCGTCACACCAGTCCAGCTCCAGATATCCGTTCTCCAGCCGCAATCGGCCATCCGGGACATCGCGGCCCATGCCCAGCAGCGGCAACGCGCCGGAAGACGACTTGCCCTGTCCGACCAGTGCGGCCAGCTGGTTGCCGATCTCGCTGGCCGGCGGTCCGCCGGCGAACTTGCATCAGTGCGGACGGCGAACCGGGCGGCTCGCTTCGCCGGACCGGTCAGCGTCGCCGCTTCCACCAGCCAGTCAACAAAACCCGGATAACCGCCGTCCTGGATGTAATAGCCGCGGCCGGTGCCACCGTCCAGCTCGTCCGGCACCCGCATGGTGCTGGTGATCACCGGCCCGTACGAGGCGTTCAGTTTGTCCGGGCTGTCCAAAACAAATCCAAGCAGGTCACCATTGCCACAGAACCGGGTGCCCAGCGCCGGGCTGAGGCCCGGGAAAGCTTTCCGGTTGCGGAGCAACAGGAAAGTCGATCCGAAGGTGCCGGCGCCCAGTACCAGGGTCCGGCAGCGCAGCACGGTTTTCGGTGGCACCCCGGTGCCCCGCCGAATACCTTCGTTGTCCGCGTGGTGCCGGACGTACCGCACCTCGTAGCCACCGTCAATCGGCAGGATTTCCTTGACCTCGCTGCGATCCTGCAACTGTGCGCCGGCTCGTACGGCAGCGGTGAGGTAGGTGAAGTCGAGACTGTTCTTGGCGCCGTCGTTGCAGCCGATGTCACATTCGCCGCACAACCGGCAGGAAAGCCGCGCCACGCCGTGAATGTTGTCGGCGGAGTCCGGGATCGGCTCGCCGGGCCGCTTGCCGTCGCCGGCGAAAGCGATCGCGAGCGGCGGCCGAAACCAGTCCATTCCCAGCCGACTCGCGGCCCGCCGCATCGCCTGCGTCTTCGCCGTCCGGTCGGTGTACGGATACGGATTTCCGGTCGCGCCCATCATTTTCTCGGCCCGGTCGTACCAGGGCTCCAGGTCCTCGCGGGTGACCGGCCACGACTCGTACCCGCCAGCCGGGCCCTGATCGCGTACGAACCAGTGCTCGTCCTTGCGCAACATGACGTTCGCGTAGATCAGCGAGCCGCCGCCGACCCCGCTGGCCACCACGGACTCCAGGTGCCGGAAGGACCAGATGTCGAAGATGCCCTGCAATCCCTCGCTGGGATCCCAGAAGTTGGCGGCCATTGGTCCGGCCGACGCGGGAACGAGCCGGGCGGATACGTCTTGCCGCGTTCCAGCACACACACCGACCGGCCGGCCTCGGCCAGCCGGCAGGCCGCCGCCGCCGCACCGCCGAACCCGGAGCCGACCACGACCGCGTCGACCCACCCCCGCGCGTCAGCCATCTCCATCCCCTCCAGCGCTCTCCTATGAGGACGGCCCGACCGGATGGCCTGATACATCGCGGCCCGGATTTGCTTTCAGAATGACTGAGAGACGGCCCCGCTGACCCGAAAAGGCCCGCCCAGCGGTACTTTCAGCGCCCCTTGACCGCCCTGAAGGGCAGGGTCATGACTATTCTGTGTAATCGTTTGATTGCATTCCGTGTAAGTGCTGGAACAAAAAGGTCCAATCGTTACCAGCCATCGCTGATGCATGCGCCTTACCGGGTTCCACAGATTCCTCGGGTTTCTGGGGCCACAGATGCTGGTGTGCCTCGTCACAGCGCCAGCGTCCCGATAGTGGCTGTCAGCGCCCAGTCGGTGGAGTGGAGAGCGCGGTCAGCCTTTGACGGCTCCTTCGCCGACGCCTCGGAAGAAGAATCGCTGCAACGAGACGAACAACACCACAATCGGCAGCAAGGCGATCATCGCGCCGGCGGCGATGGTCCGGGGATCGGCCGAGAAGGTGCTGTGCAGGTACGCCAGCCCGACCGTCAGTGTCAACTTGTCCGGGCTCTGCAACACCAACAGCGGCCAGAGAAAGTCGTCCCAGGCGCCGATGAACGAAAGAATCGCGACCACACTCATGATTCCGCGTACGCTCGGCAGGCCGATATAGAGCAGCCGCTGCCAGACATTCGCCCCGTCCAGCAACGCCGCTTCGTCGATCTCCAGCGGGATGGCCATAAAGGCGTTGCGCATCAACAAAACGTTCAAGGCGCCGATCATCGACGGCAACGCGACCCCCCCAGCAAGGTGTTGCCAACACCGAGGTTCACCACCGTTTGGAACTGCGAAATGATCGTCACTTCGCCGGGCAGCACCAAAGTCGACAGGAACAGTCCGAAAACCAGCCGCCGGCCGCGGAATTTGAGCCGAGCCAACGCGAAGCCGGCGATGGTCGCGCCGATCAGGTTGCCAACCACGCACAGCGCGGCGACGATCAGCGAGTTGGTGGCGAACTGCCAGACCGGGATCGTCCGGGCAACCTCGGCATAGTTCGCGAAAGTCGGGTGCTGCGGCACAAACGAAGGCGTCGCCGCGTACACGTCCTCGGCCTTGCTTTTCAGTGAGGTGGCCAATTCCCATAGCAGCGGGCCGATCGTGATGGCCAGCACGCCGAGCAACGTGACATACCGCGCCACCAGACCGAGCGGTGTCAGCGATCCAAAAGACCTGCGGGCGCTCACTGGTCGGCCGACCTGTTGAGCCGAGCCAGCGCGATCATCGGGCCCACGGTGATGACGAAAAGCAGCACACTCAGGGCGGACGCGTACCCGAGTTGGCCGTTGGCACCGGACCCGGCGCCCTGGATCAGCATCACCACCGAAACGTCCTGGCCGCCGACCCCACCGGTGGAGCCACCCAGGATGTAGAGCTCGGTGAAGATACGCATCGCGTTCACCGAGATCAGCACCGCGACCAGCACCATCGTGCCGCGTACGCCCGGAACGGTGACGGTCCAGAACCGACGGATCAGGCCGGCGCCGTCCACCGCGGCCGCCTCATGCAGTTCCTGGCGGACATTTCCCAGCGCCGACAGGTAAATAATCATGTAGTAGCCGACGCCCTTCCACACCGTGAGGCCAATGGCGCTGAACAGCAGCAGCCAGCGGTCGGTCAGGAAGGGAACAGCCGCATGCGTGAGGTTGAGCTGCTGCGCCAGTCCGTTGACCACCCCTCGTTCGTCCAGCAGCCACTGCCAGATCAACGCGACCACGACCGCGGACGCGATCACCGGAAAATACAGCACCGTACGGAAAAACGTGATGAAAGGCAGCTGCCGCTCCACCAGCAAGGCCAGCAACAACGGCAGGAACACCAGCAACGGCAGGCAAACGAGCATGTAGAGGACGGTGTTGACGATCGCGTCCCGCAGCTGCGGATCCTGGAACATCTGGGCGTAGTTGGTCAACCCGACGAACTCGCCGCCAGTGAGCGTACGAACGTTGGTGAACGACAGCACACCGGTGTTGATCGCTGGCCACAGACTGAAAACAGCCAGCCAGAGCAATGCGGGCACCACCAACAGCCACGGGCTGAACCAGCGCTGGAACCGGATCCGCCGGCGCGCCGGCACACTCGGCGAAGGCCGGCGACGCGCGGTCGCCGGCCGGTCCTGCCGGAGCGTGCTCAACGCTCAGGGCCCGAGCAGCTGGTTGCTCTTCGCGACCGCGTTGTCCAATGCCTGCTTGGAGGTCTGCTTGCCGGTCATCGCGAGCGCGATCTGCTGCGCGAGGTAGGTGTCCATCGCGTCGGTCCACGCCGCCGGCTTGACATTCACCGCGGTTTTCAGCGACGCGTACGCGATCACCGCCGCGTCACCTTGCGGGGTGCCGTCGCTCTTGCTGTACACCGGGCTGGATCCCGCCGCCGTGGTGCCGGGCAGAAATCCCTGCGCCAGCTTGATGAAGTTGACCTGGTTGTCGTTGTTGGTGGAGAACTGGGCGAAAGCCAGCGCCAGCGGCAGGTTCTTGCTTTTCGCCGAAACCGAAATTCCCTGCACGTACAGCGGCGGGGTGCCGATCGCCGGCGACGGGATGATCTGCTTGGCCAGCGTCGGGTTCGTCTGCGCGGTGCCCTGAATGTAGTTTCCGGTGCCGGTCGTCCAGCCGACCACCTGCTTGACGAACAGCGCCGAGTTTCCCTCGTATGACTTGGTGAGCACGTCCGCCGGCAGGTAGCCGGCCTTGAAAGCGGCCGTGTATTTGTCGACGATGGCCTCGGCGGCGGGCGTGTTGAAGACGAACTTCTTGCCGTCCGCGGACATCATCGCCGTACCGGAGTTGTAGATGTCCAGGATGCCGGGCGGCCGGCTCATCAAGTAGTCCCTGCCGCCGGACTTGTCGTGCATGATCTTGGCTTGCGCGACCAACTCGTCGAAGGTTTTGGGCAGGTTGGCCGGATTCAGGCCGTCCTTCTGCAACAGGGCCGTGTTCCAGAAGTTCACGTCGGTGCCGAGATACCAGGGCAGGCCGTACGTGCCGGAAACACCCGGATACGTGTACGCGTTCAGGCCACTTTTGACGTAGTCCTGGGTCAGCGTCGGGATGTTCTTCGAAAGGTCCAAAAGACCCCCGGCCTGGACGACCTGGTAAGCGAATTCCGGCGGCAGGTTGACCACGTCCGGCAGGCTGCCGCTGCTGACCTGGCTGGACACCTTGGCCTCGTAGCCGTCGCCTGGCTGGTCGATCCAGTTAATCTTCGTACCCGGGTGCTGCGCCTGGAAAGCCTTGATCAGGGCGGTGAAATAGGGGGTGAACTTGTCGTTTTTAAGAGACCACGTGATAGGTGATCTCGCCCTTGAGCGGACCCCCACTGGGCACCACCTGGTTGGCGCCGCCACCACCGCTGTTGCCACCAAGCCCGCAGGCCGACAGCGCCAGCACCGCGGCCGCCGTGGCGGCCACCACCGAGACCCACCTGTTCCTGCTGCGCATCGACCCTGTCTCCTCTGACCGGCAGCCCCGCCCACGGACGGTTACTAAACTGATCTAGTTGCGGAACTATGCGCCGGGTCACGTCGGGCTGTCAAGCACCTCGGGGAAAGATCCGGCCAGGCCTCGCGGGCCCGTCGACCCGCCGGAGAAGGCCTACGCCTCGTAGGATGACCCGGCGCGTACGCGCACCCGTACGACCCGAAGCGCGCGAAGGGAGGTGGCCATGACCCGGCCGACCATCGGCGACATCGCCCGGCAGTCCGGCGTCTCCAAGGGCGCGGTTTCGTTCGCGCTCAACGGCCGCCCCCCCGTCAGCGACGCGACCCGGCAGCGCATCCTCCGATCGCCGAGGAGATGGGCTGGCGGCCGCACAGCGCCCGCCCGCGCGTTGCGCGGTGCCCGGGCCGGCATGGTCGGGCTGGTTTCCGCGCGACCGGCCCGAACGCTGGGCGTCGAGCCGTTCTTCGCGCAGATCGTTTCCGGCCTGCAGGCCGGACTTTCGGTGCGCGGCACCGGACTGCAACTGCTGGTGGTCGAGGACATCGCCGCCGAGGCGGCCATTTATCGGCGCTGGCAGTCCGAAAACCGCGTCGACGGAGTGGTTTTGTTCGACCTGCGCTCACAGGATCCGCGGGTCGAAGAGCTCGAACGTTCGCGGCTGCCGGTGGTGGTGCTCGGCGGACCGGGCAAGCACGGCAACCTACCGAGTGTCTGGACCGACGACCGGGAAGCGATGCTGCACATCGTCGACTACCTCGCCGCGCTCGGCCACCGGCGGATCGCGCACGTCGCGGGCCTGCCCGAACTTTGGCATACCCAGCGCCGAATCCGCGCGTTGCGGGACGCCGCTGCGCGGCTGGATCTGGAAGGCGCGCGGTCCTGGCCGACGGATTTCAGCGATGCCGAAGGAGCCGCTGCCACCCGCCGACTGCTGTCGAACCGGCCACGGCCGAGCGCGATCGTCTACGACAGCGACATCATGGCCGTCGCCGGCCTCGGCGTCGCGCTGGAGATGGGCCTGCGGATCCCGGAAGACCTGTCCATCGTCTCCTTCGACGACTCGTTGCTGGCCCGGCTCATGCATCCGGCGCTGACCGCCCTCTCACGCGACACTTTCGCGCTGGGTGAGCTGCTCGCCCGTACGCTCCTGGACGTCATCGACGGCGCCTCGACGACCGGCCTGAAGCTGCCCACGCCGAACCTGGTCGCTCGCGAAAGCACGGCCGCTCCCGCCGTTTAACCCGGCCGGCTCTTGCCGGCGTCACTAAATCGCTTTAGTCTACCGGCGGCCGCGCACGGTGCCGGCCGGAAGGCAGAAGGGTGTCACCACGTGCCGTCCGATGGTCTGTCAGGCGGCGGTACAGCCGGTCGTTCGCTCTGGATGGGCGCCAACTACGTACCGTCGTCCGGGTGGTTCTACAGCTGGCTGGACTTCGACCCGGACGCGGCCCGCCGCGACTTCGCCGACCTCGCCTCGATCGGTCTCGACCACGTCCGGGTTTTTCCCATCTGGCCGTGGATTCAGCCCAATCGCGGGCTGATTCGGCAACGTGCGATCGATGACCTGTTGACGGTGATCGACTGTGCCGCCGAGTTCGACCTTCGGGTGGCCGTCGACCTGCTGCAAGGGCACTTGTCGAGCTTCGACTTCCTGCCGTCGTGGGTGCTGACGTGGCATCAGGCCAGCGTCTTCACCGACCCCACCGTGCGCGCCGGCCTCGCCGACTACACCCGGACGGTGGCGGCAGCGGTCAGCACTCGCCCGAACGTCTTCGCGGTCACCCTGGGTAATGAGGTGAACAACCTCTGGCCGGCCAATCCGACCACCCTGGGACGCGACTTTCGGCTTCACCGCCGACCTGGTCGCGGGCGTACGCGCCGTCGCACCGCGGCTCACCTGTCTGACCTCGTTCTACGACGACATCTGGTATTCGCCCACGCACCCGTTCAGCCCGGCCGCGGCCGTCGACCTCGGCGACATCACGACCGTCCACTCGTGGACTTTCAACGGCGTCGCCGGAATAGACGCCCCGCTGGGACCCGCCACCACCACCCACGCCGACTACCTCGTCGAGCTCGCCGCGGCGGCGGCGACCACCGCGGACCGCCGGGTCTGGCTCCAGGAAGTCGGCGCCGCCGAACCCGACATCCCAGCCGCCTCCGCCGCCGCCTTCGCGCAGGCCACCGTGGACGCCGTCGTCGACAATCCGGCTCTCTGCGGCATCACCTGGTGGTGCTCGCACGACATCGACCCGGCACTTCTGGACTTCCCGCACCGCGAGTACGACTTGGGTCTGTTCACCGTCGACCACCGCCGCAAACCGGTCGCCGACGTCCTCGCCTCGGTCTGCGCAGGCTCCGCGAACCGCCCGACACGGCTGGCCAACGCCGCACGCCGAGGCCTGATGTGCCCCGTCGACCCGCGAGATCCGCAAACCCGCGACCAGGTCGCCCCCGGCAGCACCTTCCACCAGGACTGGGTCGGCCTGCGAAAACTCGGCCCAGTGGCGATCGTCCCGCCAGCCCGCACCTCCCTCACCGCCTAACCCGGGTCGTCGAGCGCTGAACAATGTCCCGCACTCAACGCCGAGATCGGGACAAAATCCCGCACTCGGCGAAAACTCACCCCTCGCTGCGGCGGCCAACTACCGGGGATCACCCAAGCGTGGCCAGGGTCGAATCAGGCGGTTTTTCGCAGAGGGCGCGGGCTTGGTCCATGGTGGCGAAGCCGGCTTCCGGGGTTCGGCGGCCGAGGCCGCAGGAGGCTGCTACGTCGACCTCGTGCCCGACGGCCGCCTCGATGACGTCCAGAAGCTTGCGCTGCTCCTGGATTGTCCTTTCCTCGTGCAAAAAGCCAGCCACGAACCGGGTTCCGGCGGGCAGCTCAAGGCCGGTGAGCGGAGCGTAGAAAGCGGGATCGACGCTGGGCGGTTCGTCGCCGGCGGCCAGCGGGGCGTGCACGTATTCGAGCGTACGGCCGGCGGGCCAGCCGTCGGCGATGGCGTTCGCGAACCGGACCAGCGGGCGGGCCGAACTGAGCCCGCTGAGCGCCTTGTGGCCGAGGTCGCCGAGGCAGAGGTGAATGCCGAAGCGGGCGCCCGCCGGCGAAGCCTTGACCAGGCGGTTGATGCCGGCGGCGAGCTTGCCGGCGACGACGCCGCCGAGCGGTCCGGCTTTGGCCACGAACACCGTCTCGGCCGGCAGTTCGAGCTGGAAGACCACATCCCCGCCAGCGGCGGCGTGGATCTGGGTGATGTCACGTACGGTCGCCTCGCTGAACGGCTCGCGCTTGCCCAGCATCCGGGTCGGGCCCATGGTGAACATCGTCATGTCCAGGTCGCCGGGAATGCCCACCTGGAAGGAAAGATCGGACAACTTCGCGTCGTCCTTGACCTTGTCGAAGACCGGCCGGTTGAGCTCGTACCACTTCAGATATTCCAGGTCGAGCTTGTCGCCACGCAGCTGGTGTCCTTTGCGTACGCGGAAATTCCGCTGGTGCTTGTAGTCCGACCAGTCGCCTTCGTGGGCGATCTCCAGGTCGGGGTGCCCTTCGAAGGCCATGATCAGGCCGACCACCCAGATCCGCCCGCCGGTCCCCGGTCTCGCCGTCCGGCAGCTGGCTGAGGTGTGGTCCGAGCCGCTCAACAGCGGACCTCATGGCTTCATCGGCGGTGCCGCCGGGCAGAGTGCCAACCAGCAATGCTCGACGTTCTGACATGTTTTGCCCCACTTTGGTGTTGGACGCCGGTTTTCCCCCGATGTGTCCGCACGTGCGGTGAGGAAATCTCCCACAGTCAGCGACGGATGTATAGAGGCTTGACAGTGTTTCCTGGTAGATCGTGTCCTGCCTTGACAATCCCGGCATGAGAGGCGGTATCACGCCACTACCGTGTGTGTGGCCCGTATGCTGACGCGCGTGAGTCCCGTGGACGACGCCGTGGTTGCCGACATCCGGCCCGGGGCGGTGCTGGGTGAGCGCTATCAGATCCGTGGGCTGATCGCCCGCGGCGGAATGGCGACCGTCTATCTCGCCGTCGATCAGCGACTGGAGCGTACGGTCGCACTCAAGGTCATGCACCCGGCGTACGCGTCCGATCCGTCCTTTGTGGACCGATTCGTCAGAGAAGCGCTCAGCATCGCGCGGCTGTCCCACCCGAATGTCGTCGCCGTGTACGACCAGGGCAGCCACCACGGCCTCGCTTACCTGGTCATGGAGTACGTCCAAGGTCGTACGCTCCGGGAGGTGTTGGCGTCCCGCGCCCGACTGTCCCCCGCTGAGGCGGCCGGCGTCCTCGACCCGCTGCTGGCCGGTTTGGCCGCCGCGCACCGGATCGGCATGGTGCCCGGGACGTGAAACCCGAGAACGTGCTGATTGGCAACGACGGCACGGTAAAGGTGGCGGACTTCGGGCTGGCCCGGATCGCCGAGTCCAGCCGGGCCACCACCAAGGGCGTCATGATGGCCACGGTCGCGTATGTGGCGCCCGAGATCGTCACGGTCGGCAGCTCCGACCCGCGAGCCGACGTGTACGCGGCCGGGATCGTACTTTTCGAGATGCTGACCGGCGCTCCGCCGTTCCAGGGCGACTCACCGGTCCAGGTGGCTTATCAGCACGTTCACAGCGAAATGCCAGCGCCGGCGGACCGGATGCCGGACATCCCGCCGGCGCTTGACCAGTTGGCCGTACGAGCGACCCGCCGCGACCCGGACGAGCGGCCGGTGGACGCCGCCGCGATGTTGGCGGACCTGCGGGCGGCGAGCGCAGGCCCGATGGCGACCACGGTCCCTATGGACCTGCTCGCCACCGCGCCCGTCTCGCCTGTGCCGACCCCGCAGGGCCGACACGACACGCTGCTTTACGCACCACCTGATCAGCCCGGCGTCGAGCGCCGTTTCCTGCCTCGCCGGGTCGAGGACTCCGAGCCGGTGCCGGACCTCGCCGACCTGCCTCGCGAGCGGTCCCGGTGGCCGGCGCGCGCGGTCCTGATCGGCGCGGTCCTGGCCACCGTCCTGGTGGTGGCGATCGGTATCGGCTGGTGGTCCGCGGCCAGCGGCTACACGCAGGTGCCTGGCGTGGTCGGGCTCGCCCAGGCGCAGGCCGAGGCGAAGATCCGGACGGCCCACCTGGGCTTGCAGTACGGCCCGGCGCTCTACAACGAGACGGCGCCGGCCGGCCAGGTGCTCAGCCAGCAGCCAGCCGATGGCGCCCAGGTGCCCAAAAACACACGCCGATCACGCTCGTGCTGTCCAAAGGGCCAGAGCGGCATGGCGTGCCCGCGGTGGTCGGCCAGCCAAAGGACACCGCCGTGCAGGCGATCCGAACCGCCACCCTGACCCCGCAGACGAGCACCGCGTACGACGAGAACGTGCCGGCCGGCAATGTCGTCTCCACCGACCCGGTCGCCGGCACCCCACTGCGCCGCGGCGCCGCCGTGAAGGTCGTCGTCAGCAAAGGACCCCAGCCGGTCCAGAATCCGCTCTGCACGCCGGCTATGCGGCGGTGGGCGCCCTTCCTGTGCCAAGACGGCAATAACTCGAACGGCGACAACAACAACGGCAATAGCGGCGGCGATGGCACCGACGGCGGCGACCCCACCAACTGAGGTTGGCCAAGTCGGCCTTTCGAGGCCAGTCGAAATGCAGGCTGGTGGCACCGACGAGCAGTCATACTTCGGCCGAGCGTGCTGCCGAGTTGAGCGGTACAAGCGCATCGGATCGCCGCCCGGCTTCACGTTCGTACCGTAATCCTCAGCGAAGGGAGCACTTCATTGCTTACTGACTTCGATCTGGATGTCCGCCTGGACGACCAAGTACGGACCGAGTGGAGCCCGTCGGATTCGGCCCTAAGGCCGACCACACTGACCTGTGCACGAATGTGTGTACGTTCGAATGCACCGCGAGTCCGGCCTGCAACTGACCAACCGGCCGGCCGCTGGACCACCGCTACAAACCCAGCGACCGGCCACCTTCGCGCTGGCGCGGCTATCGCTGCAGTCCGCGTCTTCGCCGCTACCACCACCCCGGTCATGGGACGAGCCGGCGGAGCTGACCTCGTTCTTGGCTCAAGTGGCGGCGGATCCGGTCGTACGGGAGGCGATCTCGGTGTCCAGCCGTGGGCTGGCCGGCGTTCTTGACAAGGTCGCCGAGGGCACCCCAGTTCCCGCGAAGCGGTTGCGTCGGGCCGCCTTGTCCGCGACCAGGTACGTGGCCCGGATGACCTACCGGTCGACCCCTTTCGGCTTGATGGCGGGCGTCGCGGCCGTCCGGTTCGCCGACCCGGCCCAGGTCCGGATCGGCACAGTGCATCGAAAACACGTACGTGCCGACATGGGGCGGGTGCTCGCGGTCATCCGGCCATGGGAGCGGGACCCCGCCGTTCTCGCGCACCTGCGGCTCGTTCGCAACAACCTGGCTTTCGTTCGACACGACCGGCTGGTGTTGCCCTATGTTCTCGACGACGGTGACTACGGGCTTCCCGACGGGCGGGAGCAGACGGTACGCGACACCCGCCCGGTCCAACTGGCGATGGAGACAGCCCGTACGCCCCGCGGATTCGGTGAGCTCGTCGCGCGAGTTCTCGGTGATTTCCCAGGGGTGACCGAGTCTGTCGTCGTCTCGATGCTCACCCAGCTGGTGGAATCCGGTTTCCTGTTGACGGACCTGCGGCCACCCTCCACCGCCGACGACCCGATCCGGCACGTTCTTGACGTGCTGGCACCGATCCCCGACCATCCCGGCCGCCAGGCGCTGGCCGGGATCGAGCGAGCGTTGGCCAATTACGCCAGCACACCGGTGGGCGCGGGCCTGGCACGGTGGCGTACCGCGACCGCGGCCATGGATCGTCTGCACACCACGGATCGGGCGATCCAGGTCGATCTGGCGATAGACGCGGACCTCACGTTGCCGGTCGACGTGGCCACCGAACTGGCCCGCGCGGCCGAGGTCGGCTGGCGGATCGCACCGGTCGGGCAGGCACCGGTGGACCCGCTCGCCGACTATCGCGCCGAGTTTCTTTCTCATTATGGAAAGCAAACCCTGGTGCCAGTCAAAGAGCTGCTGGATCCGCAGCGCGGCATTGGGCCACCGGCCGGTTACCTACTGCCGCCCGGACCGGCACCCATTTCCTTTCGTACGAAGGACAACGAGCATCGCGATCGCGCTCTGTTCGCGGTCGCACAGCTGGCGGCCGCACACGGTGAACGCGAAGTGCTGCTGGATGACGATCTCCTCGACCAGCTCTCCCGATCCGGCGCGGAGCAGGATCCCATGCGCCCGATCCAGGCGTGCGCGCAGCTGCTCGCCGGATCGCCCGAACGTCTGCTGGCCGGCGATTTCCGGCCGGGCGCTGTCCGGGATGAACTTCACCGGGCTCGCCGCGATGTTCGGCCGACTGCTGCCGGTCGTGCCGGTCCTGCGGCCAGCACTCGCCGAGTTGGTCGCCGAGCAGGTACGCCACGCGGTGCCAGCCCAACTGCTCAGTGCAGTGGTGGGCGCAAGGCTCGGCAACCTCACGCAGGTGCCGCGAGTGACAGACCACCTCGCCGCCGCGGGTGTTTTCGCCGACCCCAGTGAGCCAGGGATGTTCGATATCGACGATTTTGTGGTAGGCGCCACTGACCACCGCCTTTTCGTGTTGTCGGCTCGTACCGGCGAAGAGGTGGCGCCGTTGCCGTTGCACGCCGTCAATATCGCCAACCACCTGCCCAATGTCGTACGCCTGTTGGTCGAGATTGGCGCGTACACCACGCCACCGTGGCAGCTCTGGAGCTGGGGTGCGGCCGAGCACCTGCCGTATCTGCCCAGAATTCGGTACGGACGAACGATCCTCACCCCGGCGCGGTGGCTGCTGGACCACCGCCTTCGCACTGACCAGACGAACTGGCCCAGCCGGTTTGAACGCTGGCGGGCGCACTGGGGAATCCCCGACATTGTCTACGCCGTCAGAGCCGACCGCCGGCTGCGGTTGGATCTCAGGTCGCCGCTGGAAGTGGCGCTGCTGCGGGACGACGTGCGTAAGCATCCGACGCTGGTGCTCCAGGAAGAGCCGGCTGGTGGCACGTACGACAGCGGATGGGCTCAGGGGCACAGCACGGAGATCGTCGTTCCGCTGCGCGCCCGTACGGCGACCGGACCGCCGCCACCAGCCTCGTACTCCTGCCCTGCCCTACCAAGGCCCGACCAGTGCACCAGCCAGGCGGCGAGTGGCTGTCGATGCGGATCTACGCCGACAGCGCGCGACACGACGACCTGCTCAGCGAGCACCTGCCGGCGTTGCTTGCCAGCGCGGAAAATATCACCGATCGCTGGTTCTTTCTTCGTTATCAGGACAAAAAGCCACATCTCAGAGTCCGTTTTCACGGCGAGCCGGAAATGCTGCGCACCCAGCTGACCACCGCGGTCCACGACTGGACGACCCGGCTGACCGCGGCCGGGATGATCGGCGACGTTGTCCTTGACACCTATCGGCCCGAAGTCGACCGCTACGGCGGACCGGACGCGCTCGAGGCGGCCGAGCATGCTTTTTTTCGGCGGACTCCCAGAGCGTGCTCACCCAGCTC
This sequence comes from Fodinicola feengrottensis, assembly GCF_010993775.1. Lineage (GTDB taxonomy): Bacteria > Actinomycetota > Actinomycetes > Mycobacteriales > HKI-0501 > Fodinicola > Fodinicola feengrottensis. Next base: position 180,327 of record NZ_WOTO01000001.1, on the reverse strand, counting down.
CGACTGCGCGCCAGCGGCAAGGCCGACCTCCCCATCGAGCTGTTGTCGGCCGCCAACCATCTCGACCTTGCCGAGCAGTTGTGCGGCCCGCAATGGCCACGGTGGCTGCTCGACACCTACCCCAAGGGTTCCTGGCACGTGGCTTTCCAGGGTCGGCGGGCGCAGGCGCTGCGGCTGCTGGATCCCGCACACCGGTGGCGTGGCCTCGCCGAGGTGCCCGGTGGTGCCGAGCTTTTGGCTTCGTGGCGGCACCGCGCCACCGCGCTGGCCGATTATGGCCGGCGGCTGCGGGAAAACGTCGAAGGTGTACGACTGAAGGTGGCGTACAGCAGCATTCTGCATCTCCACCACAACCGGCTGGCCGGCATCGACCGGGATGGCGAGAACGTGTCCTACGCGGTTGCCCGCGGGGTAGTCCAAACGTACGTGGATCGCCAGAAACACCTCGGGACATGACGATGTCGACCGACCGCGCTGCCAGCGTGGTCGCCGCGATCGCGGCGAAACTGGCCGATCCGGCCGCCGTGGCGGCGCTGGCCAGCCGGGCGGACAACGGCCCGGTGGTACGGGGAAGACGGCAGCCGCCGTGGAGTTCCCTGTCGCTTTCCTGCGGTAACCCGGCGATCGCGCTGTTGTTCGCCGAACTGGCCGTCGCCGAGCCAAAGTACCGTCAGCCCACCCACAGTTACCTGTCCGCCGGCCTGATCGATCCACAATGGGCCACCGACGCCGGACTTTTCGGCGGAATGGGCTCGCTCGCTTTCGCCGCGCACGCGGCATCGTTGGCATACGGCGGATATTCTCGACTGCTGGGCCAGTTCGACGACCAGATCGCGGCGGGCGTGGGCGACTGGGCGCGCCGTGCCCAGTCGCGCGTCGAGGCCGGGGGGCCGATCCAGACGTGGACGTACGACGTGATTTCCGGGTTCAGCGGGATCGGTCGGTATCTGCTCAGCCGGTACGAGGAAACCGGTGACCCGGTCACCTTCGCGGCGCTGACCGAACTCATCGAGGCACTGGTCGCGGTCGCGATGACCGACGTGCGGGTCGGCGGCCACCTGGTGCCCGCCTGGTGGGTCAGCCATGACCGGCACCGCCAGCTCGATGGCGGCGCCGAACACCTCAATTTCGGGCTCGCGCATGGGATCGCCGGACCGCTCGCGCTGCTGTCGATCAGCTGGCTGCACGACGTACGGGTGCCACGGCAGGACGAAGCCATCGACCGGATCGTCGCCCTGCTGGACCGCTGGCAGACCGTCGACACGGCCGGGCCGTACTGGCCGCACACGTTGTCTCTCGCTGATTTTCGTTCCGGTTCGGCCGTGCCGCGGTCCCGAGACGTGTGGTGTTATGGCGCCGCGGGCATCGCACGTGCGCGATCACTGGCCGCGGCTGCGGCCGAAAGCCCGAGATGGCGCGAGTGGGCGGATCGGGCGCTGACCGCGGCGCTGAGGACTTCCGTTGGCAGGGTCACCGACTACGGGCTGTGCCACGGCTGGGCTGGGCTGCTGCGGGTCGCCACGGTCATGGGTTTCCCGGAAACCGAGTGTCGCCCGCTGGTAGACCTGATTTGTGACGCGTACGAGGAAAAGCTGACATTCGGACTCCCGCCGGTGGCCGGGGTGGACCGCCCCGGGTTCCTGGAGGGAGCGGCCGGAGTCGGTTTGGCGCTACAGGGATTTGTCAGCGGCGGGGCCGCGCCCAGCGGCTGGGACGCGGCCCTTCTGCTGACGTAGTCAGGACGACGCGCGGACCTCAGGCGTCGGGCTGCTCCGTCAGCGGCAGCCGAACCTGGAAGCGGGTGTCCCCTGGCACCGACTTGACCCGCAGGTCGCCGTGGTGCCGGTTCACCACGATCCGGAACGAGATGATGTCCAGGCCCAGCCCGGTCCCCTCGCCGACGCCCTTGGTGGTGAAGAAAGGCTCGAAAATCCGCTGCTTAAGCTCGTGCGGCACACCCGGACCGGTGTCGCAGACCTCCACCAACGCCTGGTCTTTTTTTCAGCGCCGTACGGATAGTCAGCGTTCCGTGGCCATGCATCGCAGAGATCGCGTTGTCGATCAGGTTCGTCCAGACCTGGTTCAGCTCGCCGGCGTACGCCGGGATCTGCGGCAGGGTTCGGTCGTATTCCTTGACGACCTTGATGACTTTGTTGCCATCCTTGTCCCGGAGTTTTCCGCTCAGCATCACCAAAGTGGAGTCAAGGCCGTCGTGCACGTCGATCCACTGGTACGGCGCACGGTCCATTTGGGAATACTGTTTCGCCGCGCCCACCAAGGTCGAGATGCGGGTGGTGGCGTCCTCGATCTCGCCCATCAGCGACTCGGTTTCCACCGCATAGCCCAACCATCGCAGCGCGCCGTCGAGGAATTCGTCGCCCACCGCGGAAAGCAGCGAATCCAGCTCGACCGGCGTGATGCCGGCCTGCGCGAAAACCGCGGCCAGGTCCCAGCTCTGGTCAATATCGTGGTCGTCGAACCAGTCGGTCAGTTCGTCCTCGCGGTCCGCGGACTGCACGGCGGACAGTTTCGGCGCGTTGCCGACCTGCTTGACCAGGGTCTCCTGGATGTCCAGCAGCTGCTCAAGGAGATCCGGGTTGATGTCGCCGCGGGCGAGTTTGGCCAGTTTGGCGCGCATTCCGGCGACCCGCTCACGCAACGAGGCGGTCGCTCGTACGGCAGCGGCGGCCGGATTGTTGAGCTCATGCGTCAAACCGGCGGACAGCGCGCCGAGCGCGAGCAGCCGCTCCCGCTGGCCGATCACGAAGTCGGTGTTGCGCCGCCCCAAAAGCACGCCCTGCAGCAGGTGCGTCGCCATCGGGAACCAGGTCCGGAACTGGACCGAGAACTCGGCCGCCGGCAACGCGAGGAAAGTCGTGTCGGCAATTGCGTAAACCGAGGAACCGTACGACTCGTTGCCCTGCTGCACCGCGATCTGGATCGCGCCGCAATAGACCCCACGCTGGTCGGTCCGGTTGATTTCCAGCTCGTCGCCGCGCACCATCCGCGTCATCCGCAGCGTGCCATGCAGCAGAACGTAGAAGCAGGTCGCCGGCTCGCCTTCGCGGGCCACCACGCCGCCGGACGGGAATTCCTCGACCCGGCCGTTCTCGGCGATCCAGTCCAGCTGCTCGTCGGCCAACCCCTCGAACAGGAACAGGCTGCGCAGCTCTTCGTGCGACAGTGCCGGTGTACTCATGACGCCTCCACCTCGAGAATACGTCGCACCGGGATCAACGCCCGTCGACCAGATACTGATGCACAAGAGTGACCGCCATCGCATCGCACCCCTCGCCGACGGCGGACGCGACCCGCTTGACCGACTGCGCCCGAACATCCCCGGCCACGAACACGCCCGGCAGCGAAGACTCCAAGTAGAACGGATCGCGGTCCATCGGCCAGCCGACCGGCCGCTTGCCCTCGACCAGCAGGTCCGGACCGGTCAGCACGAAGCCGTGCGAGTCGCGGACGAGCGCGTCGCCGATCCAGTCCGTACGCGGCGCCGCGCCGATAAAAAGACGAACACGTGGTCCGCGGCCACCCGCTCGGTGGTATCGGTATTCGCGTCCCGGAGGGTCAGCTCTTCGAGGTGATCGGTGCCGTGTGCTTCCTCGACTGAGGTCCGCAGTCGTACGTGCACGTTGTCGATGGCCTTCAGCTGCTGGATCAGGTAGTGGGACATGGACGCTTCCAGCGACTTGCCCCTGACCAGCAGGTTCACGGTTTTCGCGTACTTTGAGAAGAAGACCGCCGCCTGCCCAGCCGAGTTGGCGCCGCCGACGATGTAGACGTCCTCGCCGCGGGTGTCGGCCGCCTCGGTCGTCGCGGATCCGTAGTAGACCCCGCGGCCGGTCAGGTTCTCGGCGCCAGGAGCGTCTAGTGCTCTATAGGACACCCCGGTGGCGAGTACGACGGCGTGCGCGGCGATTTCGGTGCCGTCCCCGAACCGTACGACCCGGGCCGACCCGCGTTCCTCCAAGGCGACGACATCGCGCGCGGTCAACACCTCGGCGCCGAACTTCTGCGCCTGCCTGCGGGCCCGATCGGTGAGCTGAGCACCGGAAACACCATCCGGGAAGCCCAGGTAGTTCTCGATTCGGGAGCTTTGTCCGGCCTGGCCGCCGGTCGCCTGCCGCTCGACCAGGACCGTACGCAGACCTTCGGACGCGCCATAGACAGAGGCGCCGAGGCCGGCCGGGCCGCCGCCGATCACGACCAGGTCGTAGAACGCCGACGCGGGCTGCGTCGACAGGCCGACGGCCTCGGCGATCTCGGCGCCGGTCGGATTGCGCAACGACCGGCCGTCCGCGGTGATCACCACCGGGATGTCGACCGGGTCGGCGCCGCACGCCTCCAGCAGCCGGCAACCCTCCGCGTCATCCACCGAATACCACTTGTAGGGCACCGAGTTGCGGGCCAGGAACTCGCGGACCTCGTACGACGGCGCCGACCAACGGTGCCCGACCACCTTGGTCTCCTCGACCGCCCGGTCGCCGGTGGCCCGCCAGAGCTCGACCAGCGCGTCGACCACCGGATAGAGCTTCTCCTCCGGTGGCTCCCACGGCTTGAGCAGGTAGTGGTCGACGTCGACCACGTTGATCGCCTGGATGGCCGCGTCGGTGTCCGCGTACGCGGTCAGCAGCGCGCGGCGGGCCCGTGGGAAGAGGTCCATCGCCTGTTCCAGGAAGGCGATGCCGTCCATCTGCGGCATCCGGTAGTCAGCGAGGATCGCCGCCACCGCGTCCCCGCGCAGCTTGATCTCACGCAGGGCCTCCAGCGCGTCCGCGCCAGAGTCAGCGCGCATCACGCGGTAGTCAGATCCGTACTTTCGGCGCAAATCGCGAGCCACCGCCCGGGATACGGCCGGGTCGTCGTCAACAGTCATCAGAATGGGCTTACTGCTCATGCGAACAATCCTCGCAGGTTCGTTGCCCTGGTGGTTCCGCTTATCGCTGAGTCGTCAGGGACAGCGCCAGCACCACTCCTATGTCACCACAGACGTGGATGAGCAGGTTCCAGCCAAATCCGCGCGTACGCACCATCGCGAGGGCGCAGATCAGGCCGAACGCAGTGGTAAAAAAGCACGCCGGTCCAGCCACCAGGGTTGCCGGTCAGGTGCGCGAGCCCGAAGACCACCGAGGTCAGCGCCACCGCGCCGGCCACTCCCATCGCGTCGGTCAGCGCGCGGATCGCGGTGTGTCGGTAGAGGAACTCCTCGGCGGCCGCGTTCAGCACGGTGCCCAGCAGGATCACCGGCACCCACGGCACCACCGTTTCGTATCGTATCCGTGCGTGCCGACCAGGAACAACGCCAGCACCACCACGATCACCGCCGGCCCGACCACCGGCCACCGCAGCGGCCCGACCGCCCGGGCGTTCAGGTTGCCGATTCGCAGGTTCAGCTCGTCCCGCGTCCACCCGCGTTTGTACGCCACCACCGCCGCCGGCACCACTGACCCGAACTTCGTCGCGTTGACCACCAGGAACGCCAGCGGTACGGGTGCGGTGGCCAGCCAGTCCGCGACCGCCGGGATGGCGGTGACGACCGTGCCGAACCAGCCGAAGACCGACAGCGACGCGAAGATCGCCAACGCCCCGGCGGCCGGCGCCAGCCGCGGATTTCCTTGCGCTATCGAATAAAGCAGCAGCAAGAGAGCCGTGGTGGCGAGGCCGGCGAGAAAGCCCGCGTACGGCGACCAGGCGGACGCCACCTCGTACGGCAGCCCGCCCGCCAACCCGATCCCGGCCACCCAGGCCACCACCTGCGGCCCGCTACGTCTTGCCGTCTGCGCATCCACCCGAAAAGGTTCGCATCCGCGGGTATGCGGTCTCGTCCTGCGTCGGACCGAGCCTGCGCTACATCTTTCGGACGCCTATCTCCTGACCTCCAGGGGCAGCACCTTCACGCCGTACATGCCGGGTGACTCCCGATAGACGACCGCCGCCGGGTCCGCGATCTCGATGTCGGAGAAGCGGTTCAGCAACGCGGCCAGCGCGACCCGGGCCTCCAGCCGGGCCAGCGGAGCGCCCAGGCAGAAGTGAATGCCGTGCCCGAAACCGGACTGCCGGTTGGGATCGCGGTGCGGATCGAAGCGTTCGGGGTCGGGGAACTGCCGCTCGTCGTGGTTCGCGGACAGCAACCACGGCGCGACCATCTTGTTGGCCGGGATCGGCGTACCAGCCAGCTCGGTGTCCACCGCGGTGATCCGTGCGCTGAAAAGGAAGGGTGAGCGTACGCGCAGGATTTCCTCGACCGCGGACGGCAAAAGCGTGGGATTCGCGCGTACGTCCGCGGCGGCTTCGGGATTGTCGTGGAAACAGAGCATCGCGTTCCCGAGCAACATCGTGGTGGTGATGTGACCGGCCACCAGCAACAACCGGGAGAAGTTGGTGATCTCCCCGTCGTCGAGCCCCTCACCGTCGATCTCGGCCTCCACCAGCTTGCTCAACAGATCGTCGCGACCCTGCTTGCGGCGGGCGACGATGTGTTCCAGCAAATACGCGTCCAGGTCTCGGACCTTTTCCTTCGCCTCTTCCACAAACTTCGGATCGTTGAAATCCATGTTCTGGCTGGTGAGCAGGTCATCCGCCCATTTCCGGAAAAGCCCGCGATCACTCGCCGGAACGCCCAGCATCTCGGCGATCACGATCACCGGCAGCGGATAGGCGAGGCTTTCCACCAGATCGACGCCCGTGCCGTCGATGTCGTCCAGCAGTTCGTTGGTCACCTCGGCGATCCGCGGCTCCAGCGAGGCGACCATTTTCGGGGTGAAAGCAGAACTCACCAAACTGGCGGAGTTTGCGGTGCACCGGCGGGTCGACCGCCAGCAGGTTGCCCTTCGCGCCTTCGGCGATCTGCGGCATGATCCGGGTGAAGTCGTTGGAGAAAACCGCCGGATCCGTGGTGACCTTTTGCACGTCGTCGTACCGAAAGACGTGATACATGCCGTACTGGTCGACGCTGACCGGCTCGTTGTCCCGCATCTCGCGTAGCCAGGCGAGCATTTCCCGGCCGCCGTCGGCCACCGAGGGTGGTTGGTGCATGGCGAGCTCCTTCTGTTCTTCGAACTAGGAAACCTGGGATTTCGCGAGGACTTCAAACATCTGGTCCTCCATTTGCTGGAAAACCTCCAGCGCCGCGCCTTGCAGCCGCGGCAGCCGGCGACGGTCCGGCTTGCGGGCCGGCGCGATCGCGCGGTCGACCGCATCGGCCAACATCTTCGCTCGTGCTGGCAGCGAAAGATTGGTCACCAACGGCGACGGATCCTGGATGAAGTAGAAACCCAGGCTGCTCGCGTCGATGAGGTAGAAAAGCTCTTCCGTCGTCAGGTCCGTACGAATGAAACCGTTGTCACGCAACAGTTCCAGGTATCGGCCGTACGACGCGGACGCGGACGCGATTTGCGCCGGCCGTGAGCTGGTCGGGTCGATCAGATCCCCCAGCATGTCAGTGTTGCCGGTGAACATGGCCCGGGAGATCGGACGCTCCATCACCAGCAGGAACATCGCCGCGGTCATCGGCCCCGGCAGCACACAGTCGACGTCCTCGCGCATCCGAGCGAGCAGCGCGCGCGCCCACTCCAGACCCTCGCGCATGAAGGCGCTGTAGAAGACATCCGGTTTTGTCTTCCAGTGCAGGTAGACAGTGCCCTTGCCGACACCCGCCTCGCGGGCGATGTCCTCGACGGTGATCTTGCGATATCCCCAGCGCAGCAACAACTCCGCGGCCGCGTCCAGGATCCGTACGGCCCGCTCGTCCAGCACCGCCAGCTCGGCCATCCATCCTCCACCTTGACTCATGACCAGATACGAAATCCAGTCACGAGTCAGAATAGCTCTCACCAACCCGGCCAGCAACCAGTCCCGCAGGGGGAAGGTCGCAAGGGCGAAGGTCAGGCGCCGAAGGTCAACGGCAAGGGCAAAGGTCAGGGGCGAAGGTCAAGGTCGAGGGCGAAGGTCAAGGTCAAAAGCGGCGGTTGCCTCCGGGGAGGGTGGATCCCGGGTTGGCTTGTTTGGCTGGGTGGCGTGGCGTTTGGGTGCGGGGTTGCGGTGGTCCGTTCTCCCCCCGTCGGCGCCCAAGGGCAGCACATTTCCTGGCCCGGCGGCGGAGCTTGGGTGGGTGGTTGCGTTTGGGTCGCCGCCGCCGGGCCAGGAAATGTGCAGGGCTACGCCCGCCGACGGGGAGACCGGACACCTCGCGCTGCTGGTGATGACGTTGCTTAGTTCTGTGCCCTGTTTGTCGCGTTTCCCGAGTCGTTTCCCGGGTATCGCTCGCCGAGTGCGGGACTTTTGTGCACCGCTCGACGTCGAGTGCGGGCTTTTGTACCGCACTCGACCCCTCGCCTGTGACAGCTGGGACTGATGGGGTCCCTGTGACTCCTGCGACCCGCTCGTCCCACTCTTTGGGACGATAGTTGTTGATCTTGGTTAGTTGGTCTACTCAAACCGGACATCGGTCTGAAATGTCTGGGTTGGGTAGGCAAACTAACCAAGATCAACAACGGACGTCGCGGAAGGTAGCCGAATCCGGGAAGTGTGGTAGCGCAGAGTAGCGAGGTCGGTGGAGGGCCGGGGTCGCGTGAGGGTCGGCGAAAGTGGGTGGGGCGCGCGAGGCGTCGATGGAGTGGGGTGAGGGGATGTGCTTTTTCGCGAGTGTGGGCTGCTTGTTCTCCCCGTCGGCGGGCACAGCCCTACCACTTTTCCGGGGCGGCGGCGGCAAACCTCAAGCGACCACCCCCCCAAGCTCCGCCGCCGCCCCGGAAAAGTGGTAGCCCCCAGGCGCCGACGGGAGAACAAGCAGCCCAACCACCCACCCAACGCACCACCCGCACCCAAACCCGTTCTCCCTGGAGGCGCCGCCCGCAGGGCAGACCTTGACCTTCGCCCTTGACCTTCGCCCTTGACCTTCGCCCTTGACCTTCGCCCTTGACCTTCGCCCTTGACCTTCGCCCTTGACCTTCGCCCTTGACCTTCGCCCTTGACCTTCGCCCTTGACCTTCGCCCTTGACCTTCGCCCTTGACCTTCGCCCTTGACCTTCGCCCTTGACCTTCGCCCTTGACCTTCGCCCCTTGACCTTCGCCCTTGACCCAGACCTCCGACCTTGAGACACCGGCCGTTGACCTTGAGGTCCCTGACCTCCGCCGGCAAGCCGACACAACGAAAACGCCGTACGGATTTCCATCCCAACCCCGCCAGCCGGATGCGCCGCGGCAGGAACTGCCGCCATAACTCAGCCTCGCGGGAGTACCAACGGGAGGACGGTGTGTTCAGGCTGACCCAGTCGGATGGACGACCGACGCGTGCTGATGGGCCAGGTCGGTGACCCGCTGGGTGGCCTGGTCGACAGTTGGGTTGCGATCATCGATGGCCGGCGCGACATTCTGCGCGTCCGTCATCACCACGAAGTAGTGGTTGGTGTCGTACCACGACGGTCCGGTGTCATTGACCCAACCGCTCGCATCGCCATCGAAGAAGACAAACCACGGCCGCAGCGCCGCCGCGTACTTGTCCCGCGGATCGCCGCCCACCGCGCCGTGCTCGGTCGGGAAGACCTGGCCGTCGCCGAGATGGCCGGAGCTCTGCAGCGACTGCAGATACTGCGCCTCCTCGACATCGGTGTGCAGTGTGTCGGTCGGGTTGCCCTCCTCGACCGTGCCCGGGATGGCCTCCACGAAAACCTTGCCGGCCATCGAGGCCCGAGTCGGCCAGTTGTTCGCCTTCGCCGCGTCATCAAGGGTGGCGTAACCGCCGAGAAGATCCACCGGCCGGAACACGTGACCGGCCAGGTGTCCCCGGAAACTCGCGTCCAACTGGGCCGGTCCGAGACCGTTGTTCGCGGAGAAGCCAGTCTTCATCTCCAGTTTGATCGTGATCGGGCCCTTGCCCGGATGTGCGTCCAGCCACACCCGGATGTCGTCGAGGCAGGACTCCAGGTCCTTGTTCGCCCCACCGGTGTAGAGATCCGCCGCCGTACTGGCGTTGACGCAGTTGTTTTTTGTTGCTGGTCAGGCTGTCGTGGCTCACTTTCCACTCATGGGTGAAAACATCCGGCCACACGTCCAGCTCGATCAGCGACGATCCGGCATCCAACGCCTGCGCCAGAAACGCGTACTGGCCGGGGTCGTACGTGTTGTGCACACCCACCACTGTCGTTTCGGAGATCTTCGGGGAATCCGCCTGTACGGCCGGACTGACCGCAACCAGCGAAGCGGCGGCCAAAGCCACCGCCGCCACCGCAGAGGAAAGTCGCATGAGTGACCCCTTCGCCGAGCATCGGGAGAGTAACGACGCATAACACTGTGCCAAGGAGATTGCGTCCCCGTGAAGTGCACATGGCGAAGTGGACTAAAGCGGACGTCCAGATGGGTGGCCTTTTCAGATACTTGAACTAAGTGGCCAACGTGACCTGGCAGGCGTGCCTCACCGGCATCCCACCCGCGGCGGCGGTTCGTCGACCGCGGCACAATGTCCCGCACTCGACGCCGACTGCGGGACATTGTGCGGCACTCGACGCCGAGCGTCACTGCGCCGGAGAAGGCAAGGCCGCCAAAGAAACTGACTGCCGGACACTCGGCATCACGGTGCCGTGTATAGATTCAGTCTGCCGCATGACCATCACAAAACCGATTTTGGCCATGGCCAACAGAACATCGCCAGGTGATCAGTTGTCGATCAATGCCCAAAGCTGGTACAGGCCGTTGCCGACACTGTCGCACCGGGTTGCGCGAGCACCGTTGTCCTCGTACCAGTTGGCGTTCTCTTCGCAGGTGAGCGCGTCGGTGGGTGGGCCTTCCGCATGCCAGCCGTTCGACGCGGGCGCGGCGACCACTGACGGTAGGGACGATGCCGCCTGAGCCGCGACCGGCGCCGCGGCAAGGACACCGGCCACGGCGAAAGCACAACCGGCGGTGACGATGAGTTTGCTTTTGAGGTTCACAAGACTTCCCTCGGAGTAGGAGTGGGCACAATCCCGCGATGCAATAAAATGGGATGGCCTGTCGAACGTAATCGACGAGACTGACTGATCGACCTCAGATCGATGTCATCGATCAGTCAAATGGGATGAGGAGTCCAGGTCGCCGCGTAGGCGAATACCTCGGCACGACACTCTGGTGAGATTTTTGCCAAATTTCACCAGAACGCATCGCCGCGCATCCACCTGGAATTAGCACTCTTGTCCGCCAATAGCTTTTGATCGTAAGCATGGCGATTTCGGATCAGCTGGAGGCCGTACGGCCCGATAGTTGATCGCACGCCCTGGCAGACTGGGCAATACGAGAGAGGGTTTGCGTGGAAATCGATTTCGCAGTGCTGGGACCGTGGCAGGTCAAGTCGACGGATGGCGAGCTGACAGTGCCTGTGGGGCATCTGCGAACGCTGCTCGCACTGATCCTGCTGGCCGGTGGCGAACCGGTGCCGATCGCGACCCTTGCCGAGCATCTCTGGGGTGACCGGCAGCCGGCCAAGGCGCGCTCGGCGCTGACCACGTACGTGGCGCGGCTGCGCCAGGTGCTGGGCCCGGACACGATCCTGACCTGCCTCGGGATCGGCTATCGGCTGGGGGTCCCGGCGGCGCGGGTCGACCTGCATCGCTTCCGCGAGCTGGTCCAGGATTCGCGGCAGACCGCTTCGGCCGAAGGTGAGCTGAGCATGTTGCTGGAGGCGCTGAACCTGTGGCGTGGCCAGCCGTTCACCGGCATCGACTCGCCGTGGCTGGACCACGACGTGGTGCCGGCGTTGGCCGAGGAGTGGCTCACCGCGACCGAGCGGCGAATCGACCTGGAACTGGCGCGCGGACCGTCCAGCGCCCTGATCACCGAGCTGCGCAAGCTCACCCAGACGTACCCGCTCCGCGAGTCTCTGTGGTGCCGGCTGATCCTGGTACTGCACGCCGCCGGCCGCCGGGCCGACGCGCTCACCACGTACCAGCAGATCAGGGCGGCGCTGAGCGAGGAGATCGGCCTCGACCCGTGCGAGGAACTGCAACGCGCCCACCTGTTCGTGCTGCGGGACAACGGGTCCGCCGAGACCACGGCGGCTGGCGAGCTCCCTACCGGGCCACACCAGCTGCCGTACGACAACGCCAAGTTCAGCGGCCGGGACCGCGAGCTGGCAGCGTTGGACGAGCTGCTCACCGACGGCCAGTCAGCCAGTCACCCGACCACCACCATCGTGGCCATCGACGGCGCCCCCGGCACCGGCAAAACCACGCTGGCGGTGCACTGGGCGTACCGCGTGAAAGACCGGTACCCGGACGTGCAGGTGTACCTGAACCTGCGCGGCTACTCGAGCCGACCCGGTTCAGCCGGCGGCGGCGTTGGAAATCGTGCTCCGGGCGCTCGGGGTGGCCACCGAAAGGATCCCGGCCGACCTCGACGAGCGCTCGGCCCTGCTGCGCAGCAGCCTCGCCGGCCGCCGGGCGCTAGTGCTGCTGGACAACGCCCGCGACGCGGCCCAGGTCCGGCCACTGATCCCCAGTGCCGGCAGCCTGGTAGTGGTCACCAGCCGCAACCAGTTGCGCGCGCTGTCGATCCGGGACGGCGCACACCGGGTCACGCTGGAGCGCCTTGGCACGCCGGAGGCGGTCGCCCTGTTGGGCACCATCGTCGGGCCGGAGCGGGTGGACGCCGAGCCGGCGGCGGCCGCGGAGCTGACCCGGCTATGTGATGGTCTGCCGCTGGCCCTGGCAGTGGTCGCCGAGCGGGTGCAACGCGCCGACTCGATCGGTGCGGTGGCTGACGCGCTGGCCGACGAGAAGGAGCGGCTGGACGCCCTCGGCGCGGGTTCCGAAGGAGACCCGCACACGGACCTGCGGGCCGCGCTCGCGTGGTCGTACCAGGCGCTGGACCCGGTAGCCGCCGGGATGTTCCGGCGACTGGGCCTGCATCCACCGAACGAGTTCGGCGCCGAGGTCGCCGCCGCGCTGGCCGACCTGCCGGTGCGGCAGGCCAAGGAGGCGCTGGACCGGCTGGTCGCCGCGCACATGGTCGAACAGCGCCGCCCGGACCGGTACGAGCTGCACGACCTGATCCGGCTGTACGCCGCCGACCAGGCACGCCAGCACGACAGCTTCACCGAGCTGCACAGCGCCGTCGGCCGGGTCTGCGACTGGTATCTGCATGCCACGGTGGCCGCCGACCGGATGCTGACCCCGCACCGGCGGCGCGCCTTCGTCGAGCCGTACGAGCCGACGATGCCGGTGCCCGAATTCGGCGACCAGAGTGCGGCGATGGCCTGGTTCGAGCGGGAGTACGACACGCTGTGCTCGGTCTCCCGATGGGCGGGGCCCGCGGCTGGGCCTCCCACGCATGGCGGATCGCTATCTCGATGGTCACCTTCCTGGACCGCCGGATCCCGTGGCGGGAGGGCATTGAGCTCCTGGAGGCGGCGCTGCATGCGGCCCGCTCGGTGGAGGACCGAGTCGGCGCCGGCTACACCCTCAACTCGCTCGGCTGCATCCACCTCGACCAGGGCGGCTGGGAGCAGGCACGGGCCTGTTACGAGAAGTCCGTCGAGTGCTTCCGGGAGGTCTTCAACGTGCCGGGAGAGGCGATGGCGTTGGGGAACCTGGGGCTCACCTGCTCGCATCTGGGCGAGTACGAGCAAGGTCAGCGGATCGGTCTCGTCGCACTCGAGCTCAGCAGGAAGTCAGGCTACCGCCGTGGTGTCGCGCAGAATCTGGACAACCTCGGGGTGGCCTGCGCCGGAGCCGGCGACCATCAAGGAACCCTGGAGTACCACCGCCGCGCCGACGTGATGATCTCCAGGAATTCGGCGAGCGGGACGCCACCGCGTCCAGCCTGTACAACCTGGGTCTCGCCTACGCCGCGAGCGGCCAGTACACCCAGGCCATCCGGTGCTTCCGTCGGACCCTCGGACTCTTTCGGGCCCTCGACAGCAAGCGCTGGGAGGCCCTTGCGTTGCTCGAGATCGCCCGCACCCTGGGCGCCGCCCGCCATCCGCAACTGGCGGCGCGCTTCCTGGCTGATGCCCAGGTGCTGATGGCCGAGCTGGGCGATCATCCGCGCGCCTTCGAGCTGCAAGCCACCCTGCGAAAGAAGCTGCAGGTCCCTTGAACCAGGCCGTGTCGTAGTGGACAACAAACGCCATGGAGGAGGCGATGGTTTCTTCGACGCCCAGCCTTGGCGACGGGCGTGACGGGTGCGAATCCGGTGGCGCGCGAGGGTCGCAAGAACCACATTCTGCTACCGTTTCGCGGTTCGAGCGCGGTGGCGTCGCCCCCCGTTTCATACGCCCAGCCACCACCTACGCACCAACGGCTCGCCAGATCCCGTACTGTGGGCCGGGCGATCCATAATACGAGAAATCCAGCACATCCTCGCCACGTGGGCCGGCGCATGTCATACCTGCCACCAAATCCTACGAAGCAGAACAAAATACTACCAGTGCCCGAACAAGCAACGTTGGGTATCGAGCCAGAGCGCGCGTCTTGAATAGGAGTTATCAACAAGGACATTCCGCTGGCCTATTTCTTATCCACAGAAACAAAATCGGCGACCAGACTGTCGGTGGCAGCCGGTAAAATCGGGTCATGAGCAGAAAACGAAGGCGACCGGAATTCACCGACCCAAACAAACAGCCATGGCGCACCATGCCACCCAGCTGGGTTCCTCTGCAAATGCTGGAGGAACTCGACCGGTACGGCCGAGCCGACGCGGACACCGCGCTGGCCGCGATCGAAACCTTGGATAAGGTGATTTCGTATACGCAGGCGATGCAGATGCGGTTCATGGACCGCTTCACCAACGCCCCGCCCCCCCGCCGTCGGCGCACCATTCTCCAAATACGCGGCCGGTGAAATCGCCGCCTCGCTCACGTGGAGCGTGTCAGCGGCTCAGAAGCGGTTGAATTTGGCGTACCAACTGGTCCATGAGCTGCCGGGCACCATGGCGGGAATGTCTCACGGTGACCTCGACTTGCGTAAAGCGTTCACGTTCGCGGACCAGGTCAGCCACCTCTCACCCGAAGACGCCCGCAAAGTCGAAGAAAAGGTCCTACCCGGCGCCGACTCCAAGACCCCTCGATCGATCCGAGACCGGGCCCGCCGGGAGGTCATCAAAATCGACCCCGCCGCCGCCGAAGCCCGCCGCAAGAAACTGGTCTCCGAGAGGCGAGTAGAAAAACAACCCTGCGAAGACGGGATGGCTCTGCTGGGCGCGTTCCTGCCCGCCGAATCAGCGGAGGCGATCTACCGTCTTATCGACGCGATCGCTCGCAAGCTTAAAGCCAAAGACGAGTCCCGCACCATGGACGCGCTCCGCGCCGACGCTCTTACCGACCTTTGTCTGGGTGTGCCGAGCAACGTACGCACCAAAATCGAACTCCGCGTCGACGCCAGCACCCTCATGGGATTGGACGACAACCCAGCCATCCTGAGTGGCTACGGCCCCATGACCGCGCAACGCGCACGCGAACTCGCCGGCGACGAAAACAGCGAATGGTACCGAATCCTCACCGACCCCGTCAGCGGTGTCGTGATCGACCACGGCCGTACGCGCTACCGCCCCACCAAGGCGCTACGGGACCTGGTGAACGCCCGCGACCAGCGATGCTGCGGACCCGCCTGCAACAGGCCAGCGGCGACCTGCGAGTTCGACCACACCATCCCTTTCCGCGATCCGGAAGGGAAGACCGCGTACGACAGCGCCGGACCAGCCTGCAAATTCCACAACGACATCAAAGAACACGGCTGGACCGTCACCCAACCCACACCAGGACGATTCCTGTGGACCAGCCCCACCGGACGAACGTACGACGTCACACCCAACGACGAATACCCACCACCACCGTTCTAACGGCACCAACTCTCCAACGAACCCCAGGTTGTCAGCAGGTTTCGGTATCGGCGCATCGCAGCTCCCCGGGCCGACGTCTGTCGTCACATGATCGAGTTGCCGTAGCCGCCACAGATTTCGGCTCGTTCTCGGGGATCCGACCCGCTGAGAGCATCCACGATCCCCTGCGCCTGGTCCATCACCGGTTCATCGGAAACGGGCAGCCGGAGGCGGAACTGCCGGTGTTCCATCGCTCGCTCGAAAATCCGGTAGAACTCGGTGACTGTCTCGGCTGGCGGCGAGGTGAACACCAGCTCGATCTCCGCCCGGCTGGACGGCCGGCTCTGCAGGAAATCGACGCTGCTGTTCCACTCCCCCAACACATCCGGGTCGTCGCCCAGCGCCTGTCGAACCAAGCGCGCGATCGTACGACCGGGCCACTCCCAGCCACGCTCGCCGTTGGCCCGGGCCAGCTCGGCGCCGTACTACTGCTCGGCGTCGAAGCGGAACGGCCCGATCTCGACGCCGACCGCGTCCGGGTTCCGCCAGCCATCCCAGACCACGTCGTCGCCATCGCGTTTGACACTGACGTAAATCGCGCCGCAGCAGCCCTCCGTGCAGTCCGCCTCGGCCAGCTGCACCTCGCGCGAGAGCCGCTCGGGCGCCAGCGGCCCGAGCAGCTCGTCCGGGTCACCGTTCGGCCCCGCCTCGAAAACGTCGGCGACCACGTCGCGCCCGTCCACCAGCACCCGCAGCTCGACACCGGTCCAACGGGACTCCGGCGGTGTACGCACCTGAAGGGTCAGCCGGTTGTGCATATCTCCAGGCTACCCAAGGGGCAGGACACTAGTACCACTTCGTGCACGTGATGTCGTGATCGTCCGGACCGGACGTACCACAGGCCCTCGCCACCACGCCGTTGTCGTTGAACCAGCCGGTTTGCGCGACATTGCTGGGCGAGATGATGCTGGCCTTGCCCAGCATCCCGGTGTAGTTCGAGGGACTGCCACGGTCGAGCCAGATCTCCGGCGCCTCTCCGTGCTCGTACACGCCGGTGACCCGACCCATCACACATTTGGTCGAAGGGCTGTAAAACAGGTAGACGTTGGCGACATCGTCATTGACCGTCGAATACACCGGCTTGTAGTCGACCTGCTGCGCGTCGCCGGGCGAGCCGCAGCCGGGGTCACCAGCCGGGGCGGCCTGCGCCGCGATGCCGGTGCTGAGCAGGCAGGTGGTGCCGAGCAGGGCCGCCACTACGGCCGTACGAACGCGGGGCGTTGCCTTCATACCTTGGTCCTCCACAGGTACGCGGGGAATTTCACCCGAGTGGGCACGCAGATTTTCACCCGGCAAATCATGACTGACAAGACTTCTTACCGAAAAGCCAGGAATTCATGACAAAAGGCTGACAACTCAGCTTACTTTCGTCACCTAGCTGGGAAGAGGGGCAGCGGTTTGGTCCACAGCCAGGCGGCGAAGAGGTCGGTCAGTGACTCGCCCGCATGCGCCTCGGTGAAGGTGGTGAACTGTTCGGTGGTGACTGGGCTGTGCCGGCGCATGGTGGCCCAGTCGCGTACGAGTGGGAAAAAACGGTCGTCGCCGAGCCGCTGGCGCAGCGCGTGCAGGGTCAGGCCCCCGCGTTTGTACAGCTGCGGATCGAACATCCGGTCAACGCCCGGGTCCGCGACCAGAATGTCGTTCGGGCCGGCCGAAAGCCGGTCGTACCATTCACCGGCATGAGCCGCCGCGGACCGGCCGCCGGTCGCCTCGGACCAGAGCCACTCCGCGTAGGTGGCAAAGCCCTCGTTCAGCCAGATCTGCCGCCAGTCGGCCACCGTCAGACTGTTGCCGAACCACTGGTGCGCCAGCTCGTGAACTGCCAGTCGTTCGTACGTCCGCCGCCCATCCACGTGATTGGCGCCAAAAATCGACATCCCCTGCGCCTCTATCGGGTCGTCCAGGGCGTCGTCGGTAACAACCACCACGTACTCCCCGAACGGGTACGGCCCGAAATACCCCTCCAGCGTCTTCATGATCTGTTCCTGTCGGCCAAAATCCCGACCGAAAGGCTTGCGCAGCCGGGCCGGCACAGCGGCCCGCTGGCGCACCGGCGAGGTCGCGAGCGACACCTCGTCGTACTGTCCAATTTGGACACTCATGAGGTAGGACGGAGTCGGCTCCGGTCGCTCGTACGTCCACGTGGTGGTGCTCGCGCGCGCGCCGCCGCGACACCAGGTTTCCCGTTACCTGCACCGAATACGGCGAGTCCGTCGTCACCGCGATCCGATAGCTGGCCCGGTCACTGGGGTGGTCGTTGCACGGAAACCACGACGGCGCGCCAATGGGCTGGCTGGCCACCAAAGATCCGTTGGTGAGTTCGTCCCAGCCGATGTCCCCCCATCGGCCAGGCACCGGTGCGGGATTGCCGGCGTACCGAATGTCGACCTGGAAACGGGTGTTGACCGGCACCGGGCGAGCCGGCGGATGTGCAGTTTTTCCCCCGGTACGAGTGAATTTCGCGGCCCGGCCGTCGACCGCGACGCGGTCCAGCCGGAACCCGGACAGGTCCAGGCTCAGGCGCGAGAGCGGCGGCTGCGTCGACACCGCGGTCAGGCTGGCCTGACCAGCCAGCCGATTCGGCCCGACCCGATAGTCCAGGTCGAGCGCGTAATGCTCCACCTGGTAACCGCCGTTACCGTGCTCGGGAAGATAGGGATCGGTCGAGTGGTCAGCGCCAGGGGTCGGAACCGCGGGCCGTGGGGATTTCGGACTCACCCGCGACCCGACGACCAGATCGAGATCGGGTTGCCCAGCCACGCCGAGTCGGCCGGCACCGCGTCACCGCGGGTCACCAACGAGCCCGGACCCACCGTCGTACGAGCACCGATGCGCGCCCCCGGCAGCACGATGCCGTGCGGTCCGAGCGTCGCGCCCTCGTCCAGCGTGACCTGGTCCATGCGCATGATCCGATCATGGAAGAGGTGCGTCTGCACAACACACCCCCGGTTGATCGTGGTGCCGTCACCGAGCCGGACCAGATCGGACTCCGGCAGCCAGTACGTCTCCAGCCAGGTGCCACGGCCGATCTTGGCGCCCATCGTACGCAGCCAAGCCGGCAGCAGCGGCGTACCACCGAGCGCGCCAACCAGCCAGGGCACCGCCACGACCTCGACAAACGTGTCAGCCAGCTCGTTGCGCCAGACGAAAGAGCTCCACAGTGGACGCTCGGTGGCCTGGAATTTCCCGACCAGCAACCACTTCATCGCGGTCGTCAGCACGGAACCAACAACGCCGGCCGCCAGCAGAACGACGCCGCTGAGCACGGCCGCGACGCCGAAAACGGCCACCTTGGACAGTGCCAACAGAGCCGCCAGGGTGAGCACCGCGAGCGCGGTCGAGCACATCACCGGCACGATCCGGCACAGCTCCACCGCGGCGCGGGCGAGCTTCAACCGGCGGCGCGGCCGGAAAGTGCGGCTGCCATCGGTCTTGTCGACCGAGCGGCGCAACGGGATCGGTGGCATGCCGAGCCAGGACGAACCCTTCTTCGCGTTGGCCGGCGTCGACGACAGCACGCCGACCAGACCTTTCTTGGGCACCGCGCGACCGGCGGCGGTCATTCCGGAGTTACCAAGGAATGCCTGCTTGCCAATCCGGGCCGGCGCCACGTGCAGATAGCCGTGGCCGAGTTCGTACGTGGCAACCATCGTGTCATCGGCCAAAAACGCGCCGTCCGCGACCTTGGTCATCTTCGGCACGGCCAAAACCGTGGACGCCTCGACGCCACGACCGACCTTCGCGCCCAGCAGCCGCAGCCAGACCGGCGTGAAAAGGCTGGCGTAGAGCGGGAAAAGCCCCACCCGAGCGAGGTCCATCAGCCGCTCGGTCGCCCACACCTGCCAGGCCCGCCGCCCATGGACGGGGTGATACCCGGCGACCAGACCGATGCTCAGTCCGCGTACGCGATCAACACGACGATCAGCGCGTACGCAACAAAATAAGCGACCGTGGCAGCTGGCACCGCAGCCAGCGCCCAGCCCAGCGCACTCGTCACAGTGGTCGTTCCCGAGACCGACCAACCCAAAATCGCCAGTGCGGGCACCGCGGCGACCACCGGCACGAGGCCGAGCAGCAGCGAGGTCACGCCGTACATTCCGGCCCAGAAACGCGACCGCTCGCTGGTCGCGGTCGGCCACTTCATCCCGCTGCCACCGGTCGTACGACCGGCCGGCGAGCCGGCCCAGCGCTGTCCGGCCGGCCGCCGCGCCGCGAACCGTCGAGCCAGCGCCGACCTCGGCACCCTTGCCGATCCGTACGCCCGGGAGCAAGGTGCTGCGACCGCCGATGCGGGCCCCGGCGCCGATCCGGATTTTGCCGATATGAACGCGATCCCCGTCGACCCAGTAACCGGACAAGTCGACCTCGGGTTCGACCGCGGCACCGCGACCGAGCTTGAGCAGGCCGGTCACCGGCGGCGGCGAATGCAGATCGACATCCTTGCCGACCTTCGCGCCAAGCGCCTTCGCGTAATGCGTCATCCACGAAGCACCAGCGACATTGGTGACACCGCTCAGATCCACCAGCTTCTCGGCCGTCCACAGTCGCAAGTGGACGGAGCCGCCACGCGGGTACGTGCCGGGACGTACACCCCGGAGCAACAGCCGGGCCGTCCCAGCGGCGACCAGTATGCGTCCAGGCGGGCTGAAAAGCAGCAGCCAGCCGAACGCGATCCACCACCAGGAAACCGACGGCGCCCAGACCACCGGCAACACGTTGCTGATCGCGGCGGCCACCACCGCCCACCGCAACCCGACCAGGGTCATCAGCGGAATCATCAGCAGTGACTGCAAAATGCCGGTCCGGAGCGGGGTCGGCGCGACATCGCGACGAGCCTCATGTGCGCTGTCGTCGGCGTCCAACACCCGAGCGAGCGCGCCCAGCTTCGGATTCTGGTAAATGTCGACGATCGCGACCTGCGGGTGCCCGTTCGCGAATCCGCGCGACCAGCTGCGCGGCCGTCAGACTTCCGCCGCCGTTGGAGAAAAAAGTCGGCGTTCGGCGTACTCACCGCAATGCCGAGAATGTCCGCCCAGCTGGCCGCCAGCCAGACCTCGGTGGGTGTCAGGTCGGCGGCCCGAAGTGTCCACATGGGACAGTGGCCACGGCAGCGCGGCCCGGTCGACCTTGCCGGACGTACGCGTCGGCAGGTCGTCGACAACCGCGAGCAACGGCACCAAAGCGGCCGGCAAATGCTCGCGAAGCCGCTTGGCGGCCGCGTCCTGATCGAAGGACTTCCCCAGCGGGACGACATACCCGACCAGAATTTGGTTGCCGGCAGGCGTTTTCTGCACCGCGCAAGCGGCGCCGGCGACATCGGGCAGCGACTGCAGAGCCGCGTCGACCTCGCCCAGCTCGATCCGCCGGCCGCCGAGAGCTTGACCTGTTCGTCAGCGCGGCCAACGAAAAGCAGGCCGTCGGGCTCGGCTCGTACCACATCGCCACTGCGATATGCCCGCTGCCAGCCCAAAGCGCGTTGCGGCGCGAACTTCTCGGCGTCCTTGGCCTCGTCCAGATAGCGGGCCAGCCCGGCGCCGCCAATCACCAGCTCGCCGGTCTCCCCCATCGCCACCGGCTCGCCGTCGTTGCCGACCACGGCGAGCTGCCAGCCAGCCAGCGGCAGGCCGATCCGGACCGGACCGTCGCCGGTCAGCTGGGCGGCGCACGCGACCACGGTCGCCTCGGTCGGTCCGTACGTGTTCCAGACCTCGCGGCCCTCGACGACGACCCGTTCGGCCAGCTCAGGCGGGCACGCCTCGCCGCCGAAAATCAGCAGCCGGACCTCGTCCAGCGCGTCCGTCGGCCACAGCGCGGCGAGCGTGGGCACCGTCGACACGATGGTGATGCCCTGAGCGACCAGCCACGGACCAAGGTCGACGCCGGTGCGTACGAGCGAGCGCGCGCGCCGGCACCAGGCACGCGCCATAACGCCAGGCCAACCACATTTCCTCGCAGGACGCGTCGAACGCGACCGACAGGCCGGCCAGCACCCGGTCGTCCGGGCCGATCGGCTCGTCGGTCAGGAACAGCCGCGCCTCGGCATCCACGAACGCCGCCGCGGCCCGGTGGCTGACCGCCACACCCTTGGGTTTTTGCCAGTCGAACCGGACGTGAAAATGATCCAGGCGTCGTCGCGTACGGTCGGTTCGGCGGCGCCGCCCAGCGGCGCGCCCACGATCTCCATCGCGCCGTTGTCGCCCAGCACCGCACACACGCCGGCCTCGGTGAACACCAGCTCGGCGCGCTCGTCGGGGTCGTCGTCGCGTCGACCGGCACATAGGCCGCGCCGGCCGCGATGACGGCGAGAATCGCCACGTACAACTCGGCGCGGCCGGACGAGATCCGAACGCCGACCCGCTCGCCGGTGCCGATACCGGCGGCGGCGAGGCTCGCGCGTACGACCTCGACCTCGTCGGCGAGCTGTCGGTAGGTCAGGACGGTCTTGCCGTCGTCGATGGCGTCCACAGTCGGGTGCCGTGCGACCGTTTCGCGGAAAATGTCGAGGAGTGTCCGGGCCGGCGCGGCCGCCCCGGACTCGAAGAGCGCGCGCTGACGAGGCGCCTCGGCCCGAACAGGGACGGTCGCGGTGAGGACGGCGGTCACCGGGCTGGAACGGCCTTCATGCGGCGCACAACGGCAACACTGCCGCGTACGTCATCGGACACGACCAGGCAAAAGCCCATCTCACACCTTCCGAGGCCAACCATTCATCCAGACGGTGCTCTCATCAGGTGATCCGTCCGGCACTGACGGTTGAGGATACGACAAATGAACACTGTGTTGCGTAAGCGTGGCCGAGAAGTGTGCGAACACACGTCCGATCAGCGCTGGTCGTACGCTTCGCGGGCCGTCGCCACGTCCTCGATATGCGTCTCGGCCCACGTCTTAATGGCACGTTGTACGGGCAGAAGCGACTCGCCCAACGCGTCAGTTCATAGTCAACCCGTACCGGCACGGATGGGGTGACCGAACGTGCGACGAGACCGTCACGCTCGAGCTTGCGGAGCGTCTGGGTGAGCATCTTCTGGCTCGCGCCGGCCACGATCCGGGAGATCCCGCTGTAGCGCAGCGGGCCGTCCGCGAGCGCGCTCAACACCAACGTCACCCACTTGTCGCTGAGCGTCGCCAACAGCTGATGACCAGGGCATTCGGCCAGGTTGGCGTTGTAGTCCCGGCTCTCGGCGTCCCGCCGGCGGCCGCTGACAGCGTCGCCATGTCGACCTCCCGGGTCGGTTACGCACCTTGAAGTGCGTCCTTTCCACCAGATCGTAGCTTTCTTACGGTGCGTGTCATGAGAACCACACTCGTCCGCCGATTCGGCGGCCCGGAAGTCCTAGAGATCGCCACCGTCGCCGACCCGGAACCCGGACCCGGCCAGGTCCGCGTACGGGTAGCCGGGGCCGCCGTCAACAAGATCGACACATCTCCACTCGCAACGGAGCCCTCGCCCAGGCCGGGTTGCTCGCGCCGGCACCCCAGACGTACCTCGGCTGGGACGTGTCCGGCCAGGTGGACGCGCTCGGCCCTGGCGCGAGCCGGTTCACCAGCGGCGACGCCGTCGTTGGGCTGCGTGACGTGCTGTCCGCCGGCGGTACGCAGGCCGACTACGTCGTACTCGACGAATCGGCGGTCGCCCCGGCGCCGACGACCGTCTCTCTCGTAGAGGCGGCGGCTCTTCCCCTGATGGCGCTGACCGCCGACCGGTCACTGAGGCTTGCCGGCTTGCACCGCGGCCAGACAGTGCTCGTGACCGGCGCGGGTGGCGGCGTCGGCGGGGTCGTGCTGCAACTGGCCGCGCTGCGCGGCATCCGTACGATCGCGGTCGCCGACGACGAGCGGCTGGTACGCGACCTCGGCGCCACCGACTTCGTACCCCGGAAGGTCTTTTCGCCAGCCGCCGTACGCCGGCTCGCCCCCGGCGGGGGTGGACGCGGTCATTGACGCCGCGGTGGTCGGCGTACCGGCCCACGAAGCCCTGCGCGGCGGCGGCACCTTCGTCGCCCTGGTAGCCCCCTTCGCGCCGCCGCCGCTGCGCGCCACCACCGTCATCGTCCAGGAGGTCTTCGCCGACGGCGGCCGGCTGGCCGAGCTCGCCGCTCTGGTGGATGCCGGCCGGATCACGTTGCGGATCCAGGAAACCCTGCCGCTGGCCGACATCGCGGTGGCCCACGAACTCACCGCGAAAGGCGGCCTCCGCGGCAAACTTGTCCTTAGCCCAGGGTTGCTACCTTGACCAGATGAGCCCGAGTTCGCCGCGAAAGACCCTGCTGTCCATCGCCATCGGCGCCGTGGTGGCGGTGGTCGCGGTCATCGCGTACGTGATCTGGAGCAAATCACCCAGCGTGCCCAGCAAGACCGAAAGCGAACGTCAACTTTCCCAGCAACTGCCCGCATACCAGCACACCACGGTCACCGCGGTCTGCTGCGAAACACCATCGGCCGACCACGAATGGCATTGCCGGCTCCGGGACGGAAACGGTCGTTATGGCTACGCGACCGGGTCCGTCCTGGTCGGCAAAAGGACCTCTGGCAAATACACGTATGTGGTCTCCAACACTGAGTATAAATGGGGATTTCCGGTCGCCGCCGACGGCACCGTCAGCGACGACGTCACCCTGCAGGACGGAATTCCAGCGAAATACGCGGTGTGGTCGATCGCCCAGAAGGCGCTGCTGTCCGTCGGCGCCGCGGCCCCGGCCCTGGATGCCTTCACCTGTCCCGATGTGTCGGAGGGCCAAACGGTCACCTGCACCGGGCCACCAGCGATGCCGTCCGCGCAGCTCACCCACAAAAAACCGGCACGGACTATTCGGCCACCTTCAAAATGACACTCCCGGCTTAGTGGTCTGTCTGCGAATTATGAATGCCATTCCAGGAGGTGAGCGGCGATTTTCTCTCCTTGGTCTTCTTGGAGGAAATGCGCGCGCCCCCTTCGATTCGTACCTGCTCGCCGGCGCCAGGGATCAGGTCGGTGAAAACAGTGCCGGATTTCGGGTACGGGAAGACCGGGTCCGAGTCGCTGAACGCGATCAGCGCCGGTTTCTCCCACCGTCCCAACGATTCCTGCACGGCGGCCATCTCGGTCGCGCCGGCCGCACCCGGCTCGGTGGGGACCAGCAAAGGAAACTCCGCGGCGCCGGCCTTGGACTCCACGGTCGGGAACGGTGCCTCGTACGCGGCCACCACGTCATCGGCAAGCTCGGTGGCCGTCGCACCCTGCAGCACGGATCCCACCGGCAAATCCGGATTCCGGGCGGCGAAATCCCCCGCCAGGCGAGGAATCCCCTGCTCACCCGCCCGGTGAACAGTCCGGTATTGAGGATGACCAGCCGGCTCACCCGATCGTCGTTGTCCACCGCCCACCGCAACCCGATCGGGCCGCCCCAGTCCTGTACGACAACAGTGGCGGCGCGCAGCTCCAGCGGTCCGAGCACGGCGGCGGCGATGGCGCTGTGCCTGTCGTACGTGTACCAGCCTCGATCGGTTGGCTTGTCGGACCGGCCAAATCCGGCGTAGTCGAAACAGATCACCCGGTGTCCCGCGGAAACCAGCGGCGGAATCATTTTCCGATAGAGATAGGACCAGGTCGGCTCGCCGTGGAAACACACCACCGGGTCGCCGGCGCCTTCATCGACGTAATGAATCCGCAGGCCGTCCACGTCGACATAGCGCGGCTCGTACGGCCATCCCGGCAGATTCTCGAAGCGCTCGTCAGGCGTGCGGAAAACTTCTGCTGTCACCGGAAAATTCCTTCCCGAAGGGCGACCGCGACCGCGCTGGCCCGGTCCCCCACCTCCAGTTTGCGGTAAATCGAACGTACATGACTCTTCACCGTCTCGTCGGCGAGCACCAGTTCCATCGCGATGGCCCGGTTGGACATCCCGGTCACCAGATAGCCCAGCACCTCGCTTTCTCGTTGGGTGAGAGACAAGATGCGCGCCCGGCCAGAACTCGCCGGCCTGCAGCCGCGCCGCCGACGCCCACCGCGCGGCCAGCCATCGTCGGGTCCACCACCGTTTCACCCTCGGCGGCGCGCTCGAGCTGGCGGACCAGTTCCTCCCCGCCAATCGATTTCAGCAAATAGCCGGCCGCGCCGGCCCGGATCGCCTGGAACAGATATTGTTCATCGTCGTACGCGCTGAGCAACACCACCCGCCGCTGGGGCGCGGCCAGGACCAGCCGGCGGCACAGGTCGAGCCCGCTGCTGTGACCCCGCAGCCGTACGTCCGCGACCACCACGTCCGGATCCAGCGTCGCCACCAACGCCTCCGCCTGGTCCGCGGACACCGCCTGCGCGAGCACCCGTACGCGACCGCGAAACCGCGCGAGGACGGCCTTGATGCCCTCGAGGACCATCTCATGGTCGTCGACCAGGACGAGCCGCAGCGGCTGAGGCATGCCGGAAGTTTAAGCCCTGTCCGGAAGGTGGCAAGACGTACAAAAGCGCGGACTTCCCCTCGCCACTCACCATCCGGGGGGATGCCGGACCGATCAACCGCGGATAGCCTCAAAAAGCAGCGCGACCCCCGAAGGAGGCTCGATGCCGGACCGGGTCCTGCGGCTGCAACGGATCGCGAGGGCGACGGCGGTCCGGGCTCCGGCGCGGCGGCCGGTCATGATCGCCATCGCCGGCGACAGCGCGGCCGGCAAAACCACTCTCAGCGGTGGCCTCGCCACCCTTCTCGGGCCGGGCCGGGTCACCACCATCTGCGTGGACGACTATCACCGCTATGACCGCGAAGAACGCCGAAAACTGCCGTTCACCGCGCTGCACCCGGACTGTAACTACATCGGCATCATGGAGCAGCACCTGCAACTGCTGGCCACTGGTGAACCGATTCTGAAACCTGTGTACGACCACCGAACCGGCCAGCTGGCCCGCCCGGAGTTGGTCTGTCCAGGCGATTTCGTGATCGCCGAGGGGTTGCTTCCGTTGCATACCAAGCTCGCGCGGGCCTGCTTCGACATCGCCGTCTACCTGGACCCGCCCGAGGAGATCCGGCGGCGCTGGAAAATCGACCGCGGCGTGGGAAAACGAGGGTACGACAAACATCAGGTCGAGGCCGAGTTGCAGCGCCGCGAGCAGGAGTCCGCGGACTTCATCCGCCCGCAACGCGAGTACGCCGACGTGGTCGTCCGGTTCGCGCCGATCAGCGAGCGCGAAGATCCACCTGGCACCCCACTGTCCGCGAAGTTGTTGCTTCGCCCCACTATCCGACATCCGGACCTCAGCAAGGTGTTGGCCGGGGATCGTCGCTGGACAATTCATCTCAAGCTGGATCGCGAAGAAAACGGACGTCCGGTCGATGCCCTGCATATTCACGGCTACGCGCCGCGAGAGGACAGCCAGGAGGTGGAAAAAGCGATCTGGGCCCAGTTGGGCCTGGAACCGGGCGACCCTATCCACACGCTGGGCCACCTCGCCAACGGCGAGCGCAGTGAGCCGTTGGCCATCACCCAGCTGATTTTGCTCTACCATATGCTCGACGAGTCTCGATAAATGGAGAAAGTCGTCAACCGGGAAACCCGTGCTGACCACTTCTCACGCATCGGACGGGACCAGGATGGATGAACGCACCAGGGTCGTCGGACGCCGGATCGCCGCGGCTCGGACGGCCCAAGGCCTCAGCCAACGCGAGCTCGCGACCCGCGCGAACGTGAGCATTTGGCTGCTGCGCAAGGTAGAACAGGGTGTCCAGGGCCCTACCGTGGCCTTTTTGACCGCCGTCTGTAAAGTGCTCGCGCTGGACGAGCGCTCTCTGAATGCCTACCAGCGCCGCCACTACTAGACTTTTGCGCATTTTCGTTCCGTAGCTATGGCCCAGCCGGCGATATTCGGGCCCGCTGCCATCCGTCGGTCGGATCCGCCAGCAAATGCCGCAGCATCAGCCGCGTGGTCGGCGAAATCTCCACGTGGGTCACCACGTGCCAGGGCCTGTTCATCGGCGTTCCCGCCATCGGCAGCTCCACCAACTCCGCCGCGGCACAGCGCACCCGTACCGCGTCGCGCGACACCAGGGTCACCCCAAGTCCGGCCACCGCGGCGGCCACCGCGGCCCCATTTGAGCCGAGCGTGAGCACACCGGGCATCCGGTCCAGCGTCGTCAACAGTTCGAGACAGGCGGCCCGGGTGCCGGAGCCGTCCTCACGCAGCAACCAGGTCGCCTCCTCGGCCACGAACTTCTCAGCGACAGCTGGGGATCCCACCACGACCAGATCGTTCGTACGCACCGCCCTGGTCCGTACGGGCAGCCGTCGCGGTGGCCGGCCGGCCACCGCGAGATCGGTCTCCCGGTGCTCAAGCATCTCCCATACCTGGCTCCGCCGAGCCACCTCCAACCCGATCTCCACCCGCGGGTAGGCCACCCGGAAAGAGGCGAGCAGATGGGGCAAAATGTGTTCGCCAGCGGTAGTTGCGGCGCCGATCCGCACCATGCCGGTCTCCGAACAATGCTGGCTGCGGGCCGCCGCCAGCGCCTGCTCGTACGTGCCCAGGATTGTCCGCGCATAACGTGCGTAAACCTGCCCGGCCGCGGTGAGCCGGATCCCGCGACCCTGTTTTTCCACCAACGGAACGCCAACATCACGGCCAGCGCGCCTATCGCGGCCGATACCGACGACTCGCGCTGACGAAGAGCCGTTGGGCGGCGACACGGACGGAGCCGGTATCGGCCAATTCCACCAGCGTACGCAGGCGGGCATTTGTCGTCATCGCGCGCTCCCGGTCTCGAAGACCCTGCTGGCCAACAGGTCTTCCGGCAACAGGGTGGTCACCTCGGCGCGGCCGACCAAGCCGGGGGCGGCGAGCAGCCGGCCGGCGTGCCGCAGTCGGGCCCGCTCCACCGCGTTGCGTACGCTGCGGGCATTGGCGAAAAGCGGCCGACCGCGCCGCCTTTCCAGGTATTCCCGCAACACTGGCAACGCCGGTCCGGAAAATCGGTATCCCAGCTGGTCCGCCATCAGCAAGCCGATCCGGACCAGTTCATCCACCGTGAAGTCCGGGAAGTCGAGGTGGTGCGCGATCCGCGATCCCATGCCCGGATTGGACTGGAAGAAGACATCCATCCGGTCGGCGTAGCCGGCCAGGATCACCACCAGGTCGTCCCGGTTGCTTTCCATCACCTGCAGGAGGATCTCGATTGTCTCCTGGCCGTAATCACGGTCGTTGTCCGTACGGTAAAGATAATAGGCCTCGTCGACAAAAAGCACTCCGCCCATCGCGCGCTTGATGACATCTTTGGTTTTCGGCGCGGTGTGGCCAACATACTACTGCCCCACCAGATCGTCGCGAGTGACGGCCACCAGATGGCCGCGGCGCAGGTATCCGATCAGCCGCAGAAGTTCGGCCATCCGCAAGGCCACCGTGGTCTTGCCGGTGCCCGGGTTGCCGGTGAAACACATGTGCAGGTTCGGCCGGGCGGTGTCGATGCCAAAGCGCTCCCGCAGCCGATCCACCAGCAACAGCGCGGAAATCTCCCGGATCCGGGACTTCACCGGCCGCAGCCCCACCAACTCGCGGTCCAGCCGCGTCAACAGGTCGGTCAACCCCGACTCGGCGAGCAACTCGGCGAGATCCACCCGCTCATGCGGGTCGAGAACGCTCTCCGGTGCCGGCGCGCCACCAGATCGCATCGCGAATCCCTGTCGCGATACGGCTTCGGCGGCCCGCCCCATCGGTTCCAGCACGATCAACCCGGCTGGTAGCGGTCGCCGGCGGGGCGGCCGGTGGCGTAGCTGTAGTTCGTGTAAGCGATGCGGCGGTCCGCTGTTTCCTGCCGTTCCAACCGGAAACCGGGCTCCTCGACCGGCCGCTGGACCAGGAAGGACAACGCCACCGTCTGCCGGCCGAGCCGCGCGTCGTACGCGTTGACCCGTACGTAACGGTCCGGGTGCGCGGTGCGGCAGGCATTGATCTCCAGCAGCACTCCAGCCGGGATCGACCAGGTCGAACATCGGCAGGCCCCACATGTCCCAATAGGTGTTGCGCGGGTGTGGATCGTCGGTGAACTCCACCGAAATCGGCCACCCTTCCTGGAGCGCGTACTCAAGTTGGGCGATGATCTCGTCATCGGAAAAGTCCGGCAGGTAGGAAAACGTGCCTTGGGTGATGCGCATCTTCCGTCCTTAGATCGTCGGGGTGGGCATGACATCCGGGGTGTCGGTCGACGCGTAGGTGAAGGTGATGTCCCCCCAGGTCGCCAGCGCGACGTCGAGCTCCCGGCTTTTCTTGGCGGCGGCTCGAAGGATGTCGTCGCCCTCGGCGAAATAGTCCCGGCCTTCGTTGCGAGCCTTGACCATCGCCTCCAACGCGACCCGGTTCGCGGTCGCACCGGCCGCGATGCCCATCGGATGGCCAATGGTGCCGCCGCCGAACTGCAGCACCACGTCCTCGCCCAGATAGTGCAGCAGCTGGTGCATCTGGCCGGCGTGAATGCGCCGGAGGCGACCGGCATGGTGCCGGGCATGGATGCCCAGTCCTGGTCGAAATAGAGACCCTTCACAGGATCAGCGGCAACATGATCGAGTCGCAAAGTGTCGTAGAAACCGGCGACAATGTTCGGGTCGCCTTCGAGTTTTCCCACCACGGTGCCGGCGTGAATATGGTCGACGCCGGCCATCCGCATCCACTTGGCAATCACCCGGAAACTCACGCCGTGGTTCTTCTGCCGGGTGTACGTGCCGTGGCCCGCTCGGTGCAGATGCAGGATCACTCCGTTGCGGCGGGCCCATTTGGCCATGGACTGAATCGCGGTATAGCCAATCGTCAGGTCGACCATCACCACGACAGTGCCGAGCTCGCGAGCGAACTCGGCCCGCTCGTACATGTCCTCCATCGTCGCGGCGGTCACGTTCAGGTAGTGGCCCTTGATTTCGCCGGTCTCGGCCTGGGCCCGGTTGACCGCCTCCATGCAGTAGAGATAGCGATCACGCCAGCGCATGAACGGCTGGGAGTTGATGTTCTCGTCGTCCTTGGTGAAATCCAACCCGCCGCGCAGCGCCTCGAACACCACCCCCGGCCGTAGTTTCGGGCCGAGAGGCCGAGTTTGGGCTTCGTGGTGGCGCCCAGCAGTGGCCGGCCGTATTTGCTCAGGTATTCCCGCTCCATCACGATGCCATGCGCGGGTCCTTGGAACGATTTCAGGTAGTGCGGGGAAATCCGCATGTCCTCCAGTCGCAACGCCCGCAGGGCCTTGAAACCGAAGACGTTGCCGATGATCGAGGAGGTCAGGTTCGCGATCGAGCCTTCTTCGAAAAGATCGATGTCATAGGCGATATACGCGATGAACTGGTCGGGCGCGCCCGGCACCGCTTCCAGCCGATAGCACTTGGCCTGGTAGTGCTCGTATGCGGTGAGCCGGTCGGTCCACACCACCGTCCACGTCGCGGTGGACGACTCTCCCGCGACGGCCGCGCCGGCCTCCTCCGGAGGGGGACGCCGGGCTGTGGGCTGATCCGGAAAGCGCACAGAATGTCCGACGGTTTCGGCTGGTAGTCCGGTTGCCAGTAGCCCATCTCGGCGTACGGGATAACGCCGGCATTCCAACGATCACTCACGATGACCTCCGCAGGTAGCCCAGCGACTCCATCGTGGCCACCGATGCTTCTGCGCACCATCAGGAATCATCGTGCCAACCTCAACTCTTCACCGTACAGTCCCGCTCCTCATCGAAGTCCACCAGTTTCGGCCTCTCCAGCTGTCGCGGATGCGGGCAACCGCGACCCAGATGCGCCACGAACTCATCCTCAAAAGCGGCCAACGCGCCGGCCACCATCCGGCCTTTGGACCGCAGCGTCAGTAAATCGGCTACGTTTGCGTCGCCGGCCTCGATCTTTTGCAGGATCTCGGAGGTCTCTGGGCACTGGTCACGAGCCAGCAGCCGGGTCGCCGCCACTACGCAGGCTGAGTCGTCGTACGCTATGAAGCCCGCGGCGCCCAGCCCAGCCCCGACCCGACGGCCCGCAGCTGGTCGAAATCCAGCGGGGTGTCAAACCGTGACGCCGGCACGGGAGCCACCGACGCTCCCGGGAACACCGCTTTGATGCGACCGCCGTTCGCAGCGCCGGCGCAAACCAGATCCAACAGCACCGTCAACGGCAACCCAAGCGGCAGCTCGTACACTCCAGGCAGCCGTACGTCCCCACAGACAGTGAAAACCGTTGTTCCGGGAGAGTTCTCGGTGCCGGCCGACCGGAACCATTCGCTGCCCCGGCGCAGGATGCTCGGCAGGTGCGCCAGGGTCTCGACATTGTGAGTACCCCCTGCGCGGCACCTTTCTCCGATGGAGGAATCCCGATCCGGGTCCAGCACCCATCGCACCACGACGCCGCCGAGAGCAACCCGTCGGCGGTCATTTCCGACAGTGCCCGGCGCAGCGCGATGATCTCGGTCCGGTAACTCCTGTCGATCACCACGAAAACGCCGGCCACTTCCAGCACCGCCGCGGCGATCATCATCCCCTCCACCACTTGGTAGGGATTGCGCCGGAGAATGAACCGGTCCTTGAAAGTGCCAGGCTCGCCATCGGCCAGCCCACAGGTCAGGTAGCCGGCCCGTCCGGTCGAACGGAGGGTTTCCCACTTCGGGGCGGACGGAAAGCCCGAGCCACCACGACCGCGTAACCCGGACTCACGGACTCGCGCGATGACTTGGTCCGGGCTGAGCTCGCGGACCAGCGCGAGCCCAGCACCACCGCCGACAGCAAGATAATCCGGCAGCGACCCCACCGCCTCGGTCAGGCTGAGTACGGGTTCGGCCCGCATTCGTACGCCCATCGATGGCCTCCCAACGCCGTGAAGCCACCGTGGCTACGATAAATTTCCCGGGAAAATGCCTTTCAGATAAGCAAAACTCGACCTGGAATGGACCACCTTACCAGCGATCAAGCGGCGTTCATCCCCCCAAACGGGGGAGGCCCACGGGTGAACCCGAAACCGAGGTTTGCGCTTCAGTGTCAGCTGCGAACTCCTGATGGACAGTGCGATGGTCGCACGGCTTATCTTCCATGAACGCCCCGTCAGGCGGCACACGGAATCAGGTCCGGCCAGGGAGGTGCACGCGGTGGATCACTATTTCAGCGGATACGCGCTCGTCGGGCTCCTGATCGTGCTGGGCATCGGATTCGTGGCCACCAGCTTCGGCGCCAACGCATTGCTGCGGCCTTCGCGCCCCTCGCCAGGAAAGCAAAGCACCTACGAATGCGGTGTCGAGCCCACCGACGGCGGCTGGGCACAGTCGTACATTCGCTATTACGTTTTCGCTTATCTGTACGTGGTTTTCGCCGTCGACGCCGTCTTCGTCTTCCCGTGGGCCACCATCTTGGCCACCGTCGGATTCGGCACCGCCACGCTGCTGGAAATGTTCGTCTTCCTCGGTGTGCTGGCCACTGGCATCTGCTACACCTGGCGAAAAGGGGTGCTGTCATGGGTGTGATCGACCGACCTGCCCAGCCCGGGCGTCGGGCCGCCGGCCGGACGGGCCGGGCTCGCCGCGCAGGTGCCACAACCCATCAAGTTCGTCCTGAACTGGGGCCGCCGGTATTCGCTGTGGTGCTTCAACTTCGGGCTGGCCTGCTGCGCGATCGAGTTCATCGCCACCTCGATGAGCCGGCACGATTTCATTCGGCTCGGCGTGATTCCGTTCGCGCCCGGCCCGCGCCAGGCCGACCTGATGGTCGTCTCCGGCACGGTGACCGACAAGATGGCACCGGCGATCAGGCGGTTGTACGACCAGATGCCGGAGCCGAAGTACGTGATTTCGTTCGGCTCCTGCGCCAACTCCGGCGGCCCGTACTGGGATTCGTACTGCGTCACCAAAGGCGTCGACCAGCTCGTGCCGGTCGACGTGTACGTACCGGGATGCCCACCTCGACCGGAAGCACTGCTTCAGGGCATTGTCCTGCTGCAGAAGAAGATCGCGGCCGAGACGCTCGGCGACCGATATCGGGACCCGGTCCCGTGACGGGCCGCCTGACCGACCACCTCGCCGATCGGTTCGGCCCGGACGCGACCAGCGTCAGCCACGGCCTGCTTGTCCTGGATGTCGAACCAAAACAGTGGATCGAGGCGCTCACGTACGCCCGTGACGATCTTGGCTGTACGTATTTTGACTGGCTTTCCGCCGTCGACGAACTGGAGAACGGCCTTTCGGTGCGGGCTCACCTGTGGTCCCGTACCCGTCGACACCACCTGTTGGTCCGCACTCTGCTGCCACCGGGCTGGCCTGTGCTGCCGACCGCCAGCGGAATCTTTCGGGGCGCTAACTGGCATGAACGAGAAACCCATGAGATGTTTGGGGTTCGCTTTGACGGCCATCCCTACCCGCGGCCGCTGCTGCTGCCCGACGGTTTTCGAAGGTTGTCCGCTGAAGAAGAGCTTCGTGCTCGCCTCCCGAGTGGTCAAACAATGGCCCGGAGCGGTGGATCCGGGCCAGTCCGCCAGCGAAACTCGCGGCCGTAGACGCCCGAAACTTCCGCTCGGCGTACCGAAGCCCGACGAGTGGGGCGGCTCCACCTGCGGTACGACATGATGGCCGTGCTGACGATCGGGATCCGGCTGGCCGCCGTGTTGACCGGGTTTTTGGTGCTGCCGCTGCTGGTTGGCCAGCTCGAGCACAAGGCGATGGCGCACATGCAGGCCCGGCTCGGTCCGATGGAGGCCGGCCGGTTTCACGGCTGGGCCCAACTGGTCGCCGACGGCGTCAAGTTCGTCCAGAAGGAACACGTGCTGCCCGACCGCGCCGACAGGGCGATGTTCTCGCTCGCGCCGGCGCTCGCTTTACTGCCGTACCTGGTCATCCTGGTGGTCATCCCGCTCGGGCCGAGCTTGCTGGGCGTCGACCTGGACGCCGGACTTTTGTTCGTACTGGCGGCGATGGGCGTGAGCGTGCTGGGCGCGGTGATGGCGGGATGGGCCAGCGGAAACAAATACGCGCAGCTCGGCGGCATGCGGTCCGCCGCCCAACTGATGGCCTACGAACTACCGCTGGTGCTGGTGGCCGGATCGGTCGCGATGGCCGCCGGCACCCTTTCGCTGCCTGGCATCGTTGCGGCCTGGTCGCTGTGGTGGCTCGGCTGGCAGGGCATCGGCGCGGTGGTCTTCTTTACCGCCGGACTCGCCGAACTGCACCGGCCGCCATTCGACATGCCGGTCGCCGACAGCGAGATCATCATGGGCCCTTACACCGAATACACCGGCCTGCGGTTCGCCTTCTTCCTGCTGGCCGAATATGCCGGCATCGTGGTGCTATGTGCGTTGACCGCGACCCTTTTCCTCGGTGGTTGGCGCGGCCCGTACGAACAGCAGCTCGGCTGGCTCTGGATGCTGCTCAAAACCTTCGCACTGTCCTTTGTGGTCATCTGGATGCGCGCGACCTATCCCCGGCTGCGCGCGGACCAACTTCAACAGCTGGCGTGGAAAGTCCTGGTTCCGCTGGCACTGATCCAAACTGGCCGTGACCGGCGTGGTGAGGGTGGTGGGGTGAGATGCGGGTACCTGGGACCGGCCTGGTGCACGGGCTGCTGATCACGGCGCGGACGATGGTGCGCCGATCAGTAACCCGGCAGTATCCACACGCGGAGCCCGACCTCCCCTCACGCAGCCGCGGAGTTATCGCACTACTAGCGGAAAACTGCACCTCCTGCATGCTGTGCGCGCGAGAATGCCCGGACTGGTGCATCTATATCGAGTCGCACAAGGAGACCGCGCCACCCCAGGTCGAAGGCGGCCGAGCGCGTACGACGAACTCGCTCGACCGGTTCGCGATCGATTATTCGCTGTGCATGTACTGCGGCATCTGCATTGAGGTCTGCCCCTTCGACGCGTTGTTCTGGTCGCCGAGAGTTTTCTTATGCCACCGATGATGTATCCGAGCTGCTCCAGGAGCGGGACGTGCTTGCCTCCTGGTTGCCCACGGTCCCCTCATGACCGGCCTCGATGTCGCCGTCCTTGGCTTCGGCTTACTGATGCTGGCGGCTGCGGTGGCGGTGGTGACGACCAAACAGTTGGTGCACGCGGCCCTCTGGCTAGTGGTCAGTTTCGCCGCCCTGGCAGCCTGTTACCTGCTGTTGACCGCCGAAATCGTGGCCTGGGTGCAGGTGCTGATCTACGTCGGCGCGATCGTGGTCCTGCTGCTGTTCGGCATCATGCTCACCCGCTCTCCGACCGGTCCATCGTCCGATGTGGACACCCGGAATCGTTGGCCGGCCCGCACGGTCGCGCTCGCCGTCGGTGCTTTGCTGGCCAGCACGGCGATCGGCCCGTTCTGGTCGACGTATCTTCCGCTCAGCGCCAGCTCGGCCGGATCCGCGAAAGTGCTCGGCACGGCCCTTTTCCGGTTCTGGGTACTGCCTTTCGAGCTGCTTTCGTTGCTGCTGCTCGCCGCTCTGGTCGCGGCAGTGGTCCTGACCCGCGCCAAGACCGGCCGCTCGGACCGGCCGGTTTTGGCGCGTTCCAGCAGCGGCCGTGGGCCGGCCATCGGCGCCGGGAGACGGTAATGCATCTCGCTCTTGCGATCGCTCTTTCCGCGGCCCTGTTCACCGTCGGCGTCTACGGAGTTCTCGTACGCCGCAATGCCATCCTGGTGTTGATGTCCATCGAGCTGATGCTCGGCGCGGTCAACCTGAACCTGGTGGCTTTCGACCTTCTGCACCACGATCGGCTGCGGTCCGGTCAGGTCCTCGCACTTTTCGTGATCGCCATCGCGGCCGCCGAGCTGGGTCTCGGCCTCGCCATTGTGCTGCTGGTGTACCGAAACCACGGCACGATCGCCATCGACGCCGTACGAGATCACGCCGACCGAGACCCGGCGACCGTGGACAGAGCCTCGTGATGAAG
Organism: Fodinicola feengrottensis; assembly: GCF_010993775.1. Classification (GTDB taxonomy): domain Bacteria; phylum Actinomycetota; class Actinomycetes; order Mycobacteriales; family HKI-0501; genus Fodinicola; species Fodinicola feengrottensis. Next base: position 143,640 of record NZ_WOTO01000001.1, on the reverse strand, counting down.
GCGGACGACCTGATCGCGGCGCTGGCCGCGTTCGCCGTGCTGGCGCCGCTGATCGCCGCGGCCGTCGGGCTCCTGCACGGCTCCCAGGTGCCCGGCGGCCCGGGTGCGATCGCCGTCACCGGCACCCTGGCGGCGACCGCTGCCTCAGTTTTCCTGCTGGTGATGATATCTTCGCTGCCCCAGGCCGTCGACTACGCGGTTCCCCTCACCCCTACCGGAGGCATCGCGATCACCGCTGGCGTACGGGTCGACACGCTGTCGGCCTCCGTCGCGGTGATGGTTTCGGCGGTGGCGCTGGCCATCCAGGTGTTCTCCCTCCGATATGTACGGGTCAGGCACAGCTCTTACGCGGCCATGGTTTCCTTGTTCACCGCGGCAATGCTGCTCGTGGTGCTGGGCTCCGACCTGATGGTGCTGTATGTCGGCTGGGAAATCATGGGCCTCTGCTCGTACCTGTTGATCGGGCACCAGTGGGAGGAACGAAAGAACACAACTGCCGCCATCAAGGCATTCCTGATGACCAGAGTGGGCGATGTCGGCTTTCTGTTCGGCATTTTCACCTTGGGCTTCGCGGCCGGTTCATTCCGGATCTCCACAGTGCTGGCCGCTGTGCCGCGGCTGCCGGCCGGTCTGGTGCTGCTGGCGGCCGTGCTCCTGACTCTCGGCGTGGTCGCGAAGGCCGGCCAGTTTCCGTTGCACGGCTGGCTTCCCGACGCGATGGCCGGCCCGGCCCCGGTGAGCGCGCTGATCCACGCGGCCACCATGGTGGCGGCCGGCTCGTACGTGGTGGCCCGGCTCTACCCGGTTTTCCTCGCCGCGCCGGCCGCCCTCACAGTTCTCGCGGTGCTGGCCGGAATCTCCGCCGTCGGCGCAGCTCTCGCGGCCCTCGCGGCCGAAGATCTCAAGCGGTTGCTGGCCTATTCGACCATCAGCCAGGTGGGGCTGATGCTCGCCGCGCTGGCCGTCGGCGGCCGGCTGGCCGCCATCGCACACCTGATTTCCCACGGAGCCTTCAAAGCACTGCTCTTCCTGGCCACCGGCACGGTGATCGTCGCGGTCGGCAGCACTCTTCTGGCCCGGATGGGCGGCCTGCGCCGCACCATGCCGCCGCTGACCTGCGTCTGCATGACCATCGGTTGGGCGGCGCTGGCCGCGGTGCCACCGACGGCCGGATTCTTCAGTAAGGACGCCATTCTGGCAGCGGCCGCCCAGCCGAGCTCGGTGGTGTCCCCTGCGACTGCTGTCTTCGTCGTCGGTTGCACGATGCTCACCACCGTGGTCACCGCCGCTTACGCCACCCGAGCATGGCTGCTGATCTTCTTCGGCGAGCGGACGAAAACGGTCATGGGCGATCCGGGGCCGAGCATGGCCGCGCCGCTGGTCGGGCTGGCCGGTACGGCCCTGTTGCTCGGTCTTGCCGTGCGCTACGTCCCTGAGCTGCTCCCGGATCCGTTCGTCGCGGCCGAATCCGCGGTCCTGGTCACCGCGGGCATCATCGCCGCGTACGTGCCATGGCGGCTGCGATCGGCCGGCGATCCGGCCGCCCTGCTGGGCGCCGCGCGGCCGCTGCTGGCCAGCGCCTTTGGAACCGACACGATGTACGAGCGGACCGGACCGTTTGCCAGCAGTCATGCAGCTTTCCCGTACGGTTGCCCGCTTTGACGACCGGGCGATCAGCCGCACAGTCACCGGCACCGGCCGTGCCGCCGGTCGACTGGGAGCCGTACTTCGGCTGGCGCAGAACGGAAACCTGCAGGCGTACCTGACCGGCATGCTGGCCGGCACCGCGCTGCTCGCCCTCGGTCTGGTGGTGCTGCGATGATGACCGGCTGGCTGACCGTCCTGTTGCTGCTCGTACCCACCGCCGGCTGTCTTTTCACCCTGCTGTTGCCGGAAAGATGGGCAACTCTCATGGGCGTAATCACCACCGCGACGGTGCTCGCCGACACAGTCGCGGTGATCGCGCTTTTCCACCTCTCGGGAAAAATCCAGTTCCAGGTCGACAAACCGTGGATCCCGGAGCTCGGGAGCCGCTTCCACCTCGGCCTCGACGGCATCTCACTGCCACTCATCGTCCTCACCGCTCTGCTGACTTTTCTTTGCACGGCCTACCTGATGCCGCGGGCGAGCCGGCCCGAGCGGCCCCGCGCCTTCGTCGCTTTGGTGCTGCTCATGGAAGTCGGCACGCTGGGCACCTTCATCGCGCTGGACCTGCTGCTGTTCTTCGTCGCCTTCGAGCTGGTGTTGGTCCCGATGTACTCGTTGATCGCCGGATGGGGCGGATCACGGCGACGACCCGCGGCGAATCAATTCATCCTCTACACCTTGCTCGGATCTGGTTTCCTGCTGGTCGGTATCCTCATCGTCGCTGTTCAGACGGGCACGCTGGACATGGTCGCGTTGACCGCCGGCTCGGGGATGAACCGGACCGTGCAAATCATCGCGTTCCTCGCGATGGCCATCGGTTTCGCTGTCAAGACACCCATGTGGCCGCTGCATTCGTGGCTGCCGGACGCCCACACCCAGGCACCAACGGTCGGGTCGGTGTTGCTCGCAGGTGTCCTGCTGAAAATGGGCACCTATGGCTTTGTCCGAGTCGCGCTGCCCATCCTGCCGGACGGCGCCCGGTTATGGGCGCCCTGGCTGGGAACCTTCGCCGTCATCGGGATCATTTACGCGGCGCTGGCCTGCCTCGCGCAGCGCGACCTGAAACGCCTGATCGCCTTTTCCAGCGTCGGCCACATGGGATTCGTACTGCTCGGGATCGCTTCGCTGACCCCGATCGGCCTTAACGCGGCCCTGTTCGCCAACATCGCTCACGGGCTCATTACCGGGTTGCTGTTCTTCCTGGTCGGCGGGATTTCCCAGCGATACCACAGCACCGAGCTCGACCGGCTGGGCGGCGGTCTGCTGGCCAAGGCACCCAGGTTGGGAAGCCTGCTGGTGTTCGCGTCGGTGGCGAGCCTGGGCCTGCCCGGCCTCGCCGGATTCTGGGGCGAGATGTTGGCTCTGCAGGCGGCTTTCCAGCCCGCCGCCGGACTCAGCCGCGGCCTTTACCTGGTCTTGATGGCGACCGCCGGCATCGGGGCCGTCCTCACCGCCGCGGCTATTTCCTCGCCATGCTCCACCGGGTGGCGCAGGGACCGGTCGGCCCACTCTGGCGAGCCGTCCGAATCTCGGACGTGAGCGGCCGGGAATGGCTGGCGTGGACGCCGCTGATCGCCGGGGTGGTCCTGCTCGGCGTCTGGCCGGCCACCCTGCTGACAGTCAGCGCGCCGGCCGTACGAGCCGTTCTCGGGTTGGGCTGACATGATCCAAAGCATCGACTACCTGGCCGTCGCGCCACCGCTGATTCTCGCGGTCGCCGCGATCGCGCTGCTGCTTTTCGAGGCGTTCCTGCCTGATGCCGGCGTACGGCAGGTGGCAACCCTGTCGCTGGCCGGCATTTTCGCCGCCGCTGTCGCGGTGGGCTTGCTCGCCGTCGGTCCGTTGCCCCGCACCACGTTCTGCGTACCGGGCGGGCCGGCGGCCTGCTCGTACCACTTGAGCTCCTTCACCCTGTTGCTCGATCTGGTCGTACTGTTCTCGGCCGCGGTGGTGGTGGTTTGATCGCCAGCGCCGAAATCTGCGCCACCGAACTGCCGGCCGGTGAATTCGGCTTCCTGTTGTTGTCGTCGCTGGCCGGCATTCTGGTGCTGACCGCCGCCGGTGACCTGGTTACTCTCGTGGTGGCGCGCTGGAAACGCTGACGCTGCCGGTCCTGGCACTGGCGGCCATTCGCCGCCGGGACCGCAGGTCCTCCGAGGCAGCCGTCAAGATGTTCCTCTTCTCGCTCGTTTCCACAGCCGTGATGCTTTACGGTGTCAGCCTGATCTACGGCATCTCCGGCACGGTTTTCCTGAGCCGGATCGCGGTGTTCGACGGCGGCGGACCACTGACCTGGCTGGCGATACTCCTGGTCGTGGTCGGGTTCGGCTTCAAGATCTCGTTGGTGCCGTTCCATTTCTGGGCCCCGGACACCTATTCGGGCGCGCCGGTGTCGGTCGCCGGTTTTTCTCTGTCGGTGATCTCCAAGGCTGGTGGCCTCGCCGGGTTGATCCTGGTCCTGGTCACCGCTTTCGGCCGGTACGCGGTGATCTGGGGGCCATGGCTCGCGGTGCTCGCGGCGATCACCATGACAATGGGAAACCTGGTCGCGCTGCGACAAACCCGGATCGTCCGATTGCTCGCGTGGTCGTCGATCGCGCACGCCGGCTACATGCTGACGCCGCTGGCCGCGTTAGCTGGCGTCGCCGACCGGCCGGAGCTGGTGCGCGGCCTCGTCGGCGCCGCGGTTGGCTATCTCGCGATCTACGCCCTCATGACGATCGGCGTCTTCGCCGTGGTCTCTTTCGCCGGCTGGGTCGGCCCGTACGGCGGCGGCGCGCTGGACGACTATCGCGGGCTCGCCCGATCACACCCGTTGGTGGCCCTGTGCCTGGCTTTCCTGCTCGCGAGCCTGGCCGGGGTTCCACCCGGCCTGGCCGGCTTCTTCGCGAAGATCTTCGTGTTCCGGGCCACGGTCGCCGGCGGCTACGGCTGGCTGGCCGTGCTGATGGCGATCAACGCGGTGATCGGGCTCTCGTACTACCTTTCCTGGGCCGTCCGGCTGTTCGACCGCCGCCCGGCCGGTCTGACAGTGGGATCCGGACCGGTCCCCCGGCCGGTGGCCGCCGCCGCCGCCGCCATCGCGGCCGCCACCGCCGGCACCGCGCTGTTGTCCGTGGTTCCCGGGCTTGTGCTCGGCTTTTCCCCGTGAGAGAAGGCAACTATGCAGGCAACCGTGGCACGCCTGGATCCGGATCGGTCCGGATCGGTGATCCTGGACAACGGCCATTTACTGCCTTTCAGCACCGCCGTCTTCCTCCACAGTGGACTGCGGACCTTGCGACCGGGCCAACGAGTGCGGATCCGGGTCGCGGCGGGTGAGGTCACCGCGCTGACCCTGTCGACCTTCGCACTGCCTTCACCGGTCGATGTCGCCGACGACAAAGAACATTGAGCCCAGAATCGCCACCATGTCGGCGACCAGGTTGCCCGGCAGCAGCTCGGACAGCACCTGGATATTGTTGAAAGAAGCCGATCGCAGCTTCAGCCGCCACGGCGTCCGCTCCGCACGCGACACCAGATAGTAGCCATTGATTCCGAGCGGATTCTCGGTCCACGCGTACGCGTGCCCGGCCGGCGGGCGAATCACCTTGGATGTCCGCGCGCAGATCGGCCCGGGCGGCAGGTCGACGATCCGGTCCAGACAGTCGTCTGCCAGTGTCAAAGACACGTGGACCTGCTCCAGCAGACATTCGAAACGAGCCAGACAGTCCCCGGTTTTGCGAGTGACGACAGGAACATCCAGCTCGTCGTAGGCCAGATACGGATCGTCTCGGCGCAAATCGACATCCACTCCGCTGGCCCGCGCGATCGGGCCGGAGATCCCGAACTGGTCGATTTGCTCGACTGACAACACGCCGATGCCCTTGGTCCGAGCCAGGAAGATCTCGTTGCCGAAGATCAGGTTTTCCAGGTCCGACAGGCTGTTCCGAACGTCGGCGACGGTCAGCCGCGCATGGTCCAGCCAACCCGTCGGCAGGTCCTGCTTCAAGCCGCCGACCCGGTTGAACATGTAGTGCATGCGGCCGCCGGAGACCTCCTCCATCAGATGCTGCAGCTTCTCCCGCTCCCGGAACGCATAGAAGACCGGGGTGATCGCGCCCAATTCCAGCGGATAGGACCCCAGGAACATCAGGTGGTTCAGCACCCTGTTGAGCTCGGCGAGCAGCGTTCGCAGCCAGACCGCGCGGACCGGCACCTCGATGCCGAGCATCCGCTCGACCACCAGCACCACCCCCCGAGCTCGTTGCAGAAGGCGGACAGCCAGTCATGCCGGTTGGCCAGCATGATGATCTGCCGGTAATCCCGAGCCTCGAAGAGTTTTTCGGCGCCGCGGTGCATATAGCCGATGATGGGTTCGGCCGTACGGATCCGCTCGCCGTCCAGGATCAGCCGCAGCCGCAGGACACCGTGGGTCGCCGGGTGCTGCGGACCGATGTTGAGGACCATGTCCTGGCCACCGTCGAATTCAGCCGCATCCACCCCAACGCCGACGGTCAGGTCGGTCGTCATTGCCTTATTGTCCCATGTAAAGACACCGGTGAACATATGCCCACCGAATGAATCAGCCAGAAATAGCCGCCGAGCCCGGCCGGATCGATCAGCTCCGCTTCCTCGCTGGCGGCTCGCAAAAACGACCGAGGTAGCCAACCTGATCGGTACGAGCACAGTCCAACGCGGGGCGCCGGCCGTCACATCCCAGCGATCGCAACACCTCTCGCTGGGTCGCCACTTCCACGGATCCCGGCACCCGCTCGCATTCCCGCTTCCGCGCAGGCATCTATCGCCACGTGCGCGGTGATATCGGTACGCCCGTCCGGCACCGGTATGACCTGACGGCCTTGCCGGTAACCGGTCAAGGTCCCGGCTGACGGACGCGCGGATCGTACGTGCCCGTAGTCCACCGCGATGGCCGCGCCGGCCGCCAGCCGCCGCACCGCGCAAGCCCAGGCGACATCGCGGGTACGCCCAACTTCGGCCCGGTCGTCCACTGTGGACAGTGGCCACCAGGTATCCAGCCATTCACCGTCCACCAGATCCGCCGAACACCGCTCGCGACCAGCCGGGTCGACCAGCACCAGCCGCGGCCCGTCCGGCGTTCGTACGACCACGTCGACGGGCACGTTGTCCAGCCATTCGTTGGCAAAAAGCAACCCACGAATGCTCATCGGAATCTCGCTCCGCCACCGCGCCGCCTCGGTCAGTCCGGATGGCCGGTCACCCACCTCCACCGCCGTCAGCACTAACCGGTCCCGCAGTTCCGTTGGCGCCAGCCGCCACACAGCCTCCACCAACTCACCACCACCGGCACCAACGTCGACGAAATCCAACCGCGCGGGACTCCTCAGTTCACCGTCGATTCTTGTCAGGATTTTCACCACCGCATCGGCGAACCGCAGGGAGGTGTGTACGGACGTACGGAAATGGTCGCTCCGCGGCACCGCGTTGCGATAGAAGCCCCCGTCGCCGTACAAAGCGATCTCCATCGCGTCGCGCCAGGTCCTCCACATAGGACGTCAGGAAACCGGGACGGTCGCGGAAACCGTCGTCCCGACACCAGGCCGTGACTCGACTTCCAGTCGGCCACCTATCAGCTCGGCACGCTCGGCCATGCTGCCCATTCCGTATCCGCCCTGAGAGATGTCTTGCACCGCGGCCTCGCGGTCGAATCCGCGGCCGTCGTCGGTCACCTGCAGGACGACACCGGATCCACGCCGGAAAAGGCGCAGCTCGATCCGGGCCGCGTGCGCGTGTTTGACAACGTTCTGCATTGCCTCCTGAGCAATGCGATAGAGCGCTATTTCCACATGTTCGGACAGCGCACACTGGTCCACCTCGACGTGCGCCTCAACGCCCGGCGCCGAGCGGGCAAGGCTCGCGAGGCTGTCCGCGAGGCCGAGGTCGTCGAGCACCGGCGGGCGCAGCAGATTGATCGCGGCCCGCGCCTCGGCGGCAATGGTCAGATGGGTGTGCTCATGCGCCTTCGTCAGTTGTTCCAAGGCAAAGTCGCGGTCGTCGGCGAGCGCCTCCATCGCCGCGTCCAGATGGAATTGCAGGCTGCACAGGCGTTGCGTGATGCCATCGTGAATATCCGCGGCGAGGCGGCGTCTTTCCGCTTCCTGCGCTTGGATTACCTGCTCGGTGAACCGCTCATGCGCCCGCTCTCGGGCGGCCAGCCGGCGGTGCATCCGGGCTTGGTGGATGGCGCCGGCTATCAGGGTCCCGATGGAGGTCAGCAGCCTTGCGTCCCGATCGGTGAATTCCCGCCGCATCCGGGTGTGGACATTCAGTACCCCCACCAACCCGCCGGGCGAACTCGCCATCGGCACCGACGCCATCGACGTGTAGTCCTCACCACGCAGCTGTGGGAAATACCGGTAGCGCGGGTCGTTTTCCTTGCCCTCCAGGATGAAAACCGGCCGCTGGTGGTACGCCGCCCAGCCGGCCACTCCTTCCCCAGCGGCAGGCTGATCTTGCCGACCTCGCGGTCGAAAGGCGCGGTGGCGCCGGCCAGCGTCAACGACCGGTCGGTGTCGTCGAGCACGTGCACGAAACAGATGTCGGTGGCGGTCGCCGCCACGATCAGCGCGGCCACCCGGGCCGCCAGCGCACCCACCTCGGGTCCGGCCGAAATCGCCTCGATAATGCCCACCAACAGGGCGTTCTCGCGCTCCGGGTCGGCCAACCCCAGCCCATGCGGGGTCATTGCCGCCTCCTCGCCGCGGTTCCCGCGGCCCGGTACCAGTTTCCCGCCCATCGCCGCCCGCCGTGGTCATCCCCCATCGGAGGCAACCGCGTGGGATGGTCCGATCCGCTCCGCGGCGGTACACTCACTCTCTGGACCGGGTAGAGGAGACTCCCATGATGGTTCTCGGTTACATTTTCGTCGTCCTGCTCGCCATCGCCGTCCTGACTGTCATTGTCATGGGCCTCATGTCGGTCGGAGACATCCGGCGTTACCTGCACATCCGCGGGATGTAGCTCAACAGGCCGAGGCCGCGCACGCCCTCTCGTCCTGGGAAAAAACGTACGTCCGGCCCATGTGGACTTTCCACATGGGCCGGACGTACGCGCATTCGGTTCGGCTACTACTAGATCCAGCCGGCCTCGCGGGCGATGCGAATGGCGTCCAGCCGGTTGCGGGCGCCAAGTTTCGCGATGACGTTGGACAAGTAGTTACGGACGGTCCCGCTGGACAGCCGCAGCCGGGTGCCGATCTCGACCATCGGCGCACCGCTCGCGACCTCCTGCAAAAGCGTTGCCTCGCGAATGGTGAGTGGGCTTTCGCCGTGCTCCAGAGCCGCCCCGACCAACTCCGGGTCGAGCACGAACTCGCCCTCGTGCACCCGCCGGATCGAATTGGCCAACTGCTCCGCCGGTGCGTCCTTGGCGAGCAACCCGCGGACCGGGACGGCGAGTGCCTGCCGTACGGTCGCCGGGCTGCCGATCGCGGTGAGCATCAGCACCCGGCAGTCCGGCAGCCGACTGGTGAGTTCAGCGGCGGCGCTGATCCCGTCCAGGCCCGGCAGGCCGATGTCCAGTACCGCGACATCGGGACGGCTGCGTACGGCGGCCGGCACGATCTCGTCGCCGCGTCCGACATCCGAGACGACCTCAATGCCGTCCTCGTACGTCAGCAACGCGACCAACGCGCCGCGAATCAAGTTCATGTCTTCTGCGATCAGAACCCGGATTGATCGCACGGCTGTAGCTGTAAGGAGATCCATGGTGGCGTACTCCGTATTCATTATGTGTTGACTAACGACCCGCTCCCTCAACTGGCCCATACCAATACCCCTGTACCAACACGAAGGACGTGTACTAATACGAAGGCCGGCGCTGGCGCTGTCCGTCGCCGCCGGCTTTCCGGCGGAGGCGAGAAAAGTGGGACCGCTCGCGGACATATCGGCATAGTGCCCAGAAGTACCCGAACGGGCAACCCTTTCGGCGTGGCTCGAAGGGCTGTCGCCAGATGTCAAATCTGTGCTTGCTCACAATTCCCCTGGACCAGGTTGCGGGGTGTGGGATGCTGGTGTTGTGGGAACGTTCGCTGCAACTACCAAGACATTGCCAACGAAGGCGATTCGATGACGCTTCGGATCGAGTTTTCCCCTCAGGACCTCACGAAGATAACGATTTCCCGCACGCCAGACCCATTGTGGGAAACGCTTCTAGCGCTACATCTGGTCAATGCGAAGGCGACCTCGGTGGCCTTCCGGCGCTGGTGCGGAGCGACCCAACTCAGCGGCGCGGCGAAACAACTCCTGCTGCTGGCGCCGGCGCAGGGGTATTCACCCGATTTCCTCACCCCGGCCGAGGGCGCCGCCGGGCTGGACGCCGGTCTGGACGCCGTCCTGACCACTCCACGGGCTCGACTACGAACGGAAATGGGAAAACTCGGCGCCGGCCACCGGTTGGGACCGTGGGCGCGGGACGTGGCCGACGGGCGTTCGCCCGGCCATGCAGAACCTGTCCGTCGCGATCCGGGAATTCCACCGCGGCGTCCTGGAACCCCGTTGGTCATACATCACTTCCCGAGTGAACAGTGATCGCGCACGCCGTACGGAGGCGCTGGCCACCGACGGCGTCGGCAGCCTCCTGACCGGGCTACATCCAAGTTTGCGCTGGCAGGCCCCACATTTGGAGCTGGCCGGCCAACACGTGAACGGCGATCTGCGACTGCAGGGCCGCGGCCTTCGGCTGATCCCCTCGTTTTTTTTGCCGTGGCGTACCCACCGTGTTGGAGGACGCCGACCTCGCACCGGTCCTGGTCTATCCCATCGACGGCGGCTCGTCCTGGCTCGCCCCCCACAGCGTCCGACCGGATCCCGAAGATCACGCGCCACTGATCGCTCTCTTGGGCCCTACCAGGGCAAAAGTCCTGGTCGCGGCCGCCGCCGGATGTACGACCACAGAACTCGGCCAGCGCGCCGCGCCATCTCCCCCGCCTCGGCCAGCTACCACGCCACGGTGCTTCGCGAAGCCGGCCTCCTCACCACCCGGCGCAACGGAATGTCCGTCCAACACGACCTGACGGCTCTCGGTTCAGCCCTGCTCGACGGGCAGCTCACCCTCTAGTTTTCCTTTAGCGCCAACAAGAACCTTCCAGCTGCCGATATGGTTGCATCCTCTGCATTAATTTTTCGCCGACCCTTCGGCAACCGCTCCGATTTCTTTGGAAACTGGTTCGCTTGTGTTCTTACGGTTCGGTGACGAAATTGGTGGGATGTTATTGGCTATCGAGAAATGCTCGCCTCGGGAAAGATTCAGAATTTATCCATGCCTGCAGCGAAGTAATGATTACCTCGAGTGATATCCGCGCGCTAACGGGACAACGGGAGCGCGGAAGTTGACCGACTAATCGCGAAGCCGCTTAAAAGACCTACACGACCTCGACCTGTTTAGAGGCGGTCAAGCTCCCGCCGGCCGCACCTACATACGTCCCAGAGGTCGGCGCGCAACGTCGGCGTAGTCGCGGCCCGTCGCGACGGTCAGGTAGTCCCAACCAGCTCGTCGCCCGTTGCACGGGTCGAACGCGACCGCGCGCGCCTCGGGTACGACGACCTCGACCCACGCATGAGTGCCGCCCTCGCCGAGCAGATGGCCGGAGACGTACCGCGCCGGCAGCCCGGCGGACCGGCAGAGAGCGAGCATCAGGTGGGCGGAGTCCTGGCACACCCCGTGGCCGGCCGCGAGCGCTTGTGCGGCGGTCGTGTCGACGGTGGTGGAGCCTGGTGTGTACGCGATGGCGTCGTGTACGTACGAACAGAACCGCTCAGCGCTGGCCAGCGCGTCACCGTCACTCAGTGCGGCCGCCACTTCCCGGATCTTCGCGTCCGGGGTGGTCAACCGGGTGGGCTGCAGCAGCCACGGATGAACCGTCGGCACGGGTACGCCTTCGGCCGGCCCGACCCGCTCGACGACCGCCTCCAGCAGGAACTCCACCCGCTCCGGTACGAGCGGCGCCAGTGTCCGGGTGATCGTGTTGCCGGCGGCGTCCCGCTGATGGGTGACCTGCGCGTCGGCGCCGGTAACACTCAGTGAGTAGCCTCGCCGGCGCTGGTCACCGTGCCGGGGTGGTGGGACGACGATGAGGCGGTGGTCGAGCTGCCGGATCGGCTCGTCGTACGTGTAGACGAACCGCTGCTTCAAGACGTACGTCCGCTGCTCAGGCTTCATCGGCCCACACCTCCATACTGCGCAGCTCCGGACCTCCATAAGTGGTAGCCATCGCCACGTCCACAGCGTCGCGGCCGCGGCCGATCAGCACTCGCCCCTTGCGGGTCACGTTGTTGCGCGGGTCGAAGGTCCACCACCGGCCATCGAGGTAGACCTCCATCCAGGCGGCGAAGTCCATTGGCTCGTCGGCGACCGGCACGTCCAGGAACGGAAGGTAACCGAACACATACCGGGCCGGGATCGAGAGCGCCCGGCAGAAGCTGATCGCGACGTGCGCGAAGTCGCGGCAGACACCCCATCCGGCCGCGTACGCGTCAGCCGCGGTGGTCGTGCCGTTGCTGCTGCCGTAGCTGAACCTCAGGTGGCTGTTGACGTGGTCGCAGATCGCTCGTACCCGCCGATAGCCCGGCGGATGGTCGCCGAACAACCGCCACGCCTCGTCGCCGAGGGCGTCCGGCAGGCAGTAGCGGCTCGGCAGCGTGTAGACGAGCACGTCGTCGGGCAACAGCGCCGCCGGCACCTCAGGCGCGTCGAGGTCCACCTCCTCGGAGGCGTCCGGGACCATCACGAGCGCCTCGTACCGCACGGTCGTGTCCCCCACCGGCAGCGTCAGGCGCTGGCACCCGTTGCCATACAAGTCCAGGTAGCTGTGCCGGTCGACAACCGGTTGGCTGGCCCACTCCTGTTTGAGCACGGTGGCCGGCGCGGTCCCGAGCGCCTGGACCTGGAAGACCGTCGCGGTCTCGATCTCAGCCGTGTACTGGAACTCGCACCCCCACCCGCACCTGACGCTTCGCGACCGTCATCGTCTCCCCACCCGTACCTCCCGGAGCGGCAACAGATCCGCCCGTCCAGCGTACGGCGTTCCCGCGCACGCAACGAAACGGTGCGGATTTGCGCCGTTTCGCTACATTCGGTGGTTTACTTCGAGGGCGCCGGGTTTGCCGACACAGACGCTGATCGCCGACCACTGCAGCCGCTACGGCCGCTACGGCCGCTACGGCCGCTACGGCCGGTGATAGTCGTCAACGCGTGGTTTCGCCACTGCTGACCAAATACGGCCGGCTGGTCCAGCCCGGATGTGGCAGCCGGCGCGGGGCCTGGCCCGGGTTTTGTGGCCGGTGCTCGAAATGCCACCACTCGTTGTCGTACGTACGGTAGAGGTCATAGCGCCAGCCGTTGTCCTCCAGCCAGCGCGCGCCTTCCACCGGCCGTACGTCCATCGCGATTCCCTTGACATGGGTGGATTCCTCCGGCGGTAACACGTGCCGGCGGGCCGCGCTTACCGAGCCAGTGCGAACAACCTCGTCATTGAACAGCTGATGTTGTTCGGCCGCGTCCCGGTGACCGGAGGTCAGGCCGATCAGCTGGCCGTCGCACCAAAACGCGTCCGTACGCGCCGCCTGGAAAGCGGCTTTCGCCAGCACGGTGAGACCGTCCAGATTTTCGGCCGGAAACCGCAGCCCCAGCGCCCACTGGCAAGCCAGCTGCGCCGCGTTGCCCGGCCGGCGCACAAACGCGATCGGCAGCAGGAGGATCGCCAGCACGTTGGTGACCGCCTCGAAAAGGCGGTCCCGCAGGCGGCCGGGACGGGCGGCGAGCACGGTCATGAGTCCACTGTCGACGATGATTGTGCGACCCAGTCCTCAGCTCTGTCACCGGAAGGTAACAGTTGGCCTGCTGTTACCGAACCATGACGAGACGCGGACAATTTCGGTACGTACGCGCGCGATGGTAGGTAGCGTGGCCACGACCTCGCGACAGGTGGACAAGCGGACTCCGGGTGGCGCTGGGATAGTTGGGGCCATGCCACGGGTGTTGTTGATCGAAGATGATCAGGCCGTACGGGACGGCCTGCGGATGGCGCTGTCCCGGCACGGCCACACGGTGGACGCGGCGGAGACCGGCGAGCTGGGTTTGGAGCGGTTGCGAACGGCGCCCGCCGACGTGGTGGTGCTCGACCTGATGCTGCCCGGCATGGACGGTTTCGAGGTCTGCCGGCGGATCCGGGCCAGCGGGGACCTGCCGATCATCATGCTGACCGCCCGCAACGACGACATGGATGTGGTGGCCGGCCTGGAAGCCGGCGCCGACGACTACATCGTCAAGCCAGTGCGGGCGCGGGTGCTGGAGGCCCGCATTCGGGCCGTGCTTCGGCGTACCAGCGCGGAGCCGCGGCACAATGGTGCGCAGCAGCCGGGGCTGGAACATTACGGCAGCCTGGTCATCGACAGGGCCGGGCTGGTGATCAGCAAGAACGGCACGCCGATCGCGCGCGCTCGCGCCCACCGAACTTCGGCTGCTGCTCGAGCTTTCCGGCGCGGCTGGCCGGGTGTTGAGCCGGCAGCACCTGCTGGAAGCCGTGTGGGAACACGGATATCTCGGCGACTCCCGGCTGGTCGACGCGTGCGTCCAACGGCTGCGCTCGAAAATCGAGGACGACTCGGCCCTGCCGGTCTACGTCCAAACCGTACGCGGCTTCGGTTATCGCTTCGGGCCGCTGTGAAACTCCGCTGGTGGTTGGACGCCCGAACTCTGGGCCTTCGTACCCGGCTGCTGATTTCCTTTGCCCTGCTCGGTGTTCTCACCGCGACCCTGGTCGCGGGTGCGGTCTATTACAAGGCCAGCAACGTCATTCTGCAAAAAGCCCAGGACACCGCGGTCACCTCGTTGACCGACCGGCTCGCGAAACTCTTCCCGCTCCGCGACCTGCCACCCAGCCAGGATCGGCTGGACCAGATCGCCGGCACCCCCTGTCGAACCGACTCGACTCCGCGGTGGTCGTTTACCGAGGCGAAAAGTCCGCCGGCAGCCTGGACCCGGACATGTTCCCGGCCGAACTGCGGCAGGCGGTGACCAGCGGCCAGGTCGTCTGGCAGCGAATGTGGTTCCGCGGCGAGCCGGTCGTGGTGGTCGGCACCGAGTTGTTGATCGGCGCGCCAAACGGTCCTGCCCACGCGTCCGGCCTGGAAGTTTATCTGGTGCACAGCCTGTCCGCCGAACAGAACAGCATCAGCCAGATCCAGCTGACCGCATTCTCGTACGGCGTCCTCGCGCTGGTTTTCGCTGTTCTGCTGGCCCTGTTGGCGGCAAGGAGTGTGCTGCGACCAGTACGCGAGCTCGACGAGGCGGCCCGCCGGCTGGGTGACGCAGATCTGACGACCCGGTTGGCCGTACGAGGTTCGGACGAGTTGGCGCGGGTCGCGGAAACCTTCAACAACACCGCCGACGCGCTGGAACGGCTCGTCGCCGAGCTGCGCAGAATGGAAGCGGACGCGACGCGAGGCGTTTCGTCGCCGACGTCTCGCATGAGCTGCGTACTCCGCTGGCCGCGATGACCGCGGTCACCGACGTGCTCGACGAGGAAGCGCCACAACTTCCGGGCGATGCCGGCAAAGCCGCCCGGCAGGTCAGCCAGGAGACCCACAACCTCACCCGGCTTGTCAACGACCTCATCGAAATCTCCCGGTTCGACTCCGGCGGCGCGGCGCTCGTCCTGGACACCGTCGACGTGGCCGCCGCCATCGCCGCCACCCTGCGCAGCCGCGGCTGGTCGGACCAGGTGCGAACCGAGCTGCCACCGCGGGTTTTCGCACGGCTGGACCCACGACGGCTGGACGTGATGGTCGCGAACCTGGTCGGCAACGCCCTGCGGCACGGTGCCCCGCCGATATCGGTACGGTTGGGGGCAAACGCCGACTGTGTCGAGATTTTGGTCGAAGACCACGGACCGGGCCTCGACCCGGCCGTGTTGCCGAAGGTGTTCGACCGGTTCTACAAGGCCGACACGGCTCGTACGCGCTCCGAAGGCAGCGGCCTGGGCCTCGCCATCTCCTGGGAAAACGCCCGCCTGCACCGCGACGCGGCAGGCCGCGAAGGCAGCCTGGTGGCCGGCAACCGCGAGGGCGGCGGCGCGGTCTTCACCCTGCGGCTGCCCCGCGAGGCCCACCCCGGAGGTAAGTAATGGTTCGTACGCTTCGATTCTTGGCCGTCGTCGCGCTGGCGATGGCAGTCGCCGGCTGCGGCGTACGCTCCAGCGGCGTCATCACCGGCAACGCCGCCCCGAGCGGCCCGGCCGAGGGCGTCACCCTTTATCTGGTGTTGGACGGAAAACTCAGCCAGGTGCTACGAGCCACCAGTGAGCAGCTGACCCCTGAGCAAACCCTCAACCTGCTCGCCGCCGGACCGGATCCCAGCGAGCGTACTCGCGGTTTCAGCAGTGCCGTGCCAGGAAATATCGCACCTGTCACCCTGTCGTACGGTCAGACCGGCCAAGCCACCCCTCACTTTGGCCGCGGATGTCAACAGTCTCTCCACCATGGCCGCCGACCAACTCGTCTGCACCGCCCGCGACACCCTGAGCACCCAGGCAGCAGCCCCTGGCCCGGTCGGCATCACTCTCACCGGCCACGGCCAAAACCGCGGGCCACAGTCCTGCCCGCTGCCCAGCTAACGGCCTTTTGGAAAGCGACCTCGCCCTGGGACATCAGGGAAACGAGGCCTTCCCGCGTACGGGACGCGCTGACCTTCATAACCCGCCCCTGCCCAACCGTGAGATCGGTCGGCGCTGGCTGCGATGTGGTCCCGGCGCTTACTGACATCATGCCCTATCCGCCGGTTCCGCGACACTCGACCCCCGGCCCTGGACTGTCCTATGTGGAGATGACGGACACCACCGGCTCGACTGGCGGCGCCAGCCCGGCTGTTCGGCGCCAGCACGAAAGGCAGTCTGCTCGGGCACGTCTGCCGGTCCGAAGGAGCGGTCCATCGGACCGTTCCGCTCCCCAGGGCGACCACTAAGCCGTACCGAAACAGCGCCAAACACCTGGCGCCGGCCGGCCACAGTGGGATTCTTCGAGCGATTTGCGAGCCGGCCGTAAAGCCGGGATCGGCATTATTCAAGAAAAACTGAAGATACAAGCGCTGCCCGAATGCGCATCGCCGCCACCGGGGCCGCCCCATGACCTCGCATTCCCGTGCGACCGTGGCCGCAATTCGAGAGAACGACGAGAGGATTCCCCGATGGCGTTGCACCGCGGCAATCACCGGGCCAAGCCCGTACGGGCCACCGCGAACCCCATCCTGAACGAGGCGCATCCGGTGCCCTGCCAGGATGTCCGGCCACCCTGTCATTGTCTCAACTACGGACCGATCGCGCCGGACACGGCGTACCAGATCATCCACGACGAACTCATGTTGGACGGCAACGCCAAGCTCAACCTGGCCACCTTCGTCACCACCTGGATGGAGCCGCAGGCGGCCAAGCTCATCGCCGAATGCGCCGAGGAAGAACATGATCGACAAAGACGAATACCCGCAGACCGCGGAGCTGGAACAGCGCTGCGTGAACATCCTCTCCAGCCTGTGGCACTGCCCCGACCCCGCCGACGTGATCGGCTGCTCGACCACCGGGTCGTCCGAGGCCTGCATGCTCGCCGGCATGGCGCTCAAGCGGCGCTGGCAGAATCGTGGCGGGAAAGGCCGGCCGAACCTGGTCATGGGCATCAATGTGCAGGTCTGCTGGGAAAAGTTCTGCAACTACTGGGAAGTCGAAGCGCGCTACGTCCCGATGGAAGGGGACCGGTTCGGGATCTCGGCCACCGAGGCGGCCGCGCTGTGCGACGAGAACACCATCGGCGTGGTGGGCATTCTCGGGTCCACTTTCGACGGCAGCTACGAACCAATCGCGGAAATCTCCGCCGCCCTCGACGACCTGCAGGCCCGTACTGGCCTGGACATCCCGATGCACGTCGACGGCGCGTCCGGCGCGATGATCGCGCCATTCCTGGATCCGGACCTCGAGTGGGATTTCCGGCTGCCTCGGGTCGCCTCGATCAACACGTCCGGCCACAAATACGGTCTGGTCTACCCGGGCGTCGGCTGGATTGTTTGGCGGAATCATGACGCGCTGCCAGCGGAACTGGTGTTCAAGGTCAACTATCTCGGCGGCGACATGCCGACCTTCGCGCTGAATTTCTCCCGCCCGGGAGCCCAGGTCGCCGCCCAGTACTACGCTTTTCTGCGGCTCGGCCAAGAAGGTTTCCGAGTCGTCCAGCAAGCCGCCCGCGACACCGCGATGGAGTTGGCCCTGCGAGTGGAGAAACTCGGGCCGTTCGATCTGCTGACCCGCGGCGACGAGCTTCCGGTCTTTGCCTTCACCACCAAACCCGAGATCACCGCGTACAACGTCTTCGACGTGTCCCGGCGGCTGCGCGAGCGCGGCTGGCAGGTGCCGGCCTACACTTTCCCGGAAAACCGCACCGACCTGGCCGCGCTACGGATCGTCGTACGGAACGGATTCTCCCCCGACCTCGCCGACATGCTGGTCGCCGACATCGAGCGGCTGCTCCCGGAGTTGGCCAACCAGCCCGGCCCGGTCCAGGCCATCGAGGCCGCCAGCAGCTTCCATCACTGACCGGTGACGTTGATGTGCGGTGAGGCAGCGGGGGTCGTCAGAATTGACCCGCCCGCTGCCTCACCGCTGCCTTTAGCCGCAGTTCGTGGTGTGGTTGCAGTCCGGGTGACAGCTCGCGTTGATGCTGATACACGGTCGGCCGACCGTGATGTTCGTATCCGAGCACGACGGGATCTCGTACGCCTGCACGGTAAGTGCCTCGTCGAGCCGGATGTCGAGGTCGAAGTCGTCGACTGCGATGGACATGCTTTTCCTCTCCTTGACTGACAAAGATGGCCCGCGGACCGCAGGTCGTTCTCCATCATGGAGGTTTCGGCAACCCGAGAGGACGGGCGTCAGCCGGGACGATCAAGGAGAAATTCCCGATCGGGGGGTGCAACCAAACCAAGACCCCCGTTTACAAAGTCGCCAAGGTCTGTTGTGCCATCGCTTGTTCACCGGTCGCGTTGGGGTGGACGATGCTCAGCCCGTTGGCACCGAACAGCGGCTCGACCCACCGATTTTTGGTTGGCTGGCAGGCATCGTGGCCTTGCGAAATCGCCGTCAGGTCCACGTACGTGGCGCCGGTGGCCGCCGCGGCGCGCTTTACCGCGCCATTGAGCGTCGCCTGGATTCCGCCGAGATAGGGAACGTCGCCGGTCGCGATCGGGATGGACGGGAAGCAGCCATTGGTCGGCGGGAGGATCGAAAGATAGCCGGCGATGAGCACCCGAGCGTTCGGCGCCTTGGTTTTCACAGCCTGTAAGGCTTTGACGATGTTCGGATAGACCTTGTTGTTGATGGTGTTCGCGAACATGTCGCCGTACGCGTTCTTGCAGGGACTGCCCTGGCCGCCGGTGAGGACGCCGGCGGAGCCACACGCCACGATGGCGGAGATGAACGTGTTCTCGTCGTTCCCACCGATGGTCATCGTGACCAGTTGGGTGGCCGAGGAGAGCGCGTCGAGCTGCGGTGGCGTGCCAGGATACTGGGCGTTTGTGTAATGGGAAGTTTGTGCTCCGCCACAGGAGACATCGGTCAGCCGGAAGCCTGCGGTGGTCGCGAGGTCGTGCGCCCAATTCCGCGACGACTGCGCGCACAGCGGGGTGATTCCGCTGGCCAGCGGCAGGACTCCGCTGCCCGCGCTGTAACTGTCGCCCATGTTCACGTAGTTGAGCGGGGCAGCCGACGTGGCCACCGGCGACATCACCAGGCAAGCCATCGCTGCCGCGGTCAGACCGGCCCGACGATGCAGGCGTGTAGACGAGCGCATCCGCGTCCCCTCCCAGGTATGAACTGGGACACAGCATCGTCTACCGGCCACCGCCACAGCTAGTGGACAACGTCCCGAAATTTGTCTCGCGAGTTTGTGACAATCTCCAAAGGACGCTTAACCGTTGACGTACCGGTGCGCGGTCAGGGCCGCTCCGAACGTCAGCCAGCCTTCGCGCTGGGTGGGATCGATCGAGGTCAGCATCCGGATCCGGCCGAGCCGGTAGTCGAGGGTGTTGACGTGTACGGTCAGCAGCCGCGCACATTCCCGGCGATTCCCGCCGCAGTCCAGATACGCCTGTAAAGTCGACCAAAGGTCGGCGTTTTTTTCTCAACCACAGCAAGAGATTCCAGCAGAGCCGTACGGGCAGGACCGGGCCGGGTCACCTGCACCTGGAACAGGACCTGTGTCAAGGGGTAGACCGCGGGTGGGAATTTCAACCGCTGCGCCACTTCGGCGATTTCTGTTGCCGCTTGAATGGCCGCCCCGGTGTCCGCCGGCACGTCCGTACAGGACCAGCCGCCGGCCCAGTTCGCGGTCATCAGCGGTTGGATAAGGGCGGTCAGTCGCTCGTACGAGAATCGGCCGGACAGCAGGACAATTCCGCCGGTCGCGGAGAGCGAGTCCAAGATCGGACCGGCGACCGACAGCGCCTCCCGAATTTCCCGATTACGCCGGCGACCGTCCACCGCGATGGTGATGTCGCTGCCAACAGCGGGCGGCGCCAGCCGCAACGCCACCACGGTACGGTCACGCCAAGGCTGCAGCCCGGCCTTTTCCCAGAGCTCAGGGGCTTCCCGATCCGCCGCGACAGCCTCGATCAGTTCCGCGCGGGCCTGTTGATCATGGCCGGCCACCGCCATCGTGGTTTCGATATAGCCATCGGTGACCGCCTGGCTGAGCAACAAAAGATAGTCGATGACGTACGAGCCGAGCCTGCTGACATCGGCGGCCTCGCTGGGACCCGCCATCGCGGCGACCGCCTCCCAGCAGGCGCGAGTGCCAATGTAGTTCGCCGCCAACACGTGCCCGAGCGGAATGCCTTCCTGCGCCCGCCGGGACGCCGAATGCGAGATCCGAGCTATCTCCTGCTCGGTCGGTGGACGGCTTTGCTCGATACCACGAACGAAAAGCTCGAGATTGAAGCGAGCGATCTCGCGGACGTCGACCTCGATGGCGGCCGGCGGCAGTTGGTGGTAATACGGCAACTCACGCAACACCGCCTGGACCGCCAGCTCGGTGATCTCCGGAATGCGTTCCGCGAGCCGCGCTACCAGGTCCGACATGTGCTCACCCGGATGGGCTGGGGCTAGCCGACGCTCAACAGGTCGACGACAAACACCAGCGTCTCGCCGGGCTTGATCGCCCCGCCCGCTCCCCGGTCGCCGTAGCCCAGGTGCGCTGGGATGACCAGCCTGCGACGGCCGCCGACCTTCATGCCCACGACGCCCATGTCCCAGCCCTTGATCACCCGTCCACCGCCGAGCGGGAAGGTGAAGGCCTGGCCGCGGTCCCAGGACGCGTCGAACTGCTCACCAGTCGAGTGGGCGACCCCGACGTAATGCACCGAGACGTTGGTGCCCTTGGTCGCCTCGACTCCGTCCCCCACCACCAGATCCTGAATATCCAGGTAGTCCGGCGCCGGACCCTCGGGCGGGTCCACCTCGGGCCTGTCGAGCGCCATGCGATCTCCTCCATTCGTACGGCCAAACGGCCGTCAGTCTACCGTCCAGGGGTCGGCGCTGGCGGCGGTACGCGCCGGGAGCCACCGCGAACTCACGTTTGAATGCCTTGCCGAACGCGAATTCGGACTGGTATCCGACCTGACTGGCGATGGCGGCCATCGAATCGTCGGTCAGCGTGAGCAGCTGCCCGGCCCTGGTCATCCGCCACCAGGTGAGATAGCCCAGCGGCGACTCGCCCAGCAAGGAGCTGAAGCGCCGGGCGAAGGTGGCCCTGGACATTCCGGCGCGGTCGGCGAGCGTGGCCACCGTCCACGGCTCGGCGGGCTCATTCTGGATGTGTTGGAGGGCGTTGCGAATGGACAGGTCGTTCAGTGCCGCCGCCCAACCGCCAGCGCCGGTACGAGCCTGCTGCTCGAACCAGCCACGCAGCACGTACAAAGCAGCAGATCCATCCAGCAGCGCCGGCACGGCGGCGCTGGAGCCGGCGCCGCGATCGGCCAGCTCGGCGCCGAGCAAATCGACGACCGACCGGATCGCCGGGTCCGGGCCGATCCGCGCGGGCAGGTGAATCACCTCGGGCAACGCGGTGATCAGCGGATGCGGCCGGCGGTCACCGAAAATGTACGACCCGCAAAGCAACGTCGTCGGCGCCCCGGATCCGTTGGGAATGGCGAGATCTTCCGGGACATCGCCTTGCGCGTCCGGCGGCACCTCGTATTCGATGGCGCCCGGGGAGTCGACCAGCGCGTGACCGCGACCGTGCGAAACAAAGACGATGTCGCCGACCTGCAGCCGCAGCGGGTCACCGCCGCCGGGTGGCACGAGCCAGGCCGAGCCCTGCAGGAGCACGTGGAATCCCACTCCCATGACCGGCGCGAACCGCATGCCCCACGGCGCCTGAAGGCGGCACCGGGACGACAGCGGCGCTCCCGACCGCATCGAAGCCAGCACGTCGCCTATCAGATCCACTGCCTCAGAGTATCAGCATTGAGACGATGGGACATAAAGTTGAGATATTCAACCATGGATCGTCTCACGAGCCGCCGATAACGTCGTTCTCACCAGGACACCGGAGAGGACCCCCACCATGACCGGCACGGCATTCATCGAGCCATCCCTTCAAGGCAAACGCGCCCTGGTCACTGGCGGTACCAAAGGAATTGGTGCCGCCGTCGTGGCCAGATTGGCCGATGCGGGCGTACGAGTAGCCACCACCGCGCGATCATCCGCGCCAACAAAGGCAGAGCTGTTCATCAAGGCCGACATTGGCACCAGCAAAGGGACGGACCAGGTTGCGAGGGAGGTCTTGCGGATATTCGGCGGGATCGACATCGTCGTACACAACGCTGGCGGGTACGACGTTGAGCCGGGGCCGGCGACCACCTACCACGACGAGCACTGGCAGCGGACGTTGGAGCTGAATCTGCTCTCCGCGGTCAGGCTGGACAGGGCATTCCTGCCGTCGCTCATCGCCCAAGGCTCCGGAGCGATCGTGCACATCACGTCCATCGCGGGCCGCATGCCGACCACCGGTCCACTTCTCTACAGCGCAGCCAAGGCCGCGCTTTCCATATACAGCAAGGGACTCGCCGCCGAGGTGGGCCCAGTGGGCGTACGGGTCAACGCGGTGCTGCCCGGGTTCATCGAGACCGAAGGGGCCCAAGCGGTGCTCGACCGAATCGCCACCGATGGCGATCGCGAAGCCGCCCGACAGGAACTGATGCGGCAGCTCGGTGGCGTACCGCTGGGCCGGCCAGGCCAGGCCGACCCGAAGAGGTGGCTGAGTTGGTCGCTTTCCTGACTTCCGACCGCGCGAGCTGGATCACCGGAGTCGAATACGCCATCGACGGCGGCACGACCCCAACCCGCTGATCAGGACATCTGGACCGGTTCGGTACGTCCTTCGGCGGCTCGGTCGGACGGCAGGAGCAGGGTGCTGGCGCGTTCGAAGCGGGCGTCGATGCGCTCCCAGCCGGGTGCCGCGTCGGACGCGCTGCGCAGGTTTTCGCCGCTTCGGCCGGCCCGCGAGATCCACCTCTACTGTACGGGCTGGTTCTCCCTAAGTAACCGACGCGCTGGTTCCGTCGAGCGGGGCTGCCTTGGTGGCGTACGTGCCGATTGATGGCTCCAGCAAGGCATAGGAACCAGCGGTGAGCCGAGCCAACGCCGTTCGGATCGTCCTTATCGCCTGGTTGGCGCGAAACCTGGCTTGGCGGTCCGCGGCGATCGCCCGATGAGCCCCGCCGATGAGGGCCGCGACGACGGCCGGGTTCGCGGAACCGTCACCGGCCGCGGCCAGGACGCTGGCCAGTTCTTCTTCACGGCGATCCATGATCTCGCGAACGCGCGCTCGCAGTGCGGGGCTCTCGTCGATGGTGCGCAACCAGTCCCGATTCAGCTCGTCCGCGGTGAAGAGCGGATCGGATCGCAGGCTGTCATGCACCAACGCGTACCACGCGGACTGGCCGGTCGCGCGACCGAGAACAACGCCAGCCGGCGCCGCGATCGCCTCGTCCTGCCGATCGAAGAACAAGTCTTCCTTGGTGCCGAAATAGTTGAAGATCGTGTTGACGGAGACCTCCGCCGCCCGTGCGACCTCCGCGAGTGTGACCTGCTCAAACCCGCGTTCTTCGAACAGGGCCGTCGCCGCGGTCGAGATCGTCAGCCGCGTGCGCTGCTTCTTCCTTGCCCGCAACCCCATCTCGGCCATGTCGACATGCTATCACCTTCTGCTATCATCCCAAACTTGGAGTCAGTGCATATTTTCGTTAGCTCCAAATATCCAGACCTGGGACGTGGAGAGAGAAACGATGCGCATCAAGAGAGCAGTCGCCACCGTACTAGCTGTCACCACCACG
This sequence comes from Fodinicola feengrottensis, assembly GCF_010993775.1. Lineage (GTDB taxonomy): Bacteria > Actinomycetota > Actinomycetes > Mycobacteriales > HKI-0501 > Fodinicola > Fodinicola feengrottensis. The sequence goes on along the minus strand of NZ_WOTO01000001.1, from coordinate 119,604 downwards.
GTGCTGACAGCTAGCACGAACCCAGCCGCGGCCCAGTCAACAGGCACAGTCCAAGTGCATCCCACGAAGGCGCTGGCCAGGATCGAGCCGGGCGCGGTTGGCGCCGACGTACCGTTTTGGAACCCGCATCTCAAGGATGCGCGAACGACCCAGCTGATCCGGGGCGCCGGCATAGGCACCCTCGATTTTGATGCTGGCGCGCCGCTGGATCTTTACGACTGGCGGCACAATCAGTTGCGACCGGATCCCGACGCCGCTCGCGACGCCCCCCTTTTTTTGGCGACTGGACCGGCCTGCGCCCCCACCTTCACCTTCGATGAGTTCGAAGCGACCGCCCGTCGCGCAGGCGTGCGCACCACTGTGCACGTGAATTACGGAACCGGCACCGCGGCTGAGGCGGCGGCCTGGGTGAACTACGCGAACAACGTCCGCCATGACCGCGTCCAGAACTGGATGATCGGCGCAGAGGTGTGGCTCGACCAGATTTTTGAGCCCAACAACCGGGTGTCCACCACCAGCCCGGAACCTCCAGAGCTCGACGGGACGCGGTACGCCAAGGACGTGATCGCGTTCGCAGCGGCGATGAAGGCGGTCGATCCGACGATCAGGATCGGCGTCGAGTTGGCGACCGTCGTTGCTGGCCAGGAAAACGCGGACGACCAGGCGAAATACTTCACCGCGTGGAACCGTGCGGTCGTCGCCACGCCGGGACTGACCAGCGCCATCGACTACGTGGACATCCACGGACTGCCCAGGCACCCTGACGAGGACCCGACGATCACCGGAGCGCTCGCGGCCGTGCGTACGGTGCCGGCGACTCTGGCGGCCATGCGAGCGGACCTCGACCACCACCAAGGGCACCAGGTGACCATCACCGTCGGTGAGGTGAATTCCTTTCCCGCCGGCAACGAATACACCACCACAACAGGAAATGCCGCGTACCTCGCCGACGCGCAGGCAACACTGCTGGAACACGGCGTCACCTCGGCGCACTGGTTCGCGCTCTACAGCGGACTGAACCAACCAGCACCGGGCGCTGACCTCGGCCTGATTTCCAGCGGAAGTTGCCTTCCCGCAAACTCCGGTCAAGTGTGCGAGAGTGCGGCCGGAACTCCGTTCGCGACCTATTACGCGGAGAAACTGTTCGGTTCGGTCGCCGTCCCGACCGGTACGTGGATCGCGACCGCCACCGCCACCGCTGGGGTCTCCACGCACGCGGTACGACTGCCGAACGCGACGGTGAAAGTCCTACTGATCAACACAAGTGGTGCAACAACGCAACCAGAGACGATTTCCGTCGATGGCGCGTGCCCCACGACTGAGGTCAGGGTCAGCCAGACGAGTGCCAGCGGAATCACGACGTGGTCCCAGGCTGGCAATACCTCGATCGTGCTACCTCCGTACTCGGTAACAGTGGCCACGTACCGAAGCGCAGGCGCGCTTTAATCGGAGCCACTCGCATCTCGGCTACGACCACGCCCATCCCACGCCGCGACTGGTCGTCGGCCGGCGCACGATGGCGGTCGACCGGCCGATCCGACGCGGCCCGCCACCCTGCTGTTCCACGCCGTCGACCTGTCCGGCGGGGTCCGGATCGAGGCCGAGGTGGTGCGAGAGCACCACGGCCCGGACCCCGCGCGGCTGATTCTTCAGGTTGGGGAACAATTGCTGGCCGAGATCGCCCCTAAGCGCTGCCGCCTTGTGCGGCCTGTGCGACGCGGATCAGTTTCTCCACGTTCTGCGGCAGGGTGGTCTGAAAGTCCTGCAGGCGCGCCCATTCCGGGTGGATGGTGATCCGCACCATCTGCGGATAGAGCGACCGTACGCCCGCCTCCCATTCCGCGTGCCCCGCCAGCGGCACGATCTTGTGCGAGGCGTCGATATACTCCTGCGGAATCCCGTCCACCACCTCGGTGCTGGCGGTGCCACGAATCAGCAACACCCGCGGCGGGAAACCCTCGGTGTCGATGGTCAGCGCCACCTTCGGAAACTTTCGCAGCGCCGGGTATTTCAGTGAGTTTGTCGTGGTGCACATGACGATGTCCGCCCCGTTCCAGTGAAACGCCATCGGAACGACCCGCGCGGAAAGCCGTCTTCACCGTTGAAAGCGAACCGTGCCGGAATGGCCGAGTTGATCAGTTCCTGCGAGATGGGCTTGGTCAACTCGTTCATGACCTTTTGGTGATCCATTAGAGTATTCCCTTCGAGAGATAGAATGTTAGTGGCGCGGGACGGGTCAGACAGTAGACCAGAACTGGCAGTGGTGGGTGGCGTCCAGATCGACGCCGCGCACCGCGGCCGGCGCCAGTGACTGCGCGTTGCGGCCGGTGAATGGCGCCCAGTGTGGTTGCCCGGCGCGATTCGGATCGCCGTTCGCGGCGAAGGTCGCCCAGTAGCTGATCAGCTGGTCGGACAGTAGCTGTTGGTCGGGCCGGAAGGTGTACGGGAAGCCCTGGTCGAAGAAATAGGTCACCTCCGATGAGTGGTAGGCGCGTGGCGGGAAGCCAGGCGGGAAGGCGAAAAAGCCGGTCGGGGCGTCACGGTCGGCGAACTCGTACGCGTAAACCGTGGTCTGCTGCGCGAGCAGCCGGTCGTCTGTCAGGTGCCCACAGCTCCAGACCCGGTCGGTGTGCGCGGCGGTCAGCGCGACCGCTCGGGTCGCCCACGGATCGGTGTCGTTGGCCGGATAAGTCGCCCGTACCCGCGGTGCCGCCGCGCCGAATTCCTGCTGGAGCAGCCGCCCGTACGCGAGCTGTTCGTCAGTCATGAAGCCGACGGTGAGCGCGGCCTCGTCCCGAGTGGTCCCGGACATCACTGGAACGCGGGGAAAGTGGCCGGCCGCGAGGGCGAGGTCCGGGCGTTCGGGCAACGTCGAATTCCCGTACGCGAGCGGGGTCGTGACGGGGGTCGGGCTGGCGTCGATGATCGCGCCGGCCGGCGTCCGACGCAGACAGTCGGCGACGGTCGACGGGTCCGTACACCCCACCTTGGCGGCGAGGGCTGCACTGCGGGATCGCAGTTGCGGCACCGAAATCCACGGCGAGCCGGCTGGATCGCCGACCTTGATGCCATTGACAGGCCACGTCATCGAGCATGATCCGCTCTGCATGATCGCGCGGTCGAAAAGGCCGCGCGCGGCCGGCGAGGCGAGCTGCCCGCACACGTCGTAACCACCACCGGACTCACCGAAAAGCGTGACGTTGGCAGGGTTCGCACCGAACGCGGCGGCGTTGCGGCGCACCCAGCGCAGCGCGGCCTGCTGGTCCTGGAGCGTGAAACTCGACGTGTTTCCCAGCTGCGGCAAGGAGAAGTTCCCGAACACCCCGAGCCGGAAGTTGATCGAGACAACCACCACGTTCCCGCCAACGGCCAGCCGGTGCGCGTCGAAGTCGCTGGCGTTCAGGAAACTGTTGCCGCCGCCGTGCAGCCAGACCATCACCGGCTTGCGACCGGCCGTGGTCGGTGTGGTCACGTCCAGGTAGAGGCAGTCCTCCACCTCGGTACGCGCGTGCGCGCCATCGGTCTGCGCGCACCGTGGCGACGGTTGGGTCGCGTCCCGTACGCCAGTCCATGGATGCGCTGTCCGCGGCGACCGCCACCGCAGGTCGCCGACCGGTGGCGCGGCGAACGGGACGCCACTGTAGACCTGGTAGCCGGCGGCGGACTTTCCGCGTACCAGCCCGTTTTCGGTACGGGCTATCGGATCGCTCGCCGTCGCGGCGGCGGCCGGCGTCAGCAGCGCACCGGCAACCGCCGCGACGAGCATTATTGTCACTGTTTTCATGGGAATTTCCCTCCGGCCTTGCTGATGAACGGGTCAGCTGGCGAAGACGCCGCTGGTGACGTTGACGAAGGTGCCGGTGATCGCGCCGGCGTGGTCGGAGGCCAGGAACGCCGCGGTGGCGGACAGCTGTGCCAGCGTCGGCGATCGCTTCGTCATCCGCATCCCGTCCAGGTGCTGCAGGATGCCCTGGAAGGTGGCCTCGTCGATCGGCGTCCCGCTCTGCGCCGCGATCTTCTCGGCGGACAGCGTTTCGGGCAGGCCGGCCGTCCAGATGCCCACCACCCGTACACCCCGCGGCCCGATCTCGAGGGCCAGGTTGCGGACGAAGGTGTCGACCGCGGCGTCCGCCGGTCCCGTTCCGCCCATCATCGGGCTGCCATGGGCCGACCCGCTGTCCAGCGCCAGGATCACCCCCGAACCCTGCCGCACCATGTGCCGCGCGGCGGCGCGGGCGGTGATGAAGTTAGTGGTCAGCCGGTTGACCACCGGCCGGGTGAGGTCGGCGACCGTGATGTCGACCAGCGGGACGTTCTGCAGGTCGCCGGCGCTCACCACGTTGAGGGACACGTCGATGCTCCCGGCGGTGTCCACGATCAACTGCGCGTGGTCGGTGACCGCCTGCTCGTCGAGCGCGTCCAGCACCGCGACCTGCGCCCGGCCGCCGGCCGCGGTGATCTTCTTGGCCACCAGCTCCAGCGGCTCGCGGGTACGCCCGGCGAGGAACACCCGGGCACCCTCGCGGGCGAACGCGGCCGACACCGCGCCGCCGATCGAGCCGCCCGCGCCGTACACGATGGCATTGCGGTCTTCGAGGTTCATCTCAGTTCTCCCTGGTCAGTACGACTGTCGGTGACTACGAACGTACGGACGGCGGGGACTGCCGGAATCCGCATCGGCATCAGTACTTCGGCCCGTAGGGTATGTTCCGTGCTTTCCGGCAGGGCAGTCGAACAGGACGCGATCGACGCGCTTCTCGCGTCCGCACGCAGCGGTGTCAGCGGCGCGTTGGTGCTGCGCGGCGAACCCGGCATCGGCAAGACCGCACTGCTGGACTACGCGCGTGAGAAGGCCGACGGCATGCAGGTGCTGCGTTGCGTCGGAGCGGAGTCCGAGGCGGCGCTGCCGTACGCCGGCCTGCACCTCGTCCTTCGGCCAGTGCTCGGCCAGACGACCAAGCTCCCGCCGGCCCAGCGGGCGGCATTGGACGGCGCCTTCGGGCTCGGTGGCGTCCCCACCGACCCGTTCGCGATCGGCGCGGCCGTGCTGGCGTTGCTGGCCGAGGCCGCGGAGACTGGCCCGCTGCTCTGTCTGGTCGATGACGCCCAGTGGCTGGACCGTTCGTCGGTGGCGGCCATGCTGTTCGCCGCCCGCCGGCTGGACCGCGAGGGTGTCGCCGTCCTCTTCGCCGCCCGCGAGTACGCCGAGGTGCTGGTCTCGACCGGACTCCCGGAGCGCCGGCTGGCCGGGCTGGCCGAGCCGGACGCGCTTCTGCTGCTCAAAGCCCATGCGGACCTGACTGACGACCAACGCCGACAACTCGTCGCCGAGACCCACGGCAACCCGCTCGCGCTGCTGGAGCTGCCGGCGGTCGTCTCGACCACGGCCGGGCCGCTGCCGTTGCCGCTCACCAGTCGTGTGCAGGACGCCTTCCACCACCAGGTGCGCGCGCTCCCGCCCGCCTGCCAGGCGTTGCTGCTGGTCGCGGCCGCGGACGACACCGGCGACCTGCTGGTCCTGCTGGCCGCGGCCGCGGACCTCGGCGCCAGCAGCACCGACCTGCAACCAGCCGAGGCGCGGGGCTGGTGACCGAATCCGCTGGCACGCTCAGCTTCCGGCACCCGCTCGTACGCTCCGCCGTCTACCACGGCGCGCCGCTGGTCAGGCGGCTGGCCGCGCACAGCGCGCTGGCCGCCGCGTACGGCCGCCAGCACGACGCCGACCGGCGGGCCTGGCACCTCGCGGTGGCGGCCACCGCACCGGACGAGCGGATCGCCGGTGAGCTGGAGGCGGCCGCCGACCGGGCCGTCGCGCGCGGCGGCTTCGATGCCGCCACCAGCGGATACGAGCGGGCCGCCCAGCTGAGTGAGGACTCGGCGGCGACGATCCGGCGGCTGGTGCTGGCCTGCGAGAGCGGTCTGCACGGCGGCCGGCCGGGGTGGGCTCGGACTCGGACGCGGGCCGAGCGGGCCGCGCCGGCAGTCATCGACCCGGTGATGCGGGCCCGGCTGATCGCCGTACGGGCGCGGGCCGAATACAACTCCGGCAACATCGCGCTCTCCCACGACCTGCTGTCCCAAGGAGCCGCGCTGCTGGCCGGCGGCGACCCGGAACCGGCGTTCTGGCTGGTCGCCGAGGCGCTTCACGCGGCGTGGTCGGCACCGGCCGACGCTGAGATGTTCGCCCGTACCGTCGACCAGTTCGGCGAAATCGGGCTGCCGGCCGACCACCCGCTGATGGCGGTGGTGTGGCTTGCCCGCTGGTGTACGGCGGCGATCCTGCGCCGCGACACCACCACCTACCCGCCGCTGGCCGACCTGGTCGAGAAGGCCGAGGCCGCCGCCGCCGGCAGCGACCCGCGGATCCTCACCGAGGTGGCCAACTGCACCTTCACGCTGGGCCTGGACGCCGACAGCGCGCGGATCGCCGCACGCAGCGTCGCGAACGCACGTCGCGAGGGCACCGTGGAGCCGCTGGCCGACTGCATGGGCACCCTGACGCTTTGCGAGACCTTCGCCGGCCGGCCCCGCGAAGCGCTGGTGACCGGCACCGAGTCGGCCCGGCTCGCCGAGCACACACCGGGTTGGCGCACTGGCGGACGTACGCGGCGAGCATCCTCGCCTACGTGGCCGCGACCCGAGGCGACGAGAGCGGCTGCCTCACCTCGTACGAGATCGCCGCCGCCGAGCCTCGTGCGCACCTGTCGGCGGTCGCCTGGACGCAGTCCGCGCGCGGGTTGCTCGACCTCGGTCACGGCCGCGTCCAGGACTGCTTCAACCGCCTTTCGCGGCTGGTCAGCGGCCCGGCGCGGCACCATGGCGCGGCCTTGCGATGCCGGCCCGACCTGGTCGAGGCTGCCGCCCGGCTGGGTCGGCTGGACGCGGTCGCCGAGCCGTTCGCCGAGTTCCGGCGCTGGGCCGCGGTCGTTCGGCAGCCCTGGCTGGACGCGCTCGTGGCCCGCTGCCACGCCTTGACGGCCACCGACGCGAACGCCGAGAACCACTTCCTGACGGCCCTGGCCGGTCCGGTAGACCGGCCTCTCGAACTGGCCCGAACCCAGCTTCTCTATGGCGAGTGGCTGCGGCGCGTACGCCGGAAGGTCGACGCGCGTGTCCAACTGGAGGCGTCGCTGCGTGCCTTCGACGAGCTGGGTTGCGGGCCGTGGGCGGCGAGGGCCAAGGCGGAGCTTGGCGCCTCAGGAGCGACCGTGCCCGGGGCCGTACGCCAAGACATACTCGCGGCGCTGACGCCTCAGGAACTGCAGATCGCGGTCCTCGCCGGCCAGGGAATGTCGAACCGGGACATCGCCGCGCAGCTGTTTCTCAGCCCCCGCGTACGGTCGCCTACCACCTCTACAAGACCTACCCCAAACTCGGCATCACAACCCGTACCGAACTTTGCGCCCTGGTCTGAGAAAGACGATACATCCCGAGGTATGCATGCCCGCTGGAACCTTGTCCGCAGGCCGCTTCTTTCGCGTAGGTCGAGAATCTTCCGGTCCAGATAAGTTGAACGCGCGCGCTCTGCGTTTTGTTGGGGACATTGAGAAACGACCATTTCCTGATAGGCGAAACGCGGTCAAACTGTCGGCGGCGGCGGTAGAATTAGTGTCATGGCCGCCGGCGAGGAACTCAACGCTCCAGAGCTCTGGATGTGTCGCCCCCGGCAGCTGGCGGACCTGCTACGCGAAGCTGAGCAGGACGTCCGGCGCCGGCAAGCGCGGGTGCTGGATATTGTCGCGGCGATTCACCAGAATAGGGTCGGGAAGGCTCTCGGGCACGAAACCACCATCGGCATGCTCCAAGACAACCTGCTGCTATCGCCCACCGAAGCAGGACGACGTCTCAAACGAGCCCTGAATCTGTGCAACAGCGAAGCCCTGACCGGTGAAGCCCTCGCACCCAAGCTTGGCATTGTCAGCGAATCCATGCGTCGAGGCGAACTCGCCGACTCTCGAATCGACACCATCATCGGCATCGTCAACAAACTCCCCGCCCGCGTCAACATCAAAGAACGCGAAGACGCCGAGGCATCCCTGGTAGAGCACGCGAAAAGCTACCCCGCCCGCCGCCTGGTCGAATTCGGCCAACGTATCCATGACCACCTCGACCCGGACGGCCCCGCACCCACCGAACGGGAGAACGAGAAACCCAGGCGCGAACTAAACCTGCACACCGGACGCGACGGACGGCTGAACTTCAGCGGCTCCTTCGACGGCGGAACCGGCACCCTGTTCAGTGAGATCCTCAGCCCCCTAGCCAAACCTCGTCCCGCCGAAGACGGCCGCCCCGACCAGCGATCCGGTTCCCAACGCAATGGGGACGCTGGCGGGGATTTTGGGCATGGCCGCGACGCTAAGCCGCCTCAACGGCTCCCAGATGCGGAGGCCAGCGACACTACGCCACAGCGGTGCTTGCTGGGTATCGGCAGGCGATGATCTTGGTTGCGCGATCGGTTGCCTTCGGCCACTACCGAGTGCGATGGAATCGGGTGATATCCGTCGACGCCGTCCCTAGACTGAGCGCAGCGTCATCGCGTAGTCAACGGAAGGTGCATGTACATGCCCAAGGTCATCGTCCCGGTCGGCTTCGACAGCGGGCCGGTCTGGCCACTTGAACCAGCCGATCAGCCGACCTGCTATGAGGTTCTACTCGGAGACGGATCGCTTCAGCTCACCGAGGATGCCTACTTGGTGTGGGCCACCGCCATGCTGGACCGGCAAGCGCACGCCGAAGTTCGTTTCAACCGTGCTGACCTGCTCAAACTTACAACCGGCGACGAGCGGATCCCAGATCCTGAAGTCATGATCGAGAAACTGCTGAACAGCAAGATCTTGGTCGAGTACGACCCGGATGATCCGGCTCGGTTCCTTCAGGACTACAAGCTGCACCTGCTCGCCGAAGGCTCCGGAAACACGAAGGAGCATCCCGACACGTTTCGCCTGAGTCGCCGGGGCGAAGTTGTGCTTGAGCTGTATCACGATGCCTACGCGATGCTTCGAGGCATGCCGTACGTGTCGAGCATGTCAGTGGAGATTCAGACCTACTCCAAAGCGCTGCCGACCGATGGCACGTTCACCCTTGATGAGCTGTCCGTGATGTTTGCTCGGGCGGTTCCGTCGATAGTCGCTACCCGCTGCGGGTATCTGCAACCGTCATGACCACGCCCGACCCGATCCAGAGCCAGCCTCGGGCGGCGTTGCCAGCGGCAACGTCGCCCAAGGTTCGGTCGCGTTTTGCTCGCCTCGTTACGATCCAGGACAAGGATGAGACGAAGAGTTTCTGGGAGAAGACGGCTGACGCTGGCGCGAAGTTCGCGATAACGCTTCCTACCAGGGTGGCTTTGGCGGGCGGGTTGGCGCTGAACAGCGGGTCGTGGGAATTGATCACGGTGCTCGGCGCCGGTGTTGCTGTGGATGTCGCGTGGACGATTGTCCGGTCGAAGTTGAAGGACCAGGCGGCGATCGAGAAACGCGAGGCACAACTCGCCAAGAAGCTCGACGTTGACACGGATCCGTTGGAGCAGCACAAGGAAGCGCGCGACAGGATCGATGCCCTGGAGCAGGCGGTCGCCGAACACTCCGAGCCGGTCGCGAAGATCGAGTCGCTTGAAGGTAGACAGCTTGATCAGGGGCAGAAACTGGGCCAGGTTGTCCAAGCCGTCCGGATGGACCACAACAAACTTGAGGCGCAAGGCGAGCAGCTATCAGCAGTCCGGCAACAAATGCAACACCAGGCCGCGCAGCAGAATCAGTTGCAGAACGACAGCCAACAGTTTTTCAACGCCGTACGCGAGGCTTTCGACCAACAGAACCAACATTTCGACGACCGGCTCAAACAGACTGTTGAGCAGCAGAACCAGTACTTCGAACAGCGGGTTCAGCAGGCTGTAGCTGAGCAGGTTCCTCAAGCTGTTGCCGCGGAGGTCCAACGGCTACTGGCTGCTGGAGTTCTTGCACCGGTTGCTTCACAACAACAGGCCGTCCAGCAAGGTCAGCAGGCGTCCGGCCCTTCGCTGCAAGGGCGTCAGACGCCGGCATCGATTGGAGGGGACAATGGCCCACCACCAGTTACACGTAAGGGGGCGTTGCGGCGCTTCGCGGACAGCATCGACCGTTTGCAGGGGCGGGAGCCGAAGCTGACGCCGAATGAGCAGTGGCACAAAGATCGAAACGAGCAGGCAAAAGAAGCCGGTCGAGCACGGGACGAGGCGGCGGTGTCCGAGCGTCAGCAAGGGGCCAACCCTCAGCCAGCCGTGCCGTACCAATCTGTTCACGACCAGAACGCACCTGCGGCCCCATGGCAGGCCGGTACTGGGCATGGATATACCGGTCCAGAGCCGAAGCTAGAAAATCAGGCAGACCAAGCACCTTCGGAGCAGCCAGACCTGCGTCAGCCCCTCAACCTCGGGCAGAGCTTGACGCCGCGTGCGAGCAAGAAGGGACCGAAGAAATAGAGCTGGGTCAGCTGGAGACCAGATTCGTTCTGTAGATAGACAACAGCACCTCGCTGTTGTCGGTCAAGGTGCTGTTTTCAGCAGGGTTAGGAGCTGCCGAGGCCGCCTTCTTGGATCCCAAGGACGAATGTTCGGGAGATTATCTGATTTCTCCAGGCGGAACGGTAAACGTCGAAAACTGTTTCTACAGCCGGAACGAGACCAGTTGAGGCCTTTCCGGCCGGATATTTTCGGCGATATGGCAGATGTCAGTTGTGGCCCGTCGATGCGCTTGGTTACCCTCCCGCCCTCACTGGAATCTCGGGATGGGGTGGGAGATGCAAGGCATTCCTCGACGCGGAATTCTCGCGCTTTTGGGGGCGGCCGCGGCGACACCGTTCATCGGTGACCTGCCGGCGGCCGCCAGCCAGCCGGCAGAGGTGGGGGCGGCCGCGTCGGTCAACGCATGGGTGGCCGCCTCGCTGGACAAGGTGCGGGCGGACCGGGCTTGGCCAGGTACGCCACCGAACACGTTGCGCTTCCTCGGCGCTGGAAATGAACGCCATTACGGCCAGATCGTGGTCACCGCTGGATCCGACACGACGGTCACCGCGACGGCTTCTGACCTGGCGGGCCCGAACGGCGCGAAAATCCCGGCGTCCGCCGTCGCGTTTTTCTACCAGCGCTACGTCAACGTCAGTCGGCCACCGCAGAACTCCAAGTATCTGAGCGGCTGGTGGCCGGACGCGGTGGTGCCGAGCAACCAGGTCCCGGCCGGCGCCAACGGCAACAACGCGTTCATGGTGACAGTGCGGATTCCGGCCAACCAGCCGGCTGGGGTATACAGCGGATCCGTCACGCTCACTGGCGGCGGCGCACCGACGACCGTGCCGGTCACGCTGACCGTTTGGGGTTTCTCGATTCCGGTGGTGCCGAGCACCGTCGGTGCCTTCTGGCCGTGGTATCCGCTGGCGGCGCAGGCCGAGAACGTGAAATGGGGAACGCCGGAGTTCAAGACCCGAATGGACGCTTATTACAACTATCAAATGGACCACCGGGTCATGCCGAACTATCCGCCGATCATTGGTGACCCCGGCCCCGGGCCGTACTATGCGTCACCCGGCGAAGCCGAGCCGGACGCATACATCGCGCAGATCGCCGCGTATGTCAATGATCCACGCGTGGTGAAATTCCAGATGCCGTCCTACGCCCGCGGCGACCAGACCAACAGCATCACCGTCGACACGGCCAAGCTCGACAAGGTCGCCACCTACCTGCGTCAACAGGGCCTGATCAACAAGGCGTATTTCTATGTCGGCGACGAGCCCGGCGACGACCATGCCGAGGACACCCTTGTCGGTGCGTACAAAACGCTGCATCAGTACGCACCCGAAGTGCCGACGATCATGACGTTGACGCACCGGCCGCGTCAGTCGTTGCTCAACGAAAAAACAATGCCTGGGTCCTCGAAGAACACGCCGTCGCGATGCTGGACGAGCCACGCGCCGTCGACACCCTGAAGGCCCGCGGCGACCTGGTGTGGACCTACATCTGCATCGGCGACATGTGGCCGTACCCGGGTGTGATGATCAACGACTCGCTGGTCGGTTCACGACTGGTCCCCTGGTTCCAACACTCGCAGGGTTACACACGGCCTGCTCTACTGGTCGACGACTTGTTTCGGCTCCTGGGATGGGCATGACTACCATCCGCGCAATGTTTTCAACGACCCGTACACAAACAACGACTCGGCCGGCGATGGTTTTCTGCTTTATCCAGGCGCGCAGGCCAATGTTCCTGGTCCGGTCGGGTCACTTCGGCTGCACGCGGTCGAGGCCGGCATGCAGGACCGCGAGCATTTGTTCCTGTTCGAGAAGCGCGGTGTCGAGATCGCCCAGCAGCTCGGCGTGGACGATCGATTCACGGTCGAAGAGCTACTCAAGCCATATTTCGGCGTACTTTATGACTGGCTGGACAGTTATCGGGACAACCCCGATCTGTTTGAGAGCATCCGTACCGAAGTCGGTGTCCAGCTGGACCGGGCGATCAACGGCGAGCCGGCGATCGTCCTCATCGGTGGCCAGCCGCGCGCCTACCACGTACCAGTGACGGTGTACGTCCGTACGTCCGAAACGGCGTGCCGGTGACGATCCAGGGGCCAGGCCGGTACCCCGGTGGAACGAACCGCCAAGGCGGACGTACATCGTACGATCGTGCCGCTGCCGGCCGGCTACCAGAAGGTGACCGTGACCGCCGGCTCGGACACCCTGACCCGGTCGGTCCAGGTCGGTCCGATCGGGCTGCCGCACCCGGTACGAATCAACTCCTTCGAGACCGACGCGGACGCCGCCCGCTTCGGGGACGCGACCGCGACGGTCAGCCGCTCGACCGACCATCCCAAGACCGGCAAGTCCAGTCTGAAAATCACCTTCGGCGCCGGCCAGGACAGCTCCGGCCTGTTCATCCGTGGCGCCGAGCACGTCGGGCGGCGAGACTGGAGTCGGTTCCGCGAACTCGCTTTCGAGGCGTACAACGACTCCGACCGAGTGCTGGGACTGGACTGCACATTTTACAACGAGGGCGCGAAAGATCCGGAGCATCACGTCTATCTCGCGGCGCGGCAGTGTGGCAGACCGTACGGATCAAGCTGTGGCACGCGCTCGCGGACATCTACCACCCGCAGTCCGGCCTCTTCGACCTCAGCACGTTGACGTCCGTGCAGTTCTCCACTACCAAACAGCCCGCGCCGACCACGCTCTACATAGACGATCTGCGGTTCGAGTCGAACAGCGTCGTGCTGGAAAATCCTGGTACGGCCATGCGGTTGGACGACAGTGGGGTGCTCACGTACGCGCTGGCCAAGGCCGATGGGTCGATCGGGTACGCGCGGCGTACGAATGGCGACAACTGGACGCAGTCGTCCGTACCGGGGCCTCTCGCCGGTTCGGCCGTGTCCGTGCTGGACCTGCGCGGCAGGATGAATCTGCTGGGTATCGACCAAAATGGCGCGCTGGTATGGCGCCGGGCCACCGTAACCGGCTGGGAGAACCTGCCGGGGCCGGGCGTGAAACTGACCGGCTCACCGGCGGCCGCGATCGACTCGATTGGACGGCTCACCTTCCTGGCCCGAGGTGCGGACAATTCGCTGGTGGCCGGGTGGTTGGACAGCCCGATCTCGGACAGCTGGCACACCGCGGCGATCGCTGACGTGGCCACTGGTTCCCAGGCGGTGGCGTTGGACGATCCAAGCGTCGCCTTGGATATCAGCGGCAAGCTGTGTTTTTTTTCGTCCAGACCAATGGAAATCAACTGCTACACGGCTGGCAGGACACGCCCGGCTCCTCGACCTGGCACACCGCGGTCATCCTCAACAACGGCAACGGTGCCGCCGTACCGGTGGCCGGCCGGATAGGCATGGGCCAGGGCGCTCCGGGCCGGCTGTGCTTCATGGCGCGTGACCCCAACGGCAAGCTGTCGCACGGATGGCAGAGCACGCCGGGCAACGGGCCGTGGCTCTGGGCCACCCTCACGCCGACCACGGACGTGGACGACGACGGCGCCCACGTGACACCTACCGTCGCCGGTGATCCTGTGGTGTCGCTGGACTCCGGTGGGCGGTTGACATTCGTCGTACGAACCGCCGATGGCAAGGTGCTGCACGGTTGGCAGGACCACGCGGACAACGGCCCGTGGCACTACACGGTCATCCGAAACGCGTCTCACACGTACGCGATGCTCACCGACGACGTCATGCTGTCGCAGGACGACATTGGGCGCCTGGTTTTCACTGGCCCCGGCCAGAACGGGACGGCCACCGTCGGATGGCAGGACACTGCGTCCTGCGGGCCTTGGCATATCACCAGCCTCAGCACCAATGTGCGAAAGACTCGCCGTACGAGATAGCACGCCAGCGAAAGCCTCCCTGTCGCCAGCCGGAACAGGGAGGCTTTCAAGGCCGGAGTCGACGGGCACGCAGCACGAGGCGCAGCGTGTGCGGCCCGTACCCGCCGACATAAACGCGTTCCCCGCTGCCTGGGATCAGTAGTTGAAATAGACGGTCGCGGTTGACGAGCATTTGTCCCACGCTTTGGACCTGTCCTCACACACCTTGATTTCTGCGCGCGCACGATTACCCTCAGGATAATACCGATCAGACAGGTTTCCTGACACGTACTTCATGCGGGATGACCGAGCACTCTGTTGCTTGCCTCCTCCGCTCGCCCAATACCAGCTCCCGCTGGCGTCCTGAATCCAATAAGACCAGTACACCTCGACATAGACGGGGTTACCGTTGTTGGACATGTCGACCCAGTTCATTCCTACCGTCGCAAACGGGCCGTTTTTGGCGAAGTCGCCGTAAGCCTTGGCGATCGGCGTGCTTCCACTCATCGCGGTGACAGCCCAAGGCGCACCAGCCGCCTGCGCTGCCGCCGGCGCCAGCAACGCTGTCGTGACCACAGCCGCTGTGGTAGCTGCGAACACCGTGACCGCTCGACTCAGAAGCAATCTCGTCTTGCCATGCCGGATGCGAAACATCAGCGATTTCCTCCTGGAGGGTCTGGGGACAACTGCGCAGAACCTACGGAGGGGCGCTAAACGATCCCTAACAAGCGGCTAACCGCGGCAACCTCGATGAGGACGCCGTCGTCGACCCACTTCGAGCAGTCACCTCGGTACGCGGGTTCGTCTCTCCGGTTGCTAACCGCCCAATGTGCGTCTACGCTAACCGTTCGTGGCTACTTACGGAGGCGGGCGCTTGCACACGTACTCGATGACCCCATCCGTGGCGGATTCTTGCCCGAAGAGGAGAAAAACTCATGAGAACAACGGCGTCGATGCCGTCTGTCAACGGGCCAGCCACGATCGGCGTCCCCGTAGAGCAGGCATTTCGAGCCCTTACCCGCTCGTTCGACACGATTGATTACGGCGGCGTCCGGTCGATCCTGTTGGATGGATTTGCCGAGACGGTGGCGAACCAGAAATGACCGCACCCATCGATGCGATGAAGCTGGCTCGCGATGAGCGAGCCGACCTTGCCGATCTGCTCATCGCTTTGACCCCAGCGCAATGGCTAACGCCGTCGCTGTGTGCCGGATGGCGAGTGCGCGATGTCGTCGCGCACATGTTTTTAGCTACGAGGAACTCGGCACCGGGCGCCTTATAGGCCGCTTCGTGACCGGCGGCATCCTTCCGTCCAAGGTCAATGCTGCCGGTGTCGCCGCATATGCTGACTACAGCACGGATGCCCTTGTCGCGCTGGTGAAGGACCACCTCCATCCACGCGGGCTCACCGCGGGATTCGGTGGCCGAATTGCCCTCACCGACGGAGTTATCCATCACCAGGACATCCGCCGCCCGCTCGGCATACCCCGCGACATTCCCGCCGAAAGAATGCACGCCGTGTTGCCATTCGGACGCACCGCTCCCACTATCGGCGCGGCTAAACGCATCCGAGGCCTGACGCTGGTGGCGTCCGATCTCGACTGGGTCGCCGGGACAGGGCCGGCCGTTGAGGGACCCGCCGAGGCCCTGCTGATGGCCATGGCCGGACGCCATGGCATCGTCAAAGAGCTCTCCGGTCCAGGACAGCAGATTCTCGCCGAGCGCATTGGCACTTGACGATCACCGCGTCGCGGTATTGTGTCCGCGACGAGAACGGAGTTTCCTGGAAGGGCAACGGGTGTACGGCAGGCGCTAACGCGGTAGGCAGTCGCGGGCGAATGCGATCAGCTCGCTGTCGTACCGGCCCGCTCCACTTGCGTAAAGGCCGTGACCGGCGCCGTTCATCACCACCAAAACGACTGCCTGGCACCAGCGCCGCCGCTCGTTCGCCAGTAAGCTCGATCGCCGCGGAGCGGTCGGCACTGCCCTGGATGACGAGTGTCGGTAGGGTGAATTGGGCCAGCTCCTGACGCAGGTCTGCGCGGGTGAACGCGCGCTGGGTCTCGAGCAGGATCTGAAGTGGAGTGTCGACGATCTGGCGGCGAGTCCAGTCGGCGAGCGCCGGAGAGACTTCGAGGCTGGCGCCGAAATAGTCGCTCCACGGGGCGGCGTCCACAAACGCACCTATATCGTCGCGCATGGCCTGGCGCGCACTCTCAAAACGAGGACTCCTCAATCCCGCCGGGGTTGTCCTTGGTGCGCAACAGAGAAAGGGCGCCATGGGTGCGCTTAGGACGACTCCAGCCGCACGGCTGGTGCCATGGCGAGTGAGGTAGCGGATGATCTCCGCAGCACCCATGGAGTGACCTACCAGCAAAGCGTCTGAGACGTCCAAACAGTCCAGGACAGCGGCCAGGTCATCGGCCAGGGTGTCGAGGTCGTAACCACTACCTGGCCGATCGGAGCGGCCGTGACCGCGGCGATCGTAGGTGACACACCGAAATCCAGCCGCTGTCAGGTCTGGAACCTGGGCGCTCCACATATCGGAGTTGAGTGCCCACGCATGGACTAACACCACCGGCGGTGCTGCCGCGGAACCCCAGTCGCAGAAAAAGATAGGGGTGCCGTCTTCGGCTGTGACGAAAGGCATGGAGATCCTTTTGAGGTTGCAGGGAAAGGACTTGGCCCACCACCACAGTGCTGCCCTCCGCCTGGCGGCACAATTACCTGTCAGGTAGTCGCATCAGGCACTCTGATCGGTATCGTCCGAGACATGCTCCACTCGACGGTCGGCCCCAGCCCTTTCACCGCCAAATTAATGGAGGCATTCAGCTGCCCGCGGTGAACAAGGCAGCGTAGCGAGCCAGATACAGCGGCCAGCCAGCGTCGTCGGCCACCCCATCCCTGACCGACAGCCATCCGTCGCCATGCCGGTCAAGATGACGGTGTTCCAGTTCCACTCGAGTACGTTGTGGGGTTTCTGCGACAAACCTGACCTCGACCTCACTGGTGTTTTCTGGCTCTGTCTCAATCTGCCAGGTCGGCCCAATGTCCCAACTGAACACCAAACGATCCGGCGGCTCGTACGCAAGGACCCGCGCCCAGCGGCACTCACTGCCATCGACGCCGGTGTCGTAGATATGACCCCCGACCTTGGGTTCAAACACAGTCGCGGCAATCGCGACGCCAAGGAGGTTGTGTTCAACAGGCTTGAAATCACCGAACCGCTCGGTGAATACGGTGAAAGCTTTCTCCACCGACGCCTCGACGATGATCTGCCGACGCACCACGACATCTGCCTGGGTCATGAATTCTCCTCGGTGTCTTGTTCGACGACATCCTGATAACCGCCAAGCGCACGATTCCAGAACGTCTCCAATTGATCTCGCAAGGCGGCCACGCCCGCCGGATTCAGCCGATAAACCCGACGAGTCCCCACCGCCCGATCAGTAACCAGCCCGGCGTCCTTGAGCACCTTCAAATGCTGGGAAACCGCTGGCCGACTGATCGGCAGCGCCTGGGCAAGCTCGCCAACGGCCTGCTGACGTTCGGCCAAACTGGCGACGATGAGCCGCCGGCTGGGATCCCCCAGCACTTCCCACCCGTCCCGATCTTGGTAAGTCGTCACGAACGGAAAGCTACGACTTACCGAACCGCAAGTCAAGCCTCACAGCCCGACTCCCTTCGTGGGTTGTTTTGGGCGGTGTCCAAGCGACCGGATAGTGTCCGATTCATGTCCGAGGAGCTGCTCAATGACGCCGTCGTGCGCGTACTCATCGCCCACGGCCGCCCGGCCACCGATGAGCAGCTGATCACGCTGTTGGAAGGGGACGGCGTCGACCTCGGTGAAGATCCCGACGAGGCGCTCCTGGAGGGGATGGACGAGACGGACGATCGTGTCACGCTCCTGGCCGATGACCGGTGGGCATGGGCCCCGGCGCTGCTTGTCGACCGGGTTTCACCCATCGATTGGCGGACTGGGAGGTCGAGTACGACACGCTTGCGCTGACCTCCGATCTGGAAACGGTCGCGGAGATGCCGGACAACCTGGAGGGCCGCCTGCTCGCGGACGGGTCGCCGGTCGTACCGGCGCTGTTGCCGTTCGACCGCGAACTGCTGGTCGAACGCGGCATTCCCACCGATGAGGTGGATGAGGCTGACAGCTCGCAATGCCTGCTGCTCCCCCGCGGCTATCTGAGCCATCTGCGGGCCGGCGATCTGATCGGCCTGCGGCTCACCGATCGCGGAATCGTGCTCCAACCCGTCGACGACGAGACACGGTGTCTCCCGACACCACCCGGCTCGGCGAGGTGTTGCACTCGATCCTCGACTACTGCGAGCCGGTCGAGTCATCTATCGGTGTCCTGACCGCCTGCGCGGACGATGCGTCGCTGTTCACCCCAGCCGCTTCCGCCGCTCTCAACCGTAATCCAGCGGTACGGCCTCGTTCGACACGGCGCTTGGCTCGCCGGCGACGGATTCGACTTCGGGCCGAGCTCAGAGGACTCCCGGCTCGACGAGCTGCGCCAACGGCATGGCGTGAGCGAGGATCAAGCTCGCGCCGTATTGGCGATCGTCTCGCTCTACGGACGGCAGACAGAAAAGGTCGACGACCTCGTGTCGCTACTCTCGACGCCCATTGTCGCGTACGCGGTTCTTGACGAGCTCGACTTGGATCCGGATGACGCCGACAAACTGCGAAAATTCGCCGAATTCATCGAGCCAGCGGTCGCACCGCGGGCACGTCCGGCGGCTCGATGGCTGGCCGCCAAGGCGGCGCACGAACTGTCCGGTGACCTCATCGCCGCCGAGAAGACCTTGTTGGAAGCCGAAAAACTAGGCCCTACGTCGCTAGTCCTGCTCGACTTGGCCGAGTATGCGAGCGAGCGAGGCGACGCCGTACGCGGCCTGGCATTGGCGCAGCGTGCCGGGCTCACCGCCGGGCACCCACTTTTTCGCTTACTGAAGCAGTTCCAGCCCCAGCCGCGCCCGGAACTGGGCCGCAACAAGCCATGTTGGTGCGGGTCGGGGCGAAAATGCAAGGTCTGCCATCTAAACAGCGAGCAGCTGCCGCTGGACGTACGGGCGGCCTGGCTCTATCAGAAGGCAGGCATGCATCTCGACCAGGATCTCCTGATCGAACTGGCAACCGAGCGATCCCGCCATTCCGGAACGTGGATGCAGGCGCTCAATGACCCGCTGATCAATGACGTGGCACTTTTTCAGGGCGGCGCGTTCGCCGCATTCCTGGTGACTCGTGGCGCCTTGTTGCCCGCCGACGAACGATTGCTCGGCGAACAATGGACCCTCATCGAGCGGTCAGTCTTCGAAATCCAGCGGGTCCGCGCAGGTATCGGATTGACCGTACGCGACCTGCGCACCGGCGACACCCACGATGTGCGGGAGCGTGCCGCCAGCCGACAACTGACCGCGGGCTCCCTGGTCTGCGCGCGGATCGTACCGGCCGGTGACACCATGCAGATCTTCGGCGGACTGGAGCCGATCGGTTTGCGGGAACGCGACGAGCTCATCAAGCTGCTGGACAACGATCCGGACCCGGTCGAACTCGTCGCCTTCCTGACCGCTCGCTTCGCTCCACCAAAGTTGGTCAACACCGAAGGCGATCCGCTCGCGATGTGCTCGGCAACGCTATCGGTCACAGATACCCTTTCCGAGGCTCTCGACGGCGCGTATGAGCGTGCCGAGGACGGGGCGCCAGAGTGGCTCGACCTCGACGGCGACGACCATGTCCGCGCGCGGATCCGCCTCGACGGACCTGCTGCATATCGAGACCAACAGCGAAAATCGACTCGACCGCATTCTTGATGAGTTGCGTACGCTCGATCCGATCCTCACCATCGTCGACGAGTCCCGCGAACCCGTACCCGACACACGCGCAGCCACCGAGGCTCTCGGCCGAATGGCCCCTGCCGGACCCGCCCTCAGCGACGCCGACGCTACCTCGGTGATGGAGCAGTTCATCCTTGACTACGAGCAAAAATGGCTCGATGACTCCATCCCCGCCCTCGCCGGCCTGACCCCACGCCAAGCCGCCAACGACCCCACCCGCCGCGACGACCTCATCCGGCTACTCGAGTCTTTCCCCGACGACGGGAATCCGACGAGGATGAGCCCGACCCGTATCCGCGCGGCTCTTGGCTTGTAATCGCAATCGGCGCGTACGGCTGACCAAACGTGGTATTCCACTCGACGCGCCCGCGCCACCGCAGGACACCACGCCGGTCCGATCCGCTCTAGATCCCGACCTCCGGTGAACATCGAACCCGTCCGTAGACGCAGCGGGCATGAGCTAAGACGCTCGTTGACGGCATTAGTTGCGGCCTAGGTGTGACTATTGCCGTCATGAGCCGTACTAATGACCTTAAGCTGGAACTCGCGGACATCGCTGCGAGCCATGAGCGACATACTGGAGGTTGTCTCCCACCGCAGCGCCACACAGCTCCACGGAATCGGCGACCTCGATGCGGATCTGCTCGAATTTGTCGGTCCGGCCCGTCGGGACGTGCGTAATCCGGAGGTCC
Source organism: Fodinicola feengrottensis (assembly GCF_010993775.1). Lineage (GTDB taxonomy): Bacteria > Actinomycetota > Actinomycetes > Mycobacteriales > HKI-0501 > Fodinicola > Fodinicola feengrottensis. The sequence goes on along the minus strand of NZ_WOTO01000001.1, from coordinate 98,745 downwards.
GTCCAGTCATCTTGACGGTGGACATCTCGCTGGAGTCGTCCGCGACGCACTGGCGGTGAAACATCTGGACCTTGCGGAGGTCTCCGCAACCCTGCGGCCGTACGCAGATCGCTACGGCGCCCCGCTCGGTGATGGCCGCGCCCTGGTACGCCGCTTCCTCGACGAGACCGGCATCCCTCGATCAGCACTGCAACTTGCGGAGATGGCTCGTCCGCAAGTTGTCCCGCAAGACACGATCGAAGCGTTTCAGAGGGTGATACCGGACCTGCCGGCTGAAGCTGTCCGAGAACTCACACAGTCGTTCCAGCGATTTGGTCAGCAGGAGAGGCCCTCCGTGCTGGGTCACGATCGCGTCGTTTCGGATCAAGAGCCAGCCGAAACGATCGACGCTCGGGCCACGTCACCTCGCGTCGAACGACACCCGACCGTCGATCTGCCTAAGCACCAGCACGGGAGACGGCATCGCACCCCACCGCACACACGGACACCTCGGACCGACTGAGTGAGACTGTCAGGCACCGAGGTCGCTGACGAGGTCATCGAGGATTGCTTCTTCGTGCAGCGGTACGCGGTAGCGCGCGTATAGCTCCCGCAGTAGCGGCTTTTCACCGGTTACATCGGACAAGCCGAGATGTTGTGCGTACGTCGCGCTGTCGAACCGCCAGGTGGTCGCGGCTGGTGCAGCGGTCCGGAGCTGATCGACCAGGACGAAACCACTGTCATCGATGTCGGCACGAACTAAGATTTCACAGCCAGCTTTGGCTAAACCTGCCACCAGATTGACGGCAGCCAAGGACGCGAGACCATCTGTGCAGATCAACGGAAGACAGCGGTCGCCCAGCGCGTCGGCAGCCGCCTCGACAACCGTGGGGTTCTCACACACGTATACCCGGATGCCCGATGGAACGGACCAGTCGCCCGAGATTGCCCGTAATGACAACCAAAGCGGTTCGCCATCCGCGGCCTCGCACCAGCGGGCGGCAGCCGATGCGCCGCGCAGCGGAAGGTTCAGCGCAAGGACCCGCGAGGAGATCTCATCGCAACGTACGCCCGCCGCCGCCCAGGCCCGACGCCAGTCGCGACTGGCACTCAATGGTCGGGGCAGGCCATGTACGGTCGCGATCAACCGGCACACCGCTCGACCGAGAAGTTCGTTGTAGTCCAAGGCATGCGCGTTTCCCAGCACACCAGCCGCCAAGTACGCCAGCCGCCGCACCGGCGGACCGTCTTCTCCTGGTAATTGTTGCCATACCTGGAGAACCTGCTCAACCAGCGCATGCAGAGCCCCGTCACCTGGCCGGGGTAGCCCGAGGTCGGACAGCCAGATTTCGCTGCTGGCACTGTCGATCTCGGCGGACAACAGGTCCAGGACAGTCGAATGCTCAGCCTCAACAGCAAAACGCTGCGCGGCACGCGCCTTACGCCGATCGACAATCGGCGCGCCGTCGAGGGATTCCAGATAGGCCCGTACGGTCAGCCCGTGCTCGGCGAGACCGGCGGCAAGATCCTGCAGGCGCGGCGGCCGGCCCGACACGTCCCAAGGCGTACCGAGCAGACGAGCGACCTCACGGCGTTGCGCCGCGGTCAAATCGACGCGTACGTCCCCGCGGTCCAATTGAGCGCCGCGTCCGGCACGCAGCCGGATGGCATCAAGCACGATGGTCGGGCCGGACAGTCGCGCCCAGGCGACCAGTGCCGCTGGCAGGTCACTCATCTTCGAGTTCATCGAAAAGTCCGCCGGTCGGTGCCTCCGGCTCCGAGGCTGATGCACCAAGTTGGTCGACCGCCAGCTCGGACCATTCGCCGCCGCACCACAGGTAAGGCTGCACATCCACGCCAGCCAGCGCCTCGTGCCGGTGCAGGTCGTAAACCGCGACGGCCGGGACTGTCAGGTAGGTGCACCATTCATCGTGCGCGGTCAGCATCACGTCTAGCTCGAAATCGACCGTCAGGCCCATGAAGGAGGCTTTGATCTCGGCGTCCACGCCGGTCATTGCCTCATCTAGCCACACCCAACGGGGCGCCTGCGGACCGGCTGCGTCGTACGCGGCGACCGCCGCCGCGAACAGCGGTTGCGACAGCAGGACGACCTTCTCGCCGCCAGATTTCGCGGCATGCTTGGCGGCGTCGAACGGCGTCCACTTACTGCCCGCGCCAGGTCGGTACTGCAACGAGATTTTCAACCAATGCCGGTAGTCCAGCGCGGCGGACAGCCGTTCCTTCCAATCGACCACACCCTCCGCACTGGCGTCGCTGTGCGCCTCATCGATTTTGCGGGCCAGGAACGACCGCACCATGTCCTGACGATCGGCGGAAAGTTCCTGATATCCCCGGGTGAGGGCGGTGACCACGGCACTCGCGTCCGGATCGGCCGGGTCAGCTTCGCATTGCACTCGAACAACGTGACCCTGCCGGGTCGGATGCCTCCCCAGTTGGTCGTTGATCCGAGCGAAAGTATGGGTCGTGTAGTCCAGTCGCAGCTTTAGATGCTCAATGAAGGTCGACTCCAGCAGCGTGGTCAGGACGTGCTGCTGCTCGGTGTCAAAAGTGTCCTGCTGTTCCCGTACCCGCCCGGCCAAGGCGTCGGCGGCCTGGTGTGGCTGCTGCCATCCGCTGGCCGCGTCGGCCAACACCTCCACTCGTGGAATCGGCGACACCTCGTCCGCCTCCACGATCTTGGCGTCCCGATCCGGCAGCAGGCTCTGCCGCAAGATTTCCATTTCGCGGTAACACACCGCCGCCAGGCGCGCTCCACATCCTCCGGCTGGGCCTGCGCGGTGATCTGTCGGCGTACGAGTGCGGTGAACTCGCGGACCGCGGCGACGGTTCGCTTCTCTGGCGGGGAAACTCCGGCCGGCTCGGCGAGGCCGCCGGTTACCACCGCCCACAGCGAGTCCATCGCGCCGTCCCGCTCACGTTCCGCGTCCGCACGGCTGTGCTCATACCCGTCCAGCTGCACCTCCGCCTTATTTGCGGCGACACTGGCCTTGTTCCACTTGTCGTTGAGTGTTTCGAACTGTTTTTTTTTTCCAGTTCGGCCAGGATTTTGTCCAGGTCGTCGCGCCGTTGCAACTGCTGGCGCTGGTCCGATCCGAGCGCGTTGCGAGCGGTCTGCAGACGTACGGTGGCATCCCGCAACTGAAGGTCCACTTCGGACTCCTCGACGGCAGCGACCTCCAGTTCCTCCCGCCGCTGGGAAAGCGTAACTTCAGCGGTCGACAACGCCTCGCGTTTTGCCTCCAGGACAGCAATCCGGCCGAGCAGGCTGGCGAGTCCGCGCTCGAACTCACGCAACGCCGTCGCCTGCTCGTCGAGGTTTCGCAGGCCAAAACCATGATCACTGGCATATTCGGCGAACCGGCCCCAGGCGCGGTCACGTTTGGTCAGCAGGTCATCGTGGCGTCTCTGCTCGACGCTGAGGTCGACCCGGCAGGTCCCCGTACGGCGCGCTCGATCAGCATGCCTGGCGACGGCATTGGTGAGGTTCCGCTCCGCATCGAGTGGAATCGCACGCTCCTCGCGAGCGAGCCGGTCGGAGTCGGAGCCGAGGGCGGCCCAGCTCAGTGTCCACTTCGGACAGTCGCGCGGCAAGGTCGGCAAGCTCAGCCTCCAGTCGGGCGATCTGCCGCTGCCGCGCGGCCTCGCGCGCCGCCGCGCCCAGAAAAGACGCCGGTGCGGCCGGTACGGCTCGACCAGTCAGGCCACCAACTCGCCAACTGCCGTCGGCCGCGAACCAGTGCCGGCGGAATCGGTCGGCGCCTTGTCGTACCATCCGATGCCGGCCAGCAAACGGCGGACTACAGAGGCAGAAACACCAGCCTCTTCACTGGTTTCCAGTACGTCTAAAAGATTGTTGTCCTCGCGTACGCCGGCAGGCAGTGGTTGCACGTCGGCGATCAGGACTCCGTCCACAGTGGACAGCTCGCCGTCCGGCGCCAGCCACGAGTCGAGCAGGCCAGACGCGGCCAGCGCCGCCTCCAACCGGTCCAGGCGGTCGCCGTCGAGGACGGGATTCACCACTCGCCAAAACGGCGCACCATGACCGTCCGGCCGTTCCTGCCGCTGCCATGCCGTCGGCGGCATCGGCGCGGACTCGGTTCGAACCTTGACCGCCGCGAGTTCGGCGGTCGCCTCCTGGTGGCGGTTGGCGATCGGCGCACGGCGTTCGCGTACGCGAAAAGCCCGCTCTTTTAAAGCGTTTTGAGCGATCGTGATGTGTTCGCGCATAGCGTCGGTGACCAGCAGCCCGGGTTGCGGACGGCCGCTCTCCGTGTCGATCACGGTCAGGCCGTGCGCCAGATCCCGCCATTCTTCGGCCAGTTCAGCAGAACACGGCGCGACCGTCGCCAGGTCGGCCCAGTCGCGGATGCCGCGCCAGAGCGTTTCCACGCACTCCTCGACCGTCTCTCGCTCAGCATTCTCCTCCTCGACGGCCTTATCCACGGCCTTCATGGCCCGCTCCACAGCATGTCCCGACTCGGTCGCCTCCCCGTCAGTCACCGCGTACGACGCGTGCAGGTTTCTCAGGTGTGTGAAACGTTCCGTACGGCTGGTGAGATCCGCGGACAGCGCCTCCACGTCCCGGCCCGGCAGATGGCGCTCGATTGATCCGGTCAGTCCTGCCGGTCCGGCGGCTTCGGTCAACACGCCGGAGGCGGTGCGTACGGCCACCTCCGCGTTCTCTACGTCACCAGTTGCCTTCTCGAAACGGACTTGAGCGCCCGCGACCGTTGCCTGTTCACGCGAAACTTTGCTCCGCGCTCGCGTTAGCTGGCCGGTCAGGCTTCTGGCATCCCGTTCCAGCCCTTCGACACGTCCAGCCGCAGCGGCGGCATCTTGATAAGACTGGGAGTCCAGCAGTTCCCGAAGCTCCGTGCCGCGGTCCTGCTTTTCCCTTTTTACGTCGGTCAAGTTCTTCTCGACCGCGACGACCTCGTCCTTCGCGATGGCGAGATTCTTCTCGGCGGTGTTCCGATCGCGCGTGGTGTTGTCCAGGCGAGTGGTCGCCGCGGCAAAGTCGTCCGCACGTGAACGCAGCAGCAGCCGGATCCATGGACGCCAGCCGCCGCGGACGAAATCCGCTACGGCAGTGGCCGCCTTCTCCGTTTCCTGGACGGCACTTCGCAGCTGTTCCAGGTGTTCCCAGCCCTCCGCGAGCTGCGTCACCTCATGGGTCGACGGTGGCGGCAGCGCGTCCCGCAGAGTCTCAGCCAGACTGGCTGGGTTGAGTCGCGCTCACCGAGTTTTGGTTTGCGCAACTGTTTCAACAGCTCAGTGAGATTGTCGTACGATTCCGCGGAAAGGTCGAACAGCTCGCTGGCCAGCAGGCCTCGGTACGCCATCGCACTGCCAGGCACTGTGACGCCGTCGATCTTCTTGAGATCCTTCTGTTCGATCGCGCGACCGGCCGGCGTCAGACTGAAATCCTTGCCTGGTCGGTGTCGGGTGACGAAGTGCCAAGTCGACACGCCAGCCGTACCCGATCCGCGACGAGCGCTCGCGCCCATGCCGCAGACGAAAAAACCGCTGCTGGCCGGTCTCGTCGCGGCGGCCGAACTCCACCCACGCGTAACCGAGGCCGGCGTCGGTGAGCGGCCGCGGATCGTCGCCTTCGCCGGTTGGCAGCAGATTGAACCGCATCGTGCGGTGTTGCGAACCAAACGGATCGAGCACGGACGGCAGGATTTCGCCGCGCATCAACATCAAGGTAGTCAGCTCGAGAACCTTGGTCTTGCCGGCGCCATTGCCGCCGCGCAGCACCATCCGTCCGTCCGCGAACCAAAACTCCGCCTCGTCGTATTCCCAGAGGTCGACGATGCCGACCCGCAGCGGCTGCCAGCGTGAGCGGACCGGCTCCGGCAGCCCGCCGGTCGTCGCCGCCTCCAGCCATTCCTGTGCAAATCCAGTGGATTCCCCGCTCATCGGTCGTCACCGTCCAATGTGGATGAAACCGCCACCACGCGTGGGTCACGGAAACGGGCAGCTACCGGTGAAATCCACCAGCGGCCGTCGGTTGTAGGGCGGACCAAATCCAGCGCGCGCAGGAGTTCCAACACCTGCGTCCGTACGGTCATGTCGTCGTTGAGTTCCTTCGTCTTCGCCTTGGGATGACGGGCCCGCACGTCGGCCACCGCTCGGTCCACCTCGTCATCATCAAGCATGCCGCGCGGATCCTGCCGCCGACGTAGCTCGTCCAACACCATCAGAGCGGCGAAATCCACCGCCTTCACCCGCGGAAACGGCAGGTCGGTTTGATCCTCTCCGCCAGCGATCAGCGCCAGACCCTCGGCGCGCTGCTCGGCCACCCAGCCGGTCATCTCCTCGCACCAGGCCAGGATTCGATACTTCTGGCTGGTGAGGTACGTCCGCTCCGGCTCTGTGAGATCGGCGAAAAGGCACACCGGCAGTTCCAACAGCCGGCGCATCAACCGAAAGCGCGTGTTGGACTCCGGCACCAAGATTCCGGTCGGCCGCTGCCCCAGCGCGGCGGCGAGTGCGGCCGGATCGACCATCCGCAACAGAAGTTCACGTTCGACGTCGTACGCGCCGCCGACCGAATTTCGGTGCGATGCCCAACTTTCCCTTTCCTCATCGGAACCGCGACCGCTCGGCCGCAGAGCACCCGTACCGACCAACAACCCCCCGCCGCCTTCACGAACAACTGCCGCTCGACGAATCGGTCCGGCTCGTAGGGCGCCAGATCCACGTCTTCGTGTCGGGTGAGTGCCCGTACTCTCGGTCCGAAAGGTCCTGAGTCGTGGTGATGTCCTCGGTGTCCTCCGCCGCTGCCGCGGCCAGCACCGCCAATACCAACACACGGCGACCCGGAGGGCCGTAGCGCCGAGGTGTGGTCGTCTCATTTTCCAGTGGCAGCCGGAACAACCGCGCCGCCGCGTCGCGTCGGTGACCACCAGCCGGTAGCCCAGCCGCTCAGAAAAAAACCAGTCGACCAGGACACGCCGATGCTTCGAACTGCGTACAAGCGCGAACATCTCGGGATCGCGGCGGCGGTCCACCACAGGATGTGCCAACAATCCAGTGAACGCCTTCTGCCGGTCATCCGTGTCGCGACTCATCGGGCCGAGTCCAACTCGAAATACCAGTTCACGGTGACCAGGCGACCCCGTGGGCTCGGCACCACGGCAGAGCCCGAGCCGCTGTCCGCTGGAGTCAACGTCACCCGCCACCTGCCGTCGCCGGTGACGCCGACCCGCGCCGACTGACCGGGACTTTCCCGCGCGCGCGAACCGAGCAGTTCCACCAGAAGGTCGAGCTCCGGCTCGGAGAGCTCGGCCCACCCCGCCAGCTGGGTCCCCGACCGTCCGCGCAACGACGCCTCCGCCTCGGCCCGTGCCGCAGCGGTGGCCGCCCTGGTACGTCGGGCGGCTGCCCGGCCAGCAGAATAGTCGAGTTTCTTCGCACGTACTCCGACGGTCGCTTTTTTTGCCGTGTTCACGAAAACGGGCGGTCACCGGCGCCGCGGGGCCGTCCGCCCAGGACTGGGTGTTGTCGTCCGCCGCGTCTGCCGGCAAGAGCAGGTGTCGCGCGGAGAAAAACACCAACCGCGGTGTCCCAGATCCGCCATGCGACCTCGTCGTCGGGCGCCCGCTCGATCGCCCGCGCCAGCCGCAACAACTCAGCGCGACGGGTCACCACTCCACCGGTGTCCATCAGGATGTGCATGTTGCGCGCCCATGGCGCCACCAGGTCGCGCAATTGCCGGCGTAGCCGCCCCGCCTGTCCCTCGGCACCAGAGAACCAGCCGGTCAGCGCGGTCCAAGTCTGTGTCCACCGAGCCGCTTGGAGGTCGATCACGTCGTCAATTGCATCCTCGGCAAGCGCTGACCGTACGCATGCGCGCCACACCGACTCAGTCAACTTTGGCGTCAACTCTTCGATAAGAGCCGCGATCCTCGGCGTGTGTACGTCGACCTGCTCACCCCACATGCCGACATAAGCCCGCAGCGTCCGCCACAGTACGTCCTGCTTGTCCGGGTCGGGCCCGCCGGACAGCGCGTGCGCGAGGCTGCGCTGCCACGTACGCGCCGCCACTGCCATCCCGTGATGCAGCCCGATGACCTGCTGGAACTCCGCGGCGGCCGCCATGTAGTCGCGAGCGGACACTGCGGTGGCGAACACTTGCAGCCGGTCGTGGATAGCCCGCGGCGCGAGCGTCAGGTCGGCCGCCGCGTCCTCCTCGGATGCCAGCTCCTGCGTCCAGAAGGCGTGCAGCCGCGCGGCGGCCGGCGGCGTCAGCTGATAGCGGTCGCGCCGACGGAGGAAATCCTCGCCAGTGCGCGCCGGGTCCTGCCATCGGGTCAGGACACCCCACTTGACGAGACGGTCCAGCCGCGCATCCAGGCTGAACGCGTCATCCGCCCGCAAGTTGTCAGCTGTCGGCGCGGACAGTCGCTCGACCAGATAGCCGCGTACACCGACTGCCACCTCATCGAAGGACAACCCCGTGAGGCTCGTGTCCTGCGCCTCAAGCAGCACCTCGACGATCACTCGGTATTGCGCGGCGAACCGGGACACCAGGTAGGCCGGCACCAGCTCCTGGCCCGGCAGGTGCGCCGCCCACGGATCCGCCGTATTGGACTCCGGCAGCTCCTCGTCCCCCGCGTGACCTGTCACGCGCCCAAGGATAGGCCAGCGACAATCACTAACTTTCTCTCCTTCGACGAAGGAGAGGTGCCGTACCAGGAGCTGTTGGCGGGCGAGGCGGTGGAACGGCACAATAGTGGCGTGGGCTGGTCGACTGCGGTACTCGGACGTGCGTCCGATCGTGCTGCCCGACGCGTTCGACACCCTGGCTGGCCCGACCAGCGGCATTGTCGAACTGCCGACCCGGCTCGCGTGGTCTGGCTTACGCTCTTTCGACCTCGGTGACGATCGCCAGCTTGGCATGCTTTATGAGACGGTCATCCGTGAGGCGATGAGTACGGCTGACCTGGCCGGATATCTCAATGCGGCAATCCTGCGCCGTATGTGGCATCGGCTCTGGCTTCCAGCTGGCCAGCGGCAGGCGTGGGAGCAGCAGTTCCCCCAGCTGACCCACGTGACGTAGGCGGCATGAACCCGCTGCACGAACAGGCCGCCAAGATCGGACTAATCGCGACAAAGCCGTTCGGATTTGCGTTGGCGGGCGGGTACGCCGTACAAGCCCACGGTTTCGTTGAACGGCTCTCCGAGGATGTGGACCTGTTCACGGTTGCTGACGCAGAAGAGCAATTCGGGGAAGCCGTCGCAGCCGCGGTGGCTGCCTACCGTGACGGCGGGTTCACCGTCGAAACGACGCTGCAGAATGCCGCTTTTGCCAGACTTGTCCTCACCAGCGTCGATGGTGAACAGGTTCGCGTCGAGTTCGGCATCGACTGGCGTGCTCATCCACCGGTCCAGTTGGACATCGGTCCGGTGCTGCATCCTGACGATGCTGTGGCGAACAAGATGGCGGCACTTTACGGACGCGCGGCGGATCGCGACTACGTTGACATCGACGCGGTGCTGCGCACTGGACGTTACCGGCGTGAGGATCTGCTCAGGCTCGCGAAGGAATCTGACCCGGGCCTAGAGGAAAGCATGCTTTCCCAAGCCCTGCTGGCTGTTGACCGTATTCCAGACCAGGCATTCGAGCGTCATGGCCTGGCGTTGCAGGACATCAAAGAGCTTCGTCATCGCATGACCAGTTGGGCGCGGGAACTCATCGCTGGGACGTAGCACGACGCTTTGTCGTTATTTCCCCAGCAACGATCTGCTGATCCTGGACCGGTTCGCGCGGTCGATCGACCTCCGGACGCTGTTACGCGACCGTCCTGCCGAGGAGCCGCTGAATGTGGCGCTCGGAGCCGTGATCCGTACGACCCTCGAAGACCTCGTCGACCGTGATGGGCGTCTGGTGGCGCTACGTCGCATCGTCGACAACGCGCCGGTGCCCCGAGCCCAGCTCTGGGATCTGGCCGCACAGGCTCAGAGCAACCTGAATGGTGCCATCGCCGAGCGCGTGCCCGCCACCGCGGGAGACCTGTTTGTCAGCATCACCGCGCACATCACGTACGCCGTGTTCCAGGTCGTCGACGAAATCTGGAAGGCGGGCGACCACCGCAAGTCCCACTTCGCGATCGCCGTACGCTCGGCACTCTCGAGCTGGTGCTCCCGAGTGCTGCGCTTACCGAGGAAGTCCCGCCGGCAGTCCGAACCGGGTGAGATCGGCGGTAAGGAAGGCGGTCACTTCGGCGACACGGCCGCCCCCGAATCGTGAGGACGTCAAGGCCGCCGCGCACGTACTGTCCGGCGGTGTCGTCCCACAGGTAGGTGCCGAAGGCGAGCTGGCCGTTTGCCGTGGTGGGCAGGAACCGCCAGCGAGATTGAAGAGGGCCGCCGACCAGGAAGGCGCGGATGTCGTCCCGGCCGCTGTACCACTCGGGTAGCGGCGGCATCGAGTAACGAGCGTCGTCGGCGAGCATCGCGACGATGGCGTCGACGTCGCCGAGGTGCCAGGCATCGGTCCAGCGGCGCACGATCGTGTCGACTGTCTCGTCGCCGAGGTCGCGCAACACTGTTTGCTGGGTCGGTGTGGCGGAGTCGATCACCTTGCGGGCTCGCTGCAGGGCACTGTTCACCGCCGCGGTGGAGGTGTTCAGCTGCTGCGCCACTTCGGCCGCGGAGAAGCCGAGCACCTCGCGCAGGATCAGCACCGCGCGTTGGGTGGCGGTCAGGTGTTGCAGGGCTGCTGCATAGGCGAGCTCGACGCTCTCGCGGGCGAGATAGTGCTCCTCGGGCGAAGTGTCCGGGTACGGCTCGAGCCACTTGATCTCGGTGGCGGATGTTCCTGGATCGAGGTCGGCTGGCAGCTCGCGGCGGCCGTACCGCTCGATTGCGGTGAGGCAGCGGTTGGTCGCGATCTTGTAGAGCCACGCTCGTACAAAGGCGCGGTCGTCGAGATTCTGGACGCTCCGCCACGCTCGTACGAGCGATTCCTGCAGCGCGTCCTCCGCGTCGTGCAACGAGCCGAGCATCCGGTAGCAGTGGGCCAACAACTCGCTTCGGTATGGCGCGACGAGAAGTTCGAACGCCTCCGCGTCACCGCCGCGAGCAGCGGCGACGAGCTCGGCGGGCGCTGTCATTCGCCCATCGTGCCCGATCGTCGCCGCCGCTGCGATGAATTCCCGCGGTGCCCGGGGTTCCACCTGTAGAGAGCATCCACAAGGAGGAACTGGCCATGACCGACGAACAGCAGATCCACGAACTCATCGAACGCTGGACCACCGCCGTCCAGGACGCAGACATGTCTGCCGTACTGGCCGACCATGCGCCCGACATCGTGATGTTCGATGTCCCGCCACCGGAGCAGGGCGTACGTGGCATCGAGGCCTACCGCGAGACCTGGCCGGGCTTCTTCGAGTGGCAGGCATCCGGCGCGGTGTTCGAGATCGAGTCGCTTCAGGTCACGGCCGGCGCGGACGTCGCGTTTGCCTTCGCTTTGTTGAGGTGCGGTACGCCCGAGGACTTCGATCGCGACCCCGAGCACCGGCTGCGGCTGACGATCGGCCTGACCAAAGTGGACGGCCGATGGATCGTCACCCACGAGCACCACTCGTTCGCCGACGCCACCGAGCCGCCCGAGACTTCCGCCGCCGAGGTCCAGGCAGTGCACGAGCAGTGATTCTCCCGTACCGCTGGGAAGGATCTCGACGGGCTGATGGAGCACATTGCGCCGGACATCGTGTCGTACGAACACGCCGGGCCGCTGCAGTACGTCGGCATCGGTGACGCCCGCGAGGTCTGCCGGCGCGGTCTTGAGTCGTCACCTGAGCAGATTGCCTTTGACATCCCCGATCTCACCGTCCGCGCGTCCGGCGACCTCGCGGTGGCGTGGGGACTCGACCGCATCGTCATGGACGGTGTCGAGGTCCGGTCCCGCGGCACCCGTGTCTTTCAGAAGCGCGACGGCGACTGGCAGATGATCCACCAGCACCTGTCCGTACCGGCGCCGGGCGACTGATCTGCGTACACAGGTCAGATGCTCCAGCTGATCGGGTAGTTGACGATCGGAGCGAAGGACACGTCGACCGCTTCCATCTCCCCGCGCGCGTCAACGGCCATCTCCTTCAGCTGGCCCATCTGCGCCGCATGGTCGTGGGAGTCCCAGACGCTGACGTTCACGATCGAGCCCTCGGGCGAGATGCCAACGTAGTAGTGAAGCAGCCCCGGCAGTCGGCTGATGGCCGGGGGACCAGGTATTGCGAGGTCTTCTTGTTCACGGCGTCGACCTCGGCGAACCGGCCCGGGTCGAAGCTGCCGCGTGAGACGCGTACGACCGTGGTTGCCGGCAACGACTCGGGCATGGTGGCACTCCCTCGATAAATGACGTTTCCCAATGTAATCCCGGTGGCTCGGACGTGGCGGGGTGATCAAGAGACTTGCCGGGTCATGTAGCGATACATGCTCGGAAAATCTCTTGGTCACCGCACTTCCGCCGTCTCAGGCTTCTTTTGGCTGCATGATTTTCGCGGTGGTGGAGATCAACAGCCGGCGGGGCAGAAATCGTGACGCGAAGACATTGAGTTTGTTGCTGGAGCCCAAAATGACGTCGGGTGGCGGGTTCCTGCGGTCCAAAGTGGACAGCAGGGTCCTGACGACGTGTTCGGAAGTCTGGAAATTGCCGACTCCGGCCTCCTTCGTACCGACGACATCGAAGAACTCCGTCTGGGTCGACCCGGGCGACAGGGTGGTCACCCCCGTAGGCCACTTCCCTTTGTCTCCTGCCAAAGTGCTTCGGTGAAGCTCCGGACGAAGGCTTTTGTCGCTCCGTAGACGGCCATTCTCGGTACGGGCTGGTAGGCGGCCGTACTCGCGACGTTCACCAGCGCTCCGCTGCCGGCGGCGAGCAGTTGGGGGAGGAACGCCCGGGTCACCGTGACGACTGCCTCCACGTTGAGCCGTACCTCCGCGGCAATGCGTTCGGGATCCTCATCGGCGAACGGGCCGTAGGTCCCGAAGCCGGCGTTGTGATGAGCGTGGTGACGGTGAGGCCCAAGCGCGCGACCTCATGCGCCAGTTGGGTGCTCGCGTCCGGCGCGCCGAGGTCGGCCGGGATGACCGTCACCGAAACGCCGAACCGGCTGTGAAGCTCGCCGGCGAGGTCCTTGAGTTTGCTTTCGCGCCGAGCCACGAGGACAAGAGCAGCGCCCCGTTGCGCAAGTTGCCGCGCGCATTCGGCGCCGATGCCGGAGCTGGGTCCGGTGATCAGGGCGGTCTGTGTCCGATAGTCGATTGGTGCCATCGCAACGTCACTCCAAAAGTAGGTTTACGCCTGTCAACCCTGTATGGTTAACATGTGTACACCCACAACCGGGAGGATGCAAGGAGATGGCGCGACTGCAGAATCCGAAAGGCGAGGGGGTACGGCTGCGGGAAAAAACATGGTCGCCGCGGCGAGCGAGCTGCTGTTTCGCGCCACAGCCGCCGGCCGTTCCCTCGTTACGCGCTGTCGCCCGGAAATGCGGGGTCTCGCCGACCGCCGTCTACCTCCACTTCTCCTCCCAGGAGCAGCTGATCCAGGCGGTCGTCGAGGACCTGAACAGCCGTTTCGCCGCGCATCTCGCCGACGCCGACGACCTGACGCTTCCGGTCACCGAACGGCTGGAGCGCCGCGCGATCGCGTACGTCGAGTGGGGATTCGGCAATGCGGGCGCGTACCAGCTGCTCTTCGAGAGCAAGGATCGGTTGGATCTCTTCCTCGCCGCATGACCGGAATCAGGGCCCTGCTTGGGAAATCATCGTCCACACCGCGGAGCTGCTCGCCGATCTCGCGTCCACGGACACCGAACACGCCCTCCGGTGGGCCACCCGGCTGTGGGTCGCCCTGCACGGCCTCGTCTCGCTGCGCATCCATAAGACCGACCATGACTGGCCCGACGAAGCGATCCCCGCGGCGTACGACATCGTCCACCTGCACGTCGCCGCCGTTTCGCGATCGCCAGCCGACCACGACAGCGGTATCGGCGGGTCACGCGGGTAAGAAGCGCAGCGTCGTGCTGTCCTTCGATCACCCGATGGCGGTGAACACGTGCGACGCGCTGGGAGGAGGCGGCGGCGAAGTTGCTCGACGGCGGCGGGGTCGCCGCGGCCACCCTCCGCGAGGTCGGTCACCGCGCCGGGGTCTCCCACAACGCGCCGTACCGGCATTTCCCGGACAAGGAGGCCCTGCTCGCAGCGGTTGCAGCCCGCGAGTTGACCAAACGGAACGCCGTCGATTGTTCCATGATCAACTACAAGCTGTCAGCAAGGACGGCCCCACACGTCACACCAGCCCCACCGGAACCGTTCCGTCGCGGCACACCTGTCGAGTGCGGGACAAAACCCCACACTCGACGCCGAGAGAGGGAAAATTCCCCACTCTCGGCGCAAAAAAAACCAGGCCAGCTGAACCGAGCTCCGGGCGGGCATGACCCTGGCGCTCGAACCCTGGTTCGCGCGTACGACCGACCAGATCGTCTTCGACCCCGACGGCTGGACCATCCGCTCGGGCTGACGGCTCACGCACCGCCCACTCCCAACACACAGTCGCGATCACCGAAACCGGCCCCCAGATCCTCACCCAACGATCGGCTCGTCACGCAGATCCGGCAGCTCTGTAGGGGCGCCCATTACCTGGTCAGCCAGCGGTCCAGCTCGGCGAGGACGTTCTCGATCTGCGGCCGTATAGCGGCAGTGATCTCGGCGGGTTTGGCCGTCGCTGGTGCGGCGGCCCGATTCGCGCATAATGATCCGGCAGCGGATCGGGTCACTCAGCCGGTCCTGGATCTGCTGCTCACGGTCGGTGACCCGGTGGACGCGAGCGTACGGAGGATCGCCAGGTCGCGGCGCGCCACGAAGGTCTTGCCGTCACAGGATTTGAACAGCCTGCTCAGATCGTCGGTCGGAATCACTGGTACGAGCTTCTCCGGAACCTTCGGTGGCGACATGCCCTCCATTGGGTTCTTGGAGATCTCCTCTTCGATCATCAGCCACTGGAACATCTGCTGGATCGACCGGTACTTGTTGTTCGCATCCCGGCGCTGGCGGTCTCCAGCAGGTCCCCGATCCAGAACCACTGTCTGAGCGCTGCGCTCACCATCTCTTCGACTACTCTGCGTAGTATCTGCAGTTCAGACTATCTAGGTGGGCGCAGCAGGGTTCGAACCTGCGCGGCCCCCTCGCTGGTAAGGCGAACTGGCCCCAGCGCTACGCAAAAGGCAGGTTGAGCACAAAGTAGCCGCGCGAAATCCCGACAAGCGAGTTCTGGCTAATGGCTTGGCGCAGTGTCATCGTTCGTGGCGAACACGAGTTTCCGGTGCCTCCTTTGTATGACGTGATCATTCGAGCAGCTCTCCCCCAGTGTTGTCAGCCACCATCGTTACGGGCTAGCGGGCGTCGGGCGGGGGGAGTTGGCGGGTGGCCTCGGCCTTGGTGGCTCGGGCGAGGGCGGCCGAGGCGGGCAACAGACCGCCAGTGGCGCAGAGGTTCTTGCCGAAGGCGGTGAGTTCGATGCTGCGCCGCACGGTGGTGCATTTGCCGCCCGCCTCGTCTATGGCGTCCTTAATCTCCGGCTGCGCCTCCAGCACGTCGTAGGCGGTCTGTTCGGGGAGCGACTCGCGGGAGAACCAGACCAGGCCGAGCCGGAAGAGGTTGTTCAGATATGCCGGCACCCGGTCGACCTCCCGGCAGCCGGCGTAGCGCCCGATCATGGTGACGCCGGGGGCGACCAGCCGGCTACCGGCGCCGAAGGGTTTGCTGGTGCGTACGTCCACCGCCGCCTGCGGCCCGCGCCGGGCGATCAGACGCAGGATTCTGGCTTCGTCGGTGGAAAGTTCGCTGAGCAGCCGGACGTACGCCGGGTGGCTCTCCTCGTGGTAGGTGAGGTCGGCGGACGCGTCCAGGAGGGCCGCGAGGCGCTCCGGCACGGTGAGTTTGCGGTCCGCGCTGGAGTCCGCCGGGACGACCCGGTCACGCAGCGCCTTGGGCAACGGGTCCGGCGCGTCGACGACCCCGAGCGCCACCCGGATCACTTCGCGGGCATCCGCCGTCACCTGCTGGATGATCTCACTGGGTGGTCGACCAGAGATCGCGCCTTGCAGGGCGATCGTGCCGACGCGTACGCCGGCCTTGGCCGCCCACTGGTTCGTCCGCCAGACCGCGCTTGCGACGAACTTGGCGAGGTCGGGCGCCGCGCGAAGCACCGTACCGATCGTCAGCGCGTACGCCGGGTTCGCCGGGTCGCCGTTTTCGGTCATCGGTCAGACTCCGAAAATGACGGTGTGCAGCAGCCCGGCGGCGAGCCCCAGCACCGCACCGTGCAGGATCAGCAGCCATTCGTCCTCGCGGATCGCCGACCGCAGGGTTTCGGCGAAGTCGACTGGGTTCATCACCCGCATGCGGCTGGTGATCAGGTTGCGGATGTTGCCGCTCTGCAGCCGGTTGAACTCCTCGTCCTGCAGCGGGGCCCTGGTGAAACCTGTCGCTTCGACCGCCATGGACTGGGTGATCTGCTCGTAGCTGCGCGCCCCCCATCGCGACCTTGACCGGCAGCTTGGCCATGCCGACGGCCCGGTCGACGGCCGGCCGCAGGTAGTTCTCGATCATCTTGCTCGTACGGTCGCCCCGCTCGCCGTCGAACAACTCGTCACCGATGTTCTGCAACGTGATGATGTCGTCGGCAATGATCGATCCGTAAATCGCCGAGACGTCGTGCTGCCGGCGGATGAAAAGCCCCTGCAGCCGCAGCGGGCCGATCCGGACCGGGTTGACCGGCTCGAAGATGACATAGAGCGCCAACCAGTTTGTGAGGTAGCCGATGATGATCCCGGCGACCGGCACCACCCACCACTGCGGAACGACGAACGTGAGGAACAGCAACGGAATTCCGAGCAGGAACCCGAACACAAAGCCGAAGTTGATGATCATCCGGAGTTCCTTCTTGCCGACCTCCTGGAAGATCTTGTTGGCCAGCGTCGGATCCGCCTCCATGTGCTTGATGACCATCAGCTTCACGTCCAGCAGCTGGTCGATGTTCTCGCCGATCCCGTCGGTGACCTGGTGCACGATCAACGGCAGCTGCGTCTGGACGCGGTCATGGATCGTCTCGCGGACGCTCTGCGGCACGTTGGCCCAGACGGCCGGATAGGTACGCGCCATGATCCGGTCGACGACCGCGCGGATTTCCTGCCGGGCAGTGGCCAGGATGTGTTCGGCGATCGCGTTCGGGTCCAGCTGCTGGTAGAACTCCGACTGGCTGCCCAGCTTCGACAGACCCTTGTCAATCGCGATACTGCCCATTTTCGCGGCCCTGGAAGGAATGATGCCCTGCCAACCGAACTTTCCCTGCCGCAACCCCAAAGGCACCTGTTGCAGGCGGCGCGGCAGGAAAGGTGCGAGCAGGCCGAGGCCAGGAATTCGCAGTCCTTTAAAGGTGATGGGATAGAACAACATCCACACGCCACTCCAGTTGGTGACGTATCCGATGACGCCGGTGAACAGCGGCACCGTCAGATACTGAACCCAGCCGCTCGTGTGCACCAATGGAAGCAACGACGCGAGGATCGCCATTTCCGCCACCCCTTCGCCGGACGTGCCGATCGGTGATCCGGACAGTACGTGTGGCCGGCGTCACAGATCAAGCCTTTGGTAAGGCGACTTACCGCGAAAATCGCGACAAGAACGTACAAACAAGTTGTTATCCACAAAGAGAAGTCTTGCAAACGGCCGGAATCCGGTGCGATGATGACCGCCATCCGCAGCCGGTTGTGACCCGAGTCACTAGGCGGGCGGTTTCGGTCCAGGGCGCGCCGGCGATCGTCGGCTGACCAGGACGCGGCTGGTCGCGAAAGGGGCACACGCCATGGACCGGACATCGTCGGAGGCCGCCTTAGAAGGCGGAACCAGCTGGGGCCGCACCGCGCTGATGCTGGTCCCGTCACTGTTCGCCGTTGGCGCGATCGTCGTGGCGCTCGCCCAGGGTGCCGTGGCCGCTTCGTTCGGCGCCGCGAACTCGGACATGAAGGCGAGCTTCTCCAGCCTCGACGGCGGAGACATCACCGGATACGCCAGCTCCGTGCCAAGCGGCTCGGGCTCTCGACCGGCGGTGCTGTTGGCTCTGAAGAATGCCAAAGGCAAGGACCTCTGCCTTTCCTCGTTGCAAAAAGTGCCGCTCGTCGGCGCGATGTCGATCCAGGTCCATTCCGGCCAGCAGGAGCCGGTGGCCATCGACGGCATGGTTGCCAACGCGAGCGAACTCATCACCCCCGACGGCACCCTGACCAACGCCCAACTCGGCCGGGACGCCTCCACCCTGGACCAGAACAACCTTCTGAAAGGTCCGCCCGGTGTGTTCGGCCTGCAGGCTTCCGGGCTACGGGCGACAAACGTCCACCTGTCGGCCGCGACGGTCAACGCGTCGACGCTGCGGCTCACCGGACTGTCGATCAAGGTCCTGCCCGGCGACCACCAGTGCTACTGACCGGCTGGCTGGACCGCGTCCTGCCGGCGGCCGCTGCCCGGCGCCCGTTCCGGAGCTGGCGGCGCAGCCGGCCGTTCTGGGCCGGCGTTCTCGTCATCGCGGCCGGCGTCGAGATCGTCTTCTATCCGCTGGCGCCGTTGGCCACGATGATCAGCATCGGTACCGCGGCGGTCGCCGGGCTCACGATCGGCCTCATTCTGATCACCGCCGGATTGTTCTTCTGGTTCGCGCCCCAGCAACGAATGTTCATCTCGATCGTCACCATGCTCTGCTCGCTCGCCTCGCTGGTGCTCTCGAACCTGGGGGGCTTTATCGTCGGGATGATGCTCGGGCTGATCGGGTCGAGCATGGCGTTCGGTTGGCGGCCGTACCGTGCCCGCAAACCCACCACTCCAGCCGACGGCGAAGCGCACGACGGACGTACGACCGAAGGTCACCCAGCGATTCTTTCGTTGGTATTGCTCGTCATCGTCACGCCCACGGGCACCGTCCCCCAGCCGCTGGCGCCGTGCCCGTCGGCGACCGCGGCCCCCGGTCTGCTGGGGTCACTGCTGCCCGGCGTCCTGCCGTCGGCGAGCCAGGACTGCCAGCAACTGGGCCCGCCCGCCGCTCGACCTG
This sequence comes from Fodinicola feengrottensis, assembly GCF_010993775.1. GTDB lineage: Bacteria > Actinomycetota > Actinomycetes > Mycobacteriales > HKI-0501 > Fodinicola > Fodinicola feengrottensis. The sequence goes on along the minus strand of NZ_WOTO01000001.1, from coordinate 79,631 downwards.
CCGCCGCCGGGAGGCGCGACCTCGCCCGTCCTACCGCCGGTCGTCCTACCGCCGGCCGGTCCGCCGGTCCAGCCGCCAGGCGTGACCTTGCCCGTCCTGCCGCCGGTTCCACCGGCCGTTCCTGGGGGTTCGCGGCCGGCCGGGACCCCACCCTCATCCCGTACGACGCCGCTCGACGCCTCGGCGCCACCCGGGCAGCTAGTCGTGGCGACCGGCCGTACCCGGGTGACCTCGGCCACGATGTCGGCGACAAACGTGACCATCTTCGGGCGTACGACGGTGCCAACGATCAACGGGCCGCTGGCAGTCCTGCATCTGCGGATCGGCGCGGCCAGCCTGACGAACTACCGGCTGGACAGTCCGGGCGGGGTGATCAGGCTGGCTACTCGGCTGGACCTGTCCAACATCGACCTCTACACGACGACGTTCACCGCGCGGATCGCCGTGCCCGGCACCAGCCTCGGGCTGCTGCCCCTGACCCTGACCCCCGCACTGCTTCCGGTGTCGCTGCCGACCGGCGTACCAGTGCCGCTCCTGTCGGCCACCGACCTGACCTACGACCAGCCACTGATCGTCGGCGGGCCAATCCGTCTCACCGGCTGGCGAATCGACATCACCAGTCCGGCTCCGTCACCCTGACGAGGCACCGCTGACGCCGCCCAGCCGCGGGTAGACCACCCCCACCACGATCCCGCGTACCTGTCGCGCCGGCACCGTGCCACCGCCCGGCTCGCCCATGTGCGCGCGCGAATCCGCTGATACGGACCGGTGGTCCCCGAGAACGAACAGGGCCCCAGGCGGCACGCGAACGGAAAACGGCACATCCGACGGGTCATCACCGGGCGCCACGTACGGCTCGACCAGTGGAACGCCGTTCACCACCACCCGCCCCCGGTTGTCGCAGCACAACACAACATCACCGGCAGTGCCTATCACCCTCTTGACGAGGAATCCGTCGCTCGGCCCGTTCGACCACACCGGATTGGCCAGGACCACCACATCACCCCGGCTGGCCGTGGAACGCCCCGGCCATCCCGTGTCCGCCAGCAACCGGTCACCCGGCCGCAAGGTCGGCACCATCGAGTCGGTCGGCACCGCGCGTACACCTGGATGCGCAGCAGGAGGACCGTCGCGGCGCACACCAGAATCACCAGCGCGGTGACGGCCAGCAGGAGACGCACGGGACGGGTCGTTCTGCCATCGATCACGCCCGGCACCCTAACGGGGTCCGCCGACGCCCGGCTACAACTTCGGCATGAACCCAACGAGTTGAACTCATCTGAAACTGGCTTCTTTGAAGCACTGCGAACCGTCGATCCGGCGACGATGCGTATCACCAGCATGTTGTGGAGTGCCGCCAACCGCCGGGCGTGGACCTGCCGGCGACTGCACAACGGCGTCGCCTAGAGATCAGAACTGCACGGAGATCGACGCTCGGGCCACATCGACGCCATCGACCTGGTCGAACCAGGTTTCATCGAGTTCGCCAGGGACGGCAGCGGCCAGTTTGGGTTCATCGCCGTCAGTGGCTGGCTGGACTGCCGGCCAGCCGAGAGGAACGGCTGGGTCGGTGTCGAGTTCACCTGGCAAGGCGCTGACGAGGGTGACCAGGTCTCCGGTCGCGGCTGGGCAGTACTCATCGATGACAAGACGATCGAGGGCCAGCTGTTCTTCCACCTAGGCGACGACTCGACTTTCCGCGCAGAAACCTTCGACCTCCCACCAGTTATGCACGTGGATACAAGGCTGCGTACATGGCCCTAGAGGTCGATCCGGCCAAGGCTGCTGGGGAGGTTGTGTATGAGGCGATGGCACTGGTTGGGCAAGCAACGGTCTTAGCTGCCGCCGATAAAGCAGTGCGACTATCAATCGGGTGCTCTGACCTGGGTGGGCGCAGCAGGGTTCGAACCTGCGACCCCTCGCTTGTAAGGCGAGTGCTCTTCCGCTGAGCTATGCGCCCGAACTTGGCTTCGTCACCTTACCGAACGCCCTCAGTGCCACGCCCCGCCGAGGTCCACATGGGACCTTTCCTAGGCTCAACACTCCCCGTCACCAAATCGCGTAATATTTGATGTTGATCTTGGTTGGTTGGTCTACCCAAAGCGGACATCGGTCCGAAAAATGTCGTGTTTGGGTAGACCAACCAACCAAGATCAACAACTTCTTCCGCGCGTACCGGCGACAGGGAGCCGTCTGAGGAGAGGTCTTGATCTTGACCCGCACCAAGATTGCTGGATCCATGCTCAACGCACGAAAGGGTTCCCCTTAGGAGAGCTTCGCGAGGGCGGCTTTCCAGGCGGACTGGTCGCGGGCCTGGCCGGGCTCGTTGACCTCGGCGAACTGGACGACGCCGGCCTTGTCGATCAGGAAGGTGCCGCGGTTGGCGATGCCGGCGACCTCGTTGAACACGCCGTACTTCTGCGCGACTGCGCCGTGCGGCCAGAAGTCGGACAGCAGCGGGAAGTCGTAGCCTTCCTTGTCCGCCCAGGTCTTCATCGCGTACGTCTGATCGACGCTGACGCCAATCACCTGGACGGCGTCGTTCTGGTACGTGGACAGGTCGTCGCGCACCTGGCACAGCTCGTTGGTGCAGATGCCGCTGAAGGCGAGCGGGAAGAACACACCAGCATACGTTCTTGCCGTCATCGCCGAAGAACGACGACAACACGACCTGCTGGTTGTTCTGGTTCTTCAGCGTGAACTCGGGCGCGTGCTGGCCGACCTCAACCGCCATGGCTATCTCCTCCGAATGGATGTCAACCGCTCGGAGAGGACGCTACGTCAGCGTTTCTGCCGCGGTGAACGCGGCGTCACCAGCCGACTGCCGGTCCAGTCCTTGGCAGCGTTCAGGTTCGTCGTCTGCTGCAGACCGGCGGCCGGCGCGGCCTCGCTGATGTCGCTCGGCGGCACGTGCCCGTCCCGGCCGGACTTGGGGGTCAACACCCAGATCACCCCGTCGTCGGCCAGTGGCTCGCGCGCGTCGACCAGCGCATCGAACAGGTCGCCGTCTCCGTCCCGCCACCAGAGCAGCGCGACGTCCACGACCTCGTTCGTGTCGCTGCCGATCAGCTCATTGCCCGACCGTTCGACAATCGCCTTACGCAACTCGTCATCGCTGTCGGAGTCGTAGCCGATCTCCAACACGATGGCGTCCGGCTGCACTCCCAGTCGTTCAGCCGGGCTCTGCGTGCCCTCGGTCTGAGGCGCGGTACCGCCCACCATTCCCCCCCCAATCTCCTGTTCGCCAGTGCCGTCCACCCACGACGCTTGTCCGGTAGTCCACACACTCCGGCCCACCTGCGCAAGTGGTACGGCTACCCAACCCGGTGTCGTTCGATACCAAGTCGTGCGACACAAAGTAGCGCCACTTGCCCGCTCAGCCGGCCAGAAACGACAATCGGACCGATCTGTCTTGATTGTCGCTGTTAGTGTCCACCAGGCAGACACTCTGCCAGGTCCCGAGGGCGAGCTGTCCATCGAGGACCGGTATCACCGTGTACGGAGCGACGAACGCGGGCACCACGTGGTCCCGGCCGTGCCCGTACGAGCCGTGCCGGTGTTGCCAGCGGTCATCGGTCGGCAACAGCGCGTCCAAGGCTGTGAGCAGGTCGTTGTCGCTGCCAGCCCCGGTCTCCAGGACGGCCACCCCGGCGGTCGCGTGCGGTACGAAGACGTGCAGCAACCCGTCGCCGCGGTCTTCCACGAACCGTCCACACCGGGTCGTCAGGTCCACGACGGCCGGCCGCGGTCCGGTCCGTACCGATATGAGGGTGCTTTCCATCCCACCAATGTGCACCACGGACGCTCACCGGGCCGGCTGACACGACTACGAATCCACCGGCGACCCTAAGATGGACCCATGGTGTCCACTTCCCGCGTGACCCGCGGGCGAGCAGGGCCCGCACCAGCAGTGACGCGACCACCAACGCGAGAAGGACTAGAGCCTTGACGTCCGTACCCGAGCGCCCACCAGTCATCATCGGGGGCCTTCCCAGCCAGCTGCCCGACATCGACCCGGAGGAGACCGCCGAGTGGATCGAGTCCCTCGACGCGGTCATCGACAACGTCGGCAAGACCCGGGCTCGCTACCTGATGCTGCGGCTGATGGAGCGTACGCGCGAACGCCAGATCGGCGTGCCGCTGCTGCGCAACACGGACTACATCAACACGATCCCGCCGGCAAAGGAACCGTGGTTCCCCGGTGACGAGTTCGTCGAGCGGCGGATCCGGGCATACGCGCGATGGAACGCCGCCATGCTCGTGCACCGCGCGCAGCGGCCGGGCATCGAGGTCGGCGGGCACATCTCGACTTACGCGTCGTCCGCAAGCCTGTACGAGGTCGGCTTCAACCACTTCTTCCGCGGCAAGAACCACGAGGGTGGCGGCGACCAGATCTACTTCCAGGGCCACGCCTCCCCGGGCATGTACGCGCGCGCGTACCTGGAGGGCCGGCTGACCGAGCATCAGCTCGACGGCTTCCGCCAGGAGCTCAGCCACGCCGACGGCGGCCTCCCGTCGTACCCGCACCCGCGGTTGATGCCGGACTTCTGGGAGTTCCCGACGGTGTCGATGGGCCTCGGCCCGATCAACGCCATCTACCAGGCACGATTCAACCGCTACCTGCAACCGCGGCATCAAGGACACCAGCCAGCAGCATGTCTGGGCGTTCCTCGGCGACGGCGAGATGGACGAGCCGGAGTCACTCGGCGAGATCGGCCTGGCCGCCCGCGAGGAGCTCGACAACCTCACGTTCGTGATCAACTGCAACCTGCAGCGCCTGGACGGGCCGGTACGCGGCAACGGCAAGATCATCCAGGAGCTCGAGTCGTTCTTCCGCGGCGCCGGCTGGAACGTCATCAAGGTGATCTGGGGCCGCGAATGGGACCCGCTGCTGGCCGCCGACCGTGACGGCGCGCTGGTCAACATCATGAACACCACGCCGGACGGCAGCTACCAGACCTACAAGGCCGAAAACGGCGCGTTCGTACGCGAGCACTTCTTCGGTCAGGACCCGCGGACCCGCAAGATGGTCGAGCCGATGTCCGACGACGACATCTGGAACCTCAAGCGCGGCGGCCACGACTACCGCAAGCTGTACGCGGCGTACAAGGCGGCCACCGAGCACACCGGCCAGCCGACCGTGATCCTCGCCAAGACGATCAAGGGCTGGACGCTGGGCAGCCACTTCGAGGGCCGCAACGCGACCCACCAGATGAAGAAGCTGACCGTCGACGACCTGAAGTCGTTCCGCGACCGGCTCTACATGGAGATCCCGGACTCCGCACTCGACAAATACCTGCCGCCGTATTTCCACCCCGGCAAGGACTCCGACGAGTACGAGTACATGATGGAGCGCCGCAAGGCTCTCGGCGGTTTCCTGCCGGAGCGGCGTACCAAGTCGCGGTCGCTCATCCTGCCTGGTCCGGACACGTACAAGGTGCTGCAGAAGGGCTCCGGCAAGCAGAAGGTCGCCACCACGATGGCGTTCGTACGGCTGCTGAAGGACCTGATGCGGGACAAGGAGATCGGCGCCCGGTTTGTGCCGATCATCCCGGACGAGGCGCGTACGTTCGGGATGGACTCGCTGTTCCCGACCGCCAAGATCTATTCGCCGCACGGCCAGGGCTACATCTCGGTCGACCGCGAGCTGATGCTGGCATACAAGGAGTCCAAAACCGGCCAGATCCTGCACGAGGGCATCAACGAGGCCGGCTCGACCGCGTCCTTCACCGCCGTGGGCACGTCGTACGCGACGCACGGCGAGCCGATGATCCCGGTCTACATCTTCTACTCGATGTTCGGCTTCCAGCGCACTGGTGACGCTTTCTGGGCCGCCGCGGACCAGATGGCGCGGGGCTTCGTGCTCGGCGCGACCGCTGGGCGTACGACCCTGAACGGCGAGGGCCTGCAGCACGAGGACGGCCACTCGCTGCTGCTGGCCGCGACCAACCCGGCGGTCGTCTCGTACGACCCGGCCTGGTCCTACGAGGTCGCAGTGATCGTCGAGGACGCGATCCGGCGGATGTACGGCGAGAAGCCCGAGGACATCTTCTACTACCTGACCATCTACAACGAGCCGTATCTGCAGCCAGCGATGCCCGAAGGTGTAGATGTGGAGGGGCATCCGCAAGGGCATCTACCGGTACGCGAAAGCGCCCGAGGTGGCCGCGAGCAACCCCGCCGCCGGCGCAGATCCTCGCGTCCGGTGTGGCGATGCAGGCGGCCGTGAAGGCGCAGCGGCTGTTGGCCGAGGAATGGGGCGTGGCGGCCGATCTGTGGTCGGTCACGTCGTGGACCGAGCTCCGCCGCGACGCGGTCGCCGCCGAACAGGCCGGGCTGCTGTCCACGGATCCGGCGCCGGCCACCCCGTACATCGCCGAGGTGCTGGCCGAGACGCACGGGCCGGTAGTGGCTGTCAGCGACTACATGCGGGCCGTGCCGGACCTCATTTCGCGCTGGGTGCCGAACGATTTCGTGTCCCTGGGTACGGACGGTTTCGGCCGCTCGGACACCCGTCCGGCGTTGCGCCGGTTCTTCCACGTGGACGCGGAGTCGATCGCCATCGCGACGCTGCGCCAGCTCACCCGCTCCGGTGCGATTTCGGCGGATGTACTCAAAACCGCCAGGAGAAGTACCGCCTGGACGACGTTTCGGCCGCTCCCCCAGCCGAAAACCCCGGCGGCGAAAGCTAGCACCGGACCATTTGCGGCGTTCGGCGCCGCAAATGGTCCCTTTCGGGCGTCACGGTGGTGCCCTTCGGAGTGCCCGCATTGGCGTTGGCGCGTACGGCATGCGCTGCCACGCTCGTCCCAGCGGAGCGGGGCGTTTCCAGACCCCCGCGCGGGGAGTGGAGCGATCATGGGGATGAGTCGTACGAACCGGTGGGCCCGAAGCCTGCCGCTGGCGGGCGTTGTCACACTGGCCGTGGTGCTGACCGGCTGCGGCCAGGCGGCACCCGGCAAGGCGGCCCCCGGCAAGGCCGCCGGCCCCGCCGCGATCGTTCAGCCGGCGTGGTGTGGCCCGGCGAACAACGCCTTCAACGACCAGGACGGCTTCGCGAAAACGGTCACCTCCAGCAAGAAGGTGACGCCGGACCAGGTCGCCAAGGCCAAGTCGGACGACAAGGCGTTCCTGGCCGCCGCGCCGGCCGACGCGAAGGCCGACGTGACCATCCTGACGACCCAGTTCGACCAGCAGGCCGACTCGATGCTCAACGGCAGCAATCTCCAGCTGCCGAAGAGCTACCTCGACACCGTCACCCGCTTTCGTACGTACAGCGCCAACCACAACTGCCACCTGGGCTACTCCGACGACAACGGCTGATTCCTGCCACCACTCTCACGAGCTGAGTCACCAGGTGGCGGCGCCGGCGAAGGAGGTTGGGGTGGGACGGTAGCCGAGGCGTTGCCGGGCGGCGGTCAGGTCCAGCGTCCGTTCGTACGCCAGGTGGCTGATCGCATAGCGGGTGAGCCGTGGCGATTGACCAATGCGAAGAAAAGCGTGGGCAGACTCCAGAAACCCGGCGGCGGCCCAGCTCACGTCGATGGGCAGATGGCGTACACGTACCGGCAGTTTGCGTTCGGATATCAGTGATTCCAAGGCGGAGTTCAGCGAGATCGGCTCGGCGTCGGCGATGTTGTACGTGCCGGCCGGAGCGTCCGGCAAGCACGCGAGCAAGATCGCCGAGACCAGGTTGCCGAGGAAAGTCAAGGAATGTAACGCGGAACCGTCGCCGACGACGAAAAGATGTGGGCCGCGGATCGCGCCCAGGACTCGTGGCAGCAGAGTCGGATCGCCCGGACCGTAGACGGCGTGAGGTCGCAGGATGATCGTGTGAGGCCATCGGGACAGCAGAACTTCGGCCGAAGCCTTCGACGCGGCATAGGCGTTCAGGTATCGAGTGACGGGCGCGCGGGATTCGACGGCGGCCACGGTCGGCACGGCCGGGTCATAGACGCTCGCCGTCGAGATATGGACGAAACGCTTGCCGCGGAAGGAAAGCGCCACATTCCGGGTGCCGTCCACATTGGTGTTCCACACCCTCGCGGGTGAGCCCCAGTCGGTCACCGCGGCGGCCGCGTGTACGACGGCGTCGACTTCCGGCGGGGCGGCCAAAACCCCGCAATCGACGTCCCAGTGACCGATGCCCGGGACGCGGCGGCGGCCGAAGCCGTGGACCTCCCAACCACGAGCCCGAGCGGCCTGGCAGACCGCGCCACCGACAAAGCCGGTCGCGCCAGTGACGGCTATCCGCACCGCACCACCAATCGTTCGTACGCCGGGATCAGCACTCGCCGGGCCACCCTACGCTCCACAATGGACAGTCCGTCAAGGCCTAGCAGAGTCTCAAGAACGGTACGGATCTCGGCGTACGCCAACGGCATGCCCAGACAGAAATGCGCGCCAGCGCCGAACCAGAGCTGGCGCAGCGCCGGCGAATGCGGCCGGTCGGGATCGAACGGACCGAGCGTCTTCGCGCAGGAAATGGTCGCGATCACTACCCGCTCTCCCGCTTTCACCCGTTTACCGCCGACAAAAGCGTCACGCGCCACACTACGCAGCATGACCGGCGACGGGACGGTGAATCGCAGACCTTCGTTGACGACATCGTCAAGGCGCGTACGGTCAAGGGAAAGTCGGGCAAGCCAGCCGGTGTCGATCGCCAGGGCGATCAGCCGCGGCACGTAAGAGACGAGAGTTTCGGTGCCGGTCAACACAAAAGCAGCGACCGCGCCGAGCGCCTCCGATTCGGTCAGGCCGAGTTCGCGCATCCGGCCCGGGACCGTCGACGGATCTCCGTCCGCGTACGCGCGGACAGCCGGTGCGGTCAGGTCGGCCAGCACCGACCGGCATCGGGCGACCTGGCTGGGCGTCAGCCGCGGCCGTCCGAGCCGGACCATCGACGTCATCGCCGTGCCAGCGGCAAAAGCCCGAGCCAACTCCGCGCGATCGGCCGACGGCAAGCCGACCAACGCGCAAATCACCGCGCCCGCCAGGTCTTTCACCACCGAGACCACGTCAACCGGACGGCCGGCCCGCAGCTCGGATGATAGGAAAGCCATCGGAGCCGCCGCCACCTCCGCGCACAAGGAAGAAAAACCGCGCGAGCGGTGAAAAGTCCGCCGAGTTTTCGGCGCAGTTCAGCGTGTTCGGCGCCTTCCATGTTGAGCAGCACCCGCGGCCCCACCACCGGCGTCCATAAATCCGCCGGCGAGCCAGGACCGGTTTTGGTGAAGGAAACCGGGTCGCTCAGCACCTGGCGGGCGATCGCGGCATCGCTGACGACGACCCCGACGCGCGGCACGCGTACCACTGGGTAAACCAGCCCGAGCCCTCTGACCAGCGGGTACGCGACTGGATGAGCGCCGAACTGGACGCGCCGCTCCGCGGCCGTCACAGCCGGATCACCACGATCCCGAGGCTCACCCCGCCGGCCAGACCGACCAACGCGACCAGGTCGCCGGGCCCGCAGCGGCCCAGTTCTCGAGCCTTGACCAGTTGGAAAGGCAGGCTCGCGGACGCGAGATTTCCGTGCTCAGGCAGGGTAATCACCAGCCGATCGGTCGGCACCCCGGTACGCCGGCAGATCTCCGCCAAATACGGCATCGACACCTGATGATGACACACCAATAACGGCGAAATCGTCCCAGCTCAGGCCGAGCCGGTCCAACGTCCCATCCAGGATTTCCGGCCCCAGGGACAGAAAAGCGGCCTTCATCCGGGCGCCGTCCATCGCGAAGTACGAGAACTCCACGTCCCGCGGGTGCGCGGATCCGCCGGACGGCAGCGTACCCACCTCCCACTGGCTGGAGTCGGCGCTGAAACCGCAGCCCAGCACGCCTTCGCCGGCCGCCCCAGCGGTCAGCAGCATCGCCGACCCCGCGTCGGACAGGGTGTAGCCGGGGAAGGTACGCACGAAACTGGCCAGGTCGGGCACGCTCCAGCGGACCGCCCGGGACGGCGCCTCACCGCCAGCGACGAGGACGGTCTGATAGCGGCCGGTGGCGATCAGCGCGTCCGCCACCTCGATGCCGTTCAGCATGCTGTTGCAGGCGTTCTTCACATCCATCACCGGACATCGCAGCTCCAGCTTGGCCGCCACGATGTGCGCGGTCGCCGGCTCCACCATGTCCTGGCTCGCGGACGCGAACAGCAACAAGTCGACTTCGGCCACGCTCGTACCCGTCTCGGCCAGCAACTTGCGCGCTGCCGCGACGGCGAGGTCCGAGGCCTGCTCATGGTCGCCCATCACATGGCGCGACTCGATCCCGGTCAGCCGCTTGATCAGCCCTTCCGGCGGCCCGAAAGTGCCGCTCGCTGCCCGGATCCGCCGCTCGGTCTCGGCGGTGGTCAGCCGCCGCTCCGCCAGCTGCACCGCAGTGCCGGCCAGATGTGCGCCCATCGCCGCCCCGCCTTCGCCGCTCGTCGTGCGGCGAGCGTATTCATCAAGGCCGCATCATCGCGTGCGTACAACTACTCACGCATGTCGGGGCTGTGGTTTTAATCGCTGCGTACGCCCGGGAATAGTGCGACACTCGCAGGCGCTAGATCGACACGTAAGAGTTCGTGCGCTCCGGGGTCGGTGTAAATCCGAACCGGCGGTGACAGTCCGCGAGCCGCTGCCAGCCAGGTAGTGGTTGATCCGGTGGAATTCCGGGACCGACGGTGAAAGTCCGGATGGGAGGCAGCGCACGCGCGACGGTGCTGCCGTACGCGCGCACGCCTTCCGCTGTCCCCGTGGCGTTTTTGTCGCGAAGGAGCGGGACGTGCACATCTTGTTGACGACCGGGTTGACGGTCTTCGGCCAGTTCATCTCGTGGGCCGAGCTGATCGGCCAGATCTGCGCGCTCACTGTCGTGCTGCTGGCCCAGCGCCGGACTTTGTGGACCTGGCCCGTACAAATCGCCGCGACCGTCCTGCTGGTCGCCGTCTACGCGTCCGCGCATCTGGGCGGCCTCGCCGCCCGCAACGTGCTGATCCTGCTGATCTCGATTTACGGCTGGTGGGCTTGGCAACACAACCGTGACGCCGTTTACGGGATAGCCGTACGCCGATCGACCTGGCCCGAACGCGGCCTGCTCGCCGGCATCATGGTGTTCGGCACTCTGGGTTTCGCCTGGTTGCTCAACGCTTTGAACGCTTCCTGGGCGCCGCTGCCGGACGCGTGGATCTTCGTTGGTACGGCCGTTGCCTTCTTCGCCCAGGGCCGTGGCCTGGTCGAGTTCTGGCTGGTCTGGCTGCTGGTCGACGCGGTGGGCGTTCCCCTGCAAATCACCGGCCACCTCTACTTCTCGGCCGCGATATACGTCGTCTTCGCCGCCCTGGTCATCTACGGCTGGATCGGCTGGGCCCGCTCCGCCCGCGTCCAACGTGAGGCCCCACAGGCCATTAGCGAGGCGCCGGCGCGGTAGAGGCGCGTACGACGAGTTCGGGTTCAAAGAGCATCGCGTCGGTCGGCACCACCTCGGCGTCGATCTGCCGCAGCAACAGGTCGACGGCCGCATGCGCCATCGCCACGATGGGCTGCCGGACAGTGGTCAGCGGCGGATCGGTGTAGGCCATCAGCCCGGAGTCGTCGAAGCCGACAACCGACACTTCCCGCGGGACCTCTCGGCCAAGCTTTGGCGGCTCGTACAGCTCCCATCGCCAGCACGTCGTTGCCGCAGATCACGCCGGTCGCACCTGCCGCGATGAGTGGGAGCGCCCCGCTGTGTCCCTCCTCGATCGTGAACCCCGCGTGCGCCACCAGCTCCGGACTGCCGCCGAGGGCGCGGTACGCGGCCAGTTTGCGAGCCGACGGCATGTGCTCACGCGGGCCTAGAACGGCACCGATGCGGCGGTGTCCCAGGTGGGTCAGGTGGCTGTACGCCTGGCCGACCGCGTGTTCTTCGTCCGTACACACACTCGGAACGTCAAAACCCGGGACGGCTGCGTTGATCAACACGGTCGGCAGGCTTCGCGCTCGTAACAGCGCGTAGTGCCCCTTCGATGCCGTCGCGTACTGGTAGAGGCCGCTCGCGAACAGCACACCCGAAACCTGTTGCTCAATCAGCAACTCGACGAAGTCGGCCTCGTTGACGCCGTCAACCGTACGTGGACACAGGACCGCGGTGATTCCCCGTTTGGCCAACGCACCGGCGACGGCTTCGGCGAAGCTCGCATAAATCGGGTTCTGCATGTCCGGCAGCACGACGCCGACCAGCCGCGCGGTCTCCCCACGCAGCTTGGCCGGACGCTCGTACCCGAGGACGTCCAGGGCGGTGAGGACCGCGGCGCGGGTGGCGTCGGAGATGCCCGGCTTGCCGTTGAGCGCCCGGGACACGGTGGCCTGGCTGACCCCGAGATGCTCGGCCACATCGGCCAGTTTCCTTGCCACCGTCCGATGGTAGACAGGCACCGGGTCAGCCCGTCCACAACCACGCCGCCGCGTCGCTGGGCAACCGGCCGCCGACCAGGTCCGCGCTGCTGACCAGGACCGTGCGGTGCGGTGGCAGCTCGATCGGGTCCGCGGACAGGTTGACCACGCAGGCGAAGTCGCCGGGCCGGCCGAAGGCGAGTACGTCCTCGCCGGTGTCCAGCCAGCTCATCGGCCCGTCGCCGAGCCCAGCCTGCGCCTGCCTGCCTGATCGCCAGCGCCCGCTGGTAGAGGCGCAGGATCGAGGCCGGATCGGGGCGCTGCGCGGCGACCGAGCGGGCCGCCCAGCCGGGAGGCGGTGGCAGCCACGGCTGCGCCGCCCCGAAGCCGTACGCGGGGCCGCGGCGCGGACCATGGCAACGGTACGCGGCAGCCGTCGCGGCCCGGGTCGGTGCACCCGCTACGTACGTACATCGGGTCCTGGCGGACCGCGTCCGGCAGCGTCTCGACCTCCGGTAGGCCGAGTTCTTCGCCCTGGTACACATAAACTGAGCCCGGCAATGCGAGCGTCAGCAACGCCGCCGCGCGGGCCCTGCGCAACCCGGTGGCCTCATCAGAGGGGCTGAGATGACGGGCCTGTCGCATAGCGTGGTCGAACCCGGTGTCCGTACGCCCATAACGGGTGACCGTGCGGGTCACGTCGTGGTTGCACAGGACCCACGTACTCGGGGCGTCGACCCGAGCGTGCGATGCAAGCGTGTTTTCGATGCAGGCTCGCAACATCTTCGGATCCCATGGACAGCCGAGAAAGTCGAAGTTGAACGCCGCGTGCAACTCGTCCGCGCGCAGGTAGTTCGCGAATCTTTCGCTGTCAGCGAGCCACACCTCGCCGATCAGCGCCCGGGGTTCTGGATAGCCGTCGGCGATCCGCCGCCATTCCCGGTAGATGTCGTGGATGTCCTCGCGATCGACGTACGGATGCGGGTCGGGCGGCGTGGCCGGGTCGAAGTCGGTCAGCTCGGGATCCTTGGCGCACATCGCCGCGGAGTCGATGCGGATGCCGTCGACACCGCGGTCGAACCAGAACCGGAGGATGTCCGCGAACTCCGTTCGCACCTGCGGGTGCCGCCAGTTCAGGTCGGGCTGCGCAGGCGCGAACAGGTGCAAATACCACTCGCCGTCGGCGGCCCGGGTCCAGGCCCTGCCACCGAAAACCGAGTTCCAGTTGTTCGGTGGCCGCTCGCCGTTTTCGCCGCGTCCGGGCCGGAACCAGAAGAGCTCCCTGGCCGCCGAGCCGGGACCCTCGGCGAGTGCCCGCTGGAACCAGGCATGCTGATCCGAGCAGTGGTTGGGAACGATGTCAATGATGACCCGGATGCCGGCCCGGTGAACCTCACCGATGAGCTGCTCGGCCGCGGCCAGGGTCCCAAAAGCCGGGTCAATGTCCCGATAGTCGGCCACGTCGTAGCCGGCATCCGCCATCGGAGAGGGGAACCAGGGGCTCAGCCAGATCGCGTCGATCCCCAGCTCCCGCAGATACCAGAGCCGGTCCCGGATGCCCGCGAGATCACCGACACCATCGTCGTTCCCGTCCGCGAAAGAGCGCGGATAAATCTGATAGATGGCGGCATGACGCCACCAGTCGCGGGTGCTGTCGTGCGGCACTGGTGCCTGCTTTCGTTGGTCAGAAGCCACTGTTGCCAGCGCCGCGGATGAGGGTGTAGCCGGTCAGGTTGTTGAGCCCGCCACTGGCCGCGCCGGTGACCGTCACATAGGACACGGTGGCGCTGCCGGCGGCGTTGAGCTCGATACCGTACGTACCGGCGCCGTTGACCGCCACGTGGTCGAGACTGAGATTGCTGATGGTCTTTTGGAAGCTGAGCAGGATCCCCTGGTAGCGACTGTCCACAATAGACAGGTCTTTGACCAGAACCGGCGCGGTGATGTCCGCGGTGTCGGCGTAAATCCACAGGGCACCGAGCTGGGCCGCCCAGTTCGGCTCGTATCCACCGGTACGCGTCAGGGTGTTGCGCTGGACGGAGGTCGTACCGCTGAAAGGAACCGGGCCGAACCGGGTGCTGATCGCGATACCGGCACTCGCGTTCACCGTGTCCGAGAGCAGACAGTCCTCGACCCGGTTTCCATCGCCGCCATAAATTCCGACGGTGTTCGCCAGCAGCGGCAGGGTGGCGGTGTCGTATGTGTAGGCACTGTTGGTGACCGCGGATCCTTCGGAGAACATCGCCAACGCGTCGTCACCGGTGTTGCGGGTGACACTCTGATCCACCCTGATGTTGCTGACATTCGCGTGAATGTTCACTCCGTCGGCGAAGGTGTCCCGGATCCGTACGCCGGCCGCGTAAAACCCGCTGGTGCCCGAGTCGATCCACATACCGACCTTGACATGTTCTATCCAGACGTTGAAAACCAGCGAGCCAGCGCCGAAGGTCCCATCGAGCGCGCTGTCGAAATTCTGGTCGTCGCGATAGCGTACGTCCCCAGCGAAGGTGAAATCGGCGAGCTGTACATTTCCGCCGGTGCCGTAGAAACCGCCTTTCCCGTTTGTTCCTCGCAGTGTCGAGTACCACGGGCCGGCGCCGCGAATGCTGACGCCCGATACGTTAAAGCGGCTGGTCGTGATGAAGGTTCCGGCCGGAATCCACACACCCTTGCCCTGCGACTGGGCGGCCGAGATGGCCGAGTTGATCGCCGAAGTGTCGTCACCGGAGTCGTTGGCGACCGCGCCGTACGAGGTGATCGAAAGGTAGTTCGCCGGCATCGCGAGGGCCGCCGCGACCTGTTCGGTGTCGATGAGATCGATCGCGTAGTAGGAGGCTGTGGAACTGGCGTCCTTTTGCAGCTTCAGGACCGTACCGGCTGGCCAGCTGCCAATCTGAGCCCGAATTTCGTCGTAGAAATGGTGACCCGAGCCGCCGGCCGGATCGTTGTTGTACGGATAGGCGCCGTAGACCCAACTGTACGTCGAGCTCAGGCTCAGGTCCTGAATTTTGTTTCCGTTGGCGTAAAGCGCGAGTGGGGCGGTGATGCCAGTACCAGCCGCGTTATCCGGAATGGCATAGCGCAACACTATCGAGTTCGTCGGTTTGGTGAGAGTGAACTGCACGTACTGACCGGTGCTGCTGAGCTGGACGGCACGCCGGCCAGAGGACTCCGAGGCAAGGGTGAGATAGGTACGGTCCGGTCCGATGACCGAGGCGTTTGTGCTGCCGGACTCGGCTTCGTACTCGGTGTATGGCACGGTCGCGCCGCGATTGGCCAGCGCCGCTGACCCGGCGACGGTGACGTTGTCGAGCGAGACATTGCCGCTGTCGCCCGAATCGTACTGATAGCCGATCAGGTTGAGACCGGCTCGCAAGGACACGTTTTGGTCGACAGTCAGCCAACCACTGCCAGCAGGCAGGGACAGCTGGCCGGTTTTGAGGCCGTTGAGATAGACACTGAGCGTCTTGGTGGCACCGGTGCCGTTCGCAAAACGCAGGGTCGCGGTGTACGCGCCGGCCGCCGGCGCGTTCACGGTTTCGATCGCCCGTGCGCCGACCCCGGTAAAACCGGTGACATACCCGGTTCCGGTGAATCCGCCGGTGGTTGCCGCGACCGACGGTCCCCCAGAGACAAAAGCGGTCTCCAGGTCGTACGTCGGGCCCGTGCCAGGTGGAGTGGTCGGGGTGACAGTGAGATTGTCCAGGTTGACATTTCCCGAGTCGGTGCTGTCGAATTTGTACGCGATCGTGTTATTGCCGCCGTTTAGGGAGACCGACTCGGTTTCGGTGCCCCAGGTGTTCCAATCCCCCGGCGAGGACAGGCTGATCTGCTGCTGTTTTGTGCCGTTCACATAAAGCGAGAGCGTCATGTTCACGCCGGTGCCGTTCGCGTACCGGAGTGCCACCGAGGCCATCGAGGCGGATGACGAACTGACGGCGAAACTGGTGGTGGCGTTGCCTTTGTTCGTATCGGTGTAGCCACCGACGAAACCGCTGCCGGTGTAGCCGGTGTGGTCGGTGGCCACGGCCGCACCGCCGGACAGGCTGGCCGATTCGGCTTCGTACGTGGTGGTGGCAGCTGCCGCCGCGGATGGCTGGACTGCGCCCGCAAGGGCGACGACAGCCGCCAAGCCGGCGACGAGCAGAGCTGGAGTTGAGCGATGGGGCTTCATTGCTGACTCCTTGCCTGTGATGGGACGGTTTTTATCCCTTGAGCGCGCCGGCCGACAGTCCGCTGAGAATGCTGCGCTGGAAGATCAGGAAGACGACGATCAGCGGGATACTGGCGAGCGCGAGACCGGCGAACATCTCGTTCTGGGTGACATAGCTGGCAAACGAGAGCCGGCTGAGCGCGACGCTGATGGTCTGCGACTGAGGATCCTGCAGCACCAGCAGCGGCCAGAGGAAATCCTTCCAGGACGCGATGATCGCAAAAATCGAGACCACCGCGAGAACCGGCCGGGAAAGCGGCAGGACGATGTTCCAGAGCATCCGGAACCGGCCGGCGCCGTCGATACTGGCCGAGTCCAGCAGGTCGTTGGGGATCTGGTCGAAAAAACGTTTGAGAATGTAGACGTTGAAGGCATTCGCGGCTGCCGGCAGCCACAGCGCCCATGGCGTGTTGAGCAGGTTCACGCCGATGATCGGCACGTTGGCGACCGTCAGGTACGCCGGCACCAGCAGGGCTGCCGCCGGCAGCATCAACGACGCGAGCATGGCAGCGAGAATCACGTTTCCGAACAACGGACGCAGCTTGGACAACGCGTACGCCGCCGCCACGTCGACGGTCAACTGGATCAGCCAGCCGCCGACCGCGTAGAGGGCGGTGTTCAGCATGAAGTGACCGATCTCCAGTTTTTGCCACGCGACGAGGAAAGTCTCAAAATGCCACTCATGCGGGATCAGGGTCGGGGTGGGCTGGGCCAGTTCGACCGGTGTCTTGACCGCGCTGACGAACATCCAGTAAAGCGGGAACACAAAAATCAGCACGAATAGAATCGCCATTCCGGCAAAACCGAGGCGATAGACCAGTTTTCCGTGACGTCGGCGCAGGTCGGCGTCAGAGATCAGCGTACGGGCGGTCGTACTCATATCGGGCTCCTTACTCCGGCCGACTCGTCAGGCGCAGGTAGAGGGCGGAGAATCCGGCCAGTACGAGGAAAAGCAGCACGCTCATCGCGGCCGCCATGCCGAAGTCGTTGTTGACCGTGAAGGCGTACCGGTAGATCAGGATCATCACGGTGATGGTGGCCGGATTGGTCGTGCGTGAGCTGGTACGGCTCGATGAAGACCTGCATGGTGGAAACGATCTGCAGGAGCAGCAGGACAAGTAGCACAAACCGCATCTGCGGGATCGTCACGTGCCTGATCCGCTGCCAGATCGACGCACCATCGAGCTCGACGGCGTCGTAAAGCTCGGCGGGAATATTCGCCAAGCCCGCCAGGTACATGATCGTGGCACCACCCATGTTGGACCACGTGGAGACCAGGACCAGGCAGATCATCGCCATTCGCGGCGACTGGGTCCAGCCCCCGGGCGGCAGGTGCACGAACGAGAGAATCGCGTTGAACAGACCCGATCCCGGGTCGTAGAAATATCTCCAGAGCAGCACGCTGACAATGGGCGGGAGCATCGCCGGCAGGTAGACGGCGATCCGGAAGAGCCCCTTGGCGTGCCGGAACTCGTTGATGACCAGGGCCACCACAAAAGGCACCGCATAGCCGAACAGCAAGGCGAGGCCGGTGAACTCCAGCGTGTTGATCCACGCCGTGGCGAACAGCGGGTCGGCCAGGACGGCCCGATAGTTGTCCAGGCCGACCCAGCTGGGAGCGGTCACGAAATTGTCCTGCTGAAAGCTCAGAACAATGCCTTTGACCAGCGGATACCAGGAGAACAAAGCAAAGCACAGCAGGCCGGCGGCGAGGAAGACGTACGCCTGCGCGTTGTCGGCGAGCTTGCGACGCAGCCGCGTACGGTTGCGAACGGAACCGCGCGGAACGGTCGTCATGCGAGCTGTCACCGGTTTCTCAACGATGTCCGGTGCCTGTAACACCATTTCGACCTCCTCTGCACTGCCGGCCGCCGGTCACTTGACGGTGGCGAGAATCTGGTTGACCTGCGTTTCGGCGGTATTCAGAAGTTGGGTGATGTCCGCATTCGGATCGGTGAGCACCTTCTGCATCGCGGTGTCGAGCACGGCGTAGACCTGCTGCGCATCTGGCGGTTCCAGCCGGAGGGTCACGGTGGCGTTGCCGGCCACAAAGGGCGCGAAGTTCTGGGTTGGCACAGTGGCGTACTTTTTGGTGGCGTCCAGGAGTTTACGTTCGGACGCTCCGGTCCAGATGTTCGGTTCAGGCAGCCCGACCGGCCGCCCCTTCGCAGCCGCTTTCTGGTTGTCCGAAGCGATGCGGTCCGGGTTTACCGTCTTGAAACTCAGCCAGGCGAGGCCAGCCTTGATCTGCGCAGGACTGAGGCCCGCCTTGAACATGTAGCCATCACCACCGCCGAGGGTGGCCTGACCGCCGGGAATGGAACCCAACCCGTAATTTGTGTACGTTCCCTTGTATTGGTCGACAATGGTGGGAATGTTGTCGGCCGATCCCACGTACATCCCGAGTTTTCCCGCCGCCATCGCCTGCAGGAGGTCGGCATACTGCAGCAGCTGGCGCTCCCCCATGCTGTTGTCGGTAAAACGCATGTCGTGCAGTTGTTGGAGAACCTGACGGCCTCTGTCATTGTTGAACGCCGCTTTCCATACTCCGCCTGTTGGACCGCGAGCTCACCGCCCACTGAATAGAGCTCAGCGGTGAAATGCCAGCCGCCGGTGTTTGACTTACTGTAGTCGCCATATCCGTTCACCCCCCGCCGCCGAGCGCCGAGATCCGCTTGGCGTCGGCGCGTACGTCCGCCCAACTGGTCGGCGGCTTGTTCGGATCAAGACCAGCCTTGCTGAACAACATACGGTTGTAAATCAGTCCGAGAGAGTAATTGGCCGAAGGCAGGCCGTAAACTTTGCCGGCAGAGTCCGAAAAGACCTTCATCAGCTGCGGTTTTATGTCCTTGACCGCCGGTATGCCGGCCAACTCCGACGTGATGTCGCTGGCCTGGTGCTTGGCGATCACAGACTGGGTGTCGGTGAAATAGACGTAAAAGACGTCCTCCAGCTGCCCACCAGCGAGCTTCGCAGCGAACGTCTGGGGATCCATGAAACCTTCGTGCGCGATGATCCTGATATCGCGGTGCTGGGCCTGGAATGTCTTGAGGTCGGCCTGGAAGTTCGCGCGGTTGAGCGGGTCGGTGCTCGGCGGAAGGCCGTTGACGGTGATCGTCACGATCCCGTCCGCGGCCGGCTGGCCGGCGTCGCAGGCCCCTGTCAGGGTGATCGCGGCACCTGCCAGTACGACCGCGATTTTGCGTTGTATGCCGTTTTTCATGGACTCCGGTCCCCTTCATGCGCACACGCCAGGGCAACAAGTGACCAGGGAGTCCGCCGGCGCTACGTGTCGGCGTTTGTTGACTGCGTATTGCGTCCAGATCGCTGGGAGGTTACGACCGCGGTGTGCGAGCAGGATAGGACAGCAATCGAGGCTACGTCTATCGTTCCAACGCAAAAATTTGAGAATCGATCGTCAGAAGCTTGCGTAACTATGCAACTTCGGGACGCAACCGGCAAGGTCCGATCGTTCCGCGGACCACCAGCTCCGCCTCGAACAACACCTCGTTGCGGTTGACCACGTCCCCGTTGAGCTGCGACATCAGCGACGTCACGGCGGCCGCCGCGATCGCCCGGACGGGCTGGCGCAGGGTCGTCAGCGGCGGATCGGTGACCGCCATGAACATCGAATCGTCAAACCCGATGACCGAAATGTCCCGAGGCACGTCGTGGCCGCGCCGGCGCGCGGCCCGGATCGCCCCGAGCGCAAGCGCGTCACTGGCACACACCAGCGCGGTCGCGCCCGCCGCGATCAGCCGGTTCGCCGCGCCACGCCCGCCCTCCACCGTGAACGCCGTGTGATCAACCAGCCCGTTGTCCGCCGGCACGCCGCTGGCCTGGCAGAACTCGACAAAACCGGCCAGCTTGCGGACCGAGGGAAGGTGCCCGGTCGGGCCGAGAATCAACCCGATGTTCCGGTGCCCCAGACCCGCCAAGTGCTCAAACGCCTGCCGCGCGGCACCGGCGTCGTCGACACTCACCCGCGGCACGTCCAGGTTCTCGTCTGCAGCGTTGACCAGCACGATCGGCAACTTTCGTGCGGTGAGAGCTGGCGGCCCTGCTCGGCACCGGCGTCGGCGTAGCTGCTGCCGACAAAAAAAATGATGCCGCCAACACGTTGGGCAAGCAGCATCTCGATGTAGTTCGCCTCGGACACACTGTCGGACGTACGGGTGCACAGCACCGGCACGAGCCCTCGCTGGATCAGCGCCACCCCGACAACCTCGGCAAACGCCGGAAAAATCGGATTCTGCAGGTCAGGCAACACCAAGCCGATCAGCCGTCCGCCCTCCCGACGCAACGGCTGCGGCCGTACGAACCCGAACACATCCAGCGCCGTCAGCACCGACTCCCGCGTCACCTGGGCGACCCCAGGCTTGCCGTTCAGCACCCGACTAACCGTCGCCTCCGACACGCCCGCATACTTCGCCACCGCCGAAAGCCTCGTCACGTCATCGAGCCTACCGTCCTCTACGCAAAAACTCGACACCTCTTGCAGACTGGCTTGCGTGCGCGAAAGGTCAAGGTCAAGACCTGCCCTTCGGGCGGAGCCTCAAGGAAGAACTGGATCTGCGGTCTATTGGTGCGTAGGTGGGTGGCTGGTCTGCTTGTTCAAAAGCAACCCCAGGCACCCCAACTCGGCGGCTTTCCGCACCTTACGCTCCGTCACTGGTTTGAGCGCGGATACCTGCCGTGGGTATGTCCGATTGGGACGCTGTTGGCCTTCTGGATCAATTCAGGAGGGCAGCAAAGTTACAATCGGACATAGGTGGGCGGACATGTACCCAAATCCGGTGACCGGCCGTAGGAATTGGTCACATTAGCCACTCTGGTAACCATGGAATGTACCTGACCAGATAAAATGCCACAGGCCGGGAGACGCGTCCCACCATCTGGACAATCTCGCCCCGAAGTCACACGAGTCACTCCAGCCCCACGAAAAAGCGCCCCCCCGAAATCGAGCGAACACCGAGGCTCTGACAAAAGTGGCGACTGGTTCGTTCTCCCCCCGTCGGCGGGCACAGCCCTGGCACGTTTTTCTGGGCCGGGTGGCGGCAAACACAACGCCACCACGCACCCAAGCTCCGCCGCCCGGCCCAGAAACGTGCTAGCCCTCAGGCGCCGACAGGGAGAACGAACCAGACGCCAACTACCCACCTACGCAACACGCCTCGCCAAACCCAGTCATCCTTGAGGCTCCGCCCGAAGGGCAAGGTCTTGACCTTCGAGCCCGCGCTACTCCCCCGCGGCCTGAAGCGTCGCCGTCGCCAAGCGTACGTGCGGTTCATCGATCATCTGGCCGTCAACAACAGCGGCACCGGAGCCACCAACCGCAGCAGCCCGATGCGCCTCCAGGACAGCGCGAGCATGCGCAACATCCGCCTCAGAAGGCGTAAAAACAGAATGGGCGAGAGAAACCTGGCTTGGATGGATACACAGTTTCCCCGCATACCCGAGATCCCGCCCCACCGCAGCGTCAGCCAGGAAGGCATCCGAGTCACGTACGGACGCGACAATCTGATCAACAGCCGGCACCCCGGCGAGCCGAGCGGCCAACACAACCTGGCTGCGGGCGTACAAGACCTCCAACCCGCCAGCCGTACGCCGCCCAGCCATATCGACCGAATAGTCCTCGGCACCAAAAAAAACACAGCAGTAACCGGCGGAGCAATCAAAACCCGGGCATCGGCAACACCGAGAGCGGTTTCCAACCCAGCGACCACAACCGACGGCTCCCATCCAGCCGACGAAAGCGCCGATCGGAGCATTTCCAAGTCAGCAGGACGTTCCAGCTTCGGCAACACCAGACCGGCCAGCCCAAGCGGAGCGACAGCCGCCACGTCATCAAGAAACCACGGCGTGTCAGTTGCGTTGACCCGTACCAGCATCGGCACTGAAGTGTCCAAAGTGGACAAAGCCTGGACCGCCACCGCCCGCGCCGACTCCTTGTCCGCGACCGGTACGGCGTCCTCGAGATCGACAACGGCCACGTCCGGGGCGAAACGCGGCACCTTGGCGATCATGTCGGCGGCGCGGCCACCAGGTACGAAGAACAGGCTGCGCATTCTCACGAGGCGGGCCTGCGGTGCATCAGAGCGGCCCGCCGCGCCCGGCAGACCAACTCGTCCCGCTGGTTGTACGAGCGGTGTTCAAAAGTGACGATCCCGGCGTCCGGCCGCGACTGGGACGCCCGGGCCTCGACGACGACCTCGGTCTCGACTCGCAGCGTGTCGCCGTGGAAGACCGGCGCCGGGAAGTCGATCTTCCCGAAGCCTAGGTTCGCCACCGTGGTGCCCAGCGTCAGCTCCGGTACCGCGATGCCGACCACCAGCCCGACGGTGAACATGCTGTTCACCAGGCGTTGGCCGAACTCCGTACCGGCGGAGAACTCGGCGTCCAGGTGCAACGGCTGCGGGTTCATCGTCAGCGTCGAGAACAACACGTTGTCCGTCTCGGTCACCGTCCGCCTGATGGCGTGATGAACAACCCTGCCTACCTCTAGTTCCTCGAACCACAGTCCCATAGGTGGCAGGGTATGGGTCGTGTGCCCGAACGCCCGCCGCCACACCCGCTGGAAGCGACCATCCGCAAGCTCGAGCGGTCCTCTGGCGCGCTCGCGCGCGACCCAGAGTGTCGCCCGGATGGACGAGACGCTGCCGTGGTTCCGGTCGCTGCCGGCCGACCAGCGGTCCTGGATCACGCTGGTCGCGCAGGCCGGAGTAGCTGCGCTGACCGAGTGGCTCCGCCGGCCCGACGAGGACCCGCTGGAGGCGACCGGGCTGGTCTTTGGCGCGGCGCCCCGCTATCTCGCGCGCGCAGTCACGTTGCAGCAGGTGGTGGCCATGGTCAAGGTCACTGTCGAGGTCGTCGAGGAGCAGGTCCCGTGGATCGCGGCGGCCGGCGAGGAACGCGCGCTCAAAGAGGCCGTGCTCGTCTTCAGCCGCGAGGTCGCCTTCGCCGCCGCGCAGGTGTACGCGCGAGTCGCCGAGACGCGCGGCGCGTGGGACGCCCGGTTGCAGGCCCTGCTGGTCGACACCCTGCTGCTGCGGGCGGCGACGAGAGCGCCGACCTGCTCAACAGCCGGGCCGCCGCGCTCGGCTGGACGGACATCGCGCCGGTCGCGGTCGCGATCGGCGGTACGCCCGAGGCCGACGCCGACGAGGTCCTGGACTCGGTGACGCGGGCCGGCCGCAACGCCGGCATCGAGATCCTCGCCGGCGTGCACGGCGGACGGCTGGTTGTGGTGTTCGGCGGTTCGAGCGTCTCCGAGAACGTCCTCAAGGCGGCCAGCGCGCTGCTCGGCGAATTCGGCGACGGACCGGTCGTGGTTGGCCATCCCGTACAAGACCTCGGTGGCGCGCCGGCCTCGGCGAGAGCGCGCGCGCTCGCGGGCATCCGGGCCATTCCGGCGTGGCCGACCGCGCCCCGACCGGTGGCCGCGGCGGACCTGCTGCCCGAGCGGGTGCTGTCCGGCGACGAGGCGGCCAGACGCGAGCTGACCAGCGTGTACGCCGAACTGGAAGCGGCCGGTGGCGGGCTGATCGACACCCTCACGGCGTACTTGGACACCGGCGGCGCGCTGGAGGCGGCGAGCCGCGTCCTGTTCGTACACTCGAATACGGTTCGTTACCGGCTGCGCCGGATCGGCGAGGTGTGTGGTCTTAGTCCCACAGTGCCTCGGGATGCATTCAGTCTCCGACTCGCGCTGGCTTTCGGCCGCCTCGACGAGCCCGACTTGTAGGACACCTACAAACTGCGTCCCAGCCTTTGGTCCCGCTCAGCATGGAGCTGAACGGGCGTTGACCCGCAGTGTTAAGGGGTGCTTGCCATCGTCGCGCCCGGACAAGGGGGGGCAGAAGCCCGGTTTCCTGCTCCCCTGGCTGTCCGGTTGGGACGGCGCCCAGCGCGCGACCGCGCGGCTGCGCTGGATGTCCGCGCTGAGCGGGCTCGACCTCGTCCACCTGGGCACCGAGGCGGACGCCGACGCGATCAAGGACACCGCGACCACCCAGCCGCTGCTCACCGCGGCCGCGCTGGTCGCCGCCGCCGCGCTGCCGGTCGGCGATGCCGCGGTAGTCGCCGGCCACAGCGTCGGTGAGCTGGGCGCGGCGGCGATGGCCGGCGTCCTGTCCACCGAGACGGCGGTCGCCCTGGCCGGCGTACGAGGTCGCCAGATGGCCGCCGCCTGCGAGGCCGAACCGACCGGGATGACCGCGCTGCTGGGCGGCGAGGAGGCGGACGTGCTGGCCGCCATCGAGGCCGCCGGCCTGACCGCCGCCAACCGCAACGGCGCCGGTCAGATCGTCGCCGCCGGCTCCCTGAACGGCCTGGAGAAGCTCGCCGCGGCCCCGCCGGAGCGTGCGCGCGTACGCTCGCTGGCCGTCGCCGGCGCGTTCCACACGCACTACATGGCGCCGGCCCGCGAGGCCCTGGAGGCGCTCGCCGGCGGCATCACCCCCGCCGACCCGAGCCGGCTGCTGTTGTCCAACGCGGACGGGAAAGCCGTCGCGACTGGCGCCGAGATGGTGACCCGGCTCGTCCGACAGGTCACCTCGCCGGTGCGCTGGGACCTCTGCATGGCCACCCTCGCCGAGCTGGGCGTCACCGCGATGATCGAGCTGCCGCCGGCCGGCACGCTCGCCGGCATCGCCAAGCGGGTGCTCAAGGGCATCGAGATCGTCACCGTCAACACCCCCGCCGACCTGCCCGCCGCCGTGGACCTCGCGGCCCGGCACCGCGGCTCCACCAGCTCGAACACCGCAGGAGCGTGACACGAATGCAGGTTGTGCAAACGCAGTCGTACGGGCGGATCGTCGCCCTGGGCCACTACCAGCCGGCCCGGGTGGTGACCAATGACGAGCTGTCGCAGCGAGTGGACACCAACGACGCGTGGATCCGGGACCGGGTCGGCATCGTCAGCCGCCGGATCGCCGGCCCCGAAGAGACCGTGGTCAGCATGGGGGTGGCGGCCGCCCCCAAAGCGCTCGCCGCTGCCGGACTCGCGCCGACCGACATCGACACGCTGATCGTCGCCAGCTGCACCGACCTGATCCCCATCCCGAACGCCTCCGCCCGGGTCGCGATCGAGCTGGGCATCAAGCCGGCCGCGATCGATATCAACACGGCGTGCTCGGGATTCTCGTACGCGCTGGCCGCCGCCGACCACGCCATCCGAGCCGGCGCCTCCCGCAACGTTCTGGTGATCGGCTCGGAGAAGCTCTCCGACGTGATCGACTGGGAGGACCGGTCGACGTGCATCATCTTCGCCGACGGCGCTGGAGCGGCGGTGGTGACCGCCAGCGACACGCCCGGGATCGGACCGGTTTCCTGGGGCAGCGAGCCCAGCACGATGATCGGGATGACCGAGCGCAACCACATCTACCAGGAGGGCCAGTCGGTCTTTCGGTGGGCGACGACGGGACTCGCGCCGATCGCCAAGGAGATCTGTGAGCGGGCCGGAGTCCAGCCAAGTGAACTGGCCGCCTTCGTGCCCCATCAGGCAAACCTGCGGATCATCGAGTCCGTCGCCCGCAAGCTCGGGGCGGCCAACGCGGTGATCGCCCGGGACATTGTCGAATCGGGCAACACCTCCGCCGCGTCGATCCCGATGGCCCTGTCCAAAATGATCGAGCGTGGTGAGATACCGTCCGGCGCTCCGGTTCTGCTGCTGGGCTTCGGCGGCGGGCTCACCTACGCCGGCCAGGTCGTTCTCAGTCCTTGACCGGGCCATCTACCCCAAATATCCAGCACCACACGAAAGGAACCACCAAGTGGCATCGCGTGACGAGATCCGCACCGGCCTCGCCGAGATCCTCGAGGAGATCGCCGACGTCGCCCCCGACGACGTGCAGGACGACAAGGCGTTCATCGACGACCTCGACGTCGACTCGCTCTCCATGGTCGAGGTCGTTGTGGCCGCCGAGGAGAAGTTCAACATCAAGATCCCCGACGACGACGTGCAGAACCTGCGTACGGTCGGCGACGCGGTCAGCTACATCGACAAGGCTCAGGCCTGATGGCTGTGCCCTCCATCGGAGTCGTCGTCACCGGGCTGGGTGCCACCACCCCGCTCGGTGGCGACGTCGCCACCACCTGGGAAGGCCTGCTCGCCGGGAGGTCGGGCGTACGCCCGCTCACCCAGGACTGGGCCGCCCAGCTGCCGGTCCGGATCGCCGCCTCGCTGGCGCAGGAGCCGATCGAGAAGCTGGCCAGGGTGAAGGCGCGCCGGATGGATCGCTCCGAGCAGGTAGCGGTGGTGGCCGCCCAGGAAGCGTGGGCTGACGCCGGCGCTCCCGAGGTCGATCCGATCAGGCTCGCGGTCGCGTTCGGCACCGGCATCGGTGGCGCGCTGAGCATGCTCGAACAGGACGACATCCTGGAGACCAAGGGCGTACGGGCGGTGTCCCCGCGGACCATCCCGATGCTGATGCCCAACGGTCCGGCCGCGTGGGTCGGTCTGGAGCTCGGCGCCAAGGGCCGGGTGTCCTCCACCGTGAGCGCCTGCGCGTCCAGCTCCGAGTCGATCGCGCTCGCGCTCTCGACCTGCTGCGCTCGGGCCGGTACGACGTGATCGTCGCCGGTGGCGCCGAGGCCGTCATCCACCCGCTGCCACTGGCCGGCTTCGCCCAGATGCAGGCCATGTCGACCCGCAACGACGAGCCCGAACGCGCGTCCCGCCCGTTCGACAAGGGCCGCGACGGCTTCGTCCTCGGTGAGGGCGCCGGCGCACTCGTACTCGAACGTGAAGACTTCGCGGTCGCCCGCGGCGCGCGGATCTACGCGCGGCTGGCTGGCGCCGGTGTGACGGCCGACGGCTACGACATCGTCAAGCCTGACCCGTCCGGCGAAGGCCAGGCCCGCGCGATGGCGCAGGCCATCGAAGACGCTGGGCTGAAGGGCTCGGACATCTCGCATGTGAACGCGCACGCGACCAGTACGCCGGTCGGCGACATGCCCGAGACGTTGTCGATCCGGTCCGCGGTTGGCGCCGACGTGGTGCTCACCGCGCCCAAGTCAATGCTCGGCCACCTGCTGGGCGGTGCCGCGCGGTCGAGTCGATCGCGACCATCCTGTCGATCCACCACGGGGTGATCCCGGCGACGGCGAACCTCGAGGACCCCGACGACGCGCTCTCGCTCGATGTCGTACGGGTCGAGCCGCGCAAGCTCACCATCGACGCGGCGCTCAACAACTCATTCGGCTTCGGCGGCCACAACGTGGCGCTCGCTTTCACCAAGCCGTAAGAGGAGAGCCGTAACGATGACCATGGTGTCGGCCGCCCAGGTCGATTTCCGGGATCCGGACGTGCGGCTCGCCGCGCTGTTCGATCCCGGCACCATGGTCGAGGTGTCCGGCCGGGACGCTTCCGGTGCCACGTCGGCGCGCGGCCTGATCGACGGGAACCCGGTCGTGGCGTACGCGACCGACGGCACCAAAAAATGGGCGGCGCGATGGGCACCGAGGGGTGCCGGCACATCGTGGACGCCATCGACCTCGCGGTCCGCGAGCGGGTCCCGATCATCGGCCTCTGGCATTCCGGCGGCGGCGCCCGGCTGCACGAGGGGGTCCATGCCCTCGACGCGGTCGGGGAGGTCTTCGCCGCGATGATCCGCGCGTCCGGCCGGGTCCCGCAGATCTCCGTAGTGCTCGGCCCGGCGGCCGGCGGCGCCGCGTACGGGCCGGCGCTGACCGACATCGTGATCATGGGCCCGGCGGGCCGGGTTTTCGTGACCGGCCCCGAAGTCGTCAAGAGCGTCACCGGCGAGCAGGTCGATATGGAGCACCTCGGCGGCCCCGAGGCGCACGGCCGGCGCAGCGGGGTCGTCCACATCGTCACCGAAACCGAGGCCGCGGCCAACGACAAGGCACGTGAGCTCACCGCCCTGCTGGCCCGTCCGGGCCGCTTCTCGCCGGTCGACCTGCCGGTCGACGGCGCCGATTTACGGGCCCTGCTGCCGGCCCGGTCCCATCTTGCGTACGACGTGAAACCGCTGGCCAACGCGGTGCTGGACGAGCCGATGATCGAGCTGCACAGCAAGTGGGCGCCGAACCATCGTGACAGGTCTGGGCCGGCTCGCCAAACGTACTGTCGGGGTAGTCGCCAACAACCCGCTGCGGCTGGGCGGCTGCCTGGACGCCACCTCCGCGGAGAAGGCGGCCCGGTTCGTACGCATGTGTGACGCCCTCGGCATTCCGCTCGTCGTCCTCGTGGACGTGCCCGGCTATCTGCCTGGCGTCGGCCAGGAATGGGACGGGGTCGTGCGCCGCGGCGCCAAACTTCTGCACGCCTTCTCCGAAGCCGTCGTGCCGCGGGTGACTTTGGTGACCCGTAAGGCTTACGGCGGCGCGTACATCGCGATGAACTCGCGTTCGCTCGGCGCGACCGCCGTTTTCGCCTGGCCTGACGTGGAAGTCGCGGTGATGGGCGCCCCGGCCGCGGTCGGGATCCTGCACCGCAAGAAGCTCGCCGCGACACCGATGCGAGAGCGGGAAGCGTTGCGTACGAAGCTGATTGCCGAGCAGGAGCGGGCCGCCGGCGGCGTCGAACAAGCCATCGAGATCGGTGTCGTGGACGCGGTCGTACAGCCGACCGCCACCCGCCGACGGCTCGCCGAGGCGCTCGCCGCCGCGCCGGCCGGCCGCGGCGCGCGCACGGGAACATTCCGCTGTAACCGACCCGTCAACTGTCCACAAAGGACGGTCGAGATTGGCTTCCTGGCTGACAAATGTCACCAGTACGTCCAAAATTATTCCGTTCTCGGCGGGCCGCCGATACTCTTTTCGCGGGGACTTCGCGATTAAGCGACTCCACACTCGCCGTGACGGCTTCGCCGACTCCCTCCGGTCGAAGCCGTCACGGCGACCTTCTTCTTGACAGGTAGGACACTTCCTACTTAATATCGGACCCCTCAAGCGAAAGGGGTTCGCATGCCGCAGCGGGCCAAGGACTCGGTCACCGACCGGGTGTTCGGGGCACTGGCGAACCCCACTCGGCGAGACGTGCTGGATCTGCTCCTGCGGGGTCCGCGGACGGTGGCCGACATCGCGGCCCGCGGCCCGGTTCGACATGGCACGTCCCAGCGTTTCCGAGCACCTGAAGGTGTTGCGGGACTGCGGCCTGGTCGAAGAGCGCCGGGACGGCCGGTTTCGCTACTACGGCGTGGATGCGGGGCCGCTGCACGAGTTACAGGAGTGGCTCAGCCCGTACGAACGCTTCTGGCGCGACCGGCTGACCGCGATGGGCTCGGTTTTGGATGAGATAGCGGAAAACGAGGACGACACATGAGCGAGGACCTGACCACGATCCAGGTAGACCAGTTCTTTCCACACCCGGTCGAACGGGTCTGGCGGGTCCTCACCGTCCCGGAGCTGATGGCACGCTGGCTGATGCCCAACGACTTCGAGCCCCGAGTGGGGCACAAGTTCACCATGAAGACGCGCCCGGTCGACCAGGTCGAGTTCTCCGGCGACATCGCCTGCGAGGTCCTGGAGCTGGTGCCGCTGCGACGGCTGAGCATCAGCTGGCGGGGCGGGCAGGGCGTCAACACGCTGGACAGCACGTGACCTGGGACCTGACGCCGGACGGCCGCGGCACCCGGGTGCTGCTGGAACACCGCGGCTTCGACCCGGACAACGCTACCCACCAGCTGTCCCGGCGGATCATGAACGGCGGTTGGCGCAGCCACGTGCAACGTG
This sequence comes from Fodinicola feengrottensis, assembly GCF_010993775.1. GTDB lineage: Bacteria > Actinomycetota > Actinomycetes > Mycobacteriales > HKI-0501 > Fodinicola > Fodinicola feengrottensis. Next base: position 49,365 of record NZ_WOTO01000001.1, on the reverse strand, counting down.
CCTTCAGCGCCGTTCTGGACGCCGACCGAGAGTATACCGACCAGTCGGTGTAGTATGCGACCGTGGCCCCCCGTCAGTACGAGAACGCCCGCGCGAAGATCCTGGACGCCGCCGTACGAGTCATCACCCGCGACGGCGTCAGTCGGCTGAGTGTCGACTTGGTGGCGGCCGAGGCCGGCATCAGCAAGGGCGGCTTTTTCTACCATTTCAAGACAAAGGTCAGCCTGCTCGGCGCCGTCGTGGAATACCTGCACGACGAGGTGGGCCGCACGATCGCCGAGCATGCCGGCGACGGGGACTGGCTCCGGCGCTACGTCGAGTGGGGCGTGCTGGCCGAGGGCGCGGACGCGGACCGGACCGGATGTCGCGTTGCTGCGGGTGCTGTTACTTGCCGCCGACGACAATCCGGCCATTCTCGACGGTGCCCGCGCCGCCAACACTCGTACGATAGGGGCCGCGCTCGCGCAGGGCGCGGACGCCGGCACCGCGCTGGTCGTCCAGCTCACCCTCGACGGCCTCTGGCTCAACCAGGCACTGGGCACCCTGACCCTGGACCGCGCCGAACGCCTGTCCATCCGCGACAGCCTGTTCCGGTTGATCGACTCGACACCGTCCACAAAGGACACCCAACGGTGATCAGCAGGCGGTGGCGGGCAGGCCGGTGACCTTGACCGGGGACTGGCCGGGGGCTTTCGCCTTGCCGGCCAGCACGGCCGCGAGCGCCCGCATCGAGGCCGGCGCGGTGCCGTAGGTGGCCAGCAAGGTCTTGGAGCGAGCGGATCCCAGCAAGTACGGGGAATCCGTCGCGACCGTGACGTCGGCGGCTTGCAGGTCCGCCTTGGTGTCCCCGTACCCAGTCAGGAAAATCCGGCTCGTGCCGGTGGCCGACGTGGTGATGCCGTCGCTTTCCAGTGCCTTGCCCAGCGCGTCGCGAGCCTGCGACGATCCACCGGAGATGGCGACCGGTCCGGATACCAGTGGACCTGAGCAGTTGCCCTTGTAGAGGGTGATGCCAGCGGCGGCTGCCCGGTCCACCGGCGCCTGGTGAGCCGCGATGTCCACAGTGGACAGCGCTGGCTGCGCGGTGGCGCCTTCCTTGAGTTTCAGGGCGATGATCCGGGTCACCGACGCGTTCACCTGGGCCCGTGGCAGCCGGCCGGACTTGATCGCGGCCAGCAGCGCCTGCTGCGCGACCCCGAGGTTTTCCGGGGTCAACAACATGTCATTGCCAGCCAGGATGGCCAGCACGGCCGCCTCACCCTCGCCGTATTTCTTCGTCACCGGTGGCATCGTCATGGAGTCGGTGATGATGACGCCCTTGAAACCCAACTGGTTACGCAGAAGATCTGTCAGCACCTTGTGGCTGAGGGTGGCTGGCGTGCCCGGATCGATCGCCTCCGCGTCCAGGTGACCCGACATGATCATCGGCGCCCCCGCCGCGATGCCCGCCTGGAAGGGCGCGACATCGTTGGCCATCAGGGAAGCCTTGCTCTGCCGCAAAATCGGCAGACCCTCGTGACTGTCCACATTGGTGTGTCCGTGGCCCGGGAAATGTTTGAGAGTCGAGGCGATCCCGGCAGCGGAATAACCTCGTACGGCCGCGGCAACCTGTTCGCCGACGAGGGTGGGGTCGCTGCCGAAAGAACGCGAGCCGATGACGGTGTTGTCGGCGCCCTCGGTCACATCCGCGTCCGGCGCGAAGTCGGCGTTCAGGCCGAGCGCGCGCAACTCCTGACCGGACACCGCAGCGGCCGCTTCGGTCAGGGCCGGCTGGCCGGCCGCGCCGAACGCCATCTGAGCCGGCAGCAGCGTGACGCCGTCCCGGATCCTGGTGACCGAGCCGTGTTCCTGGTCCGTGCCGATCAGCAGCGGTACGCCGGCGGGCAGCTTCGTGGCGGCCGTCTGCAGGCCGGTAGTCAGCCGCAGGATCTGTGCTGGCGAGGTGACGTTGGAGGTCGGGTTGGTGTCCGCGGTCGGGTCGTCGCTGGCCTGCCGGACCAGCATCAACCCGCCCAGCCGGTATTTCGCGATCACCGCGGCCGGGGTGGCTACCCCGTACTTCGCGTTGTTTTTTCCTTGGCCGTGCTGGCCGAAACACTGGTCGCGTCCTGCCCGTAGACGAACGGCACCAGCAGTTGCCCGACCGCGTCCACATCGGACAGCCGGGACGCGATCGCGGCGGCACGCGCGTCCGGATCGGCGGGCAACGCGACGGACGGACTGACGGACGGGCCCGGTGCGCCACCCGGTTTCTGCCCGCAGCCGGCGACCACCAGCGCGCCGACCAACAACACCGCTGTGACCAGCACACTTCTTCGCATCGGACCAGTGTGGGACAGCCACCCAGCCGGGGCGCGCGGGGGTCCAGATTGTCGGTTAGTCATCGGGTCTTAAGACGTACGACCGCCGCCGCCGGTTGGGCGGGATCCTCGCGAAGGTGACGCTCTGGGGGCGACAAACAGGGCACCCTCCCGACAAGGGGTTACTCCGTGAGGCGGGCCGCGGTCAGGGCCAGCCAGAACTGCACCCGGTCGGCGGTGTCGGCGAGCGAGCGGTCGGTCAGCTTCTCGATCTGGGCGATCCGATAGCGGACCGTGTTGCGATGCAGGATCAGCCGCTGCGCGACCGTACCCACCGAGCCGTTCGCGTCCAGAAACGCCCGCAACGTGACGATCAGGGCGCCATCGTGAGCCGCGTCGAAGTCGACCAGCGGCCGCAACACATCCGCGGCCAGGTCGCGCAGCGGCACGTCTTCGCTGGCCAGGATCAGGCCGGAGAGGCTCATCGGAGCCCGTTCGTTGACGCCAAGCCCGCGGCTCGCGGCCTCCCGCGCCTCGTAATAGCTCCACCGCAGGCCGCTCACGCCGGCGTACCAGCCGCCGATCCCGATCCGGGCCTGCCCGCCGAGCTGACGAACCTGGCCATGCAGCAGGTGGGCGGCCTCGTCCGCGGGCTGGCCGGCCGGCAGCACCGCCACCAGGCCGCCGTCCACCACGGCGGTGACGACCTCGGGCAGCGGCAGGGGACTGTACGTGAGCCGGCGGATCAGCTCGGAGCCGCGCGGCTGCTCCTCGGGGATCGCCAGCACGATCGCGTGACTGCCCGCCGCCTGGATGCCATAAGTGCCCAGCCGCCGGTCGGCGTCGGCGGCCGTCACGGTCCCTCGTACCACATCGGCGAGCACCTGCCCGGCGAGCTGGCGCTGGCCGGACAGCACCGCCTGGCGGCGGGCCACCTCCAGGCCGACCAACGACACCGCGTAGGGCAGTACGTCCGCGGAGCGCCGCGTACATAAATAGGCCACCACGAAGTTCTCGACCTCGACCGGGTAGACGGTGAGGTCCTGCGTCGCGGCCGTACGGCTCAGCCGGCCGAGCTGCTCGACCGGCCAGGCGGCCTTGGCTGGCGCCGACGCAAGCACGGTGCCCTGCTGGTCGGCGACCATCACCGGCGCGTCGATCATCTGCCGCAGCGCGGCGACCAGCGCACCCATCCCCTGCCCGGACAGCAGCGCCCGGGCCAGCACGTCATGGTTGTCCAGAAGCCGTTGCACCCGGCCAAAATGCTCCCCCAGCACCCGATCGGCGACGAACCGGTCGACGGCGATGAACGGTGTTTCGTACGGCACCGCCAACACCACCATGCCGGCCGCGCGGGCCGCCTCCAGGGTGCCGGCCGGGACCTGCGGATGGCTCAGCCCGACGCCGAAACCGAGCGCGGCGATGTCCCGCTCGGCCAGCCGCCGGACGAACTCCCGCTGGCTCGCCGCGCCGCGTTGTCGCAGGCCGGTGGTCAGCACCAGCTCACCGCCGGTCAGGAACGGCCGCGGGTCGGCCAGCTCGGTGACGGCCACCCAGCGGACGGCCTGGTCAGCGCGTCCGGCTCACCGCTGACCAGGCCGATGCCCAGGTCCGGCTCGGCCAACACGTCCCGAACGGTCAGCGCCATGGCCGCTAACTGTACGGATGCACAACGCGACTCGGCAATCATGGTGCAGGTGAACATTTACCCGGTATGTCGGGATTCTCTAGCGTGCCCAGCACATGGGCTGGCTGTGGGAGGCGGAATGCGGCAGGTCCCCGCACGCGTGGCCTGTCGGGCGGCCGCGCAGTTGCGGCCCGGCGCGTTCGACCGGGCCGCCAGCACCGACGCCCGCCGGATGACCGGCGAGTGCTGACCCGACTGGCCGCGGCGCGCTCATCCGGCGGCACCGTCGTGGGCGGGCAGGTCGTCGCTGGCCCGGCCGCCAGAGCCGCATGGCACTCGCTCGTACCACCGCTGCCACCGGCCATTGTGGACAGTCCCGACCCTGGAGTGGTCTATGCCAGAACCGTCCATCACGTTGCGAGGGCTACGCAAGACTTTCGACCGCACCGAGGCGGTCCGGGGCGTCGACCTGGACATCGCGGACGGCGAGTTCTTCTCGTTGCTCGGGCCGTCGGGTTCCGGGAAAACCACCGTGTTGCGGTTGATCGCCGGCTTCGAGCTGCCCACCTCCGGGCAGATTCTGTTGGACGGCAAGGATGTCAGCCGGACGGCGCCCTTCGACCGGGACGTGAACACGGTTTTCCAGGACTACGCACTCTTTCCGCATATGAGCGTGCTCGCCAACGTCGAGTACGGACTGAAGGTCAAGGGCGTTCGCAAAGCGGAACGCATCCAGCGCGCCGAGCAGGCTTTGGAGACCGTACGGCTGCCGCAGGTGGCGAGCCGTAAGCCGGCGCAGCTGTCCGGTGGGCAACGACAGCGGATCGCCCTCGCGCGCGCTTTGGTCAACCGCCCCAAAGTCCTGCTGCTGGACGAGCCGCTGGGCGCGCTGGACCTCAAGCTGCGGCAGGAAATGATCGAACTGAAAAAAGATCCAGCGCGAGGTCGGAATCACGTTCGTTTTCGTGACGCACGACCAGGAGGAGGCGCTGACCATGAGCGACCGGATCGCCGTACTGGCGGACGGCCGGATCGAGCAGGTCGGCACCCCGGTGCAGGTGTACGAGCGACCCGCCACCGATTTCGTGGCCGGTTTCGTCGGCACCGCCAACCTGACCACCGGCGCGGATTCCGTTGCCGTGCATGGCGTTGACGCCACCGTGAGCCTGCGACCGGAACGGATCCAGATCTCCTCGACGGTGGCTGCGGACGAACGCGGCGCCTCTGGTGTCGTCACGGATGTCGCTTACGTCGGCTCACAAATTCGCTTGGTCGTACGTCTGGACAGCGGGATCGACATGATCGTGGTCACCCCGAACACCGCGGCCCGCCAGCCAGCCGCGACCGGCGACCAGATCCGGCTGGCCTGGAAAGCCGAGCACGCCTTACGTGTTGGAGCAACAGAGTCCGTTTCCACCGAGGGGGAAGAAAAAATGAATCGCCGCAAGCTCGCCATCCTGGTGACCTGTCTCGGGCTGGCCCTGGCCAGCGCCGGCTGCGGGTCGTCCGGCACCTCGGGAACCTCCGGCGCACCACCGAAAATCGCAGCCCTCGACAAGCTGGGCAAGCCCGAGGGCAGCGTCAATGTGATCGCCTGGGCCGGCTATGCGGAGGACGGCTCGAACGACCCGAAGGTCGACTGGGTGCACCCGTTCACCAAGGCGACCGGCTGCAAGGTCAACGTGAAGGTCGCCGGCACGTCCGACGAAATGGTCACGTTGATGAAAACCAACCAATATGACGTGGTGTCGGCGTCCGGCGACGCGAGCCTACGACTCGTCTACAGCGGCACGGTCGCACCGGTGAACACCGCACTGGTGCCCAATTACGCGACCATCTTCCCGTTCCTGAAGAACCGCGCGTGGAACTCGGTCGGTGGCACCGCGTACGGCGTCCCGCACGGCTGGGGCGCGAACCTGCTGCAATACAACACCGACGTGGTGAAGCCGGCGCCGACCTCGTGGAGCTCGGTGTTCGCGGCGAATTCCCCGTACAAGGGCAAAGTCACCGCGTACGACTCCCCCATCTATATCGCCGACGCGGCGCTTTACCTGATGAACACCAACAAAAGCCTCGGGATCAAGAATCCGTACGCGCTGGACGACAAGCAGTTCGCCGCCGCGGTCGCGCTTCTCAAGCAGCAGAAGGCGAACGTCGGCGAATACTGGTCGGACTACACGAAATCGGTGCAGTCGTTCGAGTCCGGCGGCTCGGTGCTCGGCACCACCTGGCAGGTCATCAACAACCTGATCACGTCCGACAAGAAGGTGAAGGTGAACGCGATCCTGCCGGCCGAGGGCTCCACCGGCTGGTCGGACACCTGGATGGTGGCGGCCAAGGCACCGCACCCGACCTGCGCGTACAAGTGGCTGGACTGGATCGTCTCGCCCTCGGTGAACGCTCAGGTCGCGACGTATTTCGGTGAGGCGCCAGCACAGTCCAAGGCCTGCGCGGAGGCGGGCATGGCCGCCGAATGCGCCACCTTCCACGCGGCGGACAAGCCGTACTCGGACAAGATCTGGTACTGGACGACCCCGACCGTGGCCTGCCTGGACGGTCGTACGGACACCAAGTGCGCCGACTACACCAAGTGGACCCAGGCCTGGACGGACATCAAGGGGTGAGGACGGCCACGCTTTCCCGGGTCCTCTACCGAAAACCGCTGCTGCGGCTCGGCTCGCTGCTGTCGTTGCCGTTGCTGTGGCTGGTGATCGCCTATCTCGGCTCGCTCGCGGCGATGTTCCTGACCGCCTTCTGGACCGTGGACGCCTTCACCGGCAACCCGGTTCCGGGATTTTCGCTGGGAAACTTCGGTTCGTTGTTCTCCGACCCGACGTATCTGGCGGTCGCCGCCCGCAGTCTCGGGGTGGCCGCCGGAGTCACCGTGATCGACGCGATCATCGCGCTGCCGTTGGCCTTCTTCATGGCGAAGGTGGCCTCGCCGCGGGCGCAGCGATTCCTGGTGGCCGCGGTGCTGACCCCGTTGTGGGCCAGTTACCTGGTGAAGGCGTACGCGTGGCGGGTGATGCTCGGCGGCTCCGGCGTGCTGGACTGGATGATCGGTGGTGGAAGTCAGTCCTATTACGGCCTGACCGCCACCACCGTGACCCTGGCGTATTTGTGGCTGCCGTACATGATCCTGCCGGTCTATGCGGGTCTGGAGCGCATTCCGAACTCGCTCATCGAGGCATCCAGCGACCTCGGCGCGAGCGCGTGGCGAACCTTTCGCTCCGTCATTCTGCCGCTGCTGTTCCCGGCCGTGGTGGCCGGTTCGATTTTCACCTTTTCGTTGACTCTGGGCGACTACATCACGGTGAAGATCGTCGGCGGCAAGTCGCAACTGTTCGCGAACGTCATTTACGACAACGTGGTGACCGCGGACAACCTGCCCTTCGCGGCGGCGGCCGGGCTGTTTCCGGTCGCCGTGCCGTGATGGTCATCTACCTCGCGGCCGTCCGCCGGTCCGGCGCGCTGGACAACCTGTAGGAGCCGCAGATGATCCTGTCCAGGCGCGCCCGCATCCTTTTGTTCGTCGCGATGATGCTCGGCCTCGCGGTGATTTACGTGCCGTTGCTGGTGGTCGTGGTGAACTCGTTCAACTCGTCGCGGACTTTCGGCTGGCCGCCGAGCGGTTTCACCTTGGACTGGTGGGCTCGTACGATCGACAACGCCGGCATGCTGCAGGCGCTGCTCACCAGCGTCGAGGCCGGCATCGGCGCGACCGCGGTGGCGTTGGTGCTCGGCACGATGGCCGCTTTCGCCGTCCAGCGCTTCAAGTTCTTCGGCCGGGACACCATCTCACTGCTGGTCATCCTGCCGCTGGCGCTGCCGGGCGTGGTGACCGGAATAGCCCTCAACAACGCCTTTCGGGCCGTACTGCAGCCGTTCGGGATCTCGCTGAGCCTTTTCACGGTCATCGTCGGGCACGCTACCTTCTGCATTGTCATCGTCTACAACAACGTGCTGGCGCGGTTGCGCCGGCTGGGCGGATCACTGGAGGAGGCGTCGATGGATCTCGGAGCGGATGTCTTCCAAACCTTCCGATTCGTGACTTTTCCCTTGATCCGTACGGCTTTGCTCTCCGGTGGGCTGCTCGCTTTCGCGCTGTCCTTCGACGAGATCATCGTCACGACCTTCACCGCCGGACCGGGCGTGACCACGCTGCCGATCTGGATTTTCTCCAACCTCTTCCGGCCCAACCAGGCGCCGGTGATCAACGTGGTGGCCGCCGCGCTGGTGATCCTCTCGGTGCTGCCGGTGTGGCTGGCCACCCGGGTCGGCGGCGAGTCCGCCGGCGGCCGAATCTAAGGAGCACCATGCAGCTGCGGAACTTCGTCAACGGCGAGTACGTGGACAGTGCGGCCGGTCACCGGGCCGAGGTGATCGACCCGACCCGTCCACCGGTGCGGCGTACGGGTCGGCACCGGTGTCCGACACGAGGACGTCGACCGCGCGATGAAGGCCGCCGACAACGCCTTCCAGACCTGGGGCGAGACCACCCCCCCGCCGAACGGCAGCTAGCGCTGCTGAAGTTGGCCGACGCACTGGAAAAGCGAGCTTCTGACTTCGTGGACACCGAGGTCCAGAACACCGGCAAGCCGCGCGCTTTGACGCTGTCGGAGGAAATCCCGCCGGCGGTGGACGCTCTGCGCTTTTTTTTCGCCGGAGCGGCTCGCGTACTGGAAGGCCGTGCCGCGGGCGAATACCTGGCCGGCCACACGTCTTTCATCCGGCGCGAACCAATCGGGGTAGTCGCCCAGGTGACGCCATGGAACTATCCGCTTTTGATGGCGATCTGGAAAATCGCGCCGGCTTTGGCCGCCGGCAACACGATCGTCCTCAAGCCGAGCGACACCACGCGGCGGCGAGCACCCTGCTGCTGGCCGAGGTGGCTTCCGAATTTTTCCCCGCCGGCGTACTGAATGTCATCACCGGCGACCGGGACACCGGCCGCGCGCTGGTTTCGCACCCTACTCCGCAACTGGTCGCGATCACCGGGTCCGTACGCGCCGGCATCGAAGTCGCCGTCTCCGCCGCGAAAGACCTCAAGCGAGCACATCTGGAGTTGGGCGGCAAGGCGCCCGTGGTGATTTTCGACGACGCCGACATCGCGGCCGCCGCCGAAGGCATCGCGACCGCCGGCTATTTCAACGCCGGCCAGGACTGCACCGCGGCCACCCGAGTTTTGGCTGCCCCAGGCGTGCATGACGAGTTCGTCGCGGCCCTCGCCGAGCAGGCGCGGTCGACCCGTACCGGCCCGCCCAGCGACGAAGACGTGCTTTATGGTCCGCTCAACAACGCGCCAACCAATTGGCGCGAGTATCCGGTTTCGTGGACCGGCTCCCCGACCACGCGACCCTGACCGCCGGCGGCGGCACCGCGTCGGCACCGCCGGGTATTTCTACGAACCAACCGTGCTTTCCGGGCTGCGCCAGGACGACGAGGCGATCCAGTCCGAGATTTTTGGTCCGGTTATTACGGTCCAGCGCTTCAACGACGAAGATGAAGCCGTACGCTGGGCCAACGGCGTCGAATACGGCCTCGCGTCCAGCGTCTGGACGCACGACCACGGCCGGGCGATGCGGATGGCCAAACGGCTCGCTTTTGGCTGTGTCTGGATCAACACGCACATCCCGCTGGTCAGCGAGATGCCACACGGCGGCTTCCGGCACTCCGGCTACGGCAAGGACCTGTCCATGTACGGCTTGGAGGACTACACCCGCATCAAACACGTGATGAGCGCCATCGACAGCTAACACCCCTCGCAAAGAGGGACACCACGGAAATACCCGCTACGGCTCGAAACTGTCGTACCCCTTGATGAAATTGGCCCCCACCAAAATCGGGTGGGGGTGGGTTTGAGGACGCGCGTAGACGAAAATTTTGGCAAGTCCTGAGGTTTTTGGGACTAAAGGTGCTGGAGGGTTCGCTCGGCGGCTGTTGCATCGCTACATTTTGTTGATCTTGTTCACTTCGCCTACCCAAAAAGGATAATTCAGTCCAATGTCCGTTTTGGGTAGGCAAAGTAAACAAGATCAACAACGAATCTCGCTACCAGTAGCTACAAGCCCGCGACTGGGTGACGCTGCGTGTTGGGGGCTGCGGACGACTACGACAATCCACGCCGTAGCAGGTACTTCAGTGGATCCTGGCGAGGCGTACGGTCGCGACGACCCACCCATCGACGGTTACGGCTGCTGGTAAAGGCTCACGAGCACTCCATACCGAGGCTCACCGTCCCCGGCGTCTTCGGCCGTGTCCACCAGCCCCTCAAGCGCGTTCCGCAAACGCTCCGCCTGCGCGGCCGTCAGCCGAAGGTGTCGCAGGTTGAGCAGCGGTTCGACCGGAGCGATGCTCAGTTCCTGAGCGAACGCGGCCAACATCGCCGCGGTTGAGGTGGCTTCCGGGCTGAGCACTCGGATTCGCCGCGAACTGCGCTGGTAGTAGTGCTCGGTGCCGCCCCTGACCGTCCGCGTCTCAGCGATCCGCACCAGGCCGGCATCCCGCAGCACCTTCAGATGATGATCGACGTTTCCCTTGCGGGCCGACAAAATCTTCGCGAGCTGACTGATGGTCGCCGGTTGCTGTCCGAGCGCGAACAGCAGTCGCTGCCGGAACGAGTGCCCGAGCGCCTTGAACTGCTCGGGCGTGGTGATCTCCATTACTTCGTCCACTCATCAAGTGTCTGCAGTTCTTGACACTTTGTCAACCGGCATGCTGCACTGGGCCCCATGAAGAGCACCGACATCGTCGCCGAAACCGCCCGACTGGTCGCCGAGTATTACGTCTTTCCGGACATCGGCCAGAAAAATCCACGACTTACTGGCATCGCGTACGTACGACGTGAGCACCCCGCTGGAGCTGTCCACGGCGGTCACCAAGGATCTGCAGTCGATCAACCAGGATCGCCACCTGCGGCTCAAGTTCCACGAGGACGAAATCCCCGATCTGCCATCGGACGAGATGGGAATGAACCTGATGGCCCGCGAGGCGGCGGTGACGATGAACGGCATCGGCCGGGTCGGGCTACTGGACGGCAATGTCGCGCACCTCGCCCTGCGCCCGGTCCTGTTCCCGCCGACCATCGCCGGCCCGGCGATCACCGCGGCGATGCAACTGGTCGCGTCAGCGGACGCGCTGATCCTGGACGTACGCGACCTGCGCGGCGGCGACCCGGAGACGGTGGCGCTGATCTGCGGCTACCTGTTCGACGAGTCGACGCACCTGATCACCATGTACGAGCGCGAGGGTGACCGGACCACGCAGTTCTGGAGCGCGCCTTACGTGCCCGGCGCCCGTTTCGGCGGGACCAAGCCGATCTTCGTCCTGACCAGCTCGACCACCTTCTCCGGCGGCGAGGAGCTGTCGTACGACCTACAGCAACACGGCCGGGCGACGCTCATCGGCGAGCGTACCGGCGGCGGCGCCCATCCCCGGGTCGGCTTCCGGCTGCACCCGCACCTGGAGGCGACCGTCCCGACCGCTCGCGGGGTGAGCCCCGTTTCGGGCACCAACTGGGAGGGCATCGGCGTGATCCCGGACGTGGAAGTCCCCGCCTCCGATGCCCTGCGCGTTGCCCACGAGCGAGCGCTTAGCTGACGCTCTGGGTAAGCCAGGTGACGGGGGCGCCGTCACCGGCATGGCGATAAGGCTCCAAGTCGATGTCCCACGACGTGCCGAGCAGCTTCTCCAGGCCGTGCGATAACGCGTCGGGAGTCGTCGCGGTGGCCATAAGTGCGCGCAGACGGTCCTCGCCTACCAAGATGTCGCCGGTCGCGCTCATCGTCGCCCGGAAGATGCCCCGACCCGGGACGTACGCGATCCGTTCGCCATCCACGCCAGGCGTCGGTTCCTCGGTGACCTCGAAACGGATCATCGGCCACTGGCGCAGCGCAGTAGCAAGAGTGCCGGCAGTGCCGGTCCGTGCGCTCCATTGGCACTCGGCCCGTTGCGTACTGGGGTCAGCCGGCTGAGCCGTCCACTCCAGACGTACGGGCACGCCAAGGACGCGCGAGATCGCCCACTCGACGTGCGGGCACACAGCCGACGGCGACGAGTGGACGTACAACACGCCACGAGCAGGCACGGTGACCTCCCGGTTGGTCGAGATGCGCCTTCCCCTGCGATCTACGACCCGCTGGCAGACCAGATACCTGTGATGCTGATGGTACGACAGTGCCGCCTGTTATGTGAAGGTCAGGGCCGCCGTCTCATAAGGACAGCGTCGATCAGCAGGATCGCGCCGATGATGGCGACCAACGCGCCCATCCGGTGCAACCCTGGATCGCTCGCCGGTCCGGCAAACACCAGCGCGATGGCGACCGCGGCGAAGTTGGCACCGACGTACTGGGACGTACGGAACAGCCCGGACGCCGACCCAGTCGCCTCCGCCGGCGCCGCCCGGTAAACAGACAGCTGGTTGCCCAGGCTGTTGAACCCGTTCGGCACCCCCAACACCGCGCTGATCAGCACCAACACCACGATCGGGGTGGCCGAGTGGACCGCCAGCGCGAGCGCCAGGCCGCCCACCAGCAGGCCCGCGGACCCGACCACCAGCAGCGGCCGTGGACCTTTCCGGTGGGCGATCCGGGTCGCGACCACGATCGTCAGCGCGCCCAGGGTCGCGATCGGCAGCACCACCAGACCGACCGCGGTCGGGTCAGGTGCCGCGCCTGCTCCAGCCAGCCCGGCAAGCCGTAGAAGATCGCGTAGAACGCCGTGTACGTGAGAAGCGTGCGCACATAAGTGAGGGACAGGGCTTTGCTTCGTACGAGCAGACGCACGTCCACGAACGGCGTGGCGGCCCGGCGCTCCCCCACCACCCGAAGACCGCGAAGGCCGGCACGGCGACCGCCAACAGCGCCCACTGTGGCTGGTCGGCCAGCGACAGCAGAGTCAGCATCAAGGCCGTCATCGCGACACTGAAGATGATCAGCCCGGGCAGGTTCGATCTCTCGTACGACCTGGCGCCAGCCGCCGATCTCGCGCGGCACGTCCGGCGGCACCATCCTGAGTACGCAGATGGCCGCGGCGAGCGTCATCGGGATGTTGACGAAGAAGATCGACTCCCACCCGAAGCCGCCAACCAGCACCCCACCGAGGCTCGGCCCGAGCGCCGCGGAGGTCTGCGCGAAGATCGACAGGATGCCGAGCGCACCAACCGCGGATGCTTTGCGCTGGTCCGCGATCCGGCGGATCATCGCCACCCCGGCCGGGAACTGGGCGCCGGTGCCGATGCCCAGCAGCACTCGCGCCGCGATCAGCCAGCCCAGGCTCGGCGAGAACGGCGCGAGCAGCGAGACGACCGCGACCAGCGCGAGCCCGGTCAGAAACACCTTGCGGGCGCCGAAAAGGTCGGCCAACTTCCCGGCCGTCGGCGCCGACACCGCGGTCGCGAGGTAGAGCCCGGAGACCAGCCACTGGGTCTGGCTGCCGGCGGGAACGTGGAACGCGACCCCGATCTGCACCAGCGCGACCGCGATCATCGACGAGTTCAGCGGCTGCAGAAGCGTACCCAGCGCCACCGACGCACTGAACCGCTTCGGCAACCCTGGCCGTTGGTCGGTCTCCGCGCCGGTGGCAGCTGTCATCGGCGAGCGGCTACAGCGACGGTACGGTGTCGCCCTGGACCGCCTGGATGTCCATTTCCACTCGCAACGTCGTGCCCACCGCGTCGATGCCGGCGGCGAGGACCTGGTTGTACGTGATGGAGAAGTCGCCGCGGCGGAGTTCGCCAAGGGCTTTGACGCCGAGCCGGGTGTTTCCCCACGGGTCGACCCGCAGGCCGAGGTAGGTCAGCTCGAGCGTGACCATCTTCGTCACGTCCTTGATCGTCAGGTCGCCGGACAGCGCCCACTTCTCCGGACCCCGGGCGGTGAGCCCCAGGCCGCTGTACGTGATGGTCGGGAAACGGTCCACCGCGAGGAAATCGGCGGATCGCATGTGGTCGTCGCGCATCTTGTTGGCGGTGTCGATGCTGTCCGCCTCGATCACCGCGGTGACCGAGGACCGCTCCAGCGGCTCGGCGATCTGGATCGTCCCGGCGAAGGCGGTGAACCGGCCACTCACGCTGGTCAGGCCCATGTGCCTGGCGCTGACCAGAATGCTGGTGTGGGCCGGGTCGATGGTCCAGATGCCGGTGGCCGGCAGGTCCGCGCCGGGCAGCCGGGACAGCCGCAGGGTGCCCAGCTCGGCGGAGCCGCTCGCGGTCACCATCGCGGTGTGCGCGGACGGGGTGAAGCCGGGCGCGGTGAGGATCGCCGTGTACGTGCCGGGGTCCAGTCGGCCGGTGGCCACCACGCCGTCGCCGTCAGCCATCGCCCGCCCGACCTGGCGGCCGGCGGAATCGGTGACGGTCAGGATCGCGGTCGAGACCGCCCAGCCGTCGCTGGTCTGGATGGTCGCTCGTACGCCACCGGCCTGGCTGTGCGAGCGCATCTCGACCGGCTCCGTCGTCATCGGCTCTCCCTAAGGCTCATCAGTGCTCGTCATGACTCAGCAATACGTCGTGTTCGGTTTCCTTCCCGCCGTTCAGCGTGAGCATGCTGACCGACGGCGGGTAACCAGTCGCCACCACTGTGTAGTTGCCCTCCGGAAGATCCCCGAACTCATAACCGCCGTCTGGGCCAGTCATCGTCGCCGCGATCACGTTGCCGGCCTCGTCGACCAGCGTGACGCGAGCGTCCGCCAGCGGCTGCCGGCCCACGCCACCGTGGGCGTGGCCGCGCAGCCGGGCCGCGCCGGCGAACGACACGTCGTGCTGGGTCATGCCGCCCTCGGCCACCTCCACCAGGGCCGCGACCGGACGAAACCGGTCCGCGCTGATGGCTACCGTGTACGTCGCGGCGACCAGCTCGGAGAACGTGTACGCGCCGTCGGCGTCGGTCAGCTGCGATGCGACCGACCTCGCCACGGCCATCAGCGATGGTGACGGTCGCGCCGGCGAGCGCGGCCGCCGCCGGTCACCCGTACGACACCGGTCAGCCCGCTGGTGCCGATCAGCACCACTTCCAGGTGCGCCGGCACGTCACCGACCGAGACCAGGGTGGCCTGCGGCTGGTGCGAGGCGGCCCGAGCGATCAGCACATAGCTGCCCCGACCGGGAGTGGGCAGGTCGAAGGCGCCGTCCGGACCGCTGCGGCCGCGGCCCAACTGCCGGCCCGCGGAGTCGATCAGGGTGAGCACCGCGCCGGGAATCGGCGGCTGCCCCGCCCCGCCGCCACGGACATAGCCACGCACGGGTACGCCGCCGTTGGGCGCGCTGGTCGGGTACGCGTGCAGCGCCTCGGCCGCCACCGCGACCGGCGCCACCGCGAACGCCGGCTGTCCGTTCTGGGGTGAACCGCCGTTCTGCACGACGCCATTCTGGGCCATGGCCGATACCGGTAACACCGTGGTCGGCTCATTCGCGGCCGCCACGGCCACCAGTGGCCGTTCGGCCGGCAGCGGGCCGCTGTGCCGCCCGTTCGGCGGCACCCCACCGACCGCGGCACCGACCGGTGCGGCGGCGGCCAGCGGGCCGACCGCGGCGGCGCGTCGAGCCGCCCGCCGGCTGCCCGGCGGCCGGCGATGCGGTACGCAGCGGGATCTGCTTGAGGAAGAACGAAAGAACGAATGCTACCCCGATAATCGGTACGAGATAGAGGAAAATCGGTGGCAGGACGTCGTTGTACGCCTTGACGATGCCATTTCCAATGACCGCCGGCAGCGCGTCGTGGACCAGCGTCGGTGTCAGGCTGTTGGTGTCCAGCGGATGCCCGGACTGGGCGAGCGCGTTCAGTGCGGCGGCCGGCACGTACTGCGGGATCTTGTCCGCCAGTTGGCTGGCCAGCAAGGTGCCCACCAGCGAGGCGCCGAGCGAGCCACCGATCTGCCGGAAATAGTTGGAAGACGAGGTGGCCGAGCCGAGTTCGTGGAATGGCACCGAATTCTGCACCATCAGGATCAGCGTGGGCATCACCATGCCCAGGCCGATGCCGACCACGAAGAAAAAAGACGCTGTTCTCCAGGATCGTGTTGCTCTGGTCCAGACGCGACAGCAGAAAAAGCCCGACGCCGAGAATGGCCGTACCGACAATGGGAAAAGTCTTGTAGTGGCCCAGCCGGCTGATCAGCTGGCCGGAGCCGAGCGAGGCGATCAGCAGGCCGACGATCATCGGCAGCATCAGCAGGCCGGACACCGTCGCACTCTTGCCGTCGACCATTTGCAGGAAGGTCGGGACATAGCTGAGCGCGCCGAACATACAGACACCGAGAGCGACACCCATCACGCTGGTCAGCGCGAAGATGCTGTTCTTGAAGAGTTTCAGCGGCAGCATGGGCTCTTTGACGAGCGCCTCAGCAACGATGAACAGCGCCAGCAGCACTACCGAGCCGATCCCAAGGCCAATGATCTGGCCCGAGTCCCAGGCGTATTTCGTGCCACCCCAGCTGGTGATCAGCACAATGCAAGTACTGAAGCCGGCAAGCAGCGCGGCGCCGAAATAGTCGAGCTTGAAAGTGGCCTTGCGGCGCGGAAGTTTGAGGACGACCGCAGTGACGATCATCGCGATCACGCCGAGCGGGATGTTGATGTAGAAGCAGTAGCGCCAGGTGCCCTGCCCGAGGTCGGTCAGGAATCCACCGAGCAGCGGGCCGGCCACCGAGGCGACACCGAAAGCGCCACCGATCAGGCCCTGGTATTTACCGCGTTCGCGCGGCGAGACCATGTCGCCGATGATCGCCTGCGCACCGATCATCAGACCACCGCCACCAACACCTTGCAGCGCACGGAAAATGATCAGCTGGGTAATGTTCTGGGAGGCTCCGGACAATGCCGAGCCGACCAGGAAGATCACGATCGCCAGCTGGAAAAGCCATTTCCGGCCGATCAGGTCGCCGAGCTTGCCGTAGATGGGCAGCACGATCGTGGAGGCCAGCAAATACGCCGTGATCACCCATTGCAGGTCGGTCAGGCCATGCAGGTCGCCGACGATTTTGGGCAGTGCGGTGGAAACGATGGTCTGGTCGAGGGCGGCGAGCAGGACGACCAGCATCAAGGCGCCGACGACCGCTAACAGCTGCCGTTGTCCCAGTGGTTGTCCTGCGGTCGCCTGGTCGCGATGCTGCCCCGTTGCCGCATCACCGGCGTCGATGGTCGAACTCACCTTGTTACTCCCACAAATGCGATGTCGAAGCCGCGGATCATGCCAGCTCCTTACGGAATACCTCGAAAACCCCGTGTGTGTACGAGGCGAGCGACTCCTCGCGGTCGCCCGTACTCCACCGCTTCGCCGCTACCCGCATCGCGGTCACCGCGCAAGCGGCGACCAGCTCCGGATAGAAGTCCGGCCGCGGCGCCGGGCCCATGTTGCGGGCCACCGCCTCGGCCAGGCTCCGCTCGAAAGCGGCGAACTTCGCCAGCAACGCTGGCACCAGGGTCGGGAAACGCTCGAACATCTGCGCCTTGTGGCGTACATCGGGCTGGGTGCCGGTGTCCACCATGTGCAACAACACCGCTGAGGCACCGGCGATCGGTCCGTCGGCGGCGTGTTCGGCGAAGATGCGGTCCACCACGGCGTCCGGCGGCAGTGCCGGGCCGTCGCCGACCAGAGCGTCTTCCTTCGAGGGGAAATAGTTGAAGAAGGTACGCGTCGAGACGCCTACCTCCGCGCAGACGGCCTCGACGGTCAGCCCGTCCAGCCCATGCTGCTCGGCCAACCGCAGAGCGGTCTCCCTCAGTGCCTGCCTGGTGGCCTGCTTCTTTCGCTCACGCAGCCCAGGCACGTACATCCCCTCGCGTACCACGACACCCATGATTGCACGGCACGCAAGTTTTCACTAGCCGAAAGAATCTCATGGGGTACGCCTTACTCAAACTTGATCAACCGACCCACAGTCGGTCGACCACAAGCTACCCTCCGTCACCCCACAGACGTCCGCATGGCCCCCATACGTGCGGCGGACGCACGCATGGAGGCCATGCGGACAGAACCGGGTGACGATTAGTGGTTGACCTTGAACCAGGGTTGCGCCCAGCCCACGTAGGTCTGGCCCCAGGTGCTGCGGATCTCGGCGATGGTGGTCTGCGTGTACGTACCAGCGCCATGGATGTCGTTGGACAGGAAGTTGCCGCCGCCGATCGAGATCATCGTATGGCCGGCGCCGCCGTTGCTGAAGAAGGCGAGCCCGCCGGCCGGCACCGAGCTGTCACCGGGGTGCTTGTACGACGCCGGGATCTGCGTCCAGTGCACATAAGCGGTGGTCGAACCGCTCGCGCTCCAGCCGTACGCCCAGGCGTTGATGCGGTCGCAGTAGTTGTAGTAGTCCGGATTGTCATTGGTGTGCACGTGCGCCTTCGCCCAGGCCACCGCCGCACTGCAGGAGTTCGGGTCGCCAGTGCCGCTCGTCGAACAGCTCACCGTGGTGCCGGAGCAGTCCGGCGCGACCCGGTCGTCAGAGCCGGTGTAGACGTACGAGTCGGTGAGGTACCCGCCGAGCGCGGGCACGTGGTCCCAGATGTCGGTGGTGCCGTATTTGCCGGTCACCGTGTCGCCGCTGGCCTGGCAGTCGATCGTGACGGCGGTGCCGTCCGCGGCGCTGCCCACCGCGCTGGAGGTGGTGTGCGGCCCGGACCGAACCGTCACCGCGACACCGGTGTCGGTGTGCACCGTGCCGCTCGCGGCGAACGCCGGGCTGGCCCCCACCAGCACCAAAGCGGTGATCATCGCGACCGCGGCCGCTCCCCTGACCAGCAGTTTCCTTGCTGAGAGGGACACTTTCACGGCGTCCCGGAACCTGAGTTGCCCGTGCATGGCAGTCCTCCGCTCGTCGAGCAGCGCAGGGACAGCATGGCTACCGCAGATACAACCGACATACAGGCCGCCGATTGATGCCGCAAACAGCCCGTTTGGCCTGTTCAACCGGTGGCAGCCGGCTCGCGCGAACCGGCTCGGCGGCGACCACCGCTGGCTGCGCGCTCGTACGCTCATGCCAGCCCAGCGCCGTCACCGCGGCCACCACGAGCGCGACACCGATCCACTGGCTGATGGTGAACTGGGCGTGCAGAAACACCACACCAATAACCGCCGCGGTGAGCGGGGGAACGCCAGCTCGGCGAGCGTCGCGCGCGCTGCTGGAGTCCGCTGCAAGCCTCTGTAGTAGAGACTCAGCGCCAACAGTCCGGGGATCAGCGCCAACCCGGCCAGGCCGGGCACGTCGGCGAGCGCGACCGTGAACGGACCGCCGACGATCACCGCGATGACCAGGCTCGCCGGCAGCCCGACGGCGTACCGCAGCGTGGTCACGGTCGTCGGTGCGTACGCGACGCTCAGCCGCCGGCCCAGGACCGTGCCGGCGGCCCACAGCACGGCCGCGCCAATCGCCAACAGCGCCGCCTCAGCTCCCTTGAGTTGAATGTGCAGCGGATCGGCGAAAGCGATCAGCCACGTACCGATCAGCGCCGGCACGGCGAAAAACCAGAACCGGCCGCGAATCCGCTCGCCGAGGAACAGTCGGGCCGCCAGAATCGCGATCAACGGCTGAAGTTTCTGCAGAACCAGCGGAGTCAGCGGGTCTCCGCCGCCGAATGCCAGCGTGAACAGCCAGGTCGCGAGCGCCGACGAGCCGGCGCCGACCGCGAGCGCGCACCACCGCTCGACGCGCCCGCCGACATCGCTTTGAAGGCACGGAAAGCTCGCGGCAGCCACGGGATCAGTACGAGAACCACGATCGCGTGCTCTGCCACCACGATGACCGTCGCCGGCAACGAGTGCGTCAACGGCAGCCGGAGCAGCGCGTCCGTGCCCCACAGCGCCGCACCCAGCGCCACCAGCCAGGTCAGATCACCAGCTTTGGACATCACACCCGCGCCGTTCGGGGCCTATTACCCAACGCGAAGGCGCCCAGCGCACCCACCACCATGACCAGCCCAATCGTCACGAGGCCCCATTTCGCGGAGCCGAAGAGGCGTCATCCAACCGACCCAGTACGGGCCGAGGAAGCCGGACAGGTTGCCGATGGTGTTCACGGTCGCGATGCCCGCGGCCGCCGCGGCGCCGGTCAGGAAGGCGCTGGGCAGGCCCCAGAAACCCGGAAATGACATGAGTACGCCCAAAGTGCAGACACACAGGCCCGCGTATCCCAGCCAGGGCAGGCCAGTCAGGAACGCCGACGCGGTGAGCGCCACGCCACCAACCAGCATCGGCACCGCCGTACCGACCGCGTATCGGCCGGTGCGGTCGCAATACCGCCCCCACAAGATCATCGCCACAATCCCTATCGCGTACGGAACAGCCGTCAGCAACGACACCTGCAGGTTGCTGGAAATTCCCAGGCTCTTCTTGATGATCTGCGGCAGCCAGAACCCGATCCCGTACAAACCGAACACAGTGGCGAAGTAAATCAACGAAAGCGCCAGCACCCGCGGCTTCACGATGGCTTGCAGGACGGTCATGTGATGCCGGGCACGTGTCTTCGCGTCCTCGGCGTCCAGCCGCGTGACGAGCCAGTTCCGCTGGTCGTCGGTCAGCCATTTGGCGCGCCTGGGCGTGCTGGGCAACAGGAAAACCACCAGAATGCCGACGATCACCGTCGGCACTCCTTCCAGCACGAAGAGCCACCGCCAACCGTCGAGTCCAGCGATTTTGTCCAGGCCAAGCAGCAATCCGCCCAGCGGCGCCCCGACGGCGGTGGAAATCGCGATCGAGGACATGAAAAAGGCCACCGCGCGGCCCCGGTAGCTGGCCGGGAACCAGTACGTCAAATAGAGAATGATGCCGGGGAAGAAGCCGGCCTCGGCGATGCCGAGCACAATCCGTACGACATAAAGGCTGACAGGGCCCTGGATCGCGGCCATCACGACCGCCACCACGCCCCAGCTCACCATGATGCGGGCGATCCAGAGTCGCGCGCCGACCCGGTGCAGGATCAGGTTGCTGGGGATTTCGAACAGAAAGTAGCCGATGAAGAACAGGCCGGCACCCAGGCCGTACTCGGCGGCGGTCAGCCCGAGGCTCTTGTTCATCGTCAGCGAGGCGATGCTGATGTTCGTACGGTCCAAATAGGACAGGAAATAGCAGAGCATCAGGAAAGGAATAAGGCGCCTGCCCACCACCTGCATGGTGGAGCGCTCAAGGTCTTCGGTCATGACTCGCCCTCTGCCTCAGTCAAGGTGGAAGTACTCGGAGAGGACGTGCATGCCCTCATCTGGCCGCCGGCCGTCCAGCCCGATGAAGAACTCCCCCATCTCGGCCTGCCAGCGCCCGTTGACCTCGGTCTTCTCCATCGCGGCCAGCGCCTGCTCGAAGTCATCGGTCTCGACGTACCCCACCGACGAGCCCGTCATCGTCAATGAACAGCGAGTAGTTTTGCCAGCCAGCCCGCGACAAAGCAGCCACCATCTCTGGCCACACCCGCTCGTGCCGCTCCCGGTACTCCGCCATCCGATCCGGTCCGATCGCCCGCAGCAGCAGAAAACAAACCCTCGGCACACCGCTCCTCTCGCCGTCACTTCGCCGCGTACGATGTCACAGGCTTGATCAGATGTCACCGAGGCGGCCAGGGGCGGTAGCTCAGATGGTTAGAGCAGCAGACTCATAATCTGTCGGTCGTGGGTTCGAGCCCCACCCGCCCCACCAGCCCAAACACCGCGACACGCAACGCCGCGTGACATGGAACGTGACATGAAACCGTCTACGCTTGGTGCATGCCACGTCGAACGCGCCCCCGCGGGAACATCACAACTCTTCCCAGCGGTGCCTTGAGAGTTCGCGTTTACGCTGGGGTCGACCCGGTTACAGGCAGTGAGCACTACTTCCAGGAGACGGTTTCCGCCGGACCGGACGCGCAGAAGATCGCAGAGAAGATGCTGAACCGAGTCGTCAACCAGGTGCTGGAGGGGCGAGCGCCGAAGACAAAGGCAACCATCAACCAGTTGATCGAGAAGTACGTCGAGGTCGCCGACTGGGAGGAAACACCAGGCGTACCAATCGCGGCTTGATCGACAACCACATCTCTCCACTGATCGGCGCGAGGCCGCTGGCCGCCATCGAGAACGACTCCGAGATCATCGACTCCTTCTACGCCTCGCTGCGAAAATGCAAGGTCCACTGCAACGGTCGCGCACTGAAGGATCACCGTACGCGTGGTGAGCACAAGTGTGATGAGCACATAGGAAGCCCTTGCAAACCTCCGCAACCGGAGACGTGCAAAGCATGCCGACGGAAATGCCTGCCGCATCGATGCACACCGATGTCAGCGTCGGCTGTACGTCAGATCCACTGGATTCTGAGCGGCGCCTTTCAAAAGGCACGCAGGTGGAAATGGGTGACGGTTAACCCGATGGACACCGCCGAACCTCCTCCCCCGCCGCCGCCAAACCCAGAAGCACCCTCAACTGCCGACGCCGCATCGCTCGTGACCGCCTCCTTCAAGGATCCCGACTGGGGTGCTTTCGTATGGACAGCAATGAATGACATCCGGTGCCCGTCGAGGCGAGTTGTGCGCAATCCATTGGGGACCAAAGGAGGTGTGGACCGAGGACAAATCTGAGGGCCGCAAGAGGCGCGTGCCGAGCTACCTCGACCTCGACAACGGCGTACTCGTGATCCGTACGAGCATCGCGCATAGGAAAGGGGGCAGGTTTGAGAAGCTGAACAAGACACATCAGCGGCGTCGAATCGCGCTCGACACCGAGACAATCGAGGTGCTCCGCGAACTACGCGCGCGGTCCGAGAAACGCGCCAAGGCCCTCGACATGACGTTGCCGCCGGACGCGTACGTATTCTCTCTCGCGGTAGACGGCTCCGCTCCCCCCCCCGCTGCCTGACACCGCAACGCAACGCTTCGACCGACTCGCCAAGCGCCTCGGTATCGACAGCCACCTGCATCAGCTGCGCCACTACAGCACGACCGAGCTGATCACCTCTGGTGTGGATCCCAGCACCGTCGGCGGCCGCCTTGGTCACTCCGGGGGGGGTACGACGACCCTTCGCATCTACACGGCCTGGGTATCGGAGGTTGATCAGCGTGCAGCATCGACTCTCTCCGCACGAATGCCAAAACGACCGCAGACGAGCTGAGTAGCGTTGTGGGCTATCTCCTCCGACTTACCTAACGGTGACTACGAGATCACAGGACGGCGATTCTGCGGCCGCTAGGTCGCGACTCCGGACCACCACGCGAAGATTCCGGGACAGCTGAATGCCTGAAGAAGCTCGACGAGTTCGCTTCTTGGCCCGCCGCGTAGACTGCGGTTCCGCGCAACGCTTTATCGCCTTCCGGACCAGGTCCCACCTGGTTGACGGCAGAGCGAAGACATCTGTGATCAAGCCGTGCCAACGTGTTGGCTCGTCGCGAAGAACATCGTCAAGCGCCGCAAGGACCTCCACAGGCACACCACTCGTGGGACGAGCGGGTGGCTCGCGATCCCCGTCAGAGTGAACGAACGTGTAATAGTCGTTCACTGTTTGAGAGGACATGCTCAACAGCGCGAGCTCGCCAGGCTCGTTCTGTATGGGCGTGATGCGATGTTCGCACCAGTGGCCGAGTGCGTCAGCCTCCACGAAGACCCTTGGCGAACCGATCCTATTGACCTGGGCACGCGTTTCAGCATAGGCGTAGAATTCGGCACTATTACGCAAAATATCGGTTACTAAGGTCAGATCGGCAAGGTTCACCAACCATGTCCCCTCCACAGGAACACCCGCCCGTTTTCCTCCGTCGGGCATGTGCGTCGCGAAGGGGTCCACACGGTCAAGTGTGACGATCATGGAGGCAATGTGTGGCGAGTTTGGAATGGAGATGCGCCGTTTGTTCTTGTCTTTCAAGTCAACGGCGCCCGCTCGGAGATGCGCTATAGACCGAGCATTCTGGTCCAGGGCTTTGTCCACGAACTCTTGGCTCTTCTTCTTGACACGTTCAGGCGCTCCTCGGCGTGCTGGGTCTGTAAATCGTCCCCCCCCCCCTCGCCTCCACTACTAGGCTGCATCCACGTGACGCGACGAGAACGTCAATATCAGGTCGTCCATCACCAGGGTAAGTGACGGCAGCGTGGACATCGTCTTCACCGAAGATTCCGGCCAATGCCTGCTGTGTAAGGCGCTCGCACGCCGTCTGCCTTTCACGATCGAAGCTTTTGATCATTAAAGGTTCTCGTTGGCATACCTCTGCAGCCCAGTCCAGTGCGACGTGGATAAAATCGTCTGGCACAGCCCAGAGACAGCGGCCATCCGGAAGTGCAATGATCGACCGCCGACGCAACGTGTTGGTGTCGTGCATTCCGGTCAGCTCTTGCTGGCTACCCAGATGAGTGGTCAAGGCCGCCACCAACCGTGCGACTTCGGCGCTCGCAAGGCCCGCGCGTTCAACGATGACACCAACGAGATCCTCCTCGACCGGCGCAGAACCGAACGTCGCCAGCGCCCCTGTACGGCAAGCCAAGTGCCACACCAAGGTGTTGCGATCGACATCCCGAGGAATGGAACCGAACGCGTTCTCACACTCTTGTGCTGCTCGTAGGCGCCGTTCAGTCAGTACCGAACCGTAAGCATCGGCAGCCATCAACGCGTCCCCAAGCGAGAAGCCCAAGGCCGCACGTGATTTATCCTCAAGTGGATCCGTGATGGAGGTGAAGATTGGCCGCAATTGTGCTGGATAGCCAAGCATCCGATCAAATCGTTGCTCGAAGTCCAACAGATGACGAGTGCCGGCCTGTGAGTCCGAAGCGCCTTTCAGCAGCACCTGGCCATCTCCCACGCGTCTTTCAGCAATCGCATACTCGCGCAGTAAATTATCCATTTCATACAAAGACTGAGGTGAATCGTCAGATCCAAGACGCGCGACGACCTCATCTGGCTGCATTGCAGTCACCAAGCCACCATAGAACTCGAGCACTGCATCCAAGCCAAAAACGGTTGGGCCAGGCATGATTCGCCGCATTCCAGCAAGTGTCACCAAACGGCTGTACAGCAGTAATGGATCTGCATCACTCGCGCACGCCGAGATCTCAGCGAGCAGCCGTGGACGGCGTTCCTGAGCATCGGTCAACTCACGCAGTACCGACCGCTGCACGTCAGCAAGGTCAGCATCTCCTGGACGACGAAAAGTGCGGATAGCACCTGTCACCGTCGGCTCGATGTCTATGATCGCGGACCCCAGATAGGGGTTGGGCGTGTCATCGGCAGCCGTTCTGGCAGCTTGTCTTGCCCTGCTACGCGAGCGGTTATTTGCCATCAGACTCATCAGCGGAGGGGCGTGTCATACGGACAGCATCGAGTATGCCTCAGTCCGGGGCGCTTCTTGCTGCTGGCGATGTGTGTATGACTGATCGTCACCCTACGCATTCACCTCGTGGCAAACTGTCCGCTATGCCGGACGAAAGTCTCGAAGAGTCCTTCGCCCGGCTCCAGCGTGTCTACAACCGAGGTCGCGATCAACTCCTGGCACCTGAACGCCAAGATTGGACGAGACGCTGCGCCAGCGACGCCCAGCGGCATGTCCCCTGGGTGTGGTCGGAACGGCAGAAGCTATGGATTCAGGAGCAGTGCATCTCGGCGCTGGTTGTCACCGACCAGGACGGCAGCAACGAGCTACGCCTTATGACCGCCAGCGGCCGAGGCGGCAGCATCCCCGAAGCCGTACTGCCGCATCTGGAGATCTACGGCGCCCAGGTGGTGTCCAAGGATCGGGAACGCAAACACGCCGAGGTTCGTGGCATCGACTGGGCCGACCGTACCAACCGACGGGTAGTCGCCATCGGGGCTGGCCTGGACGTTTGCTATGACTGTGAGTGCGCCACGAGGCGCTGCTGTATCGGATGGGGGTGAGAGACCATCCATCTCTTCGTCATCGTAGTGGCGGAGTGAAGCTGGAGGCAGCCTGAGCCGAGGGTCGTCGGTGAGGGTGGGAGCAGCCTCGACAAAGTCGCGTCGGCTCGGTACTGCCGGATGGGCCGGGCGTGGTGAGCAAGACGGGAAGAAGGTATACGCGAGGAACCGGTGTTGTTACGCCTCTTAACATGGCGCCAGCTCAAATCCGGTGGATACGGGCTGGAACGCGGCGCGCACCCACCTTTTGCGGGTGGGGAACTCCTTGTCTGGGTCTTCGCAGTCTGGGCGGGAGGCCATGGTGAATTGTCTACGGCGTAGCCGTGGCGATGCCGCAGGGGCAAAGCCGGGTGCCTAACCCGTCAACCGAACAGCAGTGAACGTGGGAACCGTCCGTGACCGCTCCGCGCCAAGCCTTCGACCAGAGGGTCGGGGTGCGGATAGGTCCGATGCCGACCGAAGGCGCGGATGGGGCGGAGCCGCCGTAGTACTCCGAGCCGGGGAAAGCCTGGCGCATGGGGAAGGGCGGCAGCGTGTCAGTTAGGGAGGGAATGCAATGTCCGAAGACGTGTCGGTGAATACCGGCGCTGTGTTGTGGCCGGATCCCGATTCGGCTCGCGGCACGGTACGGAGGATGCAGACCAAACTGCACCATTGGGCGGGAGAACGTTCCTCTCGCCGGTTTGGTGACCTGTTCAACCTCGTCTACGCTCCAGCGTTTCTTATGTACGCGTGGGAACGCGTGTCCAACAACGCTGGGGCGAGGACTCCGGGTGTCGACAAGGCCACCGTGGCCTGGATCGAGACTCGGGTCGGGGTCGGGGAGTTCTTGGGCTATATCCGTGACTCGCTGAAATCCGGTGAGTTCCGGCCGATCGAAGTACGACAGGTCATGATCCCCAAGGGGACGACCGGGAAAGTCCGGAAACTCGGGATTCCCACTGTCGCCGATCGCGTAGTCCAGGCAAGCCTCAAAGCGGTGCTGGAGCCCATCTTCGAGGCGGATTTCCAACCGTGCTCGTATGGCTTTCGCCCGAACCGGCGCGCACACGACGCTGTTGCCGAGATTCATCTTTTCGCCACCAACCCCAGGAATTACCACTGGATATTGGAGGCGGACATCAAAGCCTGTTTCGATGAAATATCGCATACGGCTTGATGTGTCGCCTACGGGCGAGAATCAAGGACAAGAGAGTCTGCGCGCTGGTGAAGGCCTTCCTGAAGTCCGGGGTCATGACGACGTCCGGCGATCGGGAAGAAACAGTGACCGGGACCCCGCAGGGCGGAATCCTCTCTCCGCTGCTGGCGAACATCGCCTTGTCCGCGCTGGACGAGCACTTTGCCCAGCAATGGCACCGGGAGATGGGAACCGCATACCAGCGGAGCAAACGCAGACGTAATGGCCTCGGCGTGTGGAGACTCATTCGCTATGCGGACGATTTTGTCCTCATGGTGGACGGGCAGCGCCACCACGCCGAGACACTGCGGGAGGAGGTGGCAGCTGTACTCGACCTTCTGGGGTTACAGCTGGCACCGGAGAAAACCCGTGTTGTCCATATCGATGAGGGCTTCGACTTCCTCGGCTTCCACATCCGTCGGATGCGCAAACCAGGAACGCAGAAGCAGTACGTCTACACCATCCCCCGTCCAAAGAAGGCCATCGCGTCGATCAAGGGCAAGGTAAAGGCCAAGACGTACAGGTCAACCCGGCACATGGACCTGGATGAACTGCTCGTCAGTCTCAACCGGACATTGAAGGGATGGGCGAACTATTTCCGACACGGCGTGTCTGCGGCTGTATTCAACGCGATCGACAGCTTCACATGGAAGCGGATCATGCGCTGGATACGTGCCAAGTACGCAGGCAAACACCAGCTCGGAATGACCGAACTCCGCCGCCGGTTCTGCGACAGAGGATGGCGATTCGCCCACAACGGGACCATCTTCAGCGGCGCATCCAGCGTCGCCATCACACGTTACCGCTACCGCGGCAACACCATCGCAACCCCATGGTCCCCCAAACCAGCAGCCACCAACGGCTAACCAGTGGCCAAGACACGCGGAGAGCCCGATGCCGGGAGACCGGCACGTCGGGTTCGGAGGGCGGCGCAGGGAAACGGACCGGTGGCCACATCGGCACCGCGCCCTGTGCCGACCCTACTGATCGGATCCAAGCAAAAGGCATCAAGTCGAGCACGCTCACCAAGCGCCAGTACGAGGCCAACCGCGGTGCCATGAACCGTCGCAAGTGGAATTACGAGCCACCGCCGTCAGGACCATCCCACGGCCAAGGAGGCCCCAAACCATGATCACCAACCGCATGGAGTTGCTGTCTGTAGAGGTATGGCGCCAGTTGGCGGCCGCCAGCGCACAGGCTCAACGCGCCGTGGCGGCACAGATGCTAGAGATGGCAACCATCACCGGCGGGGCTTTCGACGGCTTACCGGAAATCCGCGCCGCGCTGATGGCTGGTGCGTATGGCGACTCTGGGCTGCGTACTTGGGTGAAGCAGGTGCGTGACAAGTTCACCGCGGACGAACTGGATGCCGAGCAGCTCGACGATGACAAGGCTGCTGCCGACAAAGCTTGGGCTGCTGCTCGGCTATACGAGACGGCGTACTACACCCTAGACGCGCCGACGCAGCAAAGGCCGCTGGTGAGGCGGCCTACCAGGTAGCACAGCTGGTAGAGGATGCCGATGTTTTGGCGACAGTCCAACGGGTTATCGCTGCTCAGACTTAGTCTCAGCAGCAGTGACGGGCGCGAAAACCAAGCGCATTTTCAGGTCATGGGTACCGCATGAGCCGAGATCACGCCAAGGGCGATACGGCCGACAGGCTGTGTGCAACGAGCGCGAGGGCCGCTGCTGCTGTACGGACACCGAGAGAGGCACACGAGCCCGAGAGCTCCAGCCGTACGGATCGGATTCGCTTCACCCAGATCGCCCTGCCGGCTGGTAGCCGGTATCGCGTGCGCGGTCGCGCTAGGCGACACCCCGGACGGGGCCAAGGCTTCACACCAGGCGGTCCTGCGTCTGGAGGCCTCGATCAGATCAGCCTGAGACCCGCTTGTTGTCGCCAGGGACGAGTTGCTCGTTCCTCGTGACCAGATGGGAACACTGTCTCCATGACCGCGTCAGCGCGGGATGGCGTCAGGGCAGACGCAGACAGTAGCTGCATGAACAAAAACAGCACGTCCTCGACCCATGCGAAGTGGACCGGAATGGTGCCGGTCGACGATACGGCCCTGGCCGTCACTGACACTGGTGGTTCCGGTATCCCGGTGGTTTACCTCAATGGTCAGTTCGCCACTCAAGGGTATTGGCGGCGGGTTATCGCTGAACTGGGGACGGGTTGTCGGCACATCACCTACGACGAGCGGGCCCGCGGCAAATCGGAGCGATCGGCGGACTATTCCTTTGCGGGCGCCGTCCGCGATGTCGATACCGTTCTCGCGGCCAGAGGTGTGGACCGGCCACTGGTGGTGGGCTGGTCCTACGGAGCGTACGTAGCGGCGCATTGGGCCAGCCGGAACCCGGACCGGACCCTTGGCGCGGTCCTCGTTGACGGCGCGTACCCATATGACTGGCTCGACGAGGCCATGGAGCAGCGGATCCGGACGCTGTTTCGGCGGTTGAACTGGTTCATGCCGCTGCTGCGTCCGACCGGCCTTACTCCCCGGATGACCGCCGAACAGCAGGCCGACAGCAACATCGAGCTCGGCGTGATCTCCCGCGAGCATGAGCTGGCCCCCGTGCTGGACGACATCACCGTCCCCGTGCGGTATGTCGTTGCTTCGGGGACGTCCTTCGGGAGCCGCGGTGATGAGCAGGAACGGATACGCACCAGCCTCGCTGGGGTGATCGCCCGCAACCCGCACGTCCAGATGACCGCGAAGGTCCCCAGCAGTCATGGTGCGATCCTGAAAAAGGCTTCCCCGGCCATCGCCGCGGCCGTACGCGAGGTCGTCGCCCTCGATCCGCCGACGTAAGCCTCGGCGAGCGGCCCACTATTCAGTGTTGCTATCTACCGGTAGTCGGCGCTACTATCTACCAGTAGTCAGTGTCACTGAGTAGAAGGGCGGACCTCCATGGGCAAGCAGGCGACGGAGATCCTCAAAGGCACGTTGGAGGGCGTTGTTCTCGCGATCCTGTCCGACCGGTCCGCGTACGGCTACGAAATCACGGCGTGGCTGCGGGACCAGGGCTTTTCCGACATCGCCGAGGGCACCATCTACGCGCTGCTGGTCCGGGTTGAGCGGCAGGGACTCGTCGATGTGGAGAAGGTTCCGTCCGAGAAGGGTCCGCCGCGCAAGGTGTATTCCCTCAACGCCGCGGGACGGGACTACCTCCAAGAGTTCTGGAGGACCTGGGACTTCCTCGCAGAACGACTCGAACAACTCCGAGAAAAAGGCAAATGACCATGTCCAACGCACAAGAGAACCATCTGATGCCGACACCGCAGACGCCGGTGATCCAGGTGCGGAACCTGACGAAGTCGTACGGGAAGCTGCCAGTGCTGCACGGCGTGGACTTCGAGGTCGCGCGCGGCAGCATCTTCGCGCTGCTCGGCTCGAACGGCGCGGGCAAGACCACCATCGTGAACATCCTGTCCACCCTGTTGCGAGCCGACACCGGCACAGCCGTGTCAACGGCTTCGACGTCGCCCGCAAGCCCGCGGACGTACGGAAGTCGATCAGCCTCACCGGGCAGTTCGCGGCTGTCGACGAAATCCTTAGCGGGCGCGAAAACCTCGTACTGGTGGCCCGGTTGCGGCATGTCGGCAAGCCTGGTTCGGTCGCGGACAACCTGCTGAGACGTTTCTCGTTGACCGACGCGGCCGCGCGCAAGGTCGCGACATACTCCGGTGGCATGCGCCGCCGCCTCGACATCGCGATGAGCCTCATCGGGAACCCGCCGGTCATCTTCCTCGACGAGCCGACCACCGGGCTCGACCCGCAGGCACGCATCGAGGTGTGGAATGCCGTCAAGCAACTGTCCGCTGGCGGTACGACGGTGCTGCTGACCACGCAGTACCTCGACGAGGCCGAACAGCTCGCCGACCGGATCGCGATCCTGCACGAGGGTCGGATCATCGTGAACGGCACCCTCGCCGAACTCAAGCGACTGCTACCACCCGCGAGTGGAATACGTCGAAAAACAGCCGAGCCTCGAAGACGTCTTCCTCGCCCTCGTCGGCGAAAACCCCAAGGCCGCGGCAGGTGCGAGTGCGAATCGAGAGGGGACCCAACAATGAGCATGCACATCATCGGCGACACCGCTGTCCTGACCGGGCGCTCGCTGAAACACGTCACGCGCAGCATGGACACCATCATCACCACGGCGATCGTTCCGATCGCGATGATGCTGTTGTTCGTGTACGTGTTCGGCGGAGCGATCAGCCATGGGGCCAGCAGCGGTACGTACGTGGGCTACCTGTTGCCGGGCATCCTGCTCATGACGATCGCTTCGGGCATCTCGTACACGGCGTTCCGGCTTTTCACCGACATGACCACCGGGATTTTCGGGCGGTTCCAGTCCATGCCGATCGCACGCTCGGGCGTGCTGTGGTCGCACGTGCTGACCTCGCTGGTAGCCAACATCATCTCGGTCGCGGTGGTCTTCGCCGTCGCGTTCATCATGGGCTTTCGGACCGGCGCGGGAGTGTGGGCATGGCTGGCGGTGGCCGGCATCCTGATCCTGTTCACTCTCGCGTTGACCTGGGTCGCGGTTATCCCCGGCCTCACAGCGAAATCGATCTCCGGTGCGAGCGCGTTCTCCTATCCGCTGATCTTCCTGCCGTTTATCAGTTCGGCGTTCGTACCCACCAGCACCATGCCCGCTCCGGTGCGATGGTTTGCCGACAACCAGCCGGTGACGCCCATCGTCAACACCGTCCGCGACCTGTTCGCGCAGCAGCCGGGCAACAGCGACATCTGGATCGCGCTCGCCTGGATGGTCGGCATCCTCGTTGTCGCCTTCGCGTTCGCCATGGTCATCTATCGCCGCAAGATCACCTAGCTCAAGGAGGGCGAGGAATGAACTTCTGGGAAACCATCACCGGAAGCGACATCACCAGAGAATGGAAAGCATTCGACGTACGGGCCGAGGCATTGCCGGCCGACTACCGGTCGGCATGGGGAGCAGATCAGCGCTCATCTTCTTTCGTACTCGGACCTCACCGGCCGCAACCTGACGCCGATTCTCGACGGTGCGCTGGGACTGCTGGAAGAAACGGCGTCCGAGAAGCAAAGCATTCACGAGGTGCTCGGTGACGACATCGAGGGCTTCTGCGCGGCGCTGGCGGGTGGCGAAGGAGCCCGGAACTATCGCGACCGGTGGCGCGAACAGCTGAACAGGAACGTCGCAAGGAAATTGGGAAAGCTAGGAGAATAACGTGGGAATCCAAGACATCATCGAGGGCAAGAAACAGTGGCGGGCGCACCTGGCGCGGGTCAAGGCGCTCCCACCGGACTACCAGATCGTCTACAAGGAGATCCAGAAGTACTTCTTCAAGGTCGGGCCGGTCGAGCTTACTGACGGGACCCTTCTCCCGGGGATCGTCGACTTCTTCGAGGAAGGCGCGGCCGCCGGCAAGGGAGTTCTACAGCTCATCGGCGACGACGTCGCGGCATTCTGCGACGATCTGGTGAAAGACTCGCCCACCTATTCGGACATCTATCAGCAATCCATCAGCGGGAAGCCTGGCACTGCCGAGAAATAGGCACCCGTCGCGCCCGACGCCGGGTG
Organism: Fodinicola feengrottensis; assembly: GCF_010993775.1. Classification (GTDB taxonomy): domain Bacteria; phylum Actinomycetota; class Actinomycetes; order Mycobacteriales; family HKI-0501; genus Fodinicola; species Fodinicola feengrottensis. The sequence goes on along the minus strand of NZ_WOTO01000001.1, from coordinate 16,887 downwards.
ACTACCCACGTCTTTCATGAGGTGAAAAACATGGCCACCAAGGAAATCGCCAGACCGAACCGAGTAGTGGAGAAGCTGCTTGCCGATCGCCATTCTCTTCCACTTTCCATCACGCTCCATCTCGTCCCCGGCGCTCTGATCGTCGCTGTCTACTTTCTTGTCCAACCGGTCGTGAAGGCCCTCGGCTGTCCGTCGTTCGTGAGCTGGGCGATCGCGCTGTGCCTTGTTCTCGGGCCGGTCCTGCTCGGGCTGCTGTGGTTGGGCCGCCAACGCAATGGCCGCCTTTCGCTGCGTGGCGTACTGAAATACCTGGACAAGCCGGTCTCGGGTGGGAAGCTCGTCGCGATCGTCGCCGCTCTGATCGTGTGGTTCGTGGTGGTGTCGACGGGGCTCATATCCCTGGACAACGCCGTTTACCAAGCGTTTTTCACGTGGCTGCCGTTCGATGGCGCGGGCTCAGCGACCGGATACCTCCATGGTTACTCGCGATCGACGGTGATTATCACGTTAGCCGTGTGCCTGCCGCTGACCGGATTTTCCCTGCCGCTCATCGAGGAACTCTATTTCCGTGGCTTCCTGTTGCCCAGGCTTCCGCAACTGGGCCGGTGGGCGCCGCTGGTCAACACGGTCCTGTTTTCGCTCTACCATTTCTGGTCACCTTGGTCGTTCATTTCCCGGGTGATCTTCTTCCTCCCGGGGCCTTTGCTCGTCTGGTGGAAGAAGGACCTTCGGCTGTCGATCGGAATGCACCCCGGCACGACTCTCGTACTCACGGCAGGCGGCCTCATCGCTCTCATCTTCAACCTAGCGCCAGGTCTCACGTCCTGACCGCACTGGTCGCAAAACCCGACTTTTCGCGGCCTGATCGCCGGTGTCCACCTCAGCCCGCAGGATGGCGATCGCGTCGTCGGGGTCGAGCCCGTCGACCAGTACGCGCAACGTGAGGCCATCGGACAGTGCCAGCAACCGCCGGGCCACCGCACGGGCCTCCACGTTGTCTATGCCGCGCAGGGCCGCTACGTGGGTGGCGCACTCGGTCTCGCCGCCGCGGAGGGCCTCGGCAAGGACCTCGCGGATGCGGCGGTCGGTGATCGCGGTGGCCAGATACGCGTACCAGACGGTGACGCCGATCCGTCCCAGCTCGCTGCGCGGCACCTGCTGGACCAGGACATGCAGCAACCGGTCGCGCGGCGATGAGCTGGCGGTCTCCTCGTACGCTGCGCGCGGCCTGCGCGATGAGGCGTTCGAGACCGGCCAGCACGAGCGCCTCGCGGCTGTCGAAATAGTGCTGGATCCGGCCGATCGAGACCTCGGCGGCCTGTGCCACCTCGCGCAGGCTGACTCCTTCGACGCCGTGGGTGGCGATCATCTGCCAGAGCGCGCGGACGATCTCGGAGCGGCGCTGCTCGTGGTCGACGATCTTCGGCATCCAACGAGCTTATCCGGTACGACCGTATTGCGACCTGTTACAATACGAACATATTGCAAAAGCGACCGTAGGAGATGGCTGGAGATGACTGCCGAGACGAAGCAGAAGCGGCGACGTTGGCCTGTGGTGCTCCTGGCCGGGGTTGTCGGGCTCGCCACCGGTGGCCTGGTCACGCTGCTGGCGGCGAGCGGACCTGGCGTCGGACATTTCCGCACGTTGGCAGGACAAAAGGCGTACGTCAGCGCCTATCAAGCGGCAATCGCGACGCTGCCAAAACCGACCCAGGCCCGCGATGTCGCGACCAGCTTCGGCACGGTGCATGCGTACGTCTGGATCAACAGTCATCCCGTCGACGACGTGCCGGTGGTCCTGCTACCGGGCCGTGCCAGTGGTGTGCCGATGTGGGGAACCAACCTGCCGGACTTTGCCGCTCACCGCACCGTTTACGCCTTCGACGCCATCGGTGACAGCGGCCTGTCCACGCAGACCATTCCAATGCGGGACATCGGCGACAGCGCGCAATGGGTCGAGGAGGCGCTGGCCGGTCTCGACCTGGAACGGGTGCACCTGGTCGGCCACTCGCAGGGCGGTGGCCTCGCGGCCACGGTCGCCGTACGCTATCCGGGCCGCATCGCCAGCCTCACCTTGCTGGAACCGATCATGACCCTGGGGATCATCCCAGCCTGGGCCGTGGGGTGGACGACCGTGGCGTCCCTTCCCGGCATGCCGAAGTCGTGGCGTGACCACGCGCTGAACAAGATCGGCGGCGTCAAGGACGGCGAGGTCGACCCCAACGACCCGATGGTCCGGATGATCGCGGCCGGCAGCGAGCACTTCGATTCCAGCAGCCTGCCTACGCCGAACCTACTGACCGACCGCGAGCTGCGGGGGCTGCGCATGCCGGTCTACGTCGCGTTGGCGTCCGACGACTCGCTGTCCGGCGACGGCGCGCAGCCAGAAGGCGCAACTGATCCCGCATGCGCAGGTCAGGATCTGGCCGCACACCACACACTCGCTGCCGATGCAGGCCAGTGCCGCGCTGGACGCGGAACTCGAGAATTTCTGGGTCAGGCATCCATAGCCGCGACGGCAAATCGCCGTGCTCCAAGCGCGGACGGTTGTTCGGAGTTTGTCGTTCGCCCCGGCGAAACCGACTCCGAACAACCCAGATCGCCTAGACAGGGACATAGTGCGGTCCCGATTCCGGGAGCCGTGTCCCCGAGACGCGCGGAGGTATCTCCATGAGAACCGGAAGACCATTCCAGCAGGTCGTCGCCGCGGCCGCCGTTGGCATTGCCCTGCTGGCAGGCATGTCGACACCAGCCAGCGCGGCGATCGCCACCAGGGCCGTACCGGCCAGCGTTTCCCAACCAGCGGCGTGCGCGGATCCGTCGTCGGCCTTGGCACGCTGGTGGCTGGACTTCGGATGGCCCCGGAATGGTCCGAGCAACAAGGAGGAGTGGCGGGTCCAAAGCCCAGCCGGCGGAAAATGGGTGTGGATCTGGGGTGGCGAGGACTACCAGAACAGAACAAATCCGAAGCTCCCGCCGGGCACGTACAACTCGTACGACACGACGTTTCTGTCGACGGCGGGCCAGCCGCGACTGTCTGGACGGCTGGTACGGGACGCCTACAACCACACCGTCCGGTACACGGCTGACCACTACGGCAGCTGGTGTGCGATGGGCGTCTACTAGCGGCACACCTGCCGGCGCGAACTTAGTTCTACGTGACGAACTAAGTTCGCGTCGCGGTAGAGTGACCCACATGCCAGCCGACCCCAAGCAGCGTGGCGCGGCCCGCCGTACGAGACCTCACGAAGACCTCGCGCCCCGCAAGAAACCCATCACCGCCGACCGGATCACCGACGCCGCGCTGCAGGTCATAGCGACCGAAGGCTACGACGCGCTGACCATTCGCCGGGTCTCCGCGGTGCTCAACACCGGGCCTTCCTCCTTGTACGCACACATCGTCAGCAAAGAAGACCTCGACGACCTGATCATCGGCCGGCTGCACGCCGAGATCGACCTACCCGAACCCGACCCCGCGACGTGGCGACAGCAGATCCTCGACGTGTACGCACAGTTGCGCGACGTGTACCTGAAATATCCGGGCGTCTCCCACGCCGCACTGGCCGCGGTCTCCACGCATGACCAGACCATGCGACTCGGCGAGGGAATCCTGGCGATCCTGCTCGCCGGCGGCGTCGCACCGCAGCGGGCTGGATGGGCCCGCGACGCACTCACCCTCTACGTCAGCGCGTACGCGTTGGAACGCTCGCTTGTCCAACAACGACAACAAAGCCACGATGACGACTGGGTTCTTAGCCACGAAGAACTCATCGAACGGTTCAGCGCCATAGATGCCGTCCGCTTCCCGAACACCCGCCGCTACGCGGCCGAGCTGACCTCGGGCACCGGGCAGGCTCGATTCGACTTCGCCCGCACACACGATCATCGACCAACCTCGCGACGCCCTAGCCGCTTATGGCCGGAGCTAAACGTCCCATCTGCAGCACATTTGGATAAATGTGACGGCCGATCGATAATTCGCCGCCGGCCGTCCATAAAGAATAGCCCGTTGTTCCAGCGTGGATTTCGGCCGATGCTTTTGGCAGCACACCGGAACTGCGTGAAAGGACATTTGTCATGCCCACTACACCTGAACGCGATCTAGAAGGCAAGGTGGCGCTGGTGGTCGGCGGCAGCCGTAACCAGGGCGCCGCCTTCGCGCGGGACATCGCCTCGCGCGGCGCGACAACCGTGATCAGCTTCGCGGGAAACCAGGAAGCGGCCCAACAAACCCTGCTGTTGCTGGAAAAACACGACGTCACCGCCGAGGCGATCCGCTCGGATGCGACGGTGTCCGCCGAGGTCGACGCGCTGTTCGAAGGAATCGTCGCGCAATACGGCAAACTCGACATCGTCGTACACACGCCGGGTGCGGTCATCAAGAAACCACGCGTGGTCGACTTCACCGATGACGACTTCGACCACCTGATCAATCTCAACACCCGCAGCGCGTTCCACACCTTGCGGGCCACCGCCAGGCATATCGCCGACAATGGCCGGTACGTCGTACTGTCCACCACTTTGACCGCGATCATGACCGGCACGTACGGTCTCTACTCCGGCTCAAAAGCCGCCGTCGAGCGGATGGTGTTGGCCGCGGCCAAGGAACTCGGCGACCGCGGCATCACCGTCAACGCCGTCGCGCCCGGCCCGGTCGACGATTCTTTCTACCGTGGAGCCGAAACTCCCGAGTCCATCGCGGCGGCCACCCACCACAGCCCGCAGGGCCGACTGGGTCACCCGGCAGACATCGCACCGGTCGTCGGCTGGCTGATCAGCGACCAGGCCGGCTGGGTATCCGGCCAAACCATACGAGCCAACGGCGCGATGTTCTAGGGCGTGTCTCCTAATTCCAGGTGGATGAGGGTCGAGATCCAAGCGTCGGCTGCCGGCACCGGGCGGTCACCTTCATACCGTTGTTGTATGGGGGTGATCGCCCGGTGCCGGCAGCCGACGCTTGGGCTCGGCCCTCGCCGCCTGGGGTTAGGAGACACGCCCTAGATCTGCTGGGCGGTTTCGTCGACCTCCAGGAGGGCTCGTCCGTAGACCTCTCGGTTGAGGTTGATGTTGACCGAAGCGTGCCGGGTCGCGGCTTCCAGGTCGCGCCACAAACGTTGCAGCGGGTTGGCGTCGGCGAAGGTGCCGGCGCCGCTCACGTTGAGCAGAAGTTCCAGCGCCTCACGCAAGCGCATCGCGGCGTAGGCGGCGTCCATGCGTACGCGGGCCCACGCCGGCATTTCCAGCCGTACGTCCTGTTGGTTGGCGTGGTCCAGGTCGTCGGTGGAACGGAAGATGTGAAACTCGGCCGTGTCGATCAGGTTGGCCGCGTCGGCGATGGCCAGTTGGACACTCGGGGAATCGGCCAGCCGCTGGTACAACGACAGCGACATCGGCTTTTTCTTGGCGGTCTCAAGGACAATCTCGTACGCTGCCTTGGTCAGGCCAAGCATCGGGCCGAGCAGGGTGAGGGCGAGAATGGACGAAAGCGGAGTGCGGTAAAGCGGCTCGTCGGCGCCTGCGCCGGCCAGCAGCGCGGCCCACGACAGAAGATGGTGATCCGGCACGAAAACATCCTGGGCGACCAGCGTGTTGCTTCCGGTGCCACGCATTCCGGCGACCTGCCAGGTGTCCTGGATAGTCAGCTCCGCTATCGGGATCAGGGCGAAGGCCCGGCCGACATTTTTCCCGCTTTCGTCGACAGACGGCACGGCCAACACAGCCCAGTCAGCTTGGTAGCAGCCTGATGCGTAGTGCCATTTCCCGTTGACGACAAACCCGCCGTCGGTCCCGCGGGCGGCAGCGTCAGGCGTCGCCGTACTCAGGCAGATCGTCGTGTCAGGATTCGTCCCCCACAGCTCTTCCCTTACCGCATCGGGGAAACTCGCCGCCCGAACGCACCGCCGGCGAGGATCGTCGTCACCCAAGCGGCCGCCGCACAGCCTTTCCCCAATTCGGTGGTCACGCTCAAATACGACCGCATGGTGCTCCCGTGGCCGCCCACGGACCGTGGCACAGCAAGCCGGAACAGGCCGGCCTCGCGCAGCGCCGTGGCACTACGCGAGGTCAGCCGGCGGTCGGCGTCGGCTTGCGGGGCTTCCTCTCGAAGCAGCGGAACGAGGGTGCGAGCCGTGCTCACCAGGGAATCGGTCATGTCGTCTCTTTCTCTCACGACAATCCTGCGCAGCTGATCGCTGGTCTGTCGAGCCGAGATCGAGGTCGGACCCTGGAGATTGCGCTTTCGGGCGAATCAGGAGCCGGTGTACGCCTCAATATCGTCGACAAACATTCCGGACCCCTTGGGCGTACCGGTTTTCGCGTACGTCAGCCGGACGTATCTGGCCTGCGTCGGACGAAAAGCGAAGTCGTACCAGAGCTGCGACTCGCCATGGCCGCTGTCAGCTGGCCGCGCGGCACGAACGTACGGCCGTCGGTGCTGGTCGAGACCGAAAGCAGGTCTGGACGGTAGTCGGGATATTCCTCGTACGCGTGTGCGCGTACTTTGCCCACTCGTTGCGCGGAGCCAAGGTCGACGGTGACATTGACGGTCGCCGCCTGCCCAGGAGTGAGCTCATATCCGTACGAACGGCCGTCACCCCAGGGGCCGCGAGCACGCCGTCGGTGGAATCGTTGCCCTTGTCGGGAAAACGTGCGGACGGAGTGGCCACGGTGCCATCAAGGTAGGTCTTCGTGTACGTTTTGCCACCGGCCAGATTCTGTTGCCCCAGCCAGAAACCGACGACCTGCATGCTGGTGAGCGGGGCCGGGGTGTCCCCCATGACCCGGAGATAGCGCGCTTTCCCATTGATTCCGACGAAGTTCTGGCCGCCGGTCACCGTCGTCGCGTCGGCCCATTCCTTGCCGTCGTACGAGACCTGGACGCGCGGTAGGTCTTTCCGTCAGCACTCCCCCAATGCAGCAACACGCCGTCCACCTGTGCCTGCCGATGAAGGTCGACCTGAGGTCCCGGCGCGGAAACCAGACCAGTCAGCGGCTTTCCACCGGCCGCGTCCAGAATCAGGGCGCGGACACGCTGCATATAACCCGTGTCGAAGGTGTATTGCCGGCTGCTCTGGGCCAGGCTCGCGGCCAGGTCCTTGGCCAGGCCCGGCTGGGTTTTGCCCAGGATGTTCAGCACTTCCCAGTCCTCGATGCCGTCCCGCAGCGACTCGTAGCGCGGTGACACTTCGACAGTGTCGTTGGCCACGTCCGGCCGGACGATAAAGCCGTCGCCCTTGGTGCTCTGCGAGTCGATGTCATATTGCCAGTTGTTCATCGCCCAGTGCAGATAACCGGTCATGCCTTTGCTGTACGCGTAGTCCATGGTCAGCCGCTGGTCCCACTCCGGCTGGTCAATGAATCGGTTGAGGTAGTCGCCGACCGGGATAACGCAGTTGTAGAGCCAGAGTTCCTTGCCTTTGGCGCGCAGGGCGTCATAGACCTGCGGACTGTTGTCATAGTTGAGCTCCTCGGGGATCATCACGTCCTCCAGCGGAGCCAGGTGTGAGGCAACCGGCTCGTCGAAGGTCGCGTCCCCGATCCGTACGTCCGGCCACTGCGCCCGGATCTTGGTGTTCATCGCCTTCCAGTGCGCCTCGTCGTCGGCCGACTGCGGCTCGTCGGTGATCTGCATCTGGAAGATCGACGCCCAGCCTTTGGCCTGGATATGGGCCTTCAGCGCGGGAATGTACTGCGCGACCCAGCGGTCGGTCACCGCACTGTCGGTCTCCGGGAACGATCGTACGGCCGCGCCGGTCGCCGGGTCCTTGCCGATCACCTCGGTATACCAAGGCGGATTCGGGCCGTGCCGGCCGCTCTGCCAGAAACCCTGTAGCCGCTTCACGCCTCCGTGTTGCATAAACCGCTCAACAACCTGGTCGAACCGACTCCAGTTGAACGAATAGTCGCCGCTCGCATCGACCTTGCTGCCGCCATCGATCAGCAACCGTACGACCGGGACCGAGAGTTCGTTGGTACGATAGCGTTTCATCACTTCGGCGACATTGTCGATCAAGTGCCACCACTGGTCGGAATACCGCGCGAATTTGTAGTAGAGCTGGACAGTGTCGCCGGCGCCTTCGTCATAGGAAATGTTCCCGGTGAACAACTGCCAGAGCACGTTGGTGAAGTCGCCCTGCTGCGACGACGGAATCGTCACGTTCCGTACGTCCGCCGAAATCGGCACGGAATAGTCGCCGCGGTTCGTACGGACTGTCACCCTGCCTCGATAAATGCCGGCGGCGGCGGTGGCCGGCACGTACACCCGCACCCACACCGACTGCGTGGTGTTGGCCGGCACCGAGATCCGGTGATCGTTGAGCAGCCGGTCCGGGAAGTCTCCGGGGCCCGACCGAGTCAGCGGATAGACCTCCTGCGTACCGAAAACCGAGCTGTGGTTGAGATATTCGTAGCCGACGTAGTTGTACGAGACGTTGCTCGCAGCGATCGTTCGACCGCCGGCTCGCAAATCGGAGAACGAGAGCCCGTCGATGCTGAAGGCCCGGTCCATCCGCAGCACAACCTGGCCGGCCTCGTAGTCGTTCTTCGCGGTGTCCAACCGGATCTCGCGGCCCGCGTCAGCCGATGGACCACTGTCCTTGAAAACGCTGGCGTAGGAGGACTCCGTCCACACCGACGCCCGCGCGTCGGCCGCCGCCGGTGCCGTGCCGCCGGCCAGTACGCCCGCGGCCAGCACCAGCCCCGCTCCGCTGGCCACCCATCCCAGAATCCCTCGCCGAGCCATCGCACCTCCACCGCCACCGAGCCGCCGTCGGGTCCATCTTGACGAGCTGTCCGCCTGGGCAGAAGCAAGAGGTGTAGACCAGTGGTCTTAACGCTGGTCTGATCAGCGCAGGTAGCGAAGCCAGAAGACGGCGGCCGCGATCGCGCAGAGGACCGCGCCGGCCCAGGTCAGGATCATCGACAGGGTCGTGCTGGCGAGCGTGAGCGACAGCAGCACCCACACGATCGCCAGCGCGCTGAAGAGGATCGCGTTCAGCAACAGGCGGTTGCGGGCCGGTTCGGGCGTCATTGACGTGATTATTCGCTACGGTTGACCGGGTGCGAGTGGCGACATGGAATGTCAACTCGGTGAAGCGCCGGGTGCCACGGCTGCTGCCGTGGCTGGACCAGCGGCAACCGGACGTGGTTTGCCTGCAGGAGACCAAACTCGCCAACAACGCGTTCACCAAACTGCTGGGCGACGAGCTCAGTGACCGCGGGTACGAGGTCGCGCTCAACGGCGAGGTGCAGTGGAACGGGGTGGCGATCCTGTCCCGTGTCGGCCTGAACGATGTCGTCGTCGGCATCCCCGGCGCGCCCGGTTTTCCCGACCCGGAGGCCCGCGCGGTGGCCGCGACCTGCGCCGGGATCCGGGTGCACTCGTTGTACGTGCCCAACGGCCGGGTGCCGGACTCGGACCACTACCAGTACAAACTGGCTTGGTTGGCGGCGCTGCGGGACATGGTCGGCACCGGGCCTCGGGACGCGATCGTGTGCGGTGACATGAACATCGCGCCGACCGACGCCGATGTTTTCGACCCACTGGCGTACGCCGACGAGACGCACGTGACGGCGCCCGAGCGGGCCGCGCTGGCCGAGTTGCAGGCGCTCGGTCTACATGACGTCGTAAGGGACCGCTGGCCGCACGAGCGCATCTTCACGTATTGGGACTACCGCGGCGGCTTCTTCCAGAAGAACCTCGGCATGCGAATCGACCTGGCGCTGGCCACCGGGCCGGTGGCCGATCGCGTACGGGCCGCGTGGATCGACCGGCTGGCACGAAAAGGCACCGCGCCGAGCGACCACGCGCCGGTCATCGTCGACCTGGACGAGGCGCCGGACGGGGACGCCGGCCCAACGGTGCCGCCCTCGTCCGTCGCGCGTCGCCACCCCGACCCGGCTCGGTCCGGCTCCCCCAGGCCCGCTAGTGTCCTGCGTCTGAAGTTCGTTGCTTTATTCGGTGATCCAGACGGTGATCTGAGTGCGCCGGAGGATCGTCCTCATACTGGTGGTATGTGGGCGATTCTCCGGTGCTCTCAGTCGCCGTCTGGGCGCCGGAGAAAGTAGCGAACTTCGGGCGCAGGACACTAGAACTCGTAGCGCAGGATCTGGCCAATGGTCCGGAAACCCGGAATGCCGGCGAGCATCTTCATGTTCAGCCGGCCGAGTGCGGACATCTGGTCCAGCCCCAGTTCCATGCTGTTCCGGGATTCTCGGCATTTAAGCCCGTCATGCCAAGCTTCCAACTCGGTCGGGTCGTCGATTCCCCAATGCAGTGACGCGCCGGTCCGCCGGACTGCCGGCACCCATTTCTGCAGTCGTACGCCCAAAGTCCCGTAGCAGTCGAAGAGCAGTTCGCCACCGCGAAAGCGCTCGGTGTGATCCGCTGGATCAGCCGTTTCCCGTCGTCCTTTGTCAAATACATCGACAGGCCTTCGAAAACAGCCACCGTGGGACGATCCGCCGGGATTTCCTGGAGCCATTCGTCGCTGGTCACCGACGACCGGACCATCCGGTAATCGCCTGCTGGGCTGGGAAGTAGCCGCTCACGGAGCTCGATCACCTCGGGAAAATCGACGTCCACCCCCGCGACCGAGGCCGGCGGACTCAGCCGCTGCGCCCGAGTGTCCAGCCCGCACGCGAGATGCAGCACGGTCGCCTCCTGGTTCCTGGCCAGAAAGGCCGCGGCCCAGTCGTCGAGGGTTTTCGCTCGTACGGCCACCCCCACCGCGCTCGTGCGCTTGATGCCGGTTTTCCGGAAGTCGTAGTCAATCCGTTTGACGGCCCGCGCGGCCTCGTCGTCGTGCAGGATGGAGGCGGGCAGCCGGCTGTCCAGGGCACGGCCGTAAAGCGTGGCGAGCATGGTTTCCTGGGCACCGGTCAGGGTTGATCTTCTCGCGATCCACCATCGCAGCGTAGCCGAACGAGTGAGGAGAGTCGGGAATGAACGTGCGGAAAAGGCTGATTGTCGCGGCGGTGGCGGCCGTGGTGGCCGCCGGCGGACTGAGCGCGTCGGCGGCGCCGGCGGCGCCTCGACCTCTGCAGTTCACGGTGTCGTTCTCGCCGCAGGTGCGCGACACCGCGGTCGACGGTCGGGTGCTCGTGGTGATCTCCCGCAATGGCGCCACCGCGCCGATCACCCAGACCGACATCGTGGGCGGCGTCCCGTTCTGGGGCCGGAACGTGACCGACCTGCGGCCCGGCCGGCCGGTGTCGATCGGCGACCAACCAGACGTGTACGGCTATCCGCTGTCTTCATTGGACCGCCTGCCGGCCGGCGACTATTACGTGCAGGCATTCCTCAACACGTACGACACCTTTCACCGGGGCGACGGCTCGACCGTACGGCTGCACATGCCGTGCGGGGACGGCCAGGACATGTTCTCCTCTCCCGGCAACCTTTACGGCACCCCGAAACTGTTGCACCTCGATCCACATCACTCCGGCGCGATCGCGCTGACGCTGGACCACGTGATCACGCCGGCGCAGCCCGTCCCCGCTGGCGGCACCTGCCAGCAAGGCAATCCGAGCGACACCGCACACGTGAAATATGTCAAGATCCTCAGCCCCGCGCTGACCACATTCTGGGGACGGCCGATCTACATCGGGGCTAATGTCCTGTTGCCGGCCGGATACGATGACCCGGCGAACGCCGGTGTCCACTACCCGGTCGAATACGCTTTCGGCCACTTCAGCACCGGCGCTCCGCACGGATTCCAGGAGAACGGCGCGAACAGCTTCTCGTCCTGGTGGCTGTCAGCCTCGGCACCACGGTTCATTTCCATTGTGTTCCGTGAGGAAAACCCGTTCTACGACTCCTCTTACGTCGTCGACTCCCCCCCCCAACGTCGGGCCGTACGGCACAGCCACCAACCATGAGTTGGTGCCTACCTGGACGGGCATTTCCGGACGATCGCCCAGCCTTGGGCCCGGGTCACGTCCGGCGGTTCCACCGGCGGCTGGGAATCGCTGGCCAGCGAGGTCTTCTATCCGGATGTTTACGGCGGCGCCTTCTCCGGCTATCCGGACCCGGTCGACTTCCACCGCTACCAGATCGTGAACATCTACTCCGACGCGAACGGCTATTTCGTCCAGAACGAATGGGACCGGGTGGAACGGCCGGACTCGCGGACCGTGGACGGCGAAATCCAGTACACCAACCTGCAGGAAAACCACTACGAACTGGCCCGCGGCGACCACGACCGGTCCGAAGGTGCCTGGGCGGTCTGGGAGGCGGTGTACGGACCGCGCGGGGGCAGACGGATATCCCGCGCTGGTGTGGGACAAGAAAACCGGGCAGATCAACCACACCGTCGCGGCCAGCTGGCAAGCCAAGGACATCCGGGCGTACCTGGCTTCGCACTGGTCGACGGTCGGGGGCGCTGGTACGCGGGAAAATCTATCTTTACGTCGGCGACACCGACACGTACTACCTCAATGACGCCGTCCAGTTGCTCCAGCAGCAACTCGACGCCGAAACGTCACCGCCGGCGGACGCCACTTTCGTTTACGGCCGAGCAAAACCGCACGGCTGGTCGCCCTACACCACTCAGCAATGGTTCGCCATCTATGCCGCTTACGTGGCCAAGCACGCGCCGCCCGAATCAGCGACAACCCCTTGGCGCGGAAGCGAACCCGCGCCTGCGAGCTCGTCGGACACTCTCGACCAACCCACCAGAAATGGATTTCCCATTCGTTAGCTTTTCGACCTCCCATCCGGTTTGAAGCTAATTATCCTCACAGTATTGCCCGAATATTCACATGACGGAGAAGTCTTCCGCTTTCGCTCCCGAGAGCGCAAAGTATTACCACCGCGATCGCGCTGGCAAGAACACCTCTTCGGGCAACGAGGGAGAACCCCGAAATGTTCAGTTCAATGTGCGCTAAAAACATGTTCACCCAAAGAAGGGTGTGGCTCGCGGCCGCCCTCGCGGCGGCCGTGTGGTTGGCCGCCGGTGCCTCATCGGCGGCCGCCGCGCCACCCACCCCCCGACGCCCGACGCCGATCACGCCGGCTCGGGCCTGTCCCGTACGAGCCACGGCGTGTCCGCCGCGCCGTACATCGCCCAATCCCCCGCGACCCAGGTTCCGGGCATGGATGTCAGCGCCTGGCAGGGAAACGTCGATTGGCAGACCGCCTGGAACAACGGAGCCAAGTTCGCCTACGTCAAGGCCACCGAGGGCACCGGCTATGTCAGCCCGAACTTCGCCCAGCAGTACAACGGCTCCTACAACGTGGGAATGATCCGCGCCTCGTACCATTTCGCGCGGCCGGATGTCTCCGGCGGCGCGGCCCAGGCGGACTATTTCGTCTCCCATGGCGGCGGCTGGTCCGGCGACGGCAAAACCCTGCCCGGAATGCTGGACATCGAGTGGAACCCGTACGGCGCCGACTGCTACGGCCAGAGCTACGGCTCGATGGTGGCCTGGATCAAGGCTTTCAGCGACGAATACCATGCCCGTACAACCCGGTGGCCGATGATTTACACGGCGACCTCGTGGTGGAGTGAATGCACCGGGAACACCGGTGACTTCTCGTCGACCAACCCGCTGGCGCTGGCCAACTACAACGGCTCGCCCGGCCCGATGCCCTTCAACTGGGGATTCCAGACGATCTGGCAAAGCGCGGACCACGGGACCTTCCCCGGCGACCAGGACTGGTTCAACGGTCCCTACACCCAACTCCAGAAACTGGCCACCGGCTAGTTCAGCTGGGCAATCGCCCACATCGCCCAGTCATATTCGGCCTGGTTCTGGCGCAGCCCGATCTCGTTGAGGATTCGCTGTGCCAGCTGGGTTTCGTCGGGGTCGGCGGGAATCTCGGCCGTTTCCCGGCGGAGCCAGTCGATCGTGGCCGCCGCCGAGTCGGCGTGCGCTCGCAACAGCGGGCGCGCGTCCTCGGCGTCCAATGTGGACAGCAGGAACATCCGCAACAGTGGCTCGCTGCGCACCTGCGGGTCGGCCGGCGGGTTCATCATCCAGTCATGCAGGTCGGTCCGGCCGACCTCGGTGATCGCGTACGTTCGGCGACCGCGCGGCCCCCTCCTCGATCACCTCGACGAGCCCGTCGACCGCCATTTTGTTGAGCTCCGGATAGATCTGGCTGTGCCGGGCATGCCAGGCGAACCGCTCCAGCCTGCTCTCGAACATCTTGGTCAGGTCATACCCGCTTGCCGGCCCGTCGTGCAACAGGCCGAGCAACGCGTGCCGCAGCGACATTCGCACCTCCCGGAACCGTTACGTCAAAACTAACATGACAATCTCGACACGTCGCACTCGATGGAAAAAGTGATATCACAATGCTATGCTCCGGCTATCTGATCCACGTACGCCAAGGAGCGCGCGATGAACACTCCGAACCCAGAACAACTGGGACTGCACCTGCCGGCCCCTCAGGTGCGGGAGAAGCTGAAGCCCGGAGCGCCGGGCCTGGTGATGTTCTTCGTCGGCCTGATTCTGCTGCTGGGCGGCCTGGGCCTGTTCGTGCTCGGGCTCGGCGTGGTGGACTCGGCGATCCTGGCCTCGTTCGGCCTCACCTCTTCGGGCTCGAACCTGCTGACCGTCGTCGTTGGCGTGCTCGCGTTCGTCCTGGGCTGGCTGACACTCAAGGGACTCACGTCGGTGGCTCCCGGCGAGGCGCGGGTCCTGCAGCTTTTCGGCCGTTATTCCGGCACCCTGCGGCAGGACGGTCTGCGCTGGGTGAACCCGTTCTTCCAGCTGCGCAAGATCTCCACCCGGATCCGCAACCATGAGACCACCGCACTGAAAGTCAACGACGCCGACGGCAACCCGATCGAAATCGCCGCGGTCGTCGTGTGGCAGGTCGCCGACACCGCGCGAGCGATTTTCGAGGTCGATGACTTCAGCGCTTTCGTCGGCATCCAGACCGAAACCGCGGTCCGGCACATCGCCAACAGCTACCCGTACGACGCGCACAACCCGAACCAGATGTCGTTGCGTGACAACGCGGACGAGATCACCGCGAAACTCTCCTCCGAGGTGGCGGCCAGAGTGGTGGCCGCCGGCGTACGGATCGTCGAATCCCGCATCACTCATTTGGCGTATTCCCCGGAAATCGCCCAGGCGATGCTTCGTCGCCAACAGGCCGGCGCGGTGGTGGCGGCCCGGCAGCAAATCGTGGAAGGCGCGGTGGGCATGGTGAAACTGGCCCTGGACAAGCTGGCCGAGAACAACGTCGTACAACTGGACGAGGAGCGCAAGGCCACCATGGTGTCCAACCTGCTCGTCGTACTCTGCGGCGACCGCGACACCCAACCCGTGGTCAACGCCGGCTCGCTCTACCAGTGAGGTTTTCCCGTGGCGGAACGAAAAAACATCCTGCTACGACTCGACCCGGCGGTCCACGACGCCCTCGCGAAATGGGCCGCCGCCGAGCTCCGCAGCACCAACGCGCAAAATCGAGTTCCTGCTCCGGCGGGCCCTGACCGACGCCAACCGAATGCCCCGCGCCACCCCCGAAATCCCCCGCCGAGGCCGTCCCCCCAAGGACTAGCTGCTGGCGCCGATCACCAGCATGGTGAGGGCGGCCGAGACCTGGGTGGTGCCGGTGGCACCGGTTGGGAAAGTGGTACGTGAGGGAGCCCAGCGACACGCCGGCCGCGGCGGCGATTCGACGGTTGGTCAGGCCAGCCACACCCTGCTCGCCCATCACCCGCAGGTTCCTCCCGCCGGCTAGCCTGGCGAGAATGGGACATTCACATTTGACGCTGACGACGGTCAATATCAGCGCACCCGATGCGCGCGAGCTCGCCCAGTTCTACGCGAGACTGCTCAACCGGAATGTCCTGGTCGACGAGCAGGACTGGGTCATGCTCGACGCGCCGGACGGTGGCGTGCGGCTGTCCTTCCAAACCGAGAGCCCGTACGAGCGACCGAGCTGGCCCACCGAGCCATCCAAACAGCAAATGATGATGCACCTGGAGATCCGCGTCGACGACCTCCAGGCCGCCAGCGCCCACGCCCTCGCCTGCGGGTCGACGCTGGCCGACTTCCAACCGCAGGACGACGTACGCGTACACCTCGACCCAGCTGGCCACCCCTTCTGCCTCTGGGTGGCCAGCTGACCGCTCTTTAGAACGGTGGTTCGGTTGGCCAGGTGGTGGGTTTTTTTCGGGTGGTGGCGGTTGGACGTGTGGTTCGTCCTTGTCGTTCAGGTAAATCGACCCGCGGCGTCCGTTTCTGGTCGGTGGCGCGACGTCTTCTCCGGGCGGTGGTGGCTCGGTGACGTAGACGCGTCCGGTGGGGCTCAGGACGGTGTAGGTGCCGTCGGGGTCGAGTCTGGCTTTCCAATCCGAATGCGTTTTCAACCGGTGGTGAAAACGGCAGAGGCAGAGGAGATTTTCCTTGCAGGTGCACCCGTCCGGAAACGGGATGGAGTGGTCCTTGTCGCAACGCTGGGCAGCACAGCGACACCCAGGCCAACGACACGTCACGTCTCGGGCTTCGATGAATTCCTGCAATGCCATCGACGGTCGATAACGTGCCCGACCGGCTTCCATGAGCTTGGTGGAGCTCGGGTCGGTGAGCAGCCGCCGCCAGGTGGAGTCTTTGGCCAGGCGGCGGGCCATGCTGGCCGGGATCGCGCCGCACCCGGCGAGGAAGGCTGGTTTGTCGTCCAGTCCGAGCAGTGTGCCGGCCCCGACCACGACTCGCAGGTCAACACCGGGGCTTGCGTGAACGAGCGTGGCCGGTGCGACCCGATGCTGTTGCTAGGGCTGGGGACGGCTCGTACCCGCAGCCGTCCGCTCCACAGCCCACGACCTCCACAGCCGGCGTCGTCCCATCGAGGTACCGCACTCATCAGTGCCACACTGGTTTCCTGAGGACTGTGCCGCGCGTCGTAGTCGGACTATCTCGGCATCGGCATTC